>JAFXVZ010000021.1 GCA_017534535.1 Bacteroidaceae bacterium | reverse complement strand
AATTTTATTATTATATAGATAATATATATTATATATATAATAATAAGTTTTGTTTTGGCAGTTGGATGATGTGTCGCTGAGAAAACTGTATTCTGTATTACTGTATCAAAAGGCTAAGACAGCTTGTCTCAATGATGCATTACCCCCATGCCCCATCTTGTCAATTGCTTGGAGTAAATGCCTCGATTAATTGAAGGAAATGGCTTGATCGCCTAAAGCGAATGACGCCGAAGGCATGATATCTAAAATCGTGGCAGCACGATTTTAGATTGAGAACTCGCTCAGCGACTATGAGAAACTTGCTTTGCAAGTCATGAGAAGTTGCAAGCAACTATGAGAAGGAGATCGTGCTTTGCACGAATGAAAAACTTGCTCCGCAAGTTATAAGAAGCCTGATTCATCGGAATTATAAAATTATGTTTGCTGTTTTTCTCTATAAATATCATCAATCGTACAAAACATTCTCGCGGCTCGCTTGCTTTATTCATTTCCATCCTGTATCTTTGCAGGATATAGTCAATTAAATATTGAAGTCATGAATAAGAAATTACTGAAATCCGTTAAACATGTGGGTATAGCTTGTGCGGCTATGTTCGTTTCTTTGGGTCTCGCATCATGCAGCAACGACGACTTAAACGAAGATGACGTTGCCGGAATAGAGGTGAAATCCATCACTTCACTAGTAGCCACTATGCCTGATGTTACCCAGACAAGGGCGCAGATATCCAATCCAAAAGAGAGTGGAACGAAGCATATTGTTTGGTCGGAGGGCGACTGCATCAATGTGTTTAGCGACATTGAAGCGGATATGAAACGGTATTCACTGGTTAGCTCAGACGGGACTCAGGCTACATTTAGAGGAAAGAGGGTTAGAAGTAAAGAGATTTATTATGCCGTTTATCCTGGTGATAACTATTGGGTGCTGAGCGGCAACATATTACGCCGTTCTCTACCAGACGACCTGAATTCCACTGACGCCAATGACTTCCGTTTCGATGCACCCATGTTGGTGGTGAGTGATGGCAGTGCCTTCGCATTCCAGCAGACCGTGGGCATGATTCATGTCTCTGTAGGAAAGATTTATAATATCCATACTGTGACTCTCAGGGGTAATAACGGTGAGGCGATAGCCGGAGAAGGGTATATCAATCTTGCCGACGAGGAGCCTGTATTCACAATCGACAAGGAGAAGCCATATTCCAACGCCAAAGAAGGTTCCTTCAATGTCGATACAGAAGGTGAGAGCATGGATATATTCTTCATCCTGCCTCCTACGGTTTTTGAGAAGGGATTCACGATAGACATCAAGGGCAAGGATGAAAACGGCAAAGCGATAGAGGTTTCAAAGGCTACCTCTCAGAAAGTGGAAGTAAAGCATGCAAATAACATCAACTTTACGCTTGTCGATATTGAAGAGGAACTAAAACAGCACAACGATGATGACCCTATAGTTTTTGCCGATGAAAATATGAAAACTATTTTTATCAAATATTGGGATACGGATGGTGATGGTGAACTGAGCTATGGGGAGGCGGCGGCTGTGACGGACATCGACGTGTTCTGCGGCGATACCAGCATTACCTCCTTAGATGAATTACAGTATTTCACTGGTGTGACTTCAATTGGCGATTATGTTTTTTATGAATGCCTCAACCTGACGAGCATCACCATTCCTGAGGGTGTGACTTCAATTGGCGATCATGCTTTTTCCGAATGCAGCAGCCTGGCGAGCATCACCATTCCTGAGGGTGTGACTTCAATTGGGGGATTTGCTTTTCATTATTGCAGCAGCCTGACGAGCATCACCATTCCTGAGGATGTGATTTCAATTGGAGATTATGCTTTTGCAGATTGTAGCAGCCTGACGAGCATTAACATTCCTGAGGGTGTAACTTCAATTGGCGAATTTGCTTTCTATGGTTGTAGAAACCTGACGAGCATCACCATTCCTAAGGATGTGACTTCAATTGGTTTATTTGCTTTTAATGAATGCAGGAGTCTGACGAGCATCACTTGCTTGGCAACTACCCCTCCAACACTTGATGTATGTGCACTGGATGACACCAACGACTGCCCCATCTATGTACCAGCAGCATCCGTTGATGATTACAAGGCAGAAGCTAGCTGGAGCGCTTATGTAGGCAGAATCCAGGCAATACCAGAATGAGCGGTGATTCAGTTCGCCATTTCGATACTGTATATCACTTAGACGGAAGTAGTTAGTGGTTATGGGTGGGAGAATCAACGTTTAAAAGGAGGATCCACCCATAACCAAATTACCTAAAAGCAATATCGTTTAGTTCTAAGGTCTTTCCCATTCATCGAAATGTGCTCCTCCTGCTACACCATCCAACTCGTCATCACTGAGTTCTTGCTTCATCACCACTTGGGCATCCTTGTCAACGCCCTCAACTGTGAGTTTCTTCACCTCGTCGTCGATTTCGATCTACACGACACGCTTCTTGTTATCTTCTGTTCCCATAGTATGATATCATTTAACTGCACAAATATAATCACTTCAAATCAAACTAACAAATTTTAAGACGATTAAATACGAAATACGAAGAAAAAGGACACTTACAAATGCAGTCGTACATTCATGAAGTATGGCAAAAAAGTGATTTTTTTACAATTTATTTTCAATTATCATTTTTATTTTATACCTTTGTAGCTTGGATGATAATAATCTTTAAAATTATTGAATTATGGACAAGAAAAAGTATGTGAAGCCTTCCATGAAGGTTGTTAAGTTAGAGAAGAGTGTGACATTGCTGCAAGCCAGCAAAAGCGGTCCTAAACCACAATCGTGGTAAATAACCGAATGTTGAATCCTTAAAAACATTGAGAACATGAAGAAGAATTATTTTTTTGGCATAGCAGCTGCCCTGATGATGGGCACAGTAGCACTTTCTTCCTGCAGCAGTGACGAACTGACGGTGGGAAATGAGACACAGATTGCAAAAGAAGTGGCTAAGACCTACAGCTTCAGTATTCAAGCCACCATGGATGACGAGGCTGGTACACGTGTGTTTGGCATAGGTGAAAGCACCATTTCGTCTTCTTTCAGCACAGAAGAACCTGTGTATATGTTTATCAATAGTAGTGGTGTTATCGCTTATGGATGTGCTGAAGATCCGGATGACCATACTGTGAATATAGCGCCCCTGTATCCTAACCAAAACGGACCAACTTGCACGCTCTCCGGTAACCTGAGTTTTTACACCTATGATGATTCAGGTTATTCTTCTTTCAACCCCGCAGTAGGCGATGTAGTTTACTTGTATTACGGCATGAGTATAGACTCATCAGATCCAATTGATAGTTACTACATATTTGAAACGGATGGCAAACTGGCTACTGCCGAAAGTATGGATTATAACTTGGCAGAGATGAAGGTGACTAAAGTTGAGGGTACTAACTTGACTTTTGGCCAGATAGAAGATAACACCAAGACCAATTTCAGCTTCAAGAACATCAACTCCATTTTCCGTCAGAAGCTCACATTTGTTGACGAAGAAGGAAATACAATTACTCCTACCCCTACCATTTCGAGTATCGTTATCTCCACATCGGGAAATTTTGGGCTTATGGATTATTATACTCCTCTTACCGGAGTTTCCAGTTATGGTCCCATCGTAATTGCAGATCCTGTTTTGACTGATACTGATAGAAACATCTATTTCTCAACAATCTTCAACGGTTATAACGAGAACGACGCCATTATTTTTACCGCTTATGCGGATGGCAACACTTATACATGTACCAAAGCAGCACCTACTGGTGGATTCCAGAATAATAGGTATTATTATGGTGAAGCTACACTTGTGAAGGAGGAAGTGGCACCAGTGGCACCAACGGTTAGTGGAGGTGCTTTAATAACGAATCCAAATTTTCCCGTATTCAGTACTACTGTAGGAACTGATTCCTTTGATATCACTATCAGTGGTCCTAGCGAAGACTATATATTCTATTGGGGGGACTCAGGATTAGAAGAACCCTGGGGGGATCCAAATTTAACAGGAGGCACCATTACGCTGGACAACCTCATCGCTACGAGTAGTCATACTGATGAAGAGGGTTTTTTAAATGAAGGTTTTATAGTAGGTAAAGATTTGACTCTGAATTTGATTCTCAAGGGTGATAACGTCATTACTTGTAAAAATACTAATGTCGGCATTCTTGTTGATTATCTCTATCTAAGCTGTGATGGCGATTCTGCTACTCTTACCATTACGGCCAACGGAGAGACCGAGGGGGGTATCTATTCCAGTAATTTAGATAGTGGCGGTTTGTCAGCAATTGCTGCTCCTGGCTATACCGTTACCCGCAGTGAACCAACAGACAATCTTGACGGTTCATTCACATGGACTTACACCGTTACAAAAAATTAATCCATAATCGCCAATCCCGTCCTGCAAGGATTGGAAAAGCATGATAACAAGGTGCTCCCTGCTGGCAAATGCTGGCAGGGAGCTTTATTATAGCAATGGCTATTTATTCTACCCTATTCCCTGCCGTATTTTTTCACAAATCCTTTCCTAATTATTTATTTTTGTGTATCTTTGCAAACCAAATAATAATTTACAATAATTTATCGTTATGGGGAAGAAAGAAGAGTATGAAAAGCCTGTCGTGAAAGTTCTCACGTTTGAGTGCGACACTCCTTTGTTGCAAACCAGCAAAGGCGCCCCAGAGTCATCCCCCTGGTAGCTGAATCTCGAATCGCTATCCCAAGTCCGCTGAAAAGGCTGGTACTGCATAATAACAACAACAACCCAAGACTCCCTGCTGGCAAAGGCTGGCAGGGAGCTTTTGTTTATTTATGCAAAGATTAGGCGATAGCGGCATAAAAACATGAAATTGTTTTGAAGATACAGAGAAATTCAGTAAGTTTGCAGAAAACAATGTGGTTATGAAGATTGAACTGATTTTGGAGTTCCTCAAGCAGCTGGCGGCGAATAATAACCGAGAGTGGTTTCAAGCGCATAAGGCCATGTATCAGGAAGCTACTGCGGAGTTCGACAAGCTGTTGCTGGTGCTGATTGCCCGCATCGGGGAGTTCGACCCTTCGGTAAGGCATCTGCAACCCAAGGATTGCACGTGGAGGATTTATCGCGATGTGAGGTTCTCATACGACAAAAGTCCTTACAAGACGCACATCGGAGGGTTTATCTCCGCCAAGGGGAAGAAGTCGCTGCATTTGGGGTATTACTACCACCTGGAGCCCTCAGGGTGCTTCTTTGCAGGAGGTACTTACGGACTTACATCCAAGCAATTGCAGGCTGTTAGGCAGTCAATTTATAACGACATTGATGAGTACAGGAAGATTATAGAAGACAAGAAGTTCAAGCGTCTGTTCCCCAAAATCGGTATGGAGGAACTGAAGGTGAACCCCAAAGGGTTTCCCAAGGATTTCGAGTATTTGCACTTGCTGAAACCCAAGGATTTCAGTGTGTTCAAGTACTTTGAGGATGACTTCTATCAGGAGGATGGTTTTGTGGATAAGTGGGTTGAGTTGGCAAAGACAGCCAAGCCTTTCCTGGATTTCATCAATTATACGGTGGATGACTTTGAACGTTGACGATTGACAATTGACGATTGACGATTGACAATTGACGATTGACAATTGACAATTGACTGCGTCCTATTTTGTCGCGACTCGGCATAGCCCAAGCAAGCTTGGCTCTACCCTCGCTGCTCCAAAAAGTGACAATTGACAATTGATCATTAAAATTTAAACTTTGCAATTCAAGATATTATGTTGAAACTGATTAAGAACGACCCATGGCTGGAGCCATTTGCTGACGCCATCAACGGACGGCATGAGCATTTTTTGTATAAGGAGAAGCAGTTGACAAAGAAGGGCAAGATAACCTTGGCCGACTTTGCCGACGGACATCTGTATTTCGGCCTTCACAAGACTGATAAGAATTGGGTGTTGCGCGAATGGGCACCTAACGCTACGGAGATTTATGTGATTGGTACTTTCAACGGCTGGCAGGAGAACCCTAAGTTCGCCATGAAGCCGAAGAAGGATGGCAATTGGGAAATCAAGTTGCCGCTGGATGCCCTGCATCACGAAGACCTCTATAAGCTGAAAGTGAAGTGGAATGGTGGCGAGGGCGAACGCATCCCCGCATGGGCGAACCGTGTGGTGCAGGATGAAGCGACGAAGATTTTCAGTGCGCAGGTGTGGGACCCAGCTGAGCCTTACCAGGTGAAGGTGAAGAAGTTCAAGCCCGATGTGAACCCATTGCTGATCTATGAGTGCCACGTGGGCATGAGTCAGCAGGAGGAGAAGGTGGGCACCTATCGGGAGTTTAAGGACAATGTGTTGCCCCGTGTGGCCAAAGACGGCTATAACTGCATCCAGATTATGGCGATACAGGAGCATCCTTATTACGGTAGCTTCGGCTATCACGTGTCGAGCTTCTTTGCTCCATCATCACGCTTTGGCACGCCTGATGAGCTGAAGGAACTGATTGACACGGCTCATGAGATGGGTATTGCTGTGATTATGGACATTGTTCATTCCCATGCTGTGAAGAACGAGATGGAGGGCTTGGGCAACTTTGCAGGTGACCCTAACCAATATTTCTATCCAGGCGACCGTCATGAGCATCCGGCTTGGGATTCGCTGTGCTTCGACTACGGCAAGGACAATGTGCTGCATTTCCTGCTCTCCAACTGCAAGTATTGGCTGGAGGAATTCAAGTTCGACGGCTTCCGCTTCGACGGTGTGACCTCGATGCTGTACTATAGTCACGGCTTGGGTGAGGCATTTATGGGCTATGGCGATTACTTCAACGGGCATGAGGATGACAATGCCATCTGCTATCTGACGCTGGCTAACCGCTTGATTCATCAGGTGAACCCTCACGCTATCACCATCGCGGAAGAGGTGTCGGGTATGCCAGGCTTGGCAGCTCCTATCGATGATGGAGGCTATGGCTTCGACTATCGTATGGCGATGAATATTCCTGACTATTGGATTAAGACCATCAAGGAGAAAATCGATGAGGATTGGAAGCCAAGCAGCTTGTTCTGGGAGGTGACCAACCGCAGAGAGGATGAGAAGACCATCAGCTATGCCGAGAGTCACGACCAGGCTTTGGTGGGCGACAAGACCATTATCTTCCGTCTGATTGATGCGGATATGTATTGGCATTTCCAGAAGGGCGACGAGAATTATACGGTGAACCGAGGCATCGCTCTGCATAAGATGATTCGATTGCTCACGGCTTCCACCATCAATGGCGGTTACCTGAACTTCATGGGTAATGAGTTCGGGCATCCGGAATGGATTGACTTCCCTCGTGAGGGGAACGGATGGAGTCACAAGTATGCCCGCCGACAGTGGGACTTGGTGGATAACAAGAACCTTTGCTATCATTACTTGGGTGATTTCGACCAAGCTATGCTGAAGGTCATCAAGAGCGTGAAGCGTTTCCAGAAGACCAAGGTGCAGGAGATTTGGCACAATGATGGTGACCAGATTTTGGCATACAAGCGCGATGATTTGGTGTTTGTATTCAACTTCAATCCCGTTCGCTCATTCACCGATTATGGGTTCCTGGTGCCTGAGGGCAGCTATGAGGTGGTACTGAATACCGATAGCAAGGACTTTGGTGGCAATGGGTTGAATAATGACAGCATCAAGCATTTCACGATGCCTGACCGCCTGTATAGCAAGCAGCACAAGGGTTGGCTTCAACTGTATGTGCCGGCAAGGTCGGCGATGGTGCTGAGGAAAGTGAAATAGAAAGCTTAGGGTATTTGTGACATTGGGAATTTGTGACAATAAGTTCCTAAAAAGAATCCCCGCCGATTTGGCGGGGAATTTCTTTTATTAATGTATTACCATATATTGCACGATGTAGCACAGGGCACCAGCCAAATAGCCGATGAGTGCAATCCATGTGATGTGTCTGAAGTACCAGATGAAGTCAATCTTCTCGATACCCATAGCAGCCACACCAGCAGCAGAACCGATGATCAGGATGCTACCACCAGTACCTGCACAGTATGCCAACATCTCCCAGAAGTAGTGGTCGATGGGGAATTCATACATACCCATTGTACCAGCCACCAGAGGCACATTATCTACAATACTTGACAATATACCGATGATGGTGTCGATGGTGAAGTACTTGTAAGGCTCAGCCAGAGCAATGCCGTCGAGGCTGTTTGCCAACATGGACAGATGACCGCAAACCTGCAGTACACCAACAGCCATCAGGATGCCCAGGAAGAAGATGATGCTTGACAAGTCCACTCTGCGGAGGATGTGCGACAGCTTCAGAGAGTGATAGTTGCGCTCTTCTGGATTCTTCGGACGCATCAATTCGGTAACCATCCACACGATACCCAAAGCACCAAGGATACCGATGTAAGGAGGCAGGTGAGTGATGCTCTTGAAGATAGGTACGCAAATCAGTACGCCAACACCCAAGCACAACACAATCTTACGCTGATGAGCAGGTACGCGTGATGCAGGGCTATCATCCACTACTTCCTCTGTATGCGGAGTGATGTGCCCGCCACGCAAGGTGTAAGACAGGATAGCGAAAGGCACCAGGATGCTCACGATACTTGGCAATACCGTCATCTGCATGATGTTTAGTGCGCTCACCTTACCGGCAATCCACAACATGATGGTGGTAACATCACCGATAGGTGTCCAGGCACCACCAGCGTTGGCGGCGATGACAATCATACTGGCAAAGAACCAACGGTCATGTCTCTCAGGAATGAGCTTATTCAGCAAGGTACACATCATGATGGTAGTGGTCAGGTTGTCAAGGATGGCAGACAGGAAAAATGCCAACACACCTAATATCCACAATAGTTCCACCTTAGATGTGGCATTGATGCGGTCAGTAATGACACGGAAACCACCCCAACGGTCAACCACCTCAACGATGGTCATAGCACCCAACAGGAAGAACACGGTCTCACCCGTTTCGCCCAAATGGTGCGTAATGTTGGTAGAAAGGAAATCATGGAAACTCTCAGCAGTCAAGCCGGAAGAGAAAGCAGGAGTCATAGCTCCCATGCCCGACACCGCAAAGATGGTCCACAACACGGCGCACATCAGCAACGCCGTAGCCGCCTTGTTTATTTTCAGCGGATACTCTAAGGCTATACAGATATAGCCAAACACAAAAACACAAATAATCAGATAAAACGCAAATGACATCATTTTTTCAAAATATTTTACTTTTGCCCACAAAGGTAGTGTAATTATCACTCATTTGCAAACAAAATCGTCAAAATCGGTTAACTGGCCTTACGCCACAGCTTACTCATCTGCTCCAAGGTCTTGCCTTTGGTCTCAGGTACAAGTCTCCATACGAAGATTGCGGCAATGACGCAGATGGTGCCATAAAGGCCGTAGGTAAACCAATGACCAAAGTTGGCATCATCACCCAAGCGCATGTTGAACATCGGCACAAACGACGAGCTGACAATCCAGTTGAATATCCACTGGAAGGCAACAGCGATGGCCACAGCCTTACCGCGGATGGTGTTGGGGAAAATCTCGGCAATGAGTACCCAGCAGATAGGCCCCCACGACATCATGAATGAAGCACTATAGACCATGATGCTCAGCATGGTAACGATTTCCAATCCTGCATGACCGAAAGTGAGTGCCACACCAAAAGCGCCTATCGCCATACCGATGGAACCACTGATGAGCAACGGCTTGCGTCCCCATTTCTCAACGAAGAAGACAGCCACAAGGGTGAACAGGATATTGACCACACCCATGATGACAGTTTGCACCATAGGGCTCTCCATACCCATATCGCCAAAGATGCGAGGCGCATAATACAGCACTGCATTGATACCTACGGTTTGTTGGAATACGCTGAGCATGATGCCGATGAAGATGCAGAGATAACCGTAAGCGAACAGCTTCTCAGTCTTCTCAGTGATGGTTTCCTTGATATCATGCAGAATCTCTTGGGCAATAGCGGCTCCATTGATGCGTTCCAGAATGTGTTGGGCCTTACCATCTTGACCTATCATCACCAAGTAACGAGGCGTCTCAGGAACTAAGCAGATAAGCAGGGCAAACAAGCCGGCAGGTAATGCCTCGCTTCCAAACATATAACGCCAACCTGTGGCGATGGTCCAGGGGTCACTATTGGGGGCAACGGCATTGATACCTTCGCCTATGGATTCTATAATAGGATTGGTGTGCTGGCCCAGAATCATGAAATTCACGAAATAGACAACCAACTGACCGAAGATGATGGCAAACTGGTTCCAAGATACCAACATGCCTCGGATGCCCGAAGGTGCTACCTCACCTATATACATAGGACAGATGGCAGATGCCAAACCCACACCAATACCACCAATCACTCGATAGATGTTGAACACCACCAGCAAACTCATGGTTGCCTCGCCCTTATTGAAGAACAGAAACTCTGGATTCATGGAACCCAAGGCAGAGGCAAAGAATAGCAAACCCGCCACGAAGAGCGAACGCTTTCTGCCCAATGAGGATGCCATCCAACCTGAGAGGGCACTACCGATGACACAGCCTATCAAGGCGCTGGCACAGGTGAACCCATGCCAACTATCAGTATAGGTGAAATCATTGGCTCCAAGGAAGAAAGCTTGCAGGCCTTTCTCGGCTCCTGAGATAACTGCGGTGTCATAACCAAACAACAGACCGCCCAGTACGGCGACCAGCACAATTGAAAACAAATAGGCTTTACTGCCCTGTTGATGTTGTTTCATGCTATATTTTTTAGATTTTCACGTGCAAATATAATGGAAAACCACGAAAAAAGCATTATCTTCGCCACATAAAATGATTGTGGTATATGAAAACGATAGGGAAAATTATCTTGGGGCTGGTGGCAGGCGTTATCTTGCTGGTGTTGGCTGTTGTGTTGGCAGTCAATACGGACTTTGTGCAGAATAAGGTTTTGCAATATGCCACTAATCGACTGAGCGAGAAATTGCAGATGCCTCTGAAGGCAGATAGCATCAGCATCAATTTCTTCAAGCTTCGCGCACAACTCTTTGGAGTGGATGTGGAACTTCCCAAGGGTAAGACTGCCACACAAGTGAGTATCAACTCGCTGTACTTTGACATTATTGGAAAGGATGTAGATATTCAAGGTTTACGATTCAAGACTGATAACCACAAGCCTCGCAAGAATGAAGGGAAGCCCAAGCGTGGCTGGTTCGATGCAGGGCACTTGGATGTTTTGGCGGATGTGCAGCTCAGGGTCAATCACATAGACAAGGATTCGATAGCAGCTTCCATTGTTCACATGAATGCTACCGACTCCATCTCAGGCTTTTTCATCAAAGACTTGCACTTGGATGCTACCACAGACATGAAACAGATACATTTCCGCAATGCGGAGATTCTACATGAGAACACCATTGTCAATATACCAGGCTTGGAATTGTGGTTGCCCAGCAAGAAAAAGGGTATGGCCCTGAGTTATTATACCACAAAACCTTTGACGGCACATGTGGTGCTGAAAGACATCTCACGACTGTTTACCAAAGCTTTGGAACAGTTCACTATGCCTCTTGAATTGAGCGTGATGGTGGAGGGTGATGCCGACACCATGCAGTTCAGGGACATCAAGATAAATAATGAGGATGAGCGATTACATGTCTATGCCAACGGAGGTATTGAGAATCTGCGTGATAAATATCTATTGAACATCAGTTTCCATGTGGATGAGATGTTGGCGAAAAGTGGCATCAAGCATGAAATCATAGAGCAGTTCGTGGTAAAGAAGTTCATGATGACACAGCTGAACAAGTTGGGCGACATCCGCTATACAGGGGATTTCAGTGTGCTTCGCAAGCGTGAGGTGTTCTCTGGGATGATTACCACCGCTAAAGGAAAACTGGAACTGAAGAACTTGACACTGAACGACAGTACAAAATATTTGAGTGGCACAGTAAACACCAACAACCTTGAGCTGGGTGAAGTGATTGACATGAAAGATATTGGCAAAATTGCCGCCAATGCAACCTTTGAGTTCGATATTTCCAAGGAGCGTACAGCTGAAGTGAGACGAACAAAAGGTGGTAAGTTACCTATTGGTGCAGTAGAGGCTACCGTAAAGGAAGCAAGCTATAAGAAGGTAAAGGTAAGGAATATCGATGTGACTATTTATAGTAATGGTGCTGTGGCTGAGGGCGAATTAGAGAATCGTGCACGCATTGCAGACACTGCCATCTCTTTCAGCTTTGATGACACCAAGGAAATGCACAAGATGAAGATCAAGCCACACGTTAAGATCCATGTTCCCCGTATTTTCTCAAAGAAGAAGAAATAGGGAAATTATAAAAGCTCCTACCTTCACTATGAGGTGGAGCTTATTAGCGGTAAAGCAACAATAAAGTTGTTCTCAATATCGGTACAGCTGTACACCTTTGCGGTCAAGCTCAACGATGGTAATCTGCGTGTTTTCACCAAACAACTGACGAAGGGCAGTTTCCAAACGCTCAACATCGGCTTTCCTGCGACCGCGGGTAAAGGCATCGGCAGCTTTTGTGCCAACTGTTAGTGTAGGGTTCACCATATCTATTTTAAGGTGGGTGCCCTGCTTGCTCACATTCCACTGACGAGCCACCTTCCCTTGGGTGAAGTAGCTGAACATATCTATGACAGAATAGAGATCTTCATCGTCGATGTCACCTTGGTAAGACAACAATGCTCCATCGTCGAACTTCACATATCGATTGCCATTAGCTCCATTGATATAAAAGTCGTAATGCACACCTTTACGACCCGTAGCATCATAGTCGATAGTGAATGGTCGATAATAATCTCTTGGCGTCACCTCCACCTGTACATATTTGATACCCATCGCCTGCAAGAGGTTCTGCACCACTCGCTTACCATTATTCTCCGCCATCCGATAACAATCCTCCAACTCACTATTGCGCTTCATCAGCGCATTGGCTCTATGCGACAAACGGGCATAATCCTCATTGGTCCACTCGCCATCTTCTATGGGTGTCTGACGAGCAGCTTCATCAATGAACCAACCTCCCTGATTGAGAATCTCCACAGCAGGTAGCTTCACATAGGCTGTATCCTCACGCATCAAGAGCCAATCGTCAGCACAATTCTTGAGGTCGAAACCCACATCGATGCGTCCAGGATATACACTGTGTATCTGAGACTTCTTGGACCCAAACACCATTCCAGGCTCTTCTTTGTACTGACTCACCACCACTTCCTTGTAGAGCGAGAGAACCGTCATCTTTTCTGTCTTAGCCAAGTCGGAAAGCATCACATGCCCTATCTCTATGCGCTTCTCGAAAATGGAATGATACACCTCCTTCACCACGTCTTGTGTGAAATACAATATCAGAGCGATGACCACCAAGATGATGGCAATGATGATATTTCTTTTGCGTTTCTTCTTATCCATGGCTTATCTGGGTGTTGCAAGGTTAAACAAATCTTGGTTCTCATACTTCGGACGATTCTCGAACACTGCCTCATAACCCATTCGGTTGACAATAGCGGCAATCACCAACTCTGCCTGCTCTTGAGCAGGAACAACTAAGTTGTACTTACCCAAGTCGTTACGGATAGCATCAGTACCCTTACGAGCTATCTGCGCCAATTCATCGTTGGTAAAATCAGAACGCAGACGAGCCACTGAGGTAACAATCTCTTCATTGAGGATTCGAGTACTCTCAATCTCAATGACAGGGTCGGGTAAGGTGATATACACCGTTTTGCCACTGATGCGGATGTTCTTAAGTTGTGATAGGTCAATGCCTGCCTTGATGTTGGCTTCCACCGGAATGATAGCTGTTCTCTGTCCGAACAAATCCATTGCTCGGGAAGAACGTTCAATCACAGTTGTTTGTGCCACACACTGAACGGTGTATAGCATCGGAGTGGTATTGATGGAGTGCAGTAGCTCCTCCTCACTCACAGGTCTGTTCCCGCACGACAGCAGCAACAGGCATATTGCCAAGTATATTAGTTGTTTCATCCTATTGTTTTTCAAAGTCTTTAATAAACCCTTCCGTTAACCAATTCGCCAAAGCCTGGCGGTTGGAACTGAGCACAAAACGCTTCTGGTCGTGGCTGTTTTGGATATTCCCCAATTCCACAAACACAGAAACAGGTTGGGTATGAGTAAGCACATATAGTCCTCTTGAAGACACCGATCCCTCAAAGCCTCGATTTGGCTGGTGGCGATCATACTTTGCCTGAAATGTCCTACGCATCTGATTAGCCAACTGTAAGCCTTTCGACCAACCGTCGCGATGGTAGAAGAACACATCTATCTGCTCTCCCACATTTCGGCTATCCACATGCAAGAAGATAGCTCGGCAATACTTATACTCATCTTTCTCCTTTTTATATAGCTCATTGATGGCATCGCACCTTTGCTGCAGGCGAGCTACCTGATTTAGCGGAATGGTCTTGCCCATACAAGTTTCTCGTTTGCTATTGCTCAGGTATTGGTCTTCACGAATACCATCCTTGGCATCTTGTATGATGATATGTACTTCAGCCCCCTCCTGCATCAGGTCGCGAGCCAAACGTAACGCCACATCATAGGCATACTCATCTTCGTGTAGTTCCGTCTTGCCCACCTTTCCGATAGCTCCCGGATCAGGACCTCCATGTCCACTTACCACATAAATGCAGGCTCCCTTGAGTTTGCCACTCTCTACCTTACCTTTCGCGAGGTCTTTTCCAAACAGCGGTTCATTGAACTCATAGCCAATTTCATGCTTCTTGTCTTTCGTCTTGGTGTCTTTAGGTTGTGCAGACGTCTTACCTGCCTCTGCTTGCCTTGGCTCGTTGCTGGTATTAGCAGGCGTATTCTGTGCCTTCGAACGCTTTTGAGCGGTAGCCTTGATTGGTGGTAAGGCATAGCTTACACCCAACAGCAAGGTGGTTTTCCCCTTGAGTTTCTGCTTGTTCAGTTCCAAAAATTCTTGGTAGTATTCCTTTCCATTTCGCCCATGACGTTGCAGGAAAGCGGTAATACCTTCACCCTTCCTCGGCTTGGCATATTGGGTCTGTGCTCCTAATGTCAAACAGAAAAAGCAGCATAAACAGGCCATAAACAGCCTCATCTTTATGTCAACACCTTTCTTATATAAATACATTTGGTGGCAAAATTATAAATTTTTTCTTAACTTTGCCCCCACCTTATTAAAAATATAGCAGATTTATGAAAAAACCGCTCTCAAAATTCCAGATGACTAGCATTGTGCTGTTGTGGGCACTCATTTGTTTCATCATCTTCACACAGGCAGAACGAATTGACGGTATGACGCTCACTTCGCTGTTCATTGGAACGGCACTGGTGTTCATTCCTGTCATCAAAAGCTTAAAGAAATGACATTTTTATCCGTTTTTCATTCAAAAGCAAACTTTTTTCATTGTTTTCGTTATTTTTTTTGATTTTTTGTTTGCAGTTTCCATTTTTATCTATACATTTGCAGCGTCAATTAATGGTTGACACCTAACAAATGGTAATTATCGGATAAAGTGAATTTACAAACTAAAAACAAAAGAATATGAAAGTAGCAAAGGTATTAGAAGATCTGAATCGTAGGTTCCCCAATGAACCAGAGTACATTCAGGCAGTTTCTGAGGTATTAAACAGTATTGAAGACGAGTACAACAAACATCCAGAGTTTGAGGCAGCCAACCTGATTGAGCGTCTGTGTATTCCAGATCGCATCAACTCTTTCCGCGTAACTTGGGTAGATGACCAAGGTAAGGTACAAACCAACATGGGCTACCGCATCCAACACAACAACGCCATTGGCCCGTACAAAGGCGGTATCCGTTTCCACGCTTCTGTAAACCAGTCTATCCTGAAGTTCCTGGCTTTCGAGCAGACTTTCAAGAACTCACTCACTACCCTGCCTATGGGTGGTGCCAAGGGTGGTTCCGACTTCTCACCACGTGGCAAGTCAGCCGCTGAGGTGATGCGTTTCTGCCAGGCTTTCATGCTGGAGCTGCATCGCCATGTAGGTCCTGAATTGGATGTACCAGCTGGTGACATCGGTGTTGGTGGCCGTGAGGTAGGTTTTATGTTCGGTATGTACAAGAAGCTTACCCGTGATTTCAGCGGCACATTCACCGGCAAGGGTTTGGAGTTCGGTGGCTCACTGGTTCGCCCTGAGGCTACTGGTTATGGTAACATTTACTTCTTGGTTGAGATGCTGAAGACTCGTGGCGAAACTTTGGAAGGTAAGAAGGTTTTGGTTTCTGGTTCAAGTAACGTGGCTCAGTACACCGCTGAGAAGATTCTGCAGTTGGGTGGTAAGGTTATGACAATGAGCGACTCTGACGGTTATGTTTATGACCCAGATGGTATTGACCGTGAGAAGCTGGATTACATCATGGAGCTGAAGAACCTGTATCGTGGACGTATCCGCGAATATGCAGAGCAGTATCCAGGTGTTAAGTATGTGCCAGGTGCTCGTCCTTGGGGTGAGAAGGCCGACATCGCTACTCCTTGCGCTACGCAGAACGAAATTAACGGCGATGATGCACGCAAGCTGATTGCCAATGGTGTGATTGCTGTTTCCGAGGGTGCAAACATGCCTTCTACTCCTGAAGCTGTAAAGGTATTCCAGGATGCTAAGATTCTCTACACTCCAGGTAAGGCTTCTAATGCTGGTGGTGTTTCAGTATCTGGTTTGGAAATGACTCAGAATGCACAGCACTTGGCTTGGAGCGCTGAAGAAGTAGATGCTAAGCTGCACTGGATCATGGAGTCTATCCACGCTGCTTGTGTGAAGTATGGTACAGAGCCTGATGGTTACATCAACTACGTGAAGGGTGCTAATATTGCCGGCTTCATGAAGGTTGCCAAGGCTATGATGGCACAAGGTATTGTGTAAAAAGGTTGATTAGTAATCAGCGATATAAAAGGCGGCTCGAATGAGTCGCCTTTTATATTGAAAAATGACTTTCTCAAGTATATACTTCTAATAAGGTTGCTTCGCCATCTGGCGCCAACTTTATCTCTTTGGTAGATGCTGCCAATAGAAGGGTTTCACCTGCTAAGATAGTTTCAACAGTACCACCATCCACAACCTGACAAGCGCCTGAAGTGCAAATCAGAATCACGAAAGAATCGAGGTCTGTATAATCACATTCGATGGCTTCTGTCAAATGATAAACAGAGGTGGTAAACTTTGGAGATGACACTACTTCTACAGGCTCGTTATCAATGAGTTGATAATCAATCTTCGCTTCACCTGCAATATCTTCAAAGTCGATGGCATCGGCAGCTTGAGCCACATGCAGCGTACGGGTATGGCCATCTTTATCCTTGCGATTATAATCAAATATGCGATAGGTGACATCAGAGGTTTCTTGCACCTCTGCCACCATAGTACCTTTGCCCAAGCTATGAACCCTACCAGCTGGAATGTAATACACATCTCCTTCTTTTACCTGATAGGACTGCAAGGCCTCAGTGAATGAGCCGTCAGCCACCATCTCACGATATTCCTTGGGATTGATCTTGCGAGAAAAACCAGCAATGAGTTTAGCATCCTCGTCAGCCCCCAACACATACCACATCTCTGTCTTACCCAAAGAATGATGACGTTCCATTGCCAAGGCATCGTCAGGATGTACCTGCACAGAAAGGTCATCGTGTGCATCAATGAACTTTACCAACAAAGGGAACTTGCCTCCGAAGCGAGCATAATTGTCTGCTCCCACCAAATCTTCTTTTAAGAGTTTCACCAAACGTGACAAGGTATAACCTTGGTAAACTCCATTGACCACTACAGACTCCGCTCCTTCAACGGCAGAGATTTCCCAGCTTTCTCCCACAGAGGGCATACCTTCGGTGATTCGTTTCAACTTATTTATCCTATCCCCACCCCAGATGGTTTGCTTCAGAATGGGGGTAAATTTCAGTGGATACATCATCTTAATCCTAATAGTTTGTTGTTTTAGGGCACAAAGATAACAAAAAGTTCAGACAATATTTGTTAGTATAAAAGAAAATGGCTTTATTTGCATAATAATTAAATTAGGCGCACTATGACGAGCACTATTTTTGATGAAAATAACCGTTCCGGCTTGAGACGGGAAGACTTTCAAGCCACCGTGCAGGACAAAGAAACAGACCTGTACATACTCAAGAATCCCTTAGGTATGGAGGTAGCGGTGACCAACTACGGTTGCGCGATACTCTCCATTATGGTACCCGATAAAGAGGGCATTTATGCCAATGTGGTGCAAAGCCATGATTCTATTCAGCATGTTATCGACAGTCCGGAGCCTTTCTTGGGAACCACCATCGGTCGTTATGGCAACCGCATTGCCAACGGACATTTCGTTTTAGGGCTCGAAGACTACCAACTAGACCTCTCCCGAGGCGCCTACACCCTACATGGTGGTCCTACAGGATTCCACACCCGTGTTTGGGATGTAGTGAAAGTTACTAACAGAAAAATCATGTTCAAATATGTGTCAGCTAACGGAGAAGAAGGCTTCCCCGGCAACCTGACTATAGATATGATGTATGAGCTGGCCGACAATCACAACGGCTTGTACATTACTTACAAAGCCACTACAGACCAGCCAACCGTGCTAAACCTGACGAATCATGGTTTTTTCAATTTGCATGGAATCAACAATCCAACTCCTACTATTTTGGATCATGTGGTAACCATCAATGCTGATTTTTATCTGCCTATTGACGAGAACTCTGTTCCAACAGGCGAGATTCTGAAAGTTGAAGGCACTCCTATGGATTTCCGTACACCTCATAGTGTAGGTGAACGCATTAACGAGCCTTTCGAGCAGCTGAAACATGGTACGGGCTACGACCATTGCTATGTACTGAACAAAAATGAGATAGAAGAGTTTGCCGAGGCTGCTACCTGCACAGACCCTGTGAGTGGACGACGCATGATGGTGTTTACCACTGAGCCTGGTGTGCAACTATATACCGGCAACTGGCTGAATGGTTTCGAGGGAGCACATGGTGCCACCTTCCCAGCTCGTAGTGCCATCTGCTTTGAGGCTCAGCACTTCCCAGATTCACCAAACAGACCGTATTTCCCCTCTACCAGGCTTAGGCCCAAGGAAACATACTATCAAACTACGGCTTATGTATTTGATGTAATAGATTGAAAAAGGATATAATTAACAATATTAATAACTTAAAAATTTAAAGAACTATGTCACAAGAACAGAAAAAAAGCGGTAGCATGGTAGCCATCATTACCATGTTCTTCCTCTTCGCGATGATTGCTTTCGTAACCAACATGGCTGCGCCTGTAGGTAACATTTGGACAATGGACGATGCAGTGGGCAACAACCCTGCACTGGGATTCATGGGTAACTTCATGAACTTCCTGGCTTACCTGTTCATGGGTATTCCAGCTGGTAACATGCTGACCAAGGTTGGTTACAAGAAGACAGCGTTGATTGCTATTGCAGTAGGTATCGTTGGTTTGTTGATTCAGTATGCTTCTGGTTTCAGCGCAGGTGTAACAGGCTTCAGCATCTATCTGTTGGGTGCATTCGTTTGCGGTCTGTGCGTTTGTATGCTGAACACCGTGGTGAACCCTATGTTGAACCTCATCGGTGGTGGTGGTACCAAGGGTAACCAGCTCCTTCAGTTGGGTGGTGCTTGCAACTCTTTTGCAGGAACAATCGCTCCTATCATGGTAGGTGCATATGTTGGTTCAATTACCAAGAGCACAAAGATTACTGACGTAAGCCCAATGTTGTTTGGAGCAATCGCCATCTTCGTAGTTGCTTTCATCGTAATCTATTTGGCTAATATTCAGGAACCACGTCAGCAAAAAGTCGAAGTTGCTGCTGTAAAGGATCCTCACAGCCCTTGGAGCTTCCGTCATTTCATCCTTGGTGCAGTAGCCATTTTCTGCTATGTAGGTATGGAAGTTGGTATCCCTAACACTTTCGGTAACTTCTTGAGCAAGGCTGAGAACTTCAGCGCATTTGATGCTGGCAATGCTGCTAATGCTGCTGCCATCATTGGTGGTATGACTGGTCTGTACTGGCTGCTGATGCTGGTTGGTCGTCTGACTTCAGGTTTCATTTCTGGCAAAATTTCAAGCCGCACTCAGTTGCTTACCGTTTCTTGCGTTGGTATTGTATTGGTACTGATTTCTATGTTCGTTCCTGAAGCTACCGGCGTTTCAATGGTAGGTTTTAGCAACGGTACTTTTGCAGTAAACAATGTGCCTCTGTTCACCGTATTCTTGGTACTGATGGGTCTTTGCACCTCAATCATGTGGGGTTGCATCTTCAACCTGGCAACTGAAGGTCTGGGCAAATATACAGAGAAAGCATCTGGTATCTTCATGATGATGGTGGTTGGTGGCGGTATCCTGCCTCTGATCCAGAACTCAATCGTGAGCGATACCATTGGTTCACTGCGTGTAAGCTACTTTATCGTTGTAGCTGTTCTGGCTTACATGATCTTCTACGCACTGATCGGTAGCAAGAACGTGAACAAGGACATCAAGGTTGATTAATTAATAATGAATAATTAATAATGAATAATGGAGAGTGGAGAATGAGTAACTGACTAAGTCATAAAAGATAATTATTCATTATTCATTCTCCATTATTAATTAAGTTTTTAGAACCATGGAAATAGAATACGTTAGAAGTCGCTTCATCAAGCATTTCGATGGACTGACAGGAGCCGTTTATACCTCACCAGGTCGTGTTAATCTGATAGGTGAGCACACCGACTACAATGGTGGCTTTGTATTTCCTGGAGCGGTTGACAAAGGTATCATGGCTGAGATTAGGCCTAACGGTACCGACAAGGTGAAGGCATACTCTATCGACATGAAGGACTATGTAGAGTTCGGATTGAACGAAGAGGATGCTCCAAGAACTTCTTGGGCGAGATATATTTTCGGTGTTTGCCGTGAAATGATCAAGCGAGGGGTTGAGGTAAAAGGCTTCAACACAGCATTTGCAGGCGACGTGCCTCTCGGTGCAGGAATGTCATCATCCGCTGCTTTGGAAAGCACTTATGCATTTGCGCTCAATGATCTCTTTGGCGACAACAAGATTGACAAATTCGAGCTGGCAAAGGTTGGTCAAGCTACCGAGCACAACTATTGTGGTGTGAAATGCGGTATCATGGACCAGTTCGCTTCTGTCTTCGGCAAGAAAGGCAGCTTGATGCGTCTGGATTGCCGTTCAATGGAATACAAGTATTATCCATTCAACCCTCAGGGCTATAAGCTGGTATTGGTTGATAGCGTAGTGAAACATGAGCTGGCTTCATCGGCATACAACAAACGCCGTGAGAGTTGCGAGAACGTGGTGGCTGAACTGAAGAAGACTCATCCTGAAGTGGAGTTCCTGCGTGATGTGACACCAGAAATGTTGGCAGAAGTGAAGGATGTGGTTTCTGAAGAAGACTACATGCGTGCTGAATATGTTATCGAAGAAATACAACGCGTGTTGGATGTTTGCGACGCTTTGGAACAAGGCGATTACGAAACCGTTGGCCAGAAGATGTACGAAACACATCAAGGTATGAGCAAGTTGTATGAGGTAAGCTGCGATGAGCTCGACTTCCTCAATGATGTAGCTTTCGATTGTGGAGTAACTGGTTCACGCGTGATGGGTGGTGGCTTTGGTGGCTGCACCATCAACCTCGTTAAGGAAGAGCTCTACAGCACTTTCGTGAGCGAAGTACGCAAACGCTACTTTGAAGTGTTTGGCAAACGCTGCAAGATTTACGATGTAGTCATCGGCGACGGTGCACGTAGATTAGACTAACGTATTTTCATAAGGAATAAGGAGTAGGGAGTAAAGAAATATCCTTTACGAACTACTCCTTTTCTATCCTCTCCTCCTATATCCTATTTCTGATAATATGAGAATTCTCTACATCATGGACCCCTACTGCAAATGGTGCTATGGTACCAGCGACCACATTATGCAGTTGTTCAATGCCTTAGAGGGTAAGTTGCCTTTTGAAGTGATTCCTGCTGGTATGTTGGCTGGTGAATTTGTTCAGAAGCAAACGCCAGAGAACGCTTTTGCCATCAAACGTAGTAATGCCACCATCGCCAAAGAGACAGGCAAACTTTTTGGGAAGGCCTACGAGTCATCTTTACAGGAAAAAGAGATGGTGCTTGATAGCGAGATACCCAGTCGGGCCATTATAGCTTGCAGACTTACCACACCCCAACTGACCCTGCACTTTGCACACGAAGTACTCAATGCCCGTTTTCATGAGGGTAAAGATTTGAATGAGCGAACAGTTTATTTGGATATTTGCGAGAGATTGGGAATTGACAAGCAAACGTTCTTCCAGCATTTCTCATCCGACGAAGCACAAGAACACACTCGTCAGGCTTTCCTCTTTGCTGAGAAATATGCTGAGCATTACCCCACCCTAATCTATGAAGAGAATGGAGAAATGGACGTTCTTACAGAAGGCTACTCCCCCTATTCATTAATTGAACTGCGCCTCAGCAAATTATTGAAAAGAAAGAATACAAATGTTTAGGATTAGACATTAGTATCGTCTAACCCTAAACGTTAGTAATGTGTAGTATGAGACAATAGTAATATGATTATGCCAAAGCTATCAGTTTGTCTTTGGCTTCCTGATACTCAGCCAGCATTTCAGCCATTACCTCAGCCACCGTCTGTATTCCCTTGCCTTTGAACTGCGAAGCATTCTGACCGATTTCAACCTCTCCATTCTCAAGGTCACCCTCAAAGATGCCCATGCGATTACGGCCTGCACCAATGATCTCAAGTAATTGTTCTGCCGTAGCACCAGCAGCCTCAGCTTTATCGAGCTGTTCACGATATGGATTCTTAGCCATACGTGTAGGCGAGAGTTTTTTCAAAATCAGCATCGTATCACCTTCTTCTAAGTTCAGACAGAAATTCTTGTAAGCCTCACTGGCAGAACTCTCAACAGTCAGTGCAAAGCGTGTACCAATCTGCACCCCCTCAGCACCCAATGCGTATGCAGCCAACATAGATGGACCATTGCCTATACCACCTGCAGCAATCAGAGGCAAAGAAGTAGCCTTGCGAACAGCAGGAATCAAACACATGGTAGTAGTTTCCTCACGTCCATTGTGGCCACCAGCTTCGAAGCCCTCAGCTACCACAGCATCCACACCTGCATCCTCACATTTCTTGGCAAACTTAGAAGAAGACACCACATGTACCACCGTGATGCCACGCTCCTTCAGCCAACTAGTCCATTTCTTAGGACTACCAGCCGAGGTAAACACAACTTTGACACCTGTCTCAGCGATAATATTCATCATATCCTCCACACCAGGCTTCATTAACGGTACATTCACGCCAAACGGCTTATCCGTAGCTGCCTGGCATTTCTCAATATGTTCCTTCAGCAACTCAGGGGTCATTGAACCTGCACCTATCAGACCCAAACCACCAGCATTACTGACCGCAGCTGCCAAACGCCAACCACTACACCAAGCCATACCTCCTGCAATCACAGGATGTTCTATTCCGAAAAGAGATGTTATTCTATTCATAATTCTATTTGTTTTTGTTTTGAGGGCGCAAGATACGAATTATTTTTCACTCTGCAAACTATCAGGCAATGCTACGTCATAGTTTTTCAGAACTTCCAACGTCTTTTTCTTATTTCGCTTGTTTCGGAAGTCCCAATACTCACGGGTAAAGAACTTTGTTAAATGGTATGCTAGATCTCCTGTAAAAGTTAGACCATTTACTGGTGGAGCAGAAAAGGGGATATCAAACCCCATCTTGACCTCCGCCTGTTTGGGTAACTTAAGCTTAGGCATGGTATAGTCGAATTCCAGCCAAGGCTTCTCTGAAACTACCGACTGACTTCCCATAAACCCATTCTCCTTCAGTTCTTCCAACGCATGCGGATTTAGCTTGATTTCCCCATCCGCCTTGAGTAACTGATCCAAGCGTAAAGAGTCGGCCTGCGTCCAATCCTGAGCACACAAAGAGCATCCTGCCATCATCATCGACAGCATCAACAACAATCGCTTTTCCATTAAGATTAGGGATTTATCACCACCACCTATAATCCGAGTCCGCTAAAGGTTCATTACCGGAAGCATCTATCACCGACAATCCTCCTGCATGATTTACCTTGTTCCACCACCTTCGGTAATGAGCTGCTGCATCCAACAATTCATCGTCATTTAGGAAGTAGATACCCTCGTAGTTCACTGCATCCTTGTGCACCATACGACAACCCAATGAAGCATTCGTGCCCAAACGGATAGATTCCACCATCCAAAGGATACATTCACCCAATCGAGGCTTACCCCCTGCCAAATAAGACACTGGTGCTAAGGGGAAAGAAGATATCTCGCTCAGGTCTTCAGCATAACGCAACAGACCCTCTATATCATCCGTTGTGAAGTTAGGCATTGTCACCATGCCCGTTTCTTCATTCACTGCCAAGGTACCCGACTTGAGCAACTTGACAAACAAATCCACATCAGGATTTTCCATATCCAACGTATCGTCTGAACAGGAAACCCATGTCAGTGCCAATGACAACAGCATCAGCGACAACCAGTTTTGCATCTTCGCTCTCATATTGTTGTGGATTTAATGGGTTAATAACTCATGCGGACACCGCACAATAGATTCACATTGACAGCCTGCTCTGTTCGCAATGTACGAGTATTGCCATCAGTATCAAAGTAATGGGATACTGATGGTTCCGCATAGATGGCGAGGTTGTCATTTAACTTATAGCGCACTCCCAAGCCTGCGGTAGCAGCTAACTGTACAGGTTCTTCACTGAATGACTTGCCCAAGAGCTTCTCTGCAACAGCACCTACTGTAGCATACAAATCAACCTTCTTACCCTCAGCCAGATTCACATCCAACTTCACAGGTAGAGATAATGATGATTGATTCTCATCATCGTGCACAGGGAGATAATTGTACAACAAGCCCGCCTCTACGGATAAAGTCTTATTGACCTTGTGTTCCAGCATCATACCTGCCGTGAGTGGCATATTGAATTCGCCCTT
The DNA here is from genome assembly GCA_017534535.1 of Bacteroidaceae bacterium. Classification (GTDB taxonomy): domain Bacteria; phylum Bacteroidota; class Bacteroidia; order Bacteroidales; family Bacteroidaceae; genus Bacteroides. The sequence goes on along the minus strand of JAFXVZ010000021.1, from coordinate 16,004 downwards.
TGGCAATGCCGTACCCACAGCTGGCTTCAATGCCCACTTGGATTCCTTACCTTCTACAACAGTTGGAGTAGCATTCTCTCCATTTGTACTTGCCAGATTGCCGTTAGAAGCATTCACCAAACCATTATTCGGATTGCCTCCCTTGAAATAGCCTTGCTCAATAATCTGCAAAGTTACTTCTACAGGTACCATTTCGTCATCATCGTCAGCTTCTGCAACTTCACCCAAAGATGCGGGGATTAAGCCTGATTGACGATTGACGATTGATGATTGACAATTGACGATTGACGACATCTCCTTATTATAAATAATAGGTGTAGCAGGTTCCGTCAAATCATCCACCTCGACAGCATCCGCATTGGCCACAATCTCGTTGAAAGCCTGCTGAATCTCTTGTTCTTGAGAATTTAGAGTCCAAAAAGCTATTGAACCAGCTGCCACAATGAGCAGTACAGAAGCAGCTGCCACCCAACGCTGATAGATAGGACGAAGCACGACACGGTTTTCAGGTACCATAGTTTCCGTTTGAGCCATAACGGCTGTGAGGTCTTTCTCCAAACCTTCCCAGAACCCTTCCTTTACTTGCATCTTCACATCGCCCAAGGGTTGGAATAACGTCGTCAAATCATCGTTCTCTTTCATGCTCGATAAATTGTTTAATTTTTATAGCCAACAAACTTTTCGCATAACGGAACTGAGATTTCGATGTATCAGGCTTGATATGTAGCAGTTCGGCTATCTCCTTGTGCGCCTTCCCTTCGAAAACAAAGAGGTTGAACACCATCCTGCATCCTTCGGGCAAACCTGCCACCATCCGCATGAGCGTCTGCTCGTCTATGCCTCTACCCTCTTCAGCCACAGCTTTCTCGTCGATATCCACCACATCAGGCAACTCTTCTCCATCCATCCTCATAATGACATCGGTGTGTTTCTTACGCATGAAATCTACGGCTTGTGAACTCATCACCTTGTACATCCAACTTTTCAACGAGCTTTCTCCCCTAAAAGAGAAATGGGTGAAAATTTTGATAAAGCCATCGTGCAACACATCGTGAGCATCTTCCATATCACCTGTATAACGATAGCAAACGGCCAGCATTTGCTCCGCATATTGAGTGTATAGTTGCTTGCGAGCGTTCGCATCGCCTTTTCTACACCCCTCCACCAGTTTCAACTCATCGGCTTCCAAAACTTTCGTCTTACATCTACGCTCAATTTCCTTATGCTTTCTATCTCTTAGACGGAGATAAAGCCAAAAGGGAGGTAAACAATATTGCTAAAAAGTGTTAATACAACAATGGCTATGCCCCCATAAGGGCACAGCCATTCTTTATGTCAGAGGCATCAGCACGCTTTGAAACTCATATCCAAGCCCTTAACTGAGTGCGTTAGGGCACCTACAGAGATAAAGTCCACCCCGCATTCGGCATAGTCGCGTAAGGTATCGAATGTGATACCGCCAGAAGACTCGGTCTCAAACCTGCCTCCCACCATCTCTACTGCCTTGCGAGTCATCTCTGGGGTAAAGTTGTCGAACATAATACGATCTACACCACCCAAATCGAGCACCTGCTGCAACTCATCGAAGTTACGTACCTCAATCTCAATTTTCAGGTTCTTGCCTTTAGCCTTACAATATTCTTTGGCACGGGTAATTGCCTTGTCAATGCCACCAGCGAAGTCCACATGGTTGTCTTTCAGCAGAATCATGTCAAACAAGCCGATACGATGGTTCATACCACCACCAATCTTCACTGCCATCTTTTCCAAGATACGCATACCAGGGGTAGTCTTGCGGGTATCCAACACATGGGTATGGGTGCCTTTCAGACGTTCCTGATATTTGTGGGTCATAGTTGCGATGCCACTCATGCGTTGCATGATGTTCAGCATCAGGCGCTCGGTCTGTAACAGACTCTGCACCTTGCCTTCCACCACCATTGCCACATCACCAGGCTTAACAGGGGTACCATCTTCCATAAATACTGTCACCTTCAATTCAGGGTCAAAACGGTGGAATACTTCTTTGGCAATCTCCACGCCTGCCAGGATGCCTTCTTCCTTGATGAGCAACTTCGACTTGCCCATCGCTGTGTCTGGGATACATGATAACGTGGTGTGGTCGCCATCACCGATATCTTCTGCAAACGACAAATCAATCAGTCTGTCTATCAATTCTCTTTCCTTTTCCATATCATAAATGCATTTATTATAGGGCAAAGGTAGTAAAATTCGGGGAAAAATGCTAACTTTGGAGGCAGAAATCCATAGGCATAGAACATGAAAACAGTATTATTGGTTGTTGGAAAGACGGTGGAGAAGTATTTCGTCCAAGCTATTGACGAATATGTGGAGCGTACCAAGCACTACATTTCCTTCGATTTAGAGGTGATACCTGAGTTGAAGAACACCAAGAGTCTGAGCGAGGAACAACAGAAGGAAAAAGAAGGAGAACTCATCCTGAAGTCGCTCCAACCTGGCGATACGGTGGTCTTACTCGACGAGCACGGAAAGGAGATGCGTTCCATAGAGTTTGCCGACTATATGAAACGCAAGCTCAACACCACCAACCGCCGTTTAGTCTTCATCATCGGAGGACCCTATGGATTCTCCCCAAAAGTCTATGAAGCATCACAAGAGAAGCTTTCCCTGAGCAAGATGACCTTTTCTCACCAGATGATCCGCCTGATTTTCGTTGAACAACTCTATCGTGCCATGAGCATCCTAAATGGCAGTCCGTATCATCACGAATAGCTTGCATATTTTTTTTATGTATTTTACATACATAGTTACACTTTATATGTTAATCATTTGTACTATAGTTAATTACCTATAGTGTAACTTTGTTTAGAAGTTACACTAAGGTACACTAACACCAAAACAACTTGTTTTGGTGCGAGAAGATACTATCATAACACCCTTCAAGTAGCAAGATAACGGTACGAAAACAACTTGTTTTGGTGTAAAGAAACTACTATTTACCTGTTGTTCAACCCTTATCTTATCCAGTGTAACTTTATCATAAAGATACACTCAGATATACTGCTATCAATCAGTCAGATATAGGCAAAAGTGTAACTATGTACCTTTTTTCTTTAAAAAAAAAATTGCGAGAATTATAGTAGCCATCACCATCCCAACTGACTTAACCCGGCATCTTTATACCAAGAGGTAGAGCGATAGGCGATGTCAGAGCTGGCAGAGCAATCGTTTTTCTTGGGAATATAATGGGTAAGGCCATGTGTGCCCTCTAAAGAGAACCAGCGAGAGGCACTGGCATAGAACTTGGGGGTGGAATGCCAATAGGGCAAAGCATCTTGATAAGCTTTAAGCCAAGCATTGAAAGCATCAGATGGCATCAACGCCTGCATCAAATCCACCATATCAAAATAATAATGCAAACCTACGTAAGCCCGACGGTCATAATTGAAGATATCCTGACGCAAAGACTCATTCTCTAACGATAACACACCCTGCAAACCCTTGGATGTAGCACTTGCCAAATCATCGAGCTTGGAACAATCTACGACTCCAATTGCCACACCACCATGCCAATTGTCGCCAGATGGTATATTGTTGTTCGAACCATCATACCTGTCTGCATAATAATCGTAGAAAAGTTTACCAATATCCTGTGCTACACCACTATCTTTCAACATAGCAGACAGTACTGTGTCATAAGGAGCACCTGAAGCAGGGGTTTCCGTAGGGGATGCAATGAGGTAGTCGGTGCAATTCCTTAGCTCATAGGCCACTTCCATAGAAAGCATATAGCAGGCATCAAACAACACAAATTCAAACTTCTGCCCCAATGAACCCAACACCTTTGCCAGGTCTGCAATGTTGGTCCTTACGGCATTTTCACTCTTAATAGTACCATTTTGCTGATCCACGCCAATAAATCTTAGCGGACTATTAGTTCTGAGTTTGCTAATCATGTCGGGTAACCATCCATCTCCATGCGACCAATACACAAATCCATAGCTCTCAGCAGGATAGTTTTCTTTGGCAAAATCCACCACCTCCTGAATGACAGATGGATCAGTCGATACCACATCCGTCTCAAATTGCTTCACCACCTGCAAGACTGGTTGACCATCCTGCAAGCTTAATCGCCAAATGGTAGGCAGGAAATCAGCCTCAGCATTATCGATAAAAACTAATACATTGTTAGTATTGAGGGATGTAGCATCCAGTGATGAAGCACCTTGCAGAAGTTCGTCTATATCCCCCGTATGATTGTCATTTTGCAGGAAATGGCTTAGGGAGTTATCACCTGCCATGTACAGAATGACAGTGCGATGCTTATTCTCAACCGGACCTATGGGGTCAACTGGGTCTGCGGGCTCAACTGGGTCTGTAGGATTAGTAGGCTCACTAGGATTAACTGGCTCAGTTGGGTCAGTAGTATGCGTGGGATTGGTGGGTGTAGGAGGCAAAACAGAATCATCTTCTCCTCCACATGAGAAACAGATGACGCAGGCCATCAACATACAAGCCACACGTAAGCCTTTGTGAAAAAGGAAGTCCTTCATACCTGTACTTCAACGTTTCACCAACCAATACTTTCCAAACCAGCATCCTGATACCAGGCTGTGGAATGATAATCCTTGTTCCTATCAGCTGCAGAAGTGTCAGAAGACGGGATGTAATGAGAAACGCCTTTGGCACCATCCATAGAGAACATCTTGACAATGGCAGAATAATTCTGCGAGGTGGTGTTCCAATAGGTCAATGCACTTTGATATGCTTTCTGCCATTCTACATAATCAGCAGGTGCAAGCACATTCTCCATCAAGCCTTGTATATCGTAATACCCCACATGACTTGAACTACCCCGCTTATCGTAATCGAACACCTTACTACGCAAATTCTTGACATCAAATGTCTGTGATGGGAGTTTGGCACGGGTAACCATAGCCAACTCTTTCAGCTTTGAACAATCAAGCACTGTCATAGAGACCCCACCCGTCCAGTTGGAATTGGAGTTCGTGACATTGGGATTATACTTATTATCGTAATACTTGAAATAAATCTCACCCATTCTGAGCGCTGCATTTGACAAAGAGAACATAGCAGGCACCACTTGCTCATAAGGAGCACCAGGTCCAGGGGTTTCAGTGGGAGAACCAATCAGATAGTCCGTACAGTCTTTCAGTTCATAGGCAGTTTCCATCGACATCATAAAGCAGGCGTCAAGCAACAGGAAATCAAACTTCTTAGGAGCAGACTTCAGCACCTGAGCCAATTCAATGATGCCTGTCCTGAATGCATTCGACTGATTGGCAGAACTGTTGTTCCAATCCACGCCAATCCACTTAATGGGTGAAAGAGACCGCAAGGCAACATTCTGATGCTTCCCAGGCAACCACCCATCGCCATGTGACCAATAAACAAAGCCATAACTATTGGCAGGGAAAGTGCTGAAAGCCTTGTCCATTACTTCCTTGATAATGGAAGGGTCAGTAGATGTCACTTCATTAGGATACTCCATGATATTCTCATGTTGCACATTGATGACCAACTCTTTTTTGTTTGGGTCAGTATCCGACACTTTCACATCTCCCGTCTTAATCAAACGAAACAGACTGGGCTTCAGAGACTCAGAATTCTGATCGTAGAAAACCAGCAGGTTGTTATTCTTATAGGTATTGGCATCCATCTTCTTGATTGCTTCCGAAAGCTCAAGCAAATCACTGGAAGCAAAACTACTCAAGTTGTTGTCGCCTACCATATAGATGAGCACGGTACGTTCTGCCACAGAACCTTGAGCAGGTGGCTGAGGTACTTCGTATGGGTCAGGACCTGGATCAGGTTTTGGGTCATTATCTTTGCTACAAGCCACCAAGGTGAGTATGCTGCACAGGAGCCAAGGAATCAGATGTAAGTCTTTGATACGCATTTGTGTTAATGAATAATTATAGTTCTTCGGGCTTAGTAAAGCGGAAGTCCTGTTCCTTAATCTCTGCCACTTGGATATTGTCTTTCGCAAAGCGTGCCCTTACCTTAGCCAACTGTTTCTCCAACTTAGCTTTCTTGGGATGGAATAGAATCATACAGGTATAATCCTGTTTGCCTTGTGCAAGCAGGTAGTCACGCAATTGGAAAGAGTAACCTGAGCGTCGATGCAGGTATATCTTATGATCAAGCAGAGCATCAGTAAGCACCTGCATATCCGTAAAATAAGCCACTGTATCATTGAACGATGTAGCCACGCCCACAGCATAAACAGGGATGATGGCATCCTTTGAAGCCTTAACTTTGGGCTCCTTGGGTTTCTTGGCTGAAACCTGAGTCACAGCAAACATCATCAGAATAGCAAAAAATATCTTTATCAGTTTCATCATTTCAATCAGTTAACAACATTATAGGCTGCGAAGTTACGAAAAAAAAACCGGTATTCCCACAAAGGAACGCCGGTTTTTAATCTTTTTAGGAATTGATATGGCTATTTATCCCAAATAAGCCTTGAGCAACTTACTACGACTGTTCTGTCTCAATCTTCTGATTGCCTTTTCTTTAATCTGACGAACACGCTCACGAGTGAGCCCAAACTTGTCGCCGATTTCCTCTAATGTCATTTCCTGCTGACCGATGCCGAAAAACATCTGGATAATGTCTTTCTCACGATCGGTTAACGTAGAAAGCGCTCTATCAATTTCCTTCGCAAGAGACTCGTTCACCAATTCACGATCGGCCATGGGGGAATCGTCATTTGGCAGCACATCAAGCAAACTATTGTCCTCACCTTCCACGAAAGGTGCGTCAACAGAGATGTGACGACCTGATACCTTGAGGGTATCTGCTACCTTGTCAACCGGAACATCCAGTGTTTCCGCAAGCTCTTCAGCCGATGGACGTCTTTCGTTCTCCTGCTCAAACTTAGAGAGAGCCTTACTGATTTTGTTCAGTGAGCCCACCTGGTTCAGAGGCAGACGAACGATTCTTGACTGTTCGGCAAGTGCTTGCAAGATTGACTGACGTATCCACCATACGGCATAGCTGATAAACTTAAAGCCACGCGTTTCATCGAATTTCTCAGCGGCCTTGATTAATCCGAGGTTACCCTCGTTAATCAAGTCTGGCAGACTAAGTCCTTGATTTTGGTACTGTTTTGCCACAGATACCACAAAACGCAGGTTTGCGCGTGTCAGCCTTTCCAAAGCCTCACGGTCACCCTTTCGGATGCGCTGGGCCAAATCAACTTCCTCTTCTACAGTAATCAATCCTTCACGACCTATCTCCTGCAGATATTTGTCAAGTGATTGGCTTTCGCGATTGGTGATACTTTTGGTAATCTTTAATTGTCTCATTCTAAAACTCAAAAATCGAATTTGGGTACAAAATTAGATAAAATATTTTAAAAAGCCAAAAAGAGTGCCGACTTTTTTCGTCGACACTCTATAATTTGGGATGGGATCAATGGAATTATTAAACCACTCTACCCCAAAAATTGTCAATCTGCCATTGTTAATTAATCACTCTTGGCTTAAATCTACCGCATAGTTAGCACGGCGGCCACTTGGGTAAATACCCGAGATGAACAACACCTGCTCAGGTGACTGGGTAGCCTGCTTCAGAACATTCTGCAGATCCTCTTCTGAACGGATAGTTTCGTTGTTCGCCTTCTGGATGATGAAGCCCTTGCGGATGCCAGCATCTTGCATCTTACCCTTATTGACACCTGTTACCTCCAAGCCATAGCTCAGGTTCAGTTCCTTCTTGGTATCATCAGAAATAGCACGGAAAGCAGCTCCAAGGACATCCATGTCGGCACTCTTCACCACCTTAGTATTGCCCTGTGAATTCTTCAGGGTGATGTCGAAAGTTCTCTCACTCTTCTTACGAACCACGGTCACTTTCACCTTATCGCCTGGACGATGTTGAGCCAAAGCCTCTTGCAGGTCGCTGAACTTATGCACCTTCTTATTGTCAACAGCAGTAATCACATCATCAGCCTGGAGAATACCAGCTGCAGAGCCACCCTCTACAACATCAGCCACATACACACCATCCTTTACGCCCAGTTCATCAATCTTCTTCTTCATCTCGTCAGCCTGAGCCTCACTCATGGTAAGATCGGTACCCAGGGTATTACCACGAATGCCCAGCAAAGCGCGCTGAACAGTACCAAACTGCTTCAGATCAGCCACAACCTTCGTCATAATGCTGGTTGGGATGGCAAAACCATAGCCAGAATATGCACCTGTAGGAGAATACAACATAGCGTTGATACCCACCAATTCACCTTTTGCATTTACCAAAGCACCACCAGAGTTACCTGAGTTGATAGCTGCATCTGTCTGGATAAAAGACTGGATGTTAGCAGCCTGGCCGTTAGAAGCGGTAGTACCCAGAGAGCGAGCCTTGGCACTTACGATACCTGCTGTTACGGTTGAGTTGAGGTTAAATGGATTACCTACTGCCAGTACCCACTCGCCTACCTTCAGCGCCTCAGAGTCGCCTACAGGAAGAGTCGGAAAATCATTGCCCTCAATCTTCACCAAAGCCAAGTCTGTATCAGGATCCGTACCTACGATACGTCCCTTCAACTCACGCTCGTCATTCAGTTTTACAACGATTTCATCAGCACCTTCCACCACGTGGTTATTTGTAACGATGTAACCATCTTTAGAGATGATGACTCCAGAGCCAAAGCCTACGCGAGGCTGAGTCTGGATCTGACGTTGCTGACCTCTGCCGTCCCCAAAGAAAAAGTCGAAGATGTCAGGCATGTCCTGTACGGTTTGTGTTCTGCTTAACTGTGTAGAACGAATATGCACCACTGCATGCACAGAAGCCTCAGCTGCCTCAGTCAAGTCCACTGGCTGAGCATTCAAACCATCATAAGATGCCAGACGCATGTGGTCATTCTGCTCGAACAGGTCGGAGAATGTGGCAGATGGTTGGTTCTTTTCCATCAGCTTATAGGTGGTGACACCTGCTACACCGGCACTCAGCAATACGATTGCTGCAATACCCAATAAAGTTTTTGTCTGTTTCATATTCTTTTTCTTAAATGTTAATATTTCGCGTTTATTTAACTTTTCGGTGTTAAAATAACGGCAAATTCTGTTCACTTGTATCTTTTGTCACAGTTTTTTGTCCTCTTTTAACTAAATACTTTACCACCTTAACAGGGGTTAACGGCAAAACCTGCCAATTTTACATTTAGAAAAAACGCAAGTACGTCATATTTTCACACAATTAGAGTTTCTTAACGCCAATGCCGGGCAAATCAGGCAAAGTAATCTTACCTTTCACCACTTGCATACCTTCAAAACGGTCGTTAGAGATTAAAAGATTACCATCCAAGTCAGCAAAATCAACTGCAGGAGAGAGCTGGGCTGCTGCACTTACTGCACAAGAAGTCTCAGTCATACATCCCACCATCACATCCATATTCAAAGCCCTCGCCAGCGTCACCATCTTCCAGGCCTCTCGCATACCCGTACATTTCATCAGTTTGATATTGATGCCCGTAAAAGCCCCCTGCAAGCCTCTTATATCCCTAAGGCGTTGACAAGATTCATCGGCATAGACAGGAAGCGGACTACGTTCAGTGAGCCAAGCTGTATCGTCCAACTGGGCAATAGGCATAGGCTGTTCCACCATCACGATGCCATGCTCTTTCAGCCAGTGAATCATCTCAAGCGCATATTCCTTATCTTTCCAACCCTGATTGGCATCCACGGCAATCGGCAGATCTGTCACCTCGCGGATGGTCTCAATCATCTGCTTATCATTCTCTGTGCCCACTTTTACCTTTAATATATTAAACAAATCGGCACATTCTTTGGTCTTCTCACGTACCACATCAGGGGTGTCTATGCCAATGGTAAAGGTGGTACTGGGGGCAAGTGTTTTGTCCAAACCCCATATTTTATACCATGGAGCCCCTAAAAGTTTACCCACCAAATCATGCAAAGCAATATCCACAGCCGCTTTTGCCGCTGGGTCAGCATCGCTCAAGCCATCAATATAAGTTAGGATTTCCTCCATCTTGAACGGATCGTCAAACTGCTCCAGGTTCACTTTGTTCAAGAAGGCAGATACGCTCTCTACCGTCTGGCCCAGATATTGAGGCATGGAAGCCTCACCATAGCCCGTCACCCCATCATACTCAATCTCCACCTGCACATCGGGAGTGGTCGTGCGGGAATAAGACGATACAGTGAACACATGACGAAGTTTCAACTCATAGGGAAAGAAACGTAGCTTCATCCTTGCACTTGTGCCATGATTGATATTGGGTACAGCTATTTCAGACTTCCCTTTGCATCGGGCTATAGTCAAGCCAGCACCTGTGCCCACAGCCACCAATGCAGCTGTCTTCAAAAATGTTCTTCGGTCTGTCATTTTAATGAATAATGAAGATTGTTCATTATTAATTGTAGTACGGATTTTGATCTGTTGTGTTCAGTCCTTTCTCCTTATTTATATATGGGAGGATACGCACAGCATAAAGCAGGCGATTCAGGTTCATCTCATCAAACAGCTCGTCATCAGGCTTGAGACTGCTCACATGCACATTACCCTGAGAGTGGATGAACCTACCATTACCCAAATACATTCCCACATGCGACACACCCTCCTTGCGCTCAGGCGTTGCCTTGCGTCCAAAGAAAATCAAGTCACCAGGCTCAATATTACTGAAATCCGGCTCAATCTCGATGTGCTGACCCACCTTCACCATCTGCGAGGCATCACGTGGGATAATCATATCATGCATAATATAGATATTGCGAATATAGCCACTGCAATCCATTCCTTTTGAAGAGGTGCCTGCCCATATATAGGGGAAGCCCATCATGGTATAGGCTGTTTGGATGAGTGATGCAGCATCCTGCTTCAAGCCCTTGCGCCACTCGCCCAATGGTTTGGCAATGCTTTCTGAGGCAAACCCCTTACGACCATCAGGAAACTCCACTTTGTAGAACTTGCCCTGCTTGCCCACTAGTTTAAGACGGTCACCAGCCACCACATCCGAGACAGTGGCCGACTTCTCATCCGCCTTGGCATAAACCGTGCCAAAATGCTGGGTTATCACAGCCTTCTCTGCCTGGTTCCATGCATCATACTCAGCCTTGGTCATGCGATGTATGCCCACGGGATGTACCCATCCCGTATAATCGTCAGGAGTTTGTACTTCATACCAAGTATCGAAAGCCAACACCTTGACAGGCATACCCAACAAAGCTTGGGTACTCATCTCTGCAGTGAAATTGGGTGTTTGTCGCAGGTTGCATACCGATAGATTTACTACGGCATAGTCTTTACCATCCTTGATGGAGGTATCCTTCTGTTCTGTTTCCACAACAGGTGCAGCCTGCATTTGTTCATTCTTTTGCATCATAGGCAGCATGATAGCCAGCAATATACCAGCTGTAATGACTGCTGTAGCACCAATAACCAACAATAATTTTTTCTTTGACATAGCTTTTGCTTTAAATGATGTGCAAAGATACGATTAAAATCTTTATGAACAACATTTGTGGGGGATAAAATGAGTTACATCAATGCCTTCTTCACCTGTGCAGCATTGGTTCTTGACACAGGCAAATACTCGTGACAATGCTTGATGTAGAGTTGCAGGTTACCTGATTTCGAGACAATCTGTTCCACCTGTTGCAAGTTTACCAAGAAAGCGCGATGGCATCTTACAATCATCGGATAGGACTTCAAATCATCCTCCAACTGTTTCAAAGTAGCCCTGAGCATATCATTACGAACTTTTCCATCAGCCAATTGATACACTTTCACATAGTTTCCCACCGCCTCTATATATAACAGATAAGGCATTGAAACAACAACCGTATCGCTGGTAGTGCCCATGAGCTTTACTCGGTCAGGCAAAGGTTGAGCCTTGATGTCCATAGAGACAGCTTCTTCAGAAGAACGTGATGACTCTACAGGCTTTTCAGACAGGGGGACAGACATTTTCTCTGCCTGTTGTTGAATCTTTTGCAACTGTTCATTCAGCGTCTTCGTTTCTTCCAGCTCTATTGTCAGGAATTGACTTCTAAATTTGAAACGCCAATACAGGCCAATGGCAAACGAGCAGAAGGCAATAATAAGCAATGTTTCCAGAAAGTTGGCCAGCGAGAGGGTATTTCCCTCCACCCTATCGTTCAACAGGAAGTGACGGTAAAGGCAGATCATCAAGGCTATCAGAGGCGTATTAATGAGTTGAAAGATTAAATTGCGACGGATAATGTAATCAACACCCAGTTCATGATTCTGAGGCATCTTTACGATGTACTTCATCACCGCATCGGAAAGCATGCACACCACTACACCCATCACGAAGATGTTCAGCAGATGAAAGTATGCCTCCCATTGCCATGCGGCAAGTCCGAAAGGCTTGAACACCGCCAATGCTATTGCCACAAAAGCAGCACTGACGATGCGGACCTTGACCATATCATGCACTTCTTTCTTCATTTCGGGAGGCAAAGTTATTGCATTTATTTGGAATAAACAAACCTTATATCACACCATTCATCCCAAAAGCAAGTCATTCGTCACAAACGCCCTCCGTATATCCCAAAAATTTGCAGGCATTGACAACATACCTTACTTTTGCCATAGAAAAGTTCAACACACGTTGCAACTTTTCGCAAAGGAGAAAAAAAGTATTACTTAAAAAATATTGTTATGAAAACGAAATCTACTTTAAGAGGAATTATGGGAATTGTTTTGGTTGCTGCCAGCCTCCTCAAATTGGCAAGTATGTGGGGCATCATTCACCTGAGCTGGCTGGAGAATGCCACCGAAGCGCCTGGTGTATATTACTTCGCCATCGCTGTATTGACATTTGTTGGCCTTCATCTCATCATTGAAGGTTTCAAGGGCTACCAGGCAAACAGCTATATCGTCAAGAAGTTGAAGATTGTAATAGGTATCGTACTCTTGGTGGCGTGCTTACTCAAATTGGCTGTTATGCTGGGGCTTTTCCATCTAAGTTGGCTGGAAAACGGACCTGCAGATGCTTTGGAACTGTACCTTGCTCTATTCGTCATGCTTTATATGGGATGTTGGCTCGTCATCGATGGCTTCAGAAACAGTCATGACCAGTGGTTACAACGTCCTCTACCCATCAATGAGGATGGCAAGCGAATCCTGTGCCAAGTGAGCTTCGGAGGCGATGAGTATATCTATCGTGGCGAGACTTTTCACGGGGCGCGCATAGAGGCTCATTTCGGTGGCATCCGACTGGATCTGCGTAATGCCATCATCAACGAGGATGAGGAAATCGACATCCGTACATGTTTCGGTGGCGTTGAGTTGCTCATTCCTGACCATATAAATATAGAGGTGAAGAGTCGCAGTTTCGTCGGTGGCGTGGGCAATGAGGGCAACCATTGTAGTGACCCCAAAGCTCCCTGCCTGCATATTGTGGCAAGCAATATCTTTGGAGGGGTGGCGATTAAGAATGAAGAATGAAGAATTAATAATATCTATTCAAAAACTTACTTTACTACAGCAATGAAGAATATATTTTTTAGAGGAGCAGTTATGATGACTGCCATGATGATGACTATTTTTGCATCCGCCAAGACACACGACATTGGCGGAAAGGTAACCGATGCACAAGGCACCCCCATCCCGTACGTGAATGTGGTGCTGCTGTCAATGCCCGACTCTTCTTTCGTACAGGGCGCTGTGACGAATGAAGAGGGTGTGTTCAAGATTGTGACCAACAGGAACGACGGTCTGTTGCAGGTGTCTTGCATCGGTTATGAAACACAGTATCAGCCTGCTTCCAGCGGAATCAACATCGTACTTGCAGAGGATTCTCAGATGTTGGGCGAGGTGGTTGTGAAGGCACAACTACCAAAGACCAAGTTAACAGGTGAAGGATTACAGACAAACGTCAAGGGTTCTGTACTGGAGAATGTAGGTACTGCCGACGATGTATTGGCGAAAACACCTGGCCTCATCAAGGGTCCTAACGGCTTGGAAGTCATGGGCAAAGGTTCTCCACTAATCTATATAAACGGCAGGAAGGTGACGGACAACTCTGAATTGAATCGTTTGCAGAGTAACGAGATTCAGAGTGTAGAGGTGATTACCAATCCTGGTGCTCAGTATGATGCCACCGTCAGGAGTGTGGTTCGCATCCGCACAGTCAAGCGTCAAGGCGAAGGCTTTGGCTTCAACTTCAATGCATCGGATGCCCAGTCGCTCCAATGGAGCAAAGGTAACGACCCCAATAGCGCCTTCAATATGAATTATCGTACAGGTGGCGTGGATCTCTTTGCCGGCATCAACTATTATAGAGGCACCTCTCGCCAGTTGGCAGATATAGAAAAGAATACTTTTGCCAATCACATGATTGAAGACAAAGGTCATTTATTTCAAGAATATTTCGAGCAGGGCCTTTATGGCAATGTGGGTGCAAACTGGCAAATAGACGATAAACATTTTGTTGGTGGTAAGTTGGAATGGGGTAAGCGACTCACACAAAAGTCAGATATGGGCATAGATGATACTGTATATGAAGATGGCGTGTTGACAGACAAACTGACTACTAGTTCAAAAGACCACATTGGCGACAAGGCACCTTATAATTTAGGCGTGAATATGTATTACAACGGCACCATCGGACAAAAGTTGGGCGTTGATGTAAACTTGGATTACTATGGCACCGCAAACTCCAGCGAATCCATTTCAAAGGAAAAGAGTCCTATGACACATGATGCAGAGATACATAGTGAAAGTTACAACGCAGGACACCTGTATGCTGGAAAAGTCATCGCCACCTACCCAGTATGGAAAGGACAACTGCAGGTGGGTACAGAGGAATCTTTCTCTCGACGTGAAGATAATTATGCTATCACAGGCATCGGGATTCCTGCGTCAAAAGCAGAGGTTAAGGAAAACATCTATGCTGGTTTTGCCAACTATGGCTTCTATTTGCCAAAAGTAGGACAGATTAGTGCAGGCATCCGCTATGAGAAAGTGCACTACACCTTCCAGGATGCGCTATCTCCTAAGAACGACCTGACGCGTAACTATAGCAACTGGTTCCCCACTGTATCCTTTGCCGGCAAAGTGGGCAACACTCAACTGATGATTAACTACAGTGCCAAGACTCGTCGTCCAAGTTACGCACAGCTTTCCAGCGCTATCAACTATGACAACCGCTATCTGCTGCAGAGCGGCAACGCCCAGCTACAGCCTGAGTTGATTCACAACGTGAGTGCCACAGCTGTTTGGAAGTTCCTGACCTTTATGGTAAATTATTCTCGCACGAACGGCCCTATTATGGTATGGTCATCACCTTACAATGACGAGAGGATAGTACTGGTGAAACCTCGTAATATCGAAACGCCTTTCCGCATGTTAGTAATATACAGCATGATCAACCACACCATAGGCCCCTGGACACTGAGCTATACGTTGGGTGTACAGAAACAATGGCTCACCATCAATGCACCCGATCCACGCTTAGCATCCGGTATCCGTGTCACCAAGTTCAATGACAAACCCATTGGTGTGTTTCAGCTGAACAATACCTTCAGGTTCAATGGTGGCTGGCAACTGGAGTTAGGTGGTTTGATGCAAACGAAAGGATATTCGCAGAACATGTATATGAAAGATGTGTATTTTAATCTTTCAGCAGCTGTGCAGAAGACGCTTCTGAAAGACAACTCACTGGTGTTGCGCTTAGAAGGAAGTGATCTCACCCATACAGCAAAGACCAATGTAGATAGTGATTTTGGTAATCACACCATGACCCAGTATAACGTAATGGACTTCCAGAAGGTGAAGTTCTCTATACGTTACACTTTCAATGCTGCCCAGAGCAAGTATCGTGGCACTGGTGCTGGTAGTGACCAAAAGTCGAGAATGTAAATTACCTAAAATCCGCAGATAATTTTTCGATTGTCTGATTTAGTCCTTGCTTATGATGATTCTGTCTGACTCTGGGCTTAGAAACGCTTGAGCTTGACTTGTATGCAGACACCTTCCCCTTACCCCGTAAGGTCGAGAGGCTT
>JAFXVZ010000020.1 GCA_017534535.1 Bacteroidaceae bacterium | reverse complement strand
ATATATTATATATAATAATAAGTTTTGTTTTGGCAATTGGATGATGTGTCGCTGAGAAAACTGTATTCTGTATTTCTGTATCAAAAGGCTAAGACAGCTTGTCTCAATGATGCATTACCCCCCATGCCCCCTCTTGTCAATTGCTTGAAGCAAATGCCACGATTGCTTGAAGCGAATGGCTTGATTGGTTGAAGCGAATGGATTTGACAAAAGAATTCTATTCTTTTGGAACAAAGATATACTCTTTTTTGTAAATTTATCGACCCAGCGAGGATTGTTTTTAACATTTTTAAAGGTTAGCAATGGCCCACAATACAAGAAATGTACTACCTTTGTAACATAATATTTCCTGACACGTTGTGTTGGGTAAGCACTAATAGTATTATAATCTTAAAAAATTAACAGGATATGAAAAAACAATGGTTTATGCTTTTGTTGGCTTCTGCTCTTTTATGCACAGCTACGGCACTGGCTCAGCCAGCATTAGTGAAGAAAAATGGAAGCACACATTTTGAAATTGACGGGAAACCATTCGTGATGTTTACGGGCGAACTGCACAACTCGACCAGCACTAGCGAAAGCTATATGAAGGAAATCGGGGTGTGGGAACAGATGAAGAAGGCTAACTTCAACACTGTCATCGCATCTTGCTCATGGGATGTGATTGAACGTGAAGCAGGAAAGTATGATTTCACTTCAGTGGATCATGTGATTAAGAATGCTCGTGAAAACGGACTAAAGGTGGTAATGATATGGTTCGCCAGCTGGAAAAACAGTGCATCAACATACGCACCAAGCTACATCAAGCGAAATCACGAGAAATATCCGTTGGTAAAGAATGCAGAGGGCAAATTCTTGAACATTCTCTCTGCGTTTGGTGAGAACTCGAAAAATGCTGACAAGAAGGCTTACGAGGCACTGATGCGACATATTCGCGAGATTGACCCTGACCATACCGTAATTATGATGCAGGTGGAAAACGAGATGGGTATCTTAGGCTCGATAAGGGACTTTTCTGACCTGGCCGAGAAGGCTTGGAAGGGACAGGTGCCTGAAGACCTCATCAATTATCTGGTGGCACATAAGGGAAAGTTGTTCCCCGAATTGGAGAAAGTTTGGAAAGTCAACGGCTATAAGACGAAAGGTACCTGGGAAGAGGTGTTTGGCAAAAGTCACTCGAATACGGAAGACTGGAAAGAATATCCTTACTACACAGAGGAGATTTTCCAAGCTTATTACTATGCAAAATATGTGGGCGAAATAACCGCTGCCGGCAAGGCTGCCCACAACATACCTATGTATGTGAATAACTGGCTGAAGCAACCTGGCATGGGTGCACCCGGTGGATTCCCTTCAGGCAGTCCGCTTCCAGAAGTGATTGATGTATGGAGAGCTGCTGCACCTGCCGTTGACTTCACGGCTCCTGATATCTATATGCCAGAGTATAAATGGGTGTTGAGTCAATTTGCTCTGAGCGAGAATCCTATCTTCATTCCTGAATGTAGGACAGACATTGCAAAAGCGCTCTATGCTTACGGTGAATATGATGCTCTGGGCTTCGCTCCCTTCGGTTTCGATGGTCCACAGGCTGTAGGCATGGGTGCAGGTGGTGCATCTAATGAGGATTTTGCCAACCTGGGCAAGTGCTACGGATTGCTTTCTGGCATGGGAACCATGCTGACCGACAACTATAACTCGGACAAGATGCGTGGTGTACTGGTTACAGATGATGACCAGAGTCCTACTGTTGAGATGGGTGACTATATCATTACTTTCAAATCAACGGCAAGTATGAGGGCTTTTGATTACGGACAAGGTGCAGAGCAGCTGGCTGCTGAGAATGCTGCGCTGGCAGCAAGAGCTCGCACCACACAATCAGGCGCCCTTATCATTCAGACAGGTGCTGATGAGTTTTATATCGTGGGCATTAATGCCATCATCTCTTTCGCTGCTAAAGACTCTAAAGCAACAGGCAGGGTGCTGTATGATACTATTGAAGAGGGTGTGTTTAAGGATGGCAAATGGATAGCCGGACGTAACCTGAATGGCGATGAGAATCGTCCTAACATTACGGGTGTCGGTGCCAAAAGAATCGTGGTTTATAAATCTAAAGTCAATGCTGCTGCAAGCCGTTGGGAATAACGGGATAAATGAGGATTCTTTTCACATACATATTAAGTTTGTGTTGCCTACTCTCGTGCCAGACAGCGAAAAAGGATTATATCCCCACAGCCAGTATGGGCACGGGCTCAAGACTTTCTAACCAAAAGG
Organism: Bacteroidaceae bacterium; assembly: GCA_017534535.1. Taxonomy (GTDB): domain Bacteria; phylum Bacteroidota; class Bacteroidia; order Bacteroidales; family Bacteroidaceae; genus Bacteroides. The sequence goes on along the minus strand of JAFXVZ010000020.1, from coordinate 37,829 downwards.
TGAATGCATTTGCAGAAGACACTCAAGGATATATATGGATGGGTACCGACAGAGGATTGAACCGCTATGACGGACAAAACTACAAGCACTACTTTGCCAACAAAGACGACTCACTGAGCTTGATCACCAACAGTGTGACCTGTTTGCTGAACGACCGGCAAGGCAGATTGTGGGTGGGAACCACAAGGGGGCTGTGCCTTTGGATGGGTGAAGACAAATTCAAACGCATCGACATAGACCTGAGATACAGAAACGTGAGTCAGCTGATTGAGACGCACGAAGGACGCATCTTCATCAACCTCATTGAGCAATTGGCCGAGTATGTGCCTGCAACAGATGAAGTGAGATTGCTGATAGAGGATTTCGACCCCGACCACTCTTATATAAACTTTTGCTACATAGACAGTATAGGCAACTTGAGGAGCCTCACCAAAAACACTGCAAGGCAGTTTAACCCAAGAACGCTGGAATTGATGGAGCAACATAACCTTTTGCCACAAGATACAGCATTGATTTCAACAGAGAAGAAGTCTTTTATAGACTCCAGACGAAACGTATGGACGGCCATTAAAAACCACGGATTCACCCGTTCTACATTAGAGGAGGGACGCTGGGGAAGCCATGCGCCAGTGAAAGGCCTATTGGCTGGTAAGGCTCTCTCTTCACTGAGCACAACAGACGGAAAGAGGGTTTGGATATCCACCTATGAAAATGAAGTTTATCTGATTGACGCTCATTCTGATCAGGTTACGCCTATCAATACCCATGACATTATTCAACCTCAACAACCCAACGCCACACCTCTTAATATCTTTGCAGACTCAGCTGGCAGGCTGTGGGTCATCAACAATGAGCGACTGACTGAATGCGCCTATCATGGAGGTGTGTTCCGCAAGACAGATGACCACACAGAGATTCACGACTTGGCAGTATCCATTACTGAGGATGATAAGGGAACGATTTGGATTGGGAGCAACACCAACCGTATTTATTGGTTGAAGCGTGGAGAGAAGTCTTTCAGCAGCATGGACTTCGATGTATCAGCCATGTTCGTGGCATTCAAGATTACGCATCTGCCTGATGGCAGGATAGCCATAGGTGGCGCATTCAACAACCCTTTCTGCTTAGATACACAGACAGGCAAGATAGAGCGTATCCCCTTAGTGGAAGACATTAGCGAGTATAGTCTGACCACTGCACTCACCACCGACAAACAAGGCCATCTGTGGATAGGTACCTTGGGGTTGGGTGCATACAGGTATAATCCAAACACGAAGGAGATTCGGCATATTGAAGGACTGGTTTGTGAGGAAGTGGCAGACATCATCGCAGACGATTTGGGGAACATCTGGATAACGACACTCGACGGACTGAGTCAAGTGGATGGGCAGAGTCTGATGGTGAACAATTATCACACGGAAGATGGTATAGGAGGCGACCAGTTTGCATCGGCTTGTAGTGTAAAGCTGACTGACGGTGACCTATTCTTGGGAGGCACACACGGACTCACAACGGTGAATCCATCAGCTCGCCAAAGATGGCATCCCATGACAATTGGCTTCGACAACCTGAAAACTAAGGGCAAATTGGCACGGCTGAACACTGATGAGGGTATCAGGCTCAACCCCGATGAGCGCGACTTCTCCATTACTTTCTCTATGCCCAATTATAGTGGACACGGCTTTGAACGATTCAGCTATCAACTGGAAGGATTTAACGATAGCTGGGTGGAGATTGGCGACAATCGGGAAATCTATCTCTCAAATGTGCCGGCTGGATCCTACACCTTCAAGGTAAGGGCAAGAGAACAAGATAGCGAAATCATACTGGCAGAGAGCACGATGCGTGTGGAGGTATTACCTTCGTGGTGGAACACCTGGTGGTTTTGGAGCTTCGTCATTATCCTTATCACCAGTTATCTGGTGGTGCTTATGCTATATATGAAGAATCGCAGACGTATTCGTGAAATCTTGAGTCAAGCAACCAAGGTAGATGAGAAGGCCGAAGAGGTGCTTAGCAAGGCAGACAAACAGTTCATGGATGAACTATATGCGTTGATGGAGGCAGAACTGAGTAACCCAGAACTCAACATCAACAGCCTCACGGAGAAACTGCTGATGTCGAGAAGCAAATTGAACTATAAGATTAAAGGACTGACTGGTGAAACACCTGCTGCTTTTTTCAAGCGGTTCAAACTCAATAAGGCTGCAGAACTTTTACGAAGCGGAGAGCATACCGTTTCTGAGGTGTCCGACCTCACTGGCTTCAGCTCTCCCACCCTGTTCTCACGCAACTTCAAGCAGCAGTTCGGAGTAACGCCAAGAGAATACGTTAGCGATGCTCAACAAAGCCAGCATCCTGCATAAACCGATACATCTCCTCTACCCAGAGGTCACTGCTCTTACCAGTAGGCATAGCCCCATAACCATGCACGCTGTCACTATAGTAATGCAGTTCTACAGGCACCTTGGCTGTACGCCAAGCCTTAAACACATCGATGGTCTCCTCTGGTTGGAAAACATCGTTCACTGGTGAGCAGAGGAAGAGCGGCATGGCATCCTTTGGGGCGGCCACATCACTGGTCCAGCCACCATAGACGATACCGGCAAAGTCGGGTCTGCTGCTCTCAGTATGATGCAGCACTTGATACATCGAAGTCACGGCCCCTGCAGAGAAGCCCATGATGCCCACCTTGTCCGTTCGGATGCCCCATTTGGCTGCATTCTCACGAATCAGATTCATGGCACGGTCTGCATCCTCAAAAGCCAAATGGCTGTATTCCAAATCCAGACAAGCCTGCACCAAGCCAGTTTGTGAATTTTGTATCACCTCATTGATCCAAGTCATTGTCTTAACCAGCTGCTGAGGGTTATCTGTAATCTTTCCTTCTTCATCGGTCACTGGCGTAGTGCGGTATTTCAACACGAAGGCTGCAACACCTCGCTTACAGAGTTCCTGTGCCACCAATGTTCCCTCGTTGACATAGGAAAGGATGGTAAAACCTCCGCCTGGGCATACCAGCATAGCAGAGCCCGTAGCCTTTTCCGGCTCAGGCAGATAGACAGCCAATGTAGGCTCACTCACATTGAAGAGTACTTCGCCTGCTTCACCAATCTGGGCTTCGTGGTGGGACCAACTCTCTGTGCCAGGGGCAGGTCCATCATAGAGTTTAAGTACTTCTGTAGGCTCCATCTTAGCTGCAGTGCCTATGGTAGCAGCGTTCATTACTAACTCTACAGAGTCGGAAGGGGCAGTCGCCTGTTCCCCTGCCTGTTGGCAGCTGCTAAATGTCAAGGCCACCAATGCTGTCAAAATTACCAATTCTCGTTTCATACTAATCAATATGTTTTATTTACCAGTTCCACTCCAAAAGAACACACGTTGCCGTTCACTGCATCCATGAGCCACTGCCTAACACTTGGGTTCGCTCCTCTGGGCTTATGAAATTCAAAAGGTGAAGGAAGGATGGTGTGTGCTGTCAAGGCGGCATCGCCTCCGCTCTTCAGATCATCCCAGATGAAGATGCCACAGCCAGGCACTCCTTCCTGCAGTCCTTCCACCATGCTCCTGACTACCTGTTGCATGCGGTCACCATCCTTATGGGTTAGAGCCCGGTAGTGTCATTCGTCAAAATAGACCTGCACATTGCAAAGGGCTTCGTCGCGTACAGAGCAACCAAAGAGTATCTTCACAGCATCGCCACGTTCACGTCTGAGTGCCTTGAGACAATCGAGCGTGATATTGTCAGACACCACCCTGTCGGCTATGGCCTTTGGTGCTTGCCACACCTCATGAGCTACCTTTGCCCACTGCTCGTAGAGCAACACGGAACTATCCACAAAGACGGTGATATTAGGTGTTTTAGGAAAGTGGCTGATGACCTCATCGGCCATGAGGGCAGAGCCAAATCCACCTGCACTGAAGCCAGTCACCAGTAGTGCCTCAGGGTTTCCTACCAGATGTTCCACCATTGCCAAAGCCTTACTGAAATTGGTATATCCATGATGATGCAGCACCGCAGGTTTCCCCTGTAAGTCGGTATAAGGGAAGTCTCCCGTTCCGCAGTGGAAATCGCCTGTAGAGTATGGCATAGCCAGTATGCTCCAGTCCTTGAAAGGATTTCCTTCACTCTGACTGCCGATACCCAGGCGGGCATAAAAGTCAAGATTATCTTCATTGTCTGAGTAGAAACCCTCGTCACTCACAGAAAAGCCCCGTGCAGCAGTATATTTATCGACGCTCACGCCTCCGCCAAAGAAATAGACTATCAATTTGTTTTCCTTGCCTTTGCGGAATACGGCATGATATGGGTCTCCGTTGGCACAAAGAAGGCCATCGGGTGTTACTTCATACCATTTCCCCTGCTTGGGGGACTCTATTAATTGAGGGAATTCCTCAAGAAACGTCATTTTCAATGCCACATAGACCGCAATAGCCAGCACCACCAGCGCAATGCCAAGAATGGCGAGAATCCTCTTCAACTTTTTCATTCGTTTTTGTTTTTAGTATTTAATTGTTGTACACGTTTCAGAAACTCTTCCTTCGAGATACCCATCAGCTCGGTATAGTAGCGTACCAAGTTGCGTGGGCCTTCATAGTCTTCCTCGATGGTCTTCACGGCTACCTTCTCCTTATTATATATTACTCGATAGATGAAGGACATCATATCTTTTCCATAAGTCTCGAAGGGTATGCCCGACATCACATGGTCGTAACCCTCACCTACATAGTACATATATGATACTTGCTGATTACGCAGCGTTGGGATGATGATTTCAGGTCCCGAAAAGCTGCTGTTCAATGCATCGATGTGTAGCAGATGAGGATAGACCGTGCGGTCGGCACTGCCATGGAAGAACATCATAGGACAAGGTTTCCGCTGCCATATTGGCACGTCACCACCGTCCACCCAGATGGCACCTGCTGCAGCAATCACACCAGCGAACTGGAAATCTTGCGGCAGATGTGCCAAGGCCAATGGATCGGCATTCTTCTGCAAGTATTCTGCAGTGAGGCTCTCTATGGCACCAGCACTGCCTCCGCCCAGAATCACACACTCCGGGTTGGCATTCCAGCTATCTGCATGCTGCAGCACGCAGGTTGTGGCATCATAAAGGTCTTCCACACCCCAAAGGATGGACTGACGGATGATGGGAGACACTTCTTCACCATCGAAAGCTTCTTTCGAGTCGGCCGATACCACTGGCATGTCCTTCAACTTTCCCTCAGCACGAGCCATGGCAACCCCTTGGCGATAGTCTATACTCACCACGACCATGCCCTCACGCAGCATGTCAGCCCACACGCCCGTCTGCGCATTGATTTTACGATCACCAGAGTTCCACCCACCTCCATGGGTATGTATAAATACGGGGCGCTTGCCATCCACTTTCACTGAAGGATTCACATATACATCCATTTTAAAGGTGTCTCGATAGGCAATGGTTTCTTTCAACAAACCATCTTGCGCCTGTAATCCCAAACTTCCCAATAGGGCTAAGGCTAATGTCAATGTCTTCATTCGTTTCATAATCTTCATTTTAAATTCAATGCTGCAAAGATAGGCAATCGAGTACAAAACGACCCGACGATTTGTCCAAACAACTCAACGATTCGTACAAAACATTCGTTTTTCTTCCCTTTTCTTCGCTTTTATGGTGATTTTGTCAAAAAAAATCAGACAAAAACTCTATCTTTGCAAAGGCAAAAATATAAAGTTATGGAGATTATCAATAAAATGAAAGCAACCGCATTAACAGCTGCCATCACTTTGTCGATGGGCGCTAACGCACAGAATGTGCTGACACCCCGTCAGCAATGCCTCACAGCCATCTCCTCGCAAGTGGCTCGAGGCGACATCAAGAATTTGGAGACGAGTTACAACAAGGCCTTTGAGGCTGGATTCACCCAGAATGAACTGAAGGAAATCAGCTGCCATCTGTATGCCTACATGGGATTCCCCAAGGCACTGAACGGACTGAGTGCTTTGCAAAGGGTGATTGCTGACCGCCAAGCTAAAGGCTTGGCTTGCGAGGAAGGTCGTTTGCCTTCTGCACTACCTGAGGGGTATGATGCCTTGCGTGAGGGGACAGAGGTGCAGAGTTCGTTGTTCGGCCCCTATACCAACACTTTCTCTCCGACCATAGACTATTACCTGAAAGCCCACCTTTTTGGCGATATCTTTGCCAATGATTTGCTGACCCACAAGGAGCGTGAGTTGGTGACCATCAGTGCCCTTGCCAGCATTGAAGGACTGGAAGCTCAACTGAATGCACACTTGGTAGGTGCTCAGAAGATGGGTATGAGTCAGGATGAGATGCACGGATATGTGTTGACACTGAGTGAACTGGGTGACGAGGGTACTGCCAATAGGGCTTTGAAGGCTGTGGCGCAATTATATGGCGAAAAAGCTCAGACCGTTCAGACGATAGATTTCTCCGTATGGCCAAAGGGTGAACCCAATCCATTCGGGCAGTACTTCAAAGGTCAGAGTTACCTTACCATGTTGGGAGATAGTGGAGCCTACAATGTAACCTTCGAGCCTGGATGCAGAAACAATTGGCACATCCATCATGGCGCTGTGCAGGTGCTGATTTGCGTAGCTGGACGTGGTTGGTATCAAGAGTGGGGCAAGGAAGCTGTGCCTATGACTCCAGGCACTATCATCGCTATTCCTGAGGGTGTGAAACACTGGCATGGGGCTGCCAAGGATTCTTGGTTCCAGCACATTGGCTATGAGAAGGATGTTCAACCAGGTGCCAGCAATGAATGGCTGGAGCCTGTGAGTGATGAGGATTACAACAAGTTGTAAAGATTGAATACATAATATAAAGAATTATCCCCACCCTATTGGATGGGGATAATTCTTTTAGGTGGGTAATGATTATTCTACCGAAATAGTCTGCGGTGATGTGGTTGGACCATGCACCACGAGTTTTCCGTTAGGCAGTATCTCCATTTTGTCGATAAACATCACACGACCATTATGAGTAATGGCATCCGTGCGTTCAGTACGCCCGTGATAGACGGTATAGAGGGTACCATCAGGCATGGTGAGCACCATATTGTGGCCTGTGCAATAGACCTCCCCACCCTTGTCGTTATTACGCTCTAACACGGGGTTATTGGCTGCCTTGGTGAAAGGGCCTAAAGGTGATTTGCCTGTGGCATAGCCTACTGCGTAATAAGGGCCACCATAGAAATTGGCACTATACATGATGTAATAGGTGTCGCCATGCTTGAAGATGAAGGAGCCCTCGTTCCAGCGGCGGTTGGCCTCGCCTGCCATCGCGCTGCGGCTCTCCCACTCTTGAACGCCTCCAAGTTCATAAGGTGGAACGAGCAATTGAACAGGCTCGCCAATAGCCCCACTGAAGTCGGGTTTGATTTCTACACCATATATCCAGCTTTCTTCAATCTCATCGTACTTGCCATCAGATTTCATCTTGGTAGCCAGTTCACTTTCCACTGCATGTTTGTAGCAGCAACGGGAGTAGTAAAGATACACCCTGCCATCGTCGGCAAAGTAGAGGTTGGCATCGATGATGGGATAGCCCGGGTCGAAGATGGGTTTATCAGAAAGTTCCTTGAACGGACCTGTAGGACTATCGCTCACTGCCACACCAATGCGGAATATCTCGCCCTCGTTGGTGGGATTCTCTTTCCAGTTAGAGGAGAACAACATATAGAACTTTCCATTACGCTCATATACCTCAGGCGCCCAGAAGCAATCGGTAGTCCAACCGTTAGGGTCGGCCTTGTAGCACTGACCGTGAAGGGCCCAGTTGGTGAGGTCGTCACTCACATATACATTGAAGCCGTCCATATTGCCCTCAGTGGTGCCATATGCATAGAACTTGCCATCGCTGGCATGCAGGATGAAGGGATCACCCATCACCACGGGCTTGCCATCGGTCAAGGAGAGAGGATTGCTTACCTGAACGGGAGGATTAGATGGTTTATTCTTGCACATGGATAGCGTGAGCAAGAGCACAGACGCTACACAAAAACAAAGAAAAATGTTCTTTTTTTTCATAATTACTGTGTTAATAAGTTTATATACGCCACAAATGTAGTACTTTATTTTGATAGATTTGGCTTTTCTATCAATAAATTAGTATTTTTGTGGCATGAAAGGAAAGTCTGTACATATTCAAGTGTTCAGATGGCTGGGGTTGTTGCTCAGCATTTGCTTCTTGGTTTGCTTCGGCTATTGGATGCACGAGAGCTACAAGTCGATGTTGCAGAAAGAGGCTCCCATCCGCTATGCAGACCTGAATGCATTACCTCGTGGCTTGACTTCGATTGACAAGCTGCTAAAAGACCGTCTGCCTGCCGATTCAGCAAAGGTAAAGGACTTGGTGGTGTACAATTACCAAGGGCATACGTTGTATGATGTGGTGAGGGGGATGGATTCTCTGACTATCCCTGCTCATATTACAGACACAATGCCTCCTGTGTATGTGGCACCACCTGCCAGCTTTACGGAGTGGCGGGATTCTCTGCTTTTTGGTGTCATGCCATTAGATAAATATGCGTTGGATTATCGTCGCATCATTGCCCGATACGATGGGCAGGTGAGTCGCATCGAGTGGAACAGTTTTGATAGCATCCCCCTCTATATCATCAGTTTGGGTGGGCATGAAGAGCCCATTTACATCAATGCCTCAACACCCTATGTGAAACCATTTTATCTCACAGCGGAAGAGGCCTCAGAAGCTATAAGAGCATATTGTCAGGCAGATAGTGTAAGCACAGCATTGCTTTCTGATTATGATGATTATTATCTGGATCTGTATCGTAACCTCACCTTGCCCGTGTGGAAGACTACGGTAGATGACCATACCTATTATATAAATCCTCGCACAGGTGCTTATCAAAGTTTCAACTCGGCAAGCAAGTGGCTCTATGTGAGGAACCACGCTTTCAACGTGCTGCGATACAAGTTGTTCGCCAAACATCCTGAACGTTGGTTACCTGTGATGTGGGTAGTACTGATATTGGGCTCCTTGCTATCGCTGATAGGAGTGCTGAAAATTACTCGTAGAATAATGAATAATGAAGAATGACTTTCTGGAGCAGTGAGGGCAGAGCAAGCTTGCTTGAACTATGCCGAGTCGCGACAGAATTGATGCGAAGCATAACAATGAACAATGAATAATGAAGGATAAACATTGAAAAATTAATATAGTATTATGAAGTTAAAAAGTTTTTGGGGCTTAGCTGTTGCTGCCTTGATGATGGCTTGTACAGCTGAAAAGCAAGCAGATGAAAATCCTGTGTTGACCATTGAGGGTGGTCAGATTCAGGGAGTATTAACCGATTCTACCAACGTGATGGTGTATAAAGGCATCCCATATGCTGCACCTCCAGTTGGTGACCTTCGCTGGAAACGTCCTCAGCCAGTCGTGGCATGGGAAGGTGTAAAAGTGGCAGACAAGTGGGGTAATGCGTCATTGCAGTCGGACCATAATCCTGGTGATTTCTACACTGAAGAGTTTTATTTTGGTGGCGACCCAGCACGTAGCGAAGATTGTCTGTATTTAAACATCTGGGCTCCTGCTCAGACCGTAGGTAAGACAGATGCCAAGCTGCCTGTAGCATTCTGGGTGCATGGTGGTGCCTATATGGGCGGATGGGGACATGAAATCACAATGGATGGCGATGCATGGGCTACCCGTGGTGTGATTTTAGTTACCATCAACTATCGTTTGGGCATAATGGGCTTCCTGTCTCACCCGCTATTGGCAAAGGAAGATGTTGACGGGGTGTCAGGCAACTATGGCACTTGGGATCAGGTGGCTGCTTTGAAGTGGGTGCACAAGAACATTGCCCAATTTGGCGGTGACCCAGATAACATCATGATATTCGGACAGAGCGCGGGTGCTGCCAGCATCAAGAACCTGGTTACATCTAATGAATCGAAGAAATTGGTGAGCAGAGCTATCATCCAGAGCATAGGTGGCTTGGGTGAAGTGATTCCTGCTCCTGCACAGGATGTAGCAGAGAACATTGGCAAGGAGATGATGGATGCTGCTGGTCTGACTACCTTGGAGGCGATGCGTGCCGCTACACCTGAACAGCTGAATGCTGCTTTTGGTGCATTTATGGCCACTGGTAAAGTACAGGGACTGCCTTTCACTCCTCATATCGATGGCAGATTGCTGGGTAAGAGCTTTACTGAAGCTGCAACAGACAACACCATCGCTGACGTACCTTATATGTTGGGTTCTACCCTTGACGATATGATGCCTACTATGGGTGAGGGTATTGACCAATTTGCATTCTTGCGTGAGACACAAAGTAAGAATCCTGTATATGCTTACCGTTTCGACCGCAGATTGCCTGGTGAGCCAAATACTGCTTACCACTCATCTGAACTGTGGTTTATCTTCAAGACGCTGAAGAATAGTCGTCGTCCTTTCACAGCAGCTGACTATGAGCTGGCTGACCGCATGATGGATTATTGGACCAACTTTGCCAAGTATGGCAACCCTAACGGCAAGAATGTGGATGGCGAGTGGAAGCCTGACACCAAAGCCAATCCGTTTGTAATGCATCTGGATGTAAAATGAAACTGATTTATCAAATAATATTGATGTGTTTTGTGTCAATGGGAGCGTTCGCACAGAACGCCCCATTGACACTGCACTACAACCGTCCTGCTACCTACTTCGAGGAGGCGTTGGTGATTGGCAATGGTAATTTGGGTGGCATCGTTTATGGAGGTACCTACAAGGATAAGATTTCACTCAATGACATAACGTTGTGGAGCGGAGAACCTGAAGGTGAAGTCTATACACCTGATGCCTACAAAGCCTTGCCAGAAGTACGCAGATTGCTTGACCAAGAGGATTATAAAGGGGCAGAGGAAGCTATCAAACAAATTCAAGGACACTACAGCGAGAACTACCAACCAGTGGGGCAGCTGATTATCGATTATGGAACGGAAACAGAGATTATCAGTGGCTATGAACGTACTTTAGACATCAGCAAAGCCATCGCCACTACACATTATCAGAAAAATGGCAATGAAATCTCTACTGAGTATTTCGCATCTGCTCCCGATTCCGTTTTGATTATCAGAATCAAAGCCAGCAAAGGCATTGATGCCAGGCTGTCTTTTACCTCACTATTGCCTTATGCCGTTCATACAGGCAACCAAGAAATCATTGCTGATGGCTATGCAGCATATCATTCATATCCCAATTATTATGGCGATTTGCCCAACGACCACAAGCATTTCTACGACCCAGACCGGGGTATTCATTTCAGAACAATCATCAAGGCTATTGCCCCTGATGGGAATGTGAAGACCTACCCTACCGGTGACTTGAAACTGGAGGGTTGCCATGAGGTGATGTTATTGATAACCAATGTTACCAGCTTTAACGGCTTTGATAAAGATCCCGTCAAGGAAGGGAAACCTTATCATCAGCTGGCCCAACAACGCATAGACAGGGCAAGTGCTTTATCGTATAATACACTACTACAAAGACATACAGCTGACTACAAACAGTATTTCGACCGAGTATCGTTGTTTTTAGGTAAGACAGACAGTCAAATTGCAGCCTTGCCGACAGACGAACAGCTTTTGCAATATACAGACAAAGGCATTGCCAATCCTGAATTGGAAGTGTTATATTTCCAATTTGCACGTTATCTGCTTATTGCCTGCTCAAGAACAAAAGGAGTGCCTGCCAATTTGCAGGGGCTCTGGAACGAATATCTATTGCCACCATGGAGCAGCAACTACACCACAAATATCAATTTAGAAGAAAATTATTGGGCAGCAGAGGTGACCAACCTTGCTGAGATGCATCAACCCTTCTTTGATTTTATCGGTAACTTAAGTCAGACGGGACGGATCACTGCTCAGAACTATTATGGTATCAATGAAGGTTGGTGTTTAGCTCACAATTCCGACATTTGGGCGATGACCAATCCTGTGGGCTTGCGCAAGGGCGATCCCAACTGGGCAGACTGGAATATGGGTGGTGCATGGGTTGCCACTCACATCTGGGAGCATTATCAATTTACGAAAGATATTGATTTCCTGCGCAGTTATTATCCTTTACTCAAGGATGCAGCTTTGTTCTGCATGAACTGGCTCGTGGAGAAAGACGGACATCTGCTGACTTCACCAAGTACCTCTCCCGAAAATCTTTACCTCACGGATGATGGATTCCGTGGTGCCACACTGTATGGAGCCACCTCAGACCTCGCTATGGTGAAGGAATGCCTGCTTGATGCTTTTGAAGCAGCAAAAGTGTTGAATGTGGATAAGGATGTGCAACGACAGATGCAGCAGACCATCAACAAACTGGCTCCATATCGCATCGGCAAGGATGGCAAGTTGCAGGAGTGGTACCACGATTGGAAAGATGCTGAGCCCACTCATCGTCATCAGTCTCATCTATTTGGACTATATCCTGGACATCACATCAACCTTGAAGATACACCCGAGTTAGCAAAGGCAGCTGCCAAGACACTTGAAATCAGGGGATTCAATACCACTGGTTGGAGTGCCGGATGGCGAGTAAACCTCTATGCGAGACTACATGACAGTGTGAATGCCTACAAGATATTCCAGAAGTTGTTGCATTATGTCAGCCCTGATAACTATACTGGGAAGGATGTCCATCGTGGTGGTGGTACCTACCCCAACCTGCTGGATGCCCACTCTCCTTTCCAGATTGACGGCAACTTTGGAGGTTGCGCTGGTATGGCAGAGATGCTCATACAATCCAGTATGACAGACATCACATTGCTTCCTGCCTTGCCTGAACAATGGGCTAATGGCGAAGTGAAAGGCATCTGTGCGCGTGGGGGCTTTGTCATCGATATGAAATGGAAAGACAGCAAGGTTGTGAGCCTTACCATCCATGCACGTCAAGCTGGCAAGACCACCCTGCATTATAATGGACGTTCACAGAAGATTCAATTGAAAGCGAACGAAACAAGAATAATTAATCTATAAAAAATACATTTCTATGAAAATCAACCATTTACTATTCATTTTCGTGTTGGCGTTAGCATCATGTACATCAACACAAGAGAAGGCTTCAGAGCAGCCTCAACAACCTGTTCAAACAAGTGAAACAGTGGATTACAAGCCTATGGCCAATCCTATCAAGAAGGAGAAATTTGCTCAGATCAACATTGTGGTGGGTGACATCTACAAAGCAGCCAAAGCTTGGGCAGCTATATTGGATATCCCTGTGCCAGAAGTGAGAGTTAATCATTTGGAATATAAACCCGAGTTCCCTTATACCTATCGCGGCGAGCCAAGCGCTTGCGACTTGCTAGTGTGCGACATCGATATGGGTGGTTGGGTGCTTGAGTTGCACCAGGCCGACGAAAAAGCAAGCTCTTTCCGTGAGTTCTATGACAAACACGGCAATGGAGTTCACCACCTGGGCTTTGAGGTAGGCGAACTGCGTGATGAGGTTATCCAGGAGCTCTCAGCCCTCGGTTTCAATACCGACCGTACCTTTGGAGCCTATACAGGTAGCAGTTGGACCATCGTTGACAGCGAAGATGTTTTGGGTGTTAACCTGAATATTAAGCCGGTAAGATAAATTGCAGTAATGTATATATTCAAAAAGGTTGATGCCACAAAGCACCAACCTTTTTTATTCTTTAAACATCTATATCAATTGTTTAATGCACTTATCAGTTCCTCAGGAGAAACTAACTTCTGTTCACCCGTTGCCATATTTTTGAGAGTTACCTTGCCCTCTGCCAATTCGGATTCTCCAATCAAAGCGACGAAAGGAATGTTGTGGGCATTGGCATAACTCATTTGCTTTTTCATTTTAGAGGAATCGGGGAAGAGTTCGGCACGAATGCCTGCAGCACGGACTTTCAATAAGGTCTGCATTGCAAAAGCTGCTTCTTTTTCACCAAAGTTGATGAAAAGCAACTGGGTTTCGCCTACGGCTTCTTTTGGATAGAGGTCAAGTTGGTTGAGGACATCGAAGATGCGGTCGGCACCAAAGGAAATGCCTACACCTGATACGCCAGAGAGACCAAACACACCCGTGAGGTTGTCGTAACGACCACCACCAGTAATACTGCCAATCTGTACGTCCAATGCCTTCACCTCGAAGATGGCACCCGTATAATAGTTCAAGCCACGAGCCAATGTTAGGTCAAGTTCCATTTCATTATGCAGGTTCAAAGCAGCCAGTGTATTCAGAATATATTCCGTTTCCTCTACACCCTTCAGACCAATCTCACTACCAGCCAGCACGTTCTTCAGCGTAGCCAACTTCTCTGCATTGGAACCACTGAGCAAGATGATGGGTTGCAACTTGTCAATCGCCTCTTCACTCACGCCTTTCTCTCGCAATTCGGCATTCACATTGTCAAGACCTATCTTATCCAACTTATCAATGGCCACGGTAATATCTACGATACGTTCAGCCTCACCGATTATCTCTGCAATACCAGTGAGAATCTTTCTATTATTGATCTTGATGCACACCCTTACGCCAAAGCGGGTAAACACAGTATCTACAATCTGCATCAACTCCACCTCATTCAGAAGCGAATCGCTACCCACCACATCGGCATCACACTGATAAAACTCACGATAGCGACCTTTCTGCGGACGATCAGCACGCCAAACTGGCTGTATCTGATAGCGTTTGAAAGGGAAGGTTATCTCCTCTCTGTGCATCACAACATAACGGGCAAAAGGCACCGTAAGGTCGTAACGCAACCCCTTCTCACAGAACTTAGCAGAAAGATGGGCCACATCGCGACTCAACAACTCCTCGTCAGTAATGCCTCGAAAGCAGTCGCCAGAGTTCTGAATCCTGAACAGTAGTTTGTCGCCTTCCTCACCATATTTGCCCATCAGCGTTGAAAGATTCTCCATCGCTGGAGTCTCTATCTGATGGAAACCAAACAAGTGATATACTTCACGAATCGTGTCAAAAATATAGTTACGTTTCGCCATCTCGATGGGCGAAAAATCTCTGGTTCCTTTTGGAATACTTGGTTTTATCATTTTTAATGAATAATGAATAATGAACAATTAATCTCTACTACGCCCCATGAATATCATAATATAATAAATTAGGGTAGCTAGTGAGCCGAGGGCAGCAACTACGTAAGTATAAGCAGCTGACTTCAGAGCATCCTTGGCGTATGCCTGGTTGGTGTAGTTAGTCATACCACTATTGTTGAGCCAAGCCAACGCACGGCGACTAGCATCAATCTCCACAGGTAGGGTGATGAAGCTAAACAGCGTGGTCGCAGCAAACATCAAGATGCCAATAAGCAAGATGGTGGGGAATACTTCCAACAGGAAGATACCAGCCAAAATCACCCAAGTCACCCACTGAGAAGCGAAACTCACGATAGGCACCAACTGACTTCGCATTGTGAGTGGCCCATAGGCACGGGCATGTTGCACAGCGTGTCCACACTCGTGAGCAGCTACAGCAGCTGCCATAATGCTATCGCTATTATACACTCCTTCACTCAGATTTACCGTCTTATTCGTAGGGTTATAATGGTCAGTGAGCTGACCTTCTACATGCGTTACTTTCACATCGTACAATCCGTTGTCGCGCAACATCTTCATGGCAATCTCAGCACCAGTCATACCTGATGCGTTGCCTATCTGGGAGTACTTCTTGAACTTCCTTTGGAGGTTCCACTGTACTAGCCAACTAATAACGGCTACTCCGATGAAGATAATCCATTGAATTCCTATTCCTGTCTGCATATCTTTTAAGTTTTTTAGTTTTTTTAGTTTTTAAGTTAATCCACCGTCAGCTCCACTACGGTATCCATATCCGTAGGCACCTCAGGCAACTCAAGAAGATAACCTGTTTGGGCTTTGACAAGCTTCACAGGACTGCCATCCTTGAATAACTTAGCCTGGCTCAGCTTATGCCCAGTCAATGGCAAGAACAAACCTCGATCCTGCCATTTGAGAATATGTACATAGAGCTTATTGCCCTTCTGCGTGGTTACGCCCCAGTCACGAGGCGTCACCAAGCCCCCACGCGTACCATATATAGTTTCACCATATTGACGAGTCCACTCTCCTATTTCCTTCAATCGCTTCAGCGACTCAGCAGGCAACTGACCATCGGGTTGTGGACCAATATTCATCAGCAGATTAGCATTCAAGCCAGCCGCATGTACCAACATCTGCACCAGCTCTTTAGTAGATTTGAAGTGTATGTCGGTGATATTATAGCCCCACACGTCGCTCATGGTTTGACAAGACTCCAGTGGCACCTCATTGCTCACCTGCATATCACCTGAATATCCAGCAGAATTCTCACCGGGCAGATCACGCTCAAATATCTGGATGTCCTCGCCTGGGTTGAGGTTCTTATGGTGGTTATTGCCCACCAAGCAAGCAGGTTGCAACTTGTGAATCAACGCATATTGCTCCTCCAATTGCCAATCAAATGGTTCCGCATCATTGGCATGGTCCCAAACGCCATCAAACCAAATAGCACCAATAGGACCATATTGCGTAAGCAACTCAGTGAGCTGGGCATTCATAAAATTATAATATGATTTCCAGTTCTGCTGATCCGTAGGCCTACCCAACTGACGCCCTGTATTGCCCAGAGGATAGTCCAAACGATGCCAATCCAAGTGCGAGTAGTAGAAATTCAGCGTAATGCCATACTTAGCGCAAGCATCTGCCAACTCCTTGATTACATCACGCTTGAAAGGTGTAGCCTCCACAATATTATATCCTTCACTTGCCTTCGAGTTGAACATCGAGAAACCATCGTGGTGACGAGAGGTAAAAGTGATGTAGTTCACTCCAGCATCCTTAAAAGCTTTTACCCAAGCCTCAGCATCAAACTTGGCTGGATAGAAGCCTGCAGGCATCTTGGCATACTCCAGGTAGTTAATGTTACGGTTGTTCATCACCCACTCACCCTGTCCCATCATGGCATAGACACCCCAATGCAGAAATACGCCCAACTTCTTGTCCTGGAACTCAGTACGGGCCTTTAGGTTCTCAGTTGTTGGAATATACTGGCCTTTGACCATTAACCATTGACCATTGACCATCAGCAAAGCCAATGCAATCACAGCATTTAAAATCAGTCTTTTTTTCATATCCAATCTCCTATTATTACAAAGGTCAATGGTCATCAGTCAATATCAATCAGTATATCTCACAATCGTCTGCTCACGATCAGGTCCCACAGAAACGATCTTCACAGGAACGCCCAACTCTTCTTCCAAGAATGAAAGGTAGTTATTGAACTCCTCAGGAAACTCATCCTCGCTCTGCATTTTAGACATTGGGGTCTTCCAACCCGGCATCTCCACATACACAGGCTCCACACCCTCAGAGATATCAAATGGGAAGTGGTCAACCACCTCACCATTCACCTTATAAGCCACACAGGCCTTGATGGTCTCGAAATCGTCAAGCACATCGCTCTTCATCATAATCAGCTTCGTCACACCGTCAATCATAACAGCATATTTCAGAGCCACCAGGTCAATCCAGCCACAACGACGCTTACGCCCCGTCACGGCACCATACTCATGTCCCAAGTCACGAATCTTATCGCCCACCTCGTCAAACAACTCAGTTGGGAAAGGGCCTGAACCCACACGGGTACAATAAGCCTTGAAGATACCATATACATCGCCAATGCGACGAGGCGATACACCCAGGCCAGTACAAGCTCCTGCACAAACGGTATTCGATGAGGTCACAAACGGATAAGAACCGAAGTCCACATCCAGCATCGTGCCTTGAGCGCCCTCACATAGCACGCTCTTGCCCTCGTCGAGCATCTTGTTTATCACATGTTCACTGTCCACCAGCTGGAACTGCTTCAAGTACTCAATGCCCTCAAACCAAGTCTTCTCTGCCTCGTCAATGTTATAACCAAACTTTAAGCCTCTGAGTATCTGTTCATGACGGGCCTTAGCAGCAGCATACTTTTTCTCGAAGTTCTGCAGCAAGTCGCCCACACGCAGACCGTTACGGCTCACCTTATCTGTATAGGTAGGACCAATGCCCTTGCCTGTAGTGCCCACCTTTGAGTCGCCCTTGGCAAACTCGTAAGCAGCATCGAGAACACGGTGGGTTGGCATAATTAGGTGTGCCTTTTTCGAGATTATCAATCGGTCTTTCAAGTTATGACCCGACTTTTCGAGCTCCTCAGCCTCAGCCTTGAACAAAGCAGGGTCGAGCACCACGCCATTGCCTATGATGTTCACTTTGTCACCTTGGAATATACCTGATGGGATGGAGCGCAGCACATATTTCTGGCCTTCAAATTCCAGTGTATGTCCCGCATTCGGACCGCCTTGGAAACGAGCCACTACATCGTAATTAGGAGTCAGCACGTCAACAACCTTGCCTTTGCCTTCGTCACCCCATTGCAATCCCAACAATACATCTACTTTCATTTCTTCCTTTTATTAATAGTTAATTTTCTACTTAATGTTCGCTGGCACCTGGTACACATACCATAGATATACAACGAATAATGCGTCTGCCTGAATCTTGGCAGCTTCTTCCCCTCAATGTCACGCTTAAGCTGTTCATCCTGAAACTCAGTCACCTTGCCGCATTGGGTACAAATCATGTGGTGATGGGTTTCCTGGTCGTAACTTTTCTCATATTGCGATGTGGTGCCAAACTGATGCTTGATGACCAGTCGGGCATCCATTAACAGGATGAGGGTATTATAGAGCGTGGCACGACTTACCCTAAACCTTGCGGTCTCCTCCATCAAAACATATAGCGACTCAATGTCAAAATGTCCGTCGATAGAATAAATCATGTTGAGAATGGCATAACGCTCAGGCGTCTTGCGATGCTTGCGGAGCGTGAGATATTCTGTGAATATCTGCTTTACCTTCTCCCTTACCTCAATGTTGTCAGTACGTAATTCCATGCTCATTCACACTTTCAGCAACAAAGTTAGCTATTTTTCCGTTATACAGTGCCAATATCAAGAAAAATTTATCTCCATTTCTTGGGTTACCCACTGCCACAACAACTTTTCCTGCTCTTTGTCACTATCTTTCATAGGTTCCACCAACCTGCAAAGAGTGAAAGCATGCTGCTCATTGCCAGCTATATATTTCCTTAAAGCCGTCTGCACAGCCTTACGCACAGCATACGATCCTGCGAGGAACGCCACAATAGCCTGGTCAAGCAACTCATTCTCCACTCTATCCTCTAAGTCGCCCTTCTTACCCAACAAGCGGGCAATAATGAGGTAGCCACATATCTGCTGATACTCCCCCTCGCTGGCTATCAGCTGCAACGACTTCTGTGGAGCATACGGCAGATACTGAAAGAGATGCATGCAGGTCATCTCTGCCATCTCCAACGTGGGCATCGCCTCTATCCAGATGTCCATAATTTCTGGATAAAATGTCTCAAATGGCTGCAGCAACCCTGCTAATATCTTGCACTCGCGGATATTTTCCTTCCACAAAGCCTGTGCCAAGTCGTGATTTTTCTCAAACTGGGCAGCAATTTGCTTAATGCGTGGCAGTTCTACGCCAAAGTTCAACTTGTAGGAAATACCGTTTTCACGCATAGTCGTCGATGCAAATCCATTCATCGATAACCGCAATTGAGTCTTTATTTCTTTAATCTGTTCGTTGACCATTACAATGTACGATAGTCCTTGCTATACCTCAGCATCTGCTCAACATAACTCTCATCGTAGGTTACCTTTACATCGGTAACTTGGCCGGCAGCATCCATCACCAACTCATACTTTGGATTCACAAAACCTTTATATGGAGCCAAGTTCAACTTCTTGTAACGCTCAAGTACCTCTTGATGCAACACAGGATCCACTTTCACACCATAGTCCTCTATTAATTTGCGAGCAGCCTCGTAATCACCTGTCGATTTAATACGTTGCACCTCTGCCAGCAACTCGCCAAACAGATTACGCAACTTAGCATAGTCGTTAATCTTCACATAGGTCTTGCCATCCTTCTTTGCTAATTCCACCACGTTATCAGCCTTACCGTGCTCGTAAGCCCAATGAGCTACAAACGAACGGTTACGCATGTGTGCCTCCTCAATGTTCTTCCCTGGCTCGATGCGTACCAACTGCGTCATCAGTCCGTTCATCAGGTAAGTGTAATACTCAGACTTATAAGCCTCGGCATCAGGTACTAAGCCCAATTCCACCAACTTTGAATCAGCTAGGTAGTAGAGCGCAAAGAGGTCTGCACGTCCTTCCTCTAATGGTGAACCGTATGCTTTCAGGGCATCGGGGTCAACACCAGGCAACAGCTTGCCAGAAGCATGACCCAAACACTCGTGTAAATCGGTGTGCAGCTCGTCAGTATAATCAGCATACTTGTCTATCAAGTCCAATTCAGCTTGACTATATACAAACTCCTCGTTAAAGCCATTACCGTGAGCCGCCTTGTTATAGGCATCCGTTATGTTACCGATGGTCACCGACTTGGAACCGTGCTGTGCACGCACCCAGTTGGAATTTGGCAGGTTGATTCCAATGGCAGTAGAAGGATAGAGTGCACCAGAAAGGATAGAAGCCGTTATCACCTTGGCAGAGATACCTTTCACGTTCTCCTTCTTGAACTGCTTATCTACAGGCGAATTATCCTCAAACCACTGTGCGTTCTTACTGATGGTCTCTGTACGCTTGGTTGCCGCCAAATCCTTAAAATTCACAATTGCCTCCCAGGTACCCTTCATGCCCAATGGATCATCATAAGTCTCCGTAAAGCCATTGGTGAAATCCACTAATGAGTTCAGGTCTTTCACCCAAAGGATAGTATAATCGTCAAAGGTCTTCAAGTCACCCGTCTGGTAATACTCAATCAACTTGGCAATCACAGCCTTCTGCTCAGGTGTCTCAGCCACGCCCTCAGCTTTCTGAAGCCAAAACACAATCTTCTCGATGGCTGTGCCATAGAGGCCGCCCACTTTATACACATCCTCATAAACCTTTCCGTTTTTCTTCACCAACTTGCTATTCAAACCGTATGACACAGGTGTTTCATCATTCGGGTCCTTCATCTTGTTGTAGAAAGCCTCTGCCTCGTCCTGTGTCAAGCCCTCATAGAAATTCACAGCAGAAGTCTTTATGAGATCTTCACCATCAGCTTGGTTGGTGCGCATCTTCAGTAATTCGGGGTTAAAGATAACAGGACATATTTCATCACACAGTTGCTCCAAGGTCTGATCTCCTTTGAGTGGAAGTTTGGCAGCATCCACGCTTGCCAGCGCTTTTCTGAAAAAATCTTCACTGAAGCCAGGCACGAACTTCTCGCTACCATAGTGATGGTGAATGCCCGAAGAGAACCATACACGTTTCAGGTACAGCTCCATTGCCTTGAAATCGGCAGAGTTGCGATCGCCTTGATAATCCGTATAAATTGCCTCTAAGGCACGACTTATAGCCAAGTTATATTTACCATTCTGGTCATAGAAAATGTCACGCCCCCAAAGGGCAGCCTCCGAAAGGTAATACACCAATTCTTTCTGCTGCAGAGTCAGGTCTTCAAAACCAGTCACCTTATAACGCAGAATCTGTAAATCAGCAAACTGTTCCACTGTATAATTAAATTTTTGATTCTCAGGTGCTGTCTTTTGCTCTTGGTTGCCGCACCCTGTAAGCAAGGCAAGAGACATCAATGCATATAAAACAAGCTTCTTCATAACTCCTCATTATTTTTGTACAAAGATACGGATTATTAGAGGAAGTGCCAAACTTTATGGCAAAAAATGACGCTCGCAGATTTCACTATTATTGCTTATTTGTGTTATAAACATTCATACATTCAAATTAGGACAAAGACAATCTCCGTCTTCTTGAAACAGAGAAGTTATTATTATGCATAAATATAATACATATAATAACAAAAATAATTTCTTTCAAAACAACACCATCCCCATACCAATGCAAATAAAACCTTCCCGTCCTATTTGAATGTTTCTAGTACATATCAACTCTATTACTCACCTAAAATCATAACAGTAGGTAACTCCCAAGTTTGGTTCCGCCTGACTACCATTTTGAGATTTACACCCCCTCTACTTGGCATTTGCAAATTGTTGAACGTTACTCTACTGCTTCTTCTCCAAAAGAGATAGTGGGTCGAAGAAAAAAAGCACAATCGATGGCAAAAAAAAGAGAAAGATAATTTGTTTTTTTTGCTATTAGTTGTACCTTTGTAATATAAAAGCAAGATAATATTTTTTATGGCAGTAATATTCAATAAAGAAGCGTTGCAGGCACTGGATGACCGCAGTGAAGTGGAGGAGATGGCACGCGTGGTCTCTCCCTCTTTGACAGTGGTTTTGGTTGCTATGCTGACCATGTGTGCAGTGGCTCTGTTCTGGTGCATTTTCGGTACGATTAATTATAAAGTAAGAGGTGAAGGCATTGTATTTCCCTTTGGGGAACCGCTGGCAATGACATTGCCTTTCGATGGCAATGTGGACAAAGTGCTGACATCACACGGCACAAGCGTACAGCCCGGCGAGGCATTGGTACAGGTTAGAAACGCACTGGCAACCAGTGTTGTAAATGCTCCTAGGGCTGGCGTGATATTGAACTACCTTGCAGAAGGCACTGCCTTCAAGGCCCGAGAGCCGATGATTTGGATGATGCCACAGGAGAATGAATTTCACGAACGCGAGATTCTATGCTACCTGGATTCTAAGAATATGCGTAAGCTGAAGGTGGGACAGGAGGTGCAGGTAACACCTGCCGACCTGCAACGTGAAACGTGGGGCTATGCCTACGGACACATCACGGGCATTGAGCCTTTCCCCACGAACCAGGCAGAAATCATGAAACGCATGAAACTGGAGCAGTTTGCCACCTTCATTCCTAATGGTGTGGCAGTTTATGAGGTACGCGTGGTGCTAGATGCCGATGAAGAGGGCATCAGATGGAGTCGCAAGAAGAGCCGTGAACTGGAGATGAAAACGGGCGCTCTGTGTACCATTCAGGTGATTACCAATGAGAAGAAGGTGTGGCAGGTGCTGATGAATACGGCTACCGATACGTTTGACAACATCTTGGATAAGTAGGCGTATGGCAAGCAAATCAAAGAAAATAGTAAAGGTGCCTGTGGTTATACAGATGGAGGCCGTGGAGTGTGGTGCTGCATCGTTGACGATGATCCTGGCTTATTTTGGCAAATGGCTCCCACTGGAGGAGGTGCGTGAGGCTTGTGGCGTTTCACGCGACGGAAGTAGTGCTAAGAGCATCTTGCAGGCAGCCAGACGATATGGCTTAAAAGCGAAGGGGTACCGCACGAATACCGAGAGCCTAAATGGTCTGCAGCCTGCCATCATCCACTGGAACTTCGAACATTTCGTGGTGTTCAGGGGCATCAAGAATGACAAGGCGTATCTGAATGATCCTGCATCGGGCCCTGTGAAGGTACCATTGGCGGAGTTCAACCGTTCTTTTACGGGTGTGGCAATGGAGTTCGAACCATCAGAGGCTTTCGTAAAGGGTGGACACCAAACCAGCATCATTTCTTATATCAAAAAGAACATGCAGGGCGCGAAAGAAGCTTTCTGGCTAACCTTTATCTTGACACTGATAGGTGCCTTTGTGGGTATAGCTACCCCACTCTTTACACGTATTTTCTTCGATGATATTCTTTCTGGCAAGAACACCACGTGGGCCACTTGGTTCTTTATCCTGATGGCAATTCTGGCTGTTTTCAACTTTATCCTGGTGATGATACGAGAACGCTATTCGAAACGTGTTGCTGGTGCCTTAGCGCTAAAAGGCAATGTGCGATTTATGCAGCACCTGCTGCGTTTGCCGATGAATTTCTTCGCCATGCGTAACGTTGGTGATTTGCAGCAACGCCAGCACATGAATGAAACGATTACCCACTCATTGGTGAACGTGATTGCGCCTCAGCTCATTAATATTGTATTACTATTGCTTTACCTTTCGCTGATGTTCAGCTACTCTGTTACTCTTTCCGTTGTAGGCATCGCAGCAGCTGCCATCAATTTGGGTATAATACAATTCTTATCGAATATCCGCATCAATATGATACGCTCAATGGAGACCAGTGAGGCAAAATATTTCTCTGCCACCATCTCTTGCATAGATAATATGGAGAGTATCAAGGCTGCTGGTGCCGAGGCAGGCTTCTTCGAGTTCTGGAGTGGTCTTTGGGCAAGGAAATTCAATATACACAACAATGCGCATGCTATGCAGCTGAAGATTGGATT
The DNA here is from genome assembly GCA_017534535.1 of Bacteroidaceae bacterium. Taxonomy (GTDB): domain Bacteria; phylum Bacteroidota; class Bacteroidia; order Bacteroidales; family Bacteroidaceae; genus Bacteroides. The sequence continues at coordinate 13,606 of JAFXVZ010000020.1, read as the reverse complement.
ACTGCCCGTTCTGGCAAATGGTTTGGTGAATACGCTGGTATTGATATTGGGTACGCTGCTGATTCTTAAAGGTGAACTAACCATCGGTATGTTGATGGCATTCCAAGGCTTTATGGGAGCTTTCATCACACCAGTGAATGCTATTGTGAATGCCAACCAAACGCTGATTGAGATGCGCTCGCAGATGGAACGTGTAGATGATGTGATGAAGTATCCGGAAGACCGTAGGGGTGGCGACAGTAAGTTGGCTGAGGGTAAGCTGGGTGGACTGGTGGAGCTAAAGAATGTGACCTTTGGATACTCTCCTCTGCAGCCGCCTTTGATACAAAATTTCAATATGCGCATAGAACCAGGTCACTCGGTGGCTTTCGTGGGTAGCAGCGGTTGTGGCAAATCCACGTTGGCAAAACTGATAAGTGGTTTATATAAGCCGTGGGCAGGCGAAATTCTCTTTGATGGCAGACCTATCGAAACCATCAGTTCGGAGGAATTAACGAACTCTATCGGCGTAATCGACCAGAATGTGGTGCTGTTTGACGATACGGTAGCTGCTAACATCCGCATGTGGGATAACAGTATCGAAGAGTTTACGATGATGATGGCATGCAACGATGCCCAGATACGGGAGGATATTATCAGTCGCCCAGAAGGCTTTGCCACAAAGATTGTGAAAGGAGGACAAAATTTCTCAGGTGGTCAACGGCAACGTATTGAGATTGCTACGGCACTAGCGAAGGAGCCTGCCATCTTAATAATGGACGAGGCTACAAGTGCCCTTGACCCCAAGACGGAGGATGTGCTGATGGAGGATATCCGCCGAATGGGTCCAACACAGATTATCATCGCCCATCGACTGAGTACCATTCGCGACTGCGATGAGATTATTGTGATGGACCAGGGACATATCCTACAACGAGGCAGGCACGAGGAACTGATGGGGCAGGAAGGATTATATCAACAACTTATGAAGAGCGAATAATATGGCACTGTATATCGACCAAATCAAAAAGAGACGCCAAATGGAAGAGGCCGCATTGGCCGAGGCGTTGGAAAAGGGAGCCCGCCAGATGGGTTTCCAACGGAAGAAGATTACAGTGCCACAAAGCGATGAATCAGCTCTACGCCAACTTTTGGATGCACTGAACATTAAAGATTATGAGTTGGAGGACGATGGTCTGAAGACACCAGAAGAGCAACTGATTGGAGTGCTTCGTCCACGGGGAATTATGATGCGGCAGGTGCGCCTGAAAGGTAAGTGGTGGATGGAATGTGTAGGACCGCTGTTGGGTCGCGACAAACAGGGAAGGCTGCTTGCCTTGATTCCCAACAGTCTTGGCTTGGGCTATGAGTATCGCAACAAGCATGGCGAACTGCGAAAGATTAACCGCAATGCGATGGAACAGGAATTGGGTGAGTATGCTTATACCTTCACAAAACCATTGCCAAACAAGAAGTTGGGCATCAAGGATTTGGTGGCCTATATGTGGAGCGTTATTCCTATTCAGACACTCTTCCTGATGGCAATAGCTGCCTTGCTGGTGGTACTCACGGGTATGTTTACCCCTATGGTGAATAAGATTATATTCGATAGCATTATCCCTACGGGCGATACCAGCGACCTACCTCCTATCATCGGTTTGCTGGTAGGAGCTGTGGTGTGTACTTTACTGCTGACATTCTCTCGCAATCTGTTTATTATGCGTGTACAGAACATTGTGGAACTACATACCCAGAACGCTGTAATGGCAAGGACATTCCTCCTGTCACCTCAGTTCTTTAGTAAGAGCTCCAGTGGCGAGCTGACCCGTAAGCTATATAACGTGACTTCCCTTTGTTCACTAGTGAGCGAACAGACACTAGGTGCCCTGCTGAGTTCGGCAATGTCTATAATTTATTTGGTGCAATTGTGGATTTATGGCGGTCTATTACTGTTGCCCGCTATGGGTATTTTGATTCTGCAACTCATCTGTATGTGTGCATATTATTTCGTATTGAAGAACAAGTATGCAATGAACACGGAACAGGCTGTACAGCTGAGTGGTTTGGAATACAACATGATTAGTGGTATCCAAAAAATCAAACTCACCGGCTCAGAGAACAGGGCTTTCACACGTTGGTTGGAGCGATATACCCTGCAGGCAAGGGTGATTTACAACCCCAAGTTTATGGAGAGACTTCTTCCTGCCATCCTGGCACTTCTTTCTATTGGTGGTACAGGGATTCTCTATTGGTTTACTATGCGTAACGGCATTGAGCCCAGCAACTTCATTGCCTTCAACTCGGCTTATGGTATGATGGCGGCATCAATTAATGAATTGGGTACCGTGATTGTGAGCTTCTCACAATTGAAACCTTTGCTGAATAGTGTGAAACCTATCATGGAGGCTGTGCCTGAAATCGAGGCCAAGGCACCTCAGGTGGATTTCCTGACGGGTTCTATCGACATTAGTCATGTGTCATTCCGCTATACGAACGATGGTCCGATGGTGCTGAACGATATCGACTTGCATATCCTGCCAGGTGAGTATGTGGGCATTGTGGGCAAATCAGGTTGCGGTAAATCAACTTTGATGCGTCTGCTACTTGGCTTCGAAAAACCTATTTCTGGTGGTATCTTCTATGACCAATACGACCTTGCGAAAATCGACAAGACGAGTCTGCGCAGAAAGATCGGCTGCTGCCTGCAAAGCGGTAGTCTCTTTACAGGCGATATCTTCCACAACATTACTATCACAGCTCCGTGGTCAACCCACGAGGACGCTTGGGAGGCTCTACGAATGTCAAGCATGGAGGAGGATGTGCGCAGGATGCCGATGGGGCTACATACTGTGGTTTCAGAAGGTGGTGGTGGCTTCTCTGGTGGTCAGAAGCAACGCATCCTGATTGCCCGTGCCCTTATTTCAAGACCAGACATCATCTTCTTCGACGAGGCAACAAGTGCACTGGATAACATTAGTCAGAAGCAAGTGAGCGACAACCTTGACCAGTTAGCTTGCACACGTGTGATTATTGCGCACCGACTAAGTACCATTCGGCATTGCGACCGCATCATCGTGTTGGACAAAGGCAAGATTGCCGAGGAGGGTAACTTTGAAGAACTGATGGAGAAGAAGGGACTGTTTTATGAGATGAGTTTAAGACAATTATGATAATGAACAACAAAAGAATGAATAAATATTGGATTATATCATTGGCGGGAGGCTTGCTATTGGGTTGTCAGAGTGGACAACAGCAGAAGCAAGAGGTAACTCAACTGCAACAGGAGGAGCCTGTGGTGAAAGAGGTGGTGAAGGAAGCTCCTATCATCGAAATTCAGGCACAAGGAATTATGTTGGGTAAGGTGGTTGCTACACGCTATGCTGACCTGTCATTCCAGACCAGTTTGCCTATTTTGAGAATGTTGGTAAAGAATGGCCAGCTGGTGCGACAAGGTCAACGCATAGCCGAATTGGATATGTTCAAGCTGAACAATGCCATCGAGGTGATAAAGCGACAAATAGCCCAATCAGAACTTCAGTTGAAGGATGTAATCATCTCACAAGGCTATGACCCTGATAAGCCTGAGAGTGTGCCTGCAGAAGTACGCCAAACTGCCGAGGTAAAGTCGGGCTATCAGATGGCGAAAGAGCAACTGGCAGGTGCTGAACATGAGCTGCAGACAGCCGTGCTAACGGCTCCCTTTAATGGCATCGTGGCAAATGTGAAGGCACAGGCACACGAAATTTCTCAGCCCGGACAACCTATTTGCCGCATCATCTCTACACAGGATATGGCGGTGGAGTTCAGGGTGATGGAAACAGATCTCTCAAACTATCCCGTAGGCACAGCCATCCAAGTTACTCCTATTGCTTATAAGGGCAGAGTGTATCAAGCAATTGTGAACGAAGTTAATCCGGTGGTAGATCAACAAGGTGCAATTACCCTGCGTGCTAAGTTGACGGAAACGCAGGATTTGTTTGATGGGATGAACATAGAAATATTGAATGTTGACAATTGACAACTGATGATTGACAAAAAAACGTTATTATAATGATGATTATAGAAAAGAAAGAATATTTACGATTTGTTTTGACTTTAATCATTGTAATGGTCAATGGTCAATTGTCAGTCGTCAATGCTCAACGTAGTGTTCGCCTCGACCTCGATCGTACTATCAAACTTGCAACCGATAGTTCATACACAGTGAAGAAGTACCAAAGCGTATATGACGCTTCGCTATTCAACTTCCTGTCATGGCAAGCGAGTAGGAAGGTACAGGTGTCGTTAGAGGCCATCCCCCTGGAATATGAGAGAACAATGACTCGCCGATACAACAGCATGGAAGATGTGGATGTCTATCGTGAGCAACAGATGTTTTATGCACAAGCTGGAATTCAGGCTACTCAACCCATTGAAGCATGGGGTGGTTCGTTTTATGGTTCTACACAGCTAGGATATTTACGCAACTTCGGAGCTTTCAATAATACCCAGTTCATGACTGTGCCCATCTCTATTGGCTATCGGCAGGATTTACTAGGTTTCAATGCTTTGAAGTGGAATAAGAAGATTGAGCCTTTGAAGTTGGCTTTGGCTGAAAAGACATTGGTTTACAATACTGAGAATGCTTCAGTGGAAGCAGTCTCAAAGTTCTTCGCTTTGGCTCTGGCGCAAGACCTGTTGCAGATGAGCAAGGAGTATCTAGCTTCTTGCGACACCATTTATTCAATCGCTGAACGTAGATATCGCATTGCGAGTATCTCGAAGGCAGAACTAAGCATCTTGGAACTTCAGAAAACAAATGCTCGCAACACTTTGGCCAATGCCCGTATCACCCACAAGCGTGCGATGCAAGAGTTAGCTTCTTACCTAGGGATGGAACGTGGTACGAACATTGAGCTGATCATTCCCTCTACCTTAGCGAATATCCAGATTTCAGCAGACGATGCCATCAGCTATGCCCGTGAGAACAATCCACAGTACCTGAGTGCACAACAACAAACATTGGAGGCAAAGCGGGAGGCCGAACGTGCCCGTGTGGAGAAAAACCTTAGTGTTAGTATTGATGCCAGTGTGGGGTTGAACCAGGTGGCAGACAATTTTGCAGATGCTTACCGTCGCCCCTATTCACAGGATATGGCTACGGTAAAACTGTCTATCCCTCTCAAGGATTGGGGTAAACGCAAGAATGCCTACCAAGCGGCAAAGAGTATGGTGGAGGCAGCTGAACAATCGGCTTTGGAAACAGCTCGAATAACAGAACTAGATGTGCTGACAAGTGTAAGTGAGTTCAATGAGCGACAGGCCATTGTAGAAACTTCACGACAGGCTTTGACCATAGCGGAGGATGCATATACTGCTACCCTACAACGGTTTATACGTGCACAGGCGAATGTGAATGACCTTTCACTGGCTCAAACGCACTGGCAAACTGCGCGTCAGAACCAAATAGCATCACTGCAGAACTATTGGGTTGCCTATTATCATTTGAGATGCATCACCCTGTATGATTACCAAAAGCATGAGGTAATTCGTCATGCAACAAACCAAACAGGGCAATAAGTCTTATGTGTTGAAAAACTTCTTACGGAAAGCACGGGGTGGTAGGCCCACATATTTTTCAAAAGCGGCATAGAACGACTGACGGTTAGAAAAGCCCACCAGCAAAGCAATTTCCTCAATGGTTTTTTCTCTGTGCCGTTTGTCGGTTAACAATTTCACGGCTTCCTTAATCCTGTATTCATTAATCAGGGAAGAGTAGCTTTTCTTGAAATGGGAATTAACCACAGCTGAAAGATAACGTGTGTTGGTCTGCAAATCGTTAGCCATATCCTTGGCTGTATAATTAGCATTGCGATAGATTTTCTTTACTTCCAACATCTGCAGGATTTCCTGACTCAGACTCTTGGTCATAGACGTACTAATCATTCTGCGATAAGGAACATCCATCAGGCTCTTCTGGTCTTTCTGAGCGTGAATTTGAGATTGTATCTTTCGAATCTCTTTGCTCTTATCTTTTGCCAGCTCTTTATTCTCTTTAACCATACCAAATACTTCTAATTAATTAGACTTCGATTTAGTATGCAAATTAAAGACTTTATTTCCAACTAACAAACTAAATTCCCATATTTTTTTCGTTTTTTATTAAAATTGTCCTAAATACACTTCTACTCGTTGCTGGATGTTCTTTTTCAGCTGGTCGCGATAGAGCCAGACTTCACGGGTGTGATAGCTTGTTTGGTTACCGATGAGTGGCAAGACATAGTCGTTTGCAGAGTAGCCTGTAACTAGCAAGAGGTTGGAAGCTGTATCGAGCTGCACTTTCATAGTGTCTTTCGTCTGTTCTTGTACAGGCTTTAAAGGAGATGGCTCTGTTATGAGCGAAGCCACCTCTGCATTCGTACTCCAGTTAACAGGGTTGATCGCTATGGCATTAGTTCCTTCCTGAGCAGGGTAGTTGGCATCCTCGCCTCGCATACTGTTGTAACAGATGGTGACGCCTGTATCGTTAGCTGCCTGGGCAGGACGAATATGGGGATTGGCTGCCATATCATTGTCAGAGACCTTGATCCCAATTAGATAACTTGCCACCATGCGCTGATAAACAGACTCGTCCATTTCCTTCAGCAACTCACGGGCAATCATGGCACCCTGACTGAAGCCAGCTAATACAAAAGGACGCCCATTGTTGTAATTCTTCAAATAATATGCAAAAGCACGACGCGCATCGTCCAAAGCGATGTTGAAACGAAAGGAAACACTATCGGAAGCAAAAGAATGCAACGAACACTGGCGGTAATAAGGAGAATAATAATTCAGCTTACCGCTGATGAGGGTATCAACGCCCAACATCTCGCCATACATGGGCTGGCGTGTCTGCTCGAGGTAGGTATCTGCCAAATGGCGAATTGTACCATCTTCCAACGTATAATCGCCTATCTCCGTAGAAATGACATAAAACATATCAGCCTCCGCACTGCGGTCGGATATGTACCACTGCGTCATGTCAGAATAGTCAGGTGCCTTGGGCAAGGATTTATCCTCTGCACAAGACACCCCTAAAATACAGCATGACAAAATCAATAAGAATTTTGTCATCATGCTTTTTCAATATAGTCAACAATCCAAGCACCTACTTCCTTTGTGCCATACTTAGCACCACCTTCAATCTGAATTTCCGGGGTGCGCACATTGGCTTCGATAGAAGCATCTACTGCCTCACGAATCAAAGCACCCTCAGTCTTAAGGTCGAAATACTCGAACATCATGGCATCTGACAGAATTTGTGCCAATGGGTTGGCAATATTCAACCCCTTTGCCTGTGGCCATGAACCATGTACAGGCTCAAAAACTGGGGTATGCTCGCCTGTAGATGCTGAAGGCAGCAAGCCCATAGAGCCACTGATACATGAGCTTTCATCAGTAAGGATATCACCAAACGTATTCTCTGTTACAATAACATCAAAAAACTTAGGCTCCTGAATCATACGCATGGAAGCATTATCTACATACATGAAATCGGTCTTTACATCAGGATACTGAGGTGCCATCTCCTGCCCTATTTGGCGCCACAGACGAGAAGATGCCAGCACGTTAGCCTTATCAACAATGGTAAGGTGATGGTTGCGCTTACGGGCATACTCGAAGCCCACCTTCAGGATGCGCTCAATCTCTGGCCGTGAATAAAAGTTGGTATCAAAAGCCTTGTCATTGTCCTGATATTTCTCACCGAAATACATACCGCCTGTAAGCTCACGGATAGTGATGAAATCTGCTCCATCCACCAACTCAGCCTTTAATGGTGACTTATGTAACAGGCTCTTAAAAGTCTGCATAGGTCGGATATTGGCATACAGTCCTAATTTCTTGCGCATAGCCAATAAGCCCTGCTCAGGACGTACCTTAGCCGTTGGATTGTTGTCAAACTTAGGGTCACCCACCGCAGAGAACAACACCGCATCAGCTCTCATACAAGCCTGGAATGTCTCTTCTGGAAAGGGGTCACCTACCTTGTCGATAGCATCTGCGCCACAAATGGCATATTCATAAGTCACTTGGTGTCCAAACTTCTTACAAACAGCGTTCATAACGTCAACACCAACCTTTGAAATCTCAGGACCGATTCCGTCACCGGCCAGTACAGCAATTTTGAAATTCATATCTTTTCTATTTTAATCATTATCTTCTGTTTCGTACAGGTCTTTGCCTGACTCATATTCATCTTCTATCATGTTAAGCATCTTGATTGTAGCCTTGATAGCCGCCTCAGTTTGGTCAGCATCCAAGCCACGCGTACGGAACTCACGGTTGTCGAAACTCCAAGAGATAACGGTTTGCACCAAAGCATCAGTACGTCCACCAGGGGGGATGCTTACCACGTAATTAGTCAACATGGGGAACTTGCGTCCTAAAGTCTTTTTATATACATTGCGCAATGCACGCACAAAAGCATCGTACTGACCATCGCCGCTGGAACTCTCCTCAAACTCTTGCCCATTTATCTCGATTTTCAGCATCGCCATAGGTTTCAGGCCATGCGCCAAGTTGATGACATAACTCTTGAGTTTCACCTTGTCATTGGTCACTCCATGCTTCAAGACATCAGAAACGATATAAGGTAAATCTTCTGGTGTAACCAACTCTTTCTTGTCGCCCAACTCGATAATACGCTCTGTTACCTTACGCATCGATACATCGTCGAGGTCCAAACCTAATTCTTCAAGGTTCTTACGAATATTTGCCTTGCCACTGTTTTTGCCCAATGCATACTCACGCTTACGGCCAAAACGCTCGGGCAGCAAGTCATTGCAATATAGGTTGCGCTTGTTATCTCCATCGGCATGTACACCTGCTACCTGAGTGAAAACACTCTCGCCCACTATAGGACGGTTAGGTGCCACAGGAATGCCAGAATAGGATGAGATGATGCGACTTGCCTCGTTCAAACGACTTTCATCTATATGTGTGACAGCATTGAAATGATCCTTCAATATAGCCTGAACACTAGCAAGTGGCGCATTGCCTGCACGTTCTCCCAAACCATTGATAGTAGTGTGCAAACCCTTGCAACCGCCAAACACGGCTGCCAGCACATTGCTCACTGCCAAGTCGTAATCATTATGGGCGTGGAAATCAAAATGAGCATCAGGATAGCGCTTCACCATCTTCTTGATGAAATCGTAAGTCTGAAGGGGATTCAAAACGCCCAAAGTGTCAGGCAGCATGAAGCGCTTGATATTGGTTTGGGAAAGTGCATCCATCAAAGCATAAACATATTTTGGGGAATCCTTCATGCCATTGCTCCAATCCTCGAGATAGACATTGGCCTCTAACCCTTGCGAGGTGGCATACTCCAAAGTCTGCTTGATATCTGAAATATGTTCATCAACCGTCTTTTTCAGCTGGTAAGTGCAATGCTTCTCAGAGCCCTTGCACAGCATGTTGATGACACGGCACCCGGTAGTCCGAATCCAATCAACAGAAGTTTGTCCGTCGATGAAACCCAACACCTCTACCTGCTGTAGATGATTGTGACGTGCTGCCCACTCGCAAATCATGGTGACAGCCTCATGCTCACCTTCTGATACACGGGCAGAAGCCACCTCAATACGATCCACCTTGACGCCATCCAATAACAGACGGGCAATCATCAGCTTCTCATGAGGGACAAACGACACGCCATTAGTCTGTTCACCATCTCGTAAGGTGGTGTCCATGATTTCTATTTCACGCAGCAACTTATCTTTCATGCTTCTTTTCCCAAGCTTCTATCTTATCCTTGTTTTCCAAGAGAAAATCGATATCGTCAAGTCCATTCATCAGACAATGTTTCTTATAGGCATTGATTTCGAACTGCTCGCTCTTACCAGTAGCCTTGTTGGTGATGGTCTGGTGTGGAAGATCCACCTCTACCTCCATCTTGGGGTCGGCATTGATGGAGTCGAACAGTTCTTGCAGAAACTGCTCGCTTACCACTACGGGCAAAACGAAGTTATTGAGCTCGTTGTTCTTGTGGATATCAGCAAAGAAACTACTTACCACCACACGGAAACCATAATCGGCAATCGCCCATGCAGCATGCTCTCGACTGCTACCACTACCGAAATTCTTGCCTGCAACTAATACCACACCTCCATATTTGGAATCGTTCAACACGAAGTCTTTGATGGGATTACCTTGCTTATCGTACCTCCAGTCACGAAAAAGGTTCTCACCAAAGCCTTTTTTGTCGGTTGCTTTCAGGAAACGAGCCGGAATAATCTGGTCGGTATCTACATTCTCTAAAGGAAGAGGCACACAAGTACTGGTAATAATATTGAATTTTTGTTTCATAATGCGCTTAAATTAAAGTTCTTGGATCAGTTAACACACCTGTCACAGCAGCAGCAGCCGCTACCAGTGGACTGGCCAATAGAGTCCTTGAACCTGGTCCCTGGCGACCTTCAAAGTTGCGGTTGCTGGTAGAAACGGAATACTTTCCAGATGGAATCTTATCATCATTCATTGCTAAGCAAGCAGAGCAACCAGGTTGGCGAATCTCAAAACCTGCTTCATTCAGCACAACATCTAAGCCTTCCATACGGATTTGCTGGTCAACTGCCCAAGAACCAGGAACCAACCAGGCTGTCACGTTGTCGGATTTTTTCTTGCCTTTCACTATAGAAGCAAATGCACGGAAATCTTCAATACGGCCATTGGTGCAAGCACCTAAGAAAACATAATCTATGGGATGTCCCAATAGCTTTTGCCCTGGTTCAAAGCCCATATAATGCATAGATTTCATGAAAGAAGCTTGTGCAGCCTCGCCCATTCCTTCCAAGGTTGGAATAGTATCAGTAATGCTCATGCCCATGCCTGGGTTGGTGCCATAAGTTATCATTGGCTGGATGTTGGTACCATCGAAATAGAGTTCCTTATCAAACACAGCATCATCTCCACTCTTCAGCGTCTTCCATAGAGCTACAGCAGTGTCCCATGCTTTGCCAGTAGGTGCATATTCACGACCTTTGATATATTCGAAAGTCTTTTCATCAGGAGCGATAAAGCCACCACGGGCACCCATCTCAATAGAGAGGTTGCACAAGGTAAGACGTCCTTCCATAGACAAGTCCTTCACTACATCACCTGCATATTCCACAAAATAACCTGTAGCACCAGAGGTTGAAATCTTTGACATCAAATACAGGGCTACATCTTTGGCTGTAACACCTTTGCCTAAAGTACCAGAGATATTGATACGCATAGACTTAGGCTTCTGTTGAAGAATACACTGTGAAGCCATTACCATCTCTACCTCACTGGTACCGATACCGAATGCTACAGCTCCCATTGCTCCGTGGGTAGAGGTATGTGAGTCACCGCATACGATGGTCATACCTGGTAAACTCAGACCTCTCTCTGGACCTACTACATGGATGATGCCATTCTTAGGGTGCATCATGCCGAAATGGGTCAATCCAAAATCGGCTGCATTTTGCGCTAGGGTATCTACCTGCTTCTTAGAAACAGGGTCTTCAATAGGCTTATCTTGGTCATGCGTTGGTGTATTATGGTCTGGCATACAAAATATCTGCGCAGGACGCAAACATTTCAGACCTCTCTGTCTCATACCGTCAAATGCCTGTGGACTAGTGACCTCATGGCAATACAAACGATCAATATATAGTTGTGTAGGGCCATCCTCTACCTGTTGTACCACATGGGTATCCCAAATTTTGTCAAATAAAGTATTCATATAGTATTATTATGCTTTCTTGATTTTGAACTTGTTGATACAATCAATGTAGGCTTCTACTGATGCAGTTACAATATCTGTATTAGCACCAAAGCCATAATACATACTGCCATCATATTCCACTTGCATATGTACCTTACCCACATCATCACTACCTTTACTGATAGCTTGAATGGTAAATTCCTTCAATGTCATTTGCTTGAGAATAATCTTCTTTAAGGCCTTGATGGCAGCATCTACCGGACCATTACCTGTGGCTGCAGCTTCAAACTTCTGGCCAGAAATGTCTAAGCCAATACTAGCTACGCTACGAACACCCATACCAGTAGTCACCTGCAGGAAGTCAAGCTTAATAGCATGAGACGCCGTACGATCAGCACCTGCCAGCATCATCACGTCATCATCATTGATTTCTTTCTTTTGATCTGCCAAACGCAAAAATGCTTCGTAAATCTGATCTACTTTATTCTCATCTGTCACATCCACACCCAGTACACTCATCCTGTACTTCAATGCAGCACGACCACTACGGGCGGTCAGTACAATTGAGTTGTCATCCAAACCAACGTCTTTAGGATCCATGATTTCATAGGTATTAACATTCTTCAGCACACCATCTTGATGGATGCCACTTGAATGAGCAAAAGCGTTTCTACCTACTACTGCCTTGTTAGGCTGCACAGGCATGTTCATCAATCCACTGACCATACGACTTGTAGGATATATTTTGGTAGTATTGATATTGGTGTCCACACCAATAGCTTTATGGCATTTGAGAATCATGGCAATCTCTTCCAAAGAAGTATTACCTGCGCGCTCTCCAATACCATTGATGGTTACCTCTACCTGACGGGCACCAGTCAACACACCATGCAAGGTATTAGCAGTTGCCAAACCTAAATCATTGTGGCAATGGGTAGAGATAATTGCCTTGTCAATGCCATCTACATGCTCCTTGAGGTACTTGATTTTTTCATAATACTCCATGGGCAAGCAATAGCCTGTGGTGTCAGGAATATTCAGCACTGTAGCTCCCGCCTTGATAACGGCTTCTACCACTCTTGCCAAGTATTCGTTGTCGGTACGTCCTGCATCCTCTGCATAAAACTCTACATCCTCCACATACCTCTTGGCATACTTAACCGCTGCCACCGCGCGTTCTATGATTTCCTCTCTGTTTGAGTTGAACTTATACTTGATATGTTCGTCACTTGTACCGATACCAGTATGAATGCGCTTATGCTTGGCATATTTCAATGATTCTGCCGCTACATCAATGTCTTTTTCTACTGCACGAGTTAATGCACAAACAGTGGGCCAAGTAACAGCCTTTGATATCTCTATCACAGAATTAAAATCGCCAGGACTAGAAATAGGGAATCCAGCCTCAATTACATCCACTCCCAATGCTTCCAACTGCTTTGCCACCTGAATCTTCTCAACTGTGTTGAGCTGACATCCAGGCACTTGCTCGCCATCTCGCAATGTAGTATCAAAAATAAATAATCGTTCGCTCATGTATCTATAATTTAATCTTTTTCGTTAAAAGACGCAAAGTTAAAGATTATTTTTATGGTAACCAACAAAATCGTTACTTTTTTATCAAACAGCGTAACATTTTCAAAGAATATGGTCGTTATAGGGTAAAGAATGGAGACAAACATGAATAAGTAGAGACATTATTAATGTGTAAGAAGAGAAATTAGTAATGTGTGAAGTGAGAGATTAGTAATGTGTGAAGTGAGAGATTAGTAATGTGTAAGATGAGAGATTGGTAATAAAAAAAGGGACAGCCTCCATGCCTGAAGCACGGAAGCTGTCAACCCAGGTAAAAGACGGCGGCTACCTACTCTCCCACCTTGTGGGCAGTACCATCGGCGCGGCCGGGCTTAACTT
>JAFXVZ010000005.1 GCA_017534535.1 Bacteroidaceae bacterium | reverse complement strand
TTGTTGTACCTCTCCGCAAGTAATCACAAGTAAACTATCGTCAATCGTTGTCAACTTTTTCCACGATGTCGCATTACTCAAAAGCAGACCATAAATCTGTCAACCATTGTAATCTGTCGTCAACTATTGTCAACTTTCTCCCCGATGTTGCAAAAATAAAGCCTCGTAAATTCCCTGCGGTAGAAATACGTTGCAAAAATAATGGGAATTTCCGAAGCAACCAAAAACAGCTCTTGAAGTGTTAAAATCTAAAAGTTATTGTGTTACAGTGCTTTATACTTGGTTATTTTGTGTTGTTCATAGTAGTTTATAAGGCTCTAAATACAATAAATGAATCTACAATCTTAATGTCATTATTTCTATGTGCCAACGTGCCATCGTGCCATCGTGCCATTAAAAAGTTAAGTAGATATATTTGGAGTATGAGATTATAGTTGTATCTTTGCAATCAGTATGATTTTTAAAAGCATTTATAACAATGAAACCAACTTTGAATCAAAGTGCAATGGACTGCACAAAAGGCGAGATTGTGATGTACCAACCAGATGAAACTATCAAGCTGGAGGTAAGGGTAGAGAACGATAGCGTTTGGCTTAATCGTCAGCAAATTGCTTTGTTGTTTGACAGAGATGTGAAAACGATAGGCAAGCATATCAATAACGCATTACGTGAAGAACTGGCAAATGTCCCAACTGTCGCAAAATTTGCGACAGTTCAAAATGAAGGTGGTAGAATGGTAAATAGAGATAGTGGTGTGCCGCCATAACCATGACCGTTTCCTGATTATTGACGATGTGCCATACTTGTTTGGTGCCAGCCTGAAGGATGCAGGGAAGAAGCTGTTTGCTTTCATCAAGATGCAAGAGACTTCTGCTTCAGAGTTGCTCAGCATAATACGATGATGGGGATAGTACCCACGAGCCATCGTGCCATTAAAAAGTTTAGTAGATATTTGGAGTATGAGATTATAGTTGTATCTTTGCAACCAGTATGAACTTTAAAAGCATTTATAACAATGAAACCAACTTTGAATCAAAGTGCAATGGACTGCACAAAAGGTGAGATTGTGATGTACCAACCTGATGAAACTATCAAGCTTGAGGTAAGGATGGATGAAGATACCGTTTGGCTGACCCAACAGCAAATGGCAGAGTTGTTTAACAAAGATAGGACGGATATTGGTCGTCACATCCGTAATATATATAAAGAGGAAGAATTGGAAAGAGATATCACATGTGCAAAATTTGCACATATGGGGTCTGAGGGTGATCAACAATATGAATATACAGCATACAATCTTGATGTCATTATTTCTGTTGGCTATCGTGTTAAATCGAAGCGAGGCACAAAGTTCCGTCAGTGGGCTAACAAAATCTTAAAGGAATACCTGCTAAAAGGCTATGTTGTCAATTCACGAATTACTGCACTTGAACAACATAGCATTATACAAGATTATGAGTTAGAAGAATTGAAGAAGCAGGTTAGTTTCTTCGTCCGTTCATCCTTACCTCCAGTTGAAGGTGTTTTCTATGATGGGCAGATTTTTGATGCTTATGTGCAGATTACTAACCTCATCAAACAGGCAAAGACCTCTATTGTATTGGTGGATAACTATATAGACGAAAGTACGTTGCTGATGCTGAGTAAACGAAATGCTGGGGTTACAGCTACCATCCATACTCGACAACTTACTTCACAACAACAGTTGGACTTGACAAGGCACAACGCTCAATATCCTCCTATTAATGTAGTGGTGTGCCGTCATAACCATGACCGTTTCCTGATTATTGACAATGTGCCATACATGTTTGGTGCCAGCCTGAAGGATGCAGGGAAGAAGCTGTTTGCTTTCATCAAGATGCAAGAGACTTCTGCTTCAGAGTTGCTCAGCATAATACGATGATGGGGATAGTACCCACGTGCCATTTGTGTTGAGGTTGAGTGTCTGGCCAGGGTGAAGCTGTTTATGGATATTCTTTTTTAGGGTTTGTTTTGTTTTGTTTCCGTTTTGCACTATCTTTGTACCAATGAACTTGCGTATCATATTGGTGAATTAGGTAAAAGTGTAACCATAAATATAAACAGAGCGAAACATTATGAAAAGAAGGATGGTTTTAGCGGCTTTGACAGCCCTCGTGACAATGAGTGCCACCGCCCAGTGGCAGTATGAGTGGCAGAATCCGACATTGCAGACCACACAGCGAGTGGAGAATTTGCTGGGTATGCAAGTGAAAGATATGGATGCCATCATCATCATTGGTGGCATCACGGCACATCATCAAGGCTGGTATTGTAATTGACCATAATTATATCGAATAAATATGAAAGTATTATTGATTAACGGCAGTGCCCGCAAGAAGGGCAACACTTTTATAGCGCTTAACGAGATAGCAAAGACCTTGGAAGCGCAGGGCATAGAGACTGAAATCGTGCAGATTGGCACTAAGCCTGTGCGAGGCTGCATAGCCTGTAACCAATGTAAGATGCAGCAGTTGAACCGCTGTATATTTGGCGATGATATTTGCAACGAGGTAGCTGGGAAGTTGGCAGCTTCCGATGCCTTGATTGTGGGTTCTCCTACCTATTACGGCCAACCTAATGGCACTTTGCTTTCACTCATCCAGCGCATGTTCTATTCCAACCCTATGGGAGCTCAGAACAAGCCCGCAGCAGCTGTAGCGGTGTGTCGTCGAGGTGGCAGTACGGCAGTGTTCCAAACGCTGAATATGCCTTTCCAGATGATGAATATGCCCGTGGTGACCTCGCAGTATTGGAATGTGGTGTATGGTCGTGAAGAGGGTGATGCTATGCTTGATGCCGAGGGCTTGCAGACCATGCGTACCCTTGCCAATAATATGGCTTGGCTACTGAAAAAGATTCATGCCAGCGGTAACCCTGACTATCCTGTGCGTGAAGACTGGCAGCCCACACATTTCATCAGATAAGTCGTTGTGGTTAAGACCAATGTGACTACAGAGCTGTCGTTTTGCGTAGCTCCTGCATAATGGATAAGTAGGGGGAATTAGTTTGTTTTTTGCTTCTTTATTCTAAAGTCAGTAGGTGTCATGCCCGTGTGTGTTTTGACGAAACGGGTGAAATGGGAGAGATTGGGGAAGCTAAAGGCATTACTGATGTCAGTAAGTGACTGGTTGGTGGTGCTGAGAGCACATCCAATAGATGACCCAGATTATGCTTTTATGAAGTTAGTGGGTATCACTGCACAAGTTGGTAAAACTGTATATCAAGTGAAATAAACTTGTAAGTCTAACAACTAATAAAGTGGGGTAGCACCTTTTGGCGTTACCCCACTTTTGTGTTTAATGGGACAGAACCCATTGATAACTATTATTTCGCTGTGCTAATCTGTTCAGTAGAGTAGTCGTACTCAGAGCCGTATGAGCTGTGAGGGATGGTAAAGATGGCTATCATGAACAGCACTGCCAAGGTCACCAGCCACTTGTTGTACTTCCATTTCAAGGTAGCTAAAGCTATTACAAAGAACAGGAAAGAAATGAGTGTCTTGTTGTCGGTAAGGTCGGTACCAAAGGGGAAGCCTGTCCACCATGAACCGAAAGCTACATATTGTACCAATGGACCAAAGATGAATCCACCAATGAACAATGTCGCTACTGTGATTTTGAGCCACTTGACATAAGGTTTGTGTCCCATAATCAGCAAGAGCGTATAGACAGCAAAGAGCATGGCTGCAAACATAAACAGGATGTGTGGCACTAGGATACCAGCAGGTACATCGTTGCGAAAACGTATTACCAAGGGCTCATCGGCAGGATAGTCCTTGCCATCCACCGTGATGTAATATTGCAGTTTGCCAGCTACTGGCTGAACAGGCAAAGCAGCCTGCCACTGGTTATTCTCCCAAGTGAAATCAACGGTGGTGTAGGCATCAGCTGTGGGGTAGCGACGATAATGCAATTGTGCCTCTGCATTAGAAGGAACTCCTTTCAGTGACAAGATTTCATCTTGCTGCACACCACTTCTAGGCAATCTCTGCTTAAAGCTTTCCCCATTCAATTCTATGGTCACTCGCTTGGGATTAGTAGGCCCGGTAATACGTTGGTAAACGCTCAATACCAATGTGATGACAATGGCTAACAGCCAATATATAAACTTCTTCATGGCTTCTCAGGATTTAGTTCAACTTGCAGGATGATGGTCTCTTCGCCTCGAAGCACTTTCACAGGAATAGTGGTACCAGCCTTCAGCTCCGACAAGCGCTCCATGTATTCATTGATGTCATTCACTGGCTTGCCATCAATCTCTTGAATGATGTCACCACTCTTCATGCCAGCCTTGTGAGCAGGCTTGCCAGCCACCACAATGTCGGCACGAAGTCCTGGGATGGTGCTGGCACCTGTCACATCAGGCATCAAACCCATAGTTACCTTGAATGATGCATGACTCATGGTGGTGCTGCTGGGCACATTGATGAAGTCTGGTGCGTCAGGCAAGTTAGCCAGTGATGTCACCAGCTCCTTTGTATAATTCAATGTCTGTTGCATTCCATCATAATTGATGGTGGAAGGCACATCGGCAGGGGTGTGGTATTCCATGTGACCTCCTGTAGTTAGGTAGAGTACAGGTATGTCAGCTGCCACGAACGATGCCTGGTCGCTGGGGCCATAACCATCAGCTGTGCAAGAGATATTCACGCTGGTTTTCTCAGCTACTTGCTCAGCCAAAGCCTTGAAAATACTGCTGGTTCCTGTACCTGAAACACTTAGAGAGTTGTCTCGCATTCGTCCCACCATATCCAGGTTTACCATAGCAACAATACCTTTTATATTGTTAGGAAGGTGCTTGCGTCCAGTATCCTCTTTTTTCATCCATTCCACAAACTGCTTGGAACCAATCAGACCTTGTTCCTCGGCACCAAAGAAAGCAAAGATAATGCTACGTGACTGACGAGCTTTCTTGAAATGCTTTGCCAGTTCCAATACCACAGCATCACCACTGGCATTGTCGTCAGCACCTGGATGCACAGCTAAGGTGTCAGGACGACGAGAACCAGAGTCTTTACCCCCCATACCTAAGTGGTCGTAATGAGAGCCAACCAGGATGTACTCATGCTTCAGCTTCTTGTCTTTGCCAGGAAGTACTGCGATGATGTTATGGGTGTGCCTTTGCTCCGTCTTGCCATAGGTGAAGTTATGGAAGTAACCCAATTTCTTCTTTCCCTTGACAATGCGTTTCAGTTTCAAGCCACGAAGTTGGTACTTGATGAATTCAGAGGCGAGGGTATCACCCGCAGAGCCAGGATATCTGCCCCCTAACTCCTGCGAAGCCAAGTATTCCACTGTTTGCCTCATGTCATCCTGCTTTTGCGCAAAGGTTGGTATAGCCAGAGCAAAAGCCAAGGATAATATAAATAATCTACCCTTCATATACTATTGTTCTTTGTTTTCGGCCGCAAAGATACAATAATCTTTTCAATCCCACAATCCCTATTTATGATGGTTTTTACATATAGGTGATTAAAAAGTAAAGAAAAATTAGCTACAGTGATAAGGTTACAGATATGTTGTTGTAACCTGCTTTGAGAAATGTACGTAGCTGACTGGCAGACAGTCCGTCAATCTTGCCAAGACTTGTATAACTCCAAGAATTTGAGCCGTAAAACAGGCAGATGTTGCTGCCATTGTAGAGTATTACATCGCCTGGCTGGGCGTTTATCTGTTCGTTGCTGGTGGGCAGCGAGAAGCCTAATGATCCCCAAATCTCAAAATCCCCATTGTTGTTAAGGGTCACGGTTACTGGACCTTGCTTCAATCTTTCTACCAGTGCTTGGGTGGCAGCATTCTCCACCAGTGTTATCGTCTGGGTATTACCATCGATTGTGATGTTTATTTTCCCTGTCATAGGTGTGCTATTGTTTGAGTAATTCAATGTGGATAACCAGTTTTGGATGAGAGTTGAGCGATTAGCATGGTTGCTGGCATTGATCCAAAGGGCATCACCCATCCAGTTGGCATTTGGCACGAGACGTTCAGCGTCGTCAACAACCTGAGAGATGCCACTTGAATGGCTTGATACAATCAAACCTACATGCTTGTTGGCCAACTCAGCTCCATGCTGGAAAAGGTAAGTCTGCATAATGGCTGCCATCTGGCTCCACCACAATGGCATAACAATGATGAAATTGTCATAGTTAGCCAGTGATATCGATACTGGGTCGATAGCAGGATAGCTGGAAACGTTGTTAGGAGCAGCCTTGATGGCATTCAGCAGTTGGGTGCCAATGGCATAGTTGTTGGCTTCATACTTTTGAGTCTTGTCAGCAGGTTCTATCCGCAACACATCTGCAGAGATCTGTGATGTCAGCGAGGATACAATCTCTTGACAGTTACCTGTATAGCTATAGTATATCACCAATGTATTGGCTTTATCCTGATTGGGATCTTCTGTTTCTTCTAATGCTTTTAATTCTTCTTTTACATCAATAGCATCGAAACAAGATATTGTGCCTGCTTTAACTACGAATCTGGAATCATATTTCTTCTCGATATTGAAATCATTGCCATTGGCATCTTTTCCTGTAATATTCAGCGTGATACCTTTTTCAAACAGCTGAGGAACGATAGGAAAGTAAATGTCAGTGAAGTTGTCTTCAAAACCTTTTAATGCTAAGTCATGGTCATAACTGCTGGTGGTTTGCTTGCCGTCAAGTCTAAATTCAACTTGGTTTTCAGAGACATTCACATAACCACTTCCACCTAAATTCTCGCCATTGTTACCAGATAGAACCACTTTGCTAATCTCATGAACATTGCCAACAGTAGTGCGTATGATGCCCATGGTTTGTTTAAACATAAGAGAGTTGCTGTTACTAACCGCTACCATCGGAATGTCAAGGTCATTATTTGTAAAGGATTTACCTGACCTGCTGATGTGTATCGTACTGGCATCTTTGTCATCAACAACACAGTCTTGGTTCGGTGCAAAGACAGCATAGAATTTGTTACCTTTCACCTCATCGCCAGTGAATGTTGCCTCATTGTTTGTGAGGCTTGCCAACTTATAGGTCTTAAGTTTTGTATCAGTGTCACTATATACAGAGATTATATCTCCTTCTTGCCAAAAGACTTTTCTGGACTTGTCAGTTGAAGTGTTTTCCAGATAAACACGAGTAGTGGTCATTTCGCCAAAGGTGGCAGTAAAAGATGTGGACGACTTCACACTCTCTGTCTTACCTTGCGATTCTAAAACATGCTCATCGTTGGAACAGCCAGCCAAAGGAAGCAGTCCACAAAATGAAGCCAACAGCCATTTGGTTATTGACGTAGTCGTAAATAAATGCTTTCTGATTTCTTTCCATTGAAAGCAATTGTTCAATAATAAAGATGCTTGAGAGTTTGTACCAGTTACCTTCATATGCTTATTCTTTCGATTTTTTTGCAAAAATACGATGAATAACCAAAAAAGGCATTACCTATATTGCGGAAGAACATACCAATAATACTGATAGGCGCACAATTCTCTAAGTTTCAATATAAAGAAGGAGGCTATTTTTTAATAGCCTCCTGTTAATCCCATTACATATTAGGCAACTCCAGCCACTTTACGTAGCAGAAATCCTGACGGTGTGGCAGGTTCTTGTTCTTAGGATACATGCGGACTGCACTCTTGTACTGACCAGCCTGCTTAGGAGCAATGACAGCCTCGAAAGTGTAATTATTGCCAATATGATTCACCATCTTCAATGGTTCGATAGAGTCAATCTTCTCCTCACCATCCTTGACATACATATTGACCTTCTCCAGCCCGATAGCATCATCAAGCCCTTGTTCATTAATCACATAACGCAAGGTGTACTGCTTACCGGTTTCAATGCCTGTGCTTGGATAATCCCACTCAGAATACTCCACGCGGATGCTATCCCAGCGTTCAGCTACAGTTTCCTTCCACTGGGCAATTTCCTTCGCCAGACGGAAGTTATCCTTGGCAATCTCGTGGAAGCGCTTTGCCTGCTTGATGTAGAACTTGTTATAGTAATCATCCAATTGACGCTTCATCGTGTAATGAGGTGCAATCTGAGCGATGGAGTTTTTGATAACCTTG
>JAFXVZ010000004.1 GCA_017534535.1 Bacteroidaceae bacterium | reverse complement strand
CTGTGAGCCAAATGCTTACTACGTATTCGATAGGGCTTACGACTCATTCAGGGAACTCTACAGAATACACCTTACAGAGTCTTTCTTTGTTGTCAGAGCCAAGACGAACCTGAAGTACAAGATAGTCAAATGGAAGCGAAGGATGCCTAAGAACATACTGACTGATGCAGAAGTGAAACTGACAGGTTATCTCTCGGAGAAGAAGTATCCAGAGTCATTCAGACTCATTCGCTACTATGACGAGGAAGATGACCGTGAGTTCACTTTCCTGACGAATGCAAAGCATCTTTCCGCATTGGATGTCGCAAATCTCTATAAGAAAAGATGGCTGGTAGAACTATTTTTCAAATGGCTCAAGCAACATCTCAAGATAAAGAGGTTTTGGGGTACGACGGAGAATGCAGTACGCATACAAATCAGTGTGGCAATTATCACATACTGTCTAGTAGCTATTGTCCAACATGATATGCGATTGGAACGCTCAACCTATGAGGTATTGCAGATTCTTAGCATCTCATTGACAGACAAAACTCACCTGCGAGACCTGTTCGATAAGACTAATTTCAACGATGTCAAAGATCAATTTGATCCCCTCATTCCGGGGCTATTTGATTAATATTTAACTCGTCCCGATTTTAACGGGACACTAATGGTAGTTTGAGTGTAGTTAAAGTGTAGTTAAAGTGTAGTTATATGTAGTTTTAGTGTAGGTAGAACATTAGTGTAATATGCAGATATACAAATTAATAAGTTGTATTTGTGTAGTTATGTATGTGAAATGTCAATTTTCAAATGTTTTATTGCTTTATCAGCATCGCCTTGATATTGGCTGAGTAAACTGACGAAGCGACTACCGATGATGCCTCCAGAGGCATGGGAGCAAGCAGCATCGAAGGTTTGCTGGTTGCTGATGCCAAAGCCCACCATGCGAGGATTGCGGAGGTTCAAGCTGTCAACCTTCTCAAAATAGGCTTGCTTCTGACGATCAAAGTCTTGCTGGGCACCAGTGGTGGATGCTGACGACACCATATAGATAAAGCCATCGGTTTGGGCATCAATCTCTCGAATGCGCTCCTCGCTGGTTTCAGGCGTGATGAGCATAATGACTCGGATATCATATTGGTCGGCTATCTGTTTGAAGGTCTGCTCATAGTCACGGAAAGGCAGATCGGGGATGATGACACCATCGATGCCACAAGCTGCACATTCCTTGCAGAAATTTTGGAAACCAAATTGATAGATGGGATTGAGATAGCCCATCAATACCAATGGGATGCTTACTTCCTGACGAATGTTTCTGAGTTGTTGGAAGAGCAATCTGAGACTCATACCGTTTCGCAAAGCTTCTGTAGCTGCATTCTGAATGACCACGCCATCAGCCATTGGGTCACTGAAGGGGATACCTATCTCTATTAGACTTACACCATTGTTCTCCAAGTCTTTGATGACTTGGGATGTACCATTTAGGGTAGGGCTGCCTGCACAGAAATATACGGAAAGCAGGCGCTTTGGGTCTTGTTGGAATAATTGATTGATTCTATTCATAACTTGCTTTTTTTATTGACATTTGACAATTGACGATTGATAATTAATAATTAAATGCCTACTAAGAATGCCTTTAACTTGGGAACATTTTTTATGCCAGGACTTGACTCAAACTTACTATTGAGGTCATAGCCTGCCAACATGGGGTGGTGGAATTGTTGGAGTTTCTCTGCATCCTCTGGACCTATACCTCCACTGAGCAGGAAAGGTGTTGGACCTTTGTAGGCACTTAAGAGGTTCCAATTGAATTGCTTGCCTGAGCCTCCCTGCTTAGGTGTTTTAGTGTCAAAGAGCAGATAGTCACACATATTTATATACGCCTCTGCTACCCATAAATCTGCCTCGCAACTCATTCCAATTGCCTTAATGACTCCTATGCCAGTTGCTTTTAGTTCTTGGCAGAATGCTGGTGTTTCGTTTCCATGTAGCTGAACATAATCTAACTGAAAATCAAACATCTGATTCTTTATATATGTAATGTCAGCATCTACAAATACACCTACATGCTTGGCACTTGTTGGCAAATAGCTTGGCTTCACTTGACAATATCTGGGTGACTTCTCATAGAAGATGAAACCCATCATGGATGGATTAAGTTGCTCCACTTCTCTGATGTTTTCTGCATCAGTCATACCACATATTTTTATTATTGACGATTGACTATTGACCATTGACGATTGACTCCGTCCTATTTTATCGCGACTCGGCATAGCTGATGTAAGCATCGCTCTGCCCTCGCTGCTCCAAAAAGTGACCATTGACAATTATAATAATCCGTTGATAAATTGTTTTAATGATTCAGCTGGATCTGGGGCTTTCATAAAAGTCTCACCAATTAGGAAACCACGATATCCTATTTCTCGTAACTGTTTGATTACCCCTATATTTGAGATTCCACTCTCACTCACTAAAACAGGTTGGCTGGATAAGTCTTTTGTGGCTTCTTTAAGCATGGAAGCCAAGTGATAGGAATTGTTTACATCCGTTACAAACGATCCTAAGTTTCGATTATTGATGCCTACCATATCGGGTGAACCTTGTATATAAGCAAGCTCCTCAGCTCGGTGAATCTCTAACATTACCTCCAGCTTTAGTTGGTGGGCTTCTTCCATGAGCATCTGACACTCATCTTTTTCCAGACACGCAGCTATCAGCAATACGGCATCGGCACCAGTAAGCTTCGCCTCCAACAGCTGATGACGGTCGATGATGAAGTCCTTGCGTAGGATAGGAATGTTTACAGATTCACGTACCTGACGAATATACTTGAGGTTACCAGCAAAGTAAGGGGTGTCTGTCAAGACAGAGATTGCTGTTGCTCCAGCTGCTTCGTAGGCAGGGATAACGATATGTGGCTGAGCATCTTCGTGAATCCATCCTTTTGAGGGTGACTTGCGTTTGAATTCTGCAATGATGCCTGTTGGCGATGATGCCAACGCCTGACTCATACTTCTGACTGGTTGGTCTTTTAATCCTTCAACCATCTCTTCCAGATACTCTGCTGGGAATATTTGCGAGTGCGTTTTGAGCTCCTCGCGTTTTTTGGCTACTATTTCATGTAAAATGTCTTTCATGGCTCAGCTATTGATAGTTATGAACTTTTTGAATGTTTGTAAAGCTCTCTCACTTTCGAGTGATTCTTTTGCTATCGCTACACACTCTTCCATCTCTTTCTTTGGCTCAATTACATGGATGGCAAATGCTGAATTTACGATGACGGTTTGCTTTTGCGACTCGCTGGCTCGATTGTTCAGTACATCGTCAAATATTTTAGCTGCTTCTTGTGGAGTATTGCCTCCGAAAAGCTCTTCGCGAGCAGAAAGTCTGAATCCCAAGTCGTTAGCTTGGTAAATCTGCTCATTGTTGTTGGTCATCACCTTATAACCACTGGTAAGTGAAATCTCATCATACCCATCAAGGCTCGTTACTACAGCAAATTCCATACCTAATCGATTCAATACATTTGTATAGAGACGCATCTGACTCAAGTTTGCCACACCTAACAATTGATAGGCAGGTTTACTTGGGTTGATGAGGGGCCCCAACAGATTAAACACTGTGGGTACTTGCAATGACCTGCGTGTGGGACCTACAAACTTCATGGCTGGATTGAAGAGTTGGGCATGTAGATAAGCCATGTTGCACTCCTCAATGCTTTGTCGCAGTTTATCTTGGTTGTTGGTGAACTTCACTCCATGCAACTCCAATACATTACTGGCTCCACTAACGGACGATGCTCCATAGTTACCATGCTTCGCTACCTTGTAACCTGCACCAGCCACAACGAAGCAAGAGCAAGTGGAAATGTTAAATGTGTTCTTGCCATCACCACCTGTACCGACGATGTCGATGGGGCGATATGGAGTGAAATCGATAGGTATACGAGTTCCCATCAGTGCCTCACGAAAGCCCAACAGTTCGTCTACCGTTACCCCACGCATCTGCATAATAGTCAACAATGCTGCTATTTGAGCATCTGGATATTTTTCTTTCGTGATATCCAGCATTATCTCTTTAGTTTCTGCTGAACTCAATTCCTCATGGTTCAGCATTCTTTTTAATATTTCTTTCATAATCTTAT
Organism: Bacteroidaceae bacterium; assembly: GCA_017534535.1. Taxonomy (GTDB): domain Bacteria; phylum Bacteroidota; class Bacteroidia; order Bacteroidales; family Bacteroidaceae; genus Bacteroides. Next base: position 100,124 of record JAFXVZ010000004.1, on the reverse strand, counting down.
AGTTGTATTTAATTCAAGTTGTATGTATATGGTTGGTTTGTGCTACTTGCTTATTCATTGTTCAGCCAATTGCTGATAATGGTTCGACCTTCCGGTGTCAATACTGATTCTGGGTGGAATTGAATGCCTAGTACATCATAGTCCTTGTGCCTGAGTGCCATAATCTGTCCTTCGTTACTTACTGCTGTCATTACTAGACTCTCAGGGAAACCATCTTGATCCACCACCCAAGAGTGATATCGTCCCACATTGATTACATCAGGAAGATTGTTAAACAGATAGCTATCGTTGGCTTTTAATAGAAAGACGGGGGTCTGTACTCCATGAAATACTTGCTTGAGGTTGGTGAGTTTAGCTCCAAATACTTGTCCTATTGCTTGTTCGCCTAAACAAACACCCAAAATAGGCTTTTGACCAGCGTAAGTTTTGATGACATCCAAAAGCAAGCCTGCTTCCTCAGGAATACCAGGACCAGGGGAGAGCACAATCTTGTCGTATGCCTGCAAATCGCTCATCTTGAACTGATCGTTTCGCTTCACATCCACTTGTGCACCTAACTCCTTGAGCAGATGCGCCAGGTTATAAGTGAATGAATCATAATTATCTATAATCACTATCTTTTTCATAACAGTATTCTTTTTATTGTTCTTCTGCTTTCATTATGGCTTTCTTCAAAGCACCCAATTTGTTGTTTACCTCTTGCAATTCATTTTCCACATCACTCTTGGCAACAATGCCACCTCCAGCTTGGAACCACAGGGTGTTGTTTCGACTCACAAAGGTACGGATGGTGATAGCTTGGTTGAGATTGCCATTCAGTCCGATGAAACCGATGCAACCACCGTAAGCCCCTCGGTTATGAGGTTCCAATTCACTGATAATCTGCATAGCACGAACCTTCGGAGCCCCACTCAATGTTCCTGCTGGGAAAGTATCGATAAAGGTCTTGATAGGGTCAGCATCGTCATTTAAAGTTCCACTTACACGACTTACCAGATGGATAACATGACTGTAAAGTTGTACTTGCTTGTAGAATTCTACCTGCACATTATGGCAATTGCGACTCAGATCATTACGAGCCAAGTCCACTAACATCACATGCTCGGCATTCTCTTTGGGATCATCACATAGACGCTGGGCATTGATGGCATCTACTGATGCATCACCTGTTCTGCGTGTAGTGCCAGCGATAGGGTCGATGGTTGCCTTTCTGCCTTCGATCCGGCAATGTGTCTCTGGAGAAGATCCGAAGATGCGGAAGCCACCAAAGTCGAAGTAAAATAAATAAGGTGAAGGATTGATGCTTCGCAAGGCACGATAGAGTTTGAAGTCATCACCTTGGAACCGTTGGACAAATCTGCGTGACAACACCACTTGAAATACATCGCCACGCAAACAATGGGCGATGCCCTTACGGATGTTCTCACGATGCTCATCGTCAGTGAGAGTAGAGGTAGGTTCACCCTCTGCATGAAACTCAAATAAGCGATAACTGCGGTTGTTAATGGCTTTCTGGATGGTGTCAAGCGACTCTTTTTCTCCTTCGGAAAGCATTTCAACAAGCATCATCTCATGTTGAAAATCATTAAAAATAATCAAGTACTTATACAAGATATAGTGCATGTCAGGAGCATCATTCCTTTCCTCTGTGCTATCCTTGACGGGGATGTGTTCAAAATACCTTACTGCATTGAAGGAAGTATATCCGTAAAGTCCGCAATAGTTGCTATACTCTCCCTCCACTTGGACACATCTCAGGAAATCATTCAGTGCCATATCAACAGTGTATTCATCGCTAATGGGTCGTTTTTCTACACTCTCGTCTGGAAAACGAAAGATGGCCACACCATGATGGATGCTGACACTGGCCAGTGGGCATAGACCAATAAACGAACGGTTATTCTCTGTACCGTGATAATCTGAACTTTCCATCAGTGCACTTTGTGTGAACAAATCACGAACTTTCAAGTATGTGCTTACTGGCGTGTGTAAATCGCCTAGCAATGTTCGGGTTGCTGTTTTGTAGTTAAACTTTTTCATATTTATAAACTTTTGAATTTCAGATATGTTTCAATGTCTTTGTCACCTCTTCCAGAAACGGTTAACACCACAAGGTCAGTAGGTTTGAAGTTTATCTTAGGCAAAGCACCCAAGGCGTGGGCACTTTCTATTGCAGGGATGATGCCCTCTAATAGGGTAAGTTCATAGCCCGCTTCAATAGCTTCGTTGTCATTTACGGGAATCACTTGTGCTCTGTGTTGAGCCGAGAGGTTGGCGTGCATAGGTCCTATGCCTGGATAATCCAAGCCGGCAGAGATAGAGTAGGGTTCCTCAATCTGTCCGTCCTCATCTTGAATCACGTAAGTCTTGGCACCATGAATGATGCCTGTCTTTCCCAATGCAATGGTAGCAGCTGTTTTGCCTGTTTCCACTCCCTCGCCACCAGCTTCTGCTAATACTATTTTAACACGTTTGTCATCGATGTGGTGATAAATAGTACCAGCAGCATTGCTTCCACCACCTACACAAGCCATCAGATAATCAGGATAATCTCTGCCTTCCTTTTCCTGAAGTTGATTCTTAATCTCTTCGCTGATAACTGATTGCAGACGAGCTACCATATCAGGATAAGGGTGAGGTCCTACCGTTGAGCCGATAATATAGAAGGTATTGGCAGGATGACAACACCAGTCTCGTATTGCCTCGTTGGTGGCATCTTTCAATGTCATGTTTCCACTCGTTACAGGCACCACAGTAGCCCCTAACATTTTCATTTTTTCTACATTAATGTGCTGTCTTTTTACGTCTGTTGCCCCCATATATACCACACATTCCATATTCATTAAAGCACAGACTGTAGCTGTAGCCACACCATGTTGGCCTGCTCCAGTTTCGGCAATGATGCGTGTCTTTCCTAGGTGACGTGCGATAAGGATTTGTCCGATGGTGTTGTTGATTTTGTGAGCACCAGTGTGATTCAAGTCTTCACGTTTTAGGTAAATCTTGCAACCATAACGCTCACTCAGACGTTTGGCGAAATAGAGTGGGGAAGGTCTTCCCACATAGTCGCGTAACAGTTGTCGATACTCCCGTTGGAAAATTTCGCTCTCAATCACTGGCAGATAGCTTTGTTGCAGGTCATGCACACATTTGTGCAGGATCTCAGGGATGTAAGCCCCTCCAAATTCGCCATAATAACCTTCTTTGTCAACTAAAAAACTCATATAATGTTCGGTGTTAAAATAATAATCAAACTAAAAAAGAAAAGCCCTGTCGCAAGTTGCGACAGGGCTTCGTCTTTATCCTAATCATGTGAGGTAGAATATGTACATACGAGCGCTGCTCCCCTTACGACTCTAGGAATCTTAACGGGCGCCACCACCAATACATATTTACCATTGAATGTTTCATAACTTACATTTTCTACATTTTTACACTGCAAATATAACGGGTTCTTTTGAAACTCCCAAATATTTTTAGAAAAAAGTTTAAAATTGCTCGTTATTTTTGTTACACCTATTTATATATATGTCTTGTTCCAGACATAAAGCTTAGTCTTTCAAGGAGTATGTCACCGTTGTAACCACACGGAGTTTCTTAATATAAGGTGTGGTTTCATCGCGATCGTCGATAGAGAAAGTTCCCTGAGTAGCTTGCATAATGCCACCCAAACGACTGTTGCTGTTCTCTGCAAACTGCAAAGCAGCCTGCTCGGCATTCTTGATAGCTTCCTGCATCATCTTCAGTTTCATCTCTTGGAAATCGGTGAAGTCATAGTTAATGTAACCTTCATCAATGGCAATGCCCTGATTCAACAACTCGCCAATTTTACCTGATGCCTTGCGAACCTCGTCAACCTTCTTGGTCTTGACTGTGATGCTGGAGGTCATTTGATAACGATAAGGTGATTTGTTCTCGCTCCACATATTGCTGTTTCTGTCGTAAACGGTTGGAGAATTGATGGTTATCTCATCTTCACTCAATCCGTTTTCCTTGATGAAACGCACAATAACGTCGCGAGTCCTGTTCACACTTTGGTACAGCAGAGGCAAATCGTTGCCCAACTGAGAGAAGCTTAAAGGCCAAGTTACCGTGTTGGCTGGCACCTCGTTCTCAGAGAGACCTTTGACGGTAACCTGACGGTCTTTATTTACAAAATTGTCGATACCAGCCTTAAGGCAGTAACCTAATACAACGAGACCCAATGCAATAATTGCGGCCTCAATGATTCTGTTTTCTTTCTTCATAATTATAATGATTTAAAATTAAAATATTCATTCGCTTGTTGTAATGTCTCTGGCTTGCCGATGTCAAACCAGGTGATATCTTTCAGTTCATAACCTTGCAGGTTTAAAGATTGACAAACAGAGAGATAGAACGGTATGATGGAGAATTTGCCTTGCCACTGGGTACCTTTGCCCATCTTATTAAATAAGTTGGGAGAAATAACGTGTATGCCCTCAAAAGCCAACTCCCGATGTTGGGTAGCATCAGGCACAAAACCTTCAGGCTTGGTTTCACCTGTAGTATGATTGAGCCAACCGTGCAGTCGCATATCCTTGTCGAATAGCAGTTTACGTGTGGTGTTACGATCGCTTACCAACAAGGTAGCATCTGCTTTGCTTTCCACATGCTGGCGATAAACCTCGTGCAAATTGATATTGCTCAGAATATCCACGTTGTGCACCAAGAAAGGTTCATCGCCTTCCAAGAACGCCTTTGCTTTCAAGATTCCACCACCTGTATCCAACAATTCTTCTCGCTCATCGCTGATATGGATATCCAAGCCGAAGTTATTGTTAGCTAATAGGAAATCAATAATTAGCTGACCAAAATGATGGATATTGATTGTTACATCGTCGAAGCCAAAACTCTTCAGTTGTAACAAAATTCGTTGCAACATAGGAACTCCACCCACAGGTACTAAAGCCTTTGGAATGCTATCTGTGATGGGTCGCAGGCGAGAACCAATGCCTGCTGCAAAAATCATTGCCTTTCTACCATTTACCATTGACTGTTTAACATTTTGATTCTCCTATTTATTATTTAGCAGCAAGTGTTTGTTGGATGTTTTGCTCACGATGGATCAAATTAACCTCCACACCAAATTTCTCATTCAGATGTTCTGCCAAATGCTGGGCTGCATAGACAGAACGATGTTGACCACCAGTACAACCAAAACATACAGAGAGATTGGTAAATCCTCGCTCCATGTATCGCTTCACAGAAGCATCCACCAAAGCATATACATTCTTGAGGAAGGTAAGGATTTCGCCATCTTCCTCTAAGAACTGAATCACAGGTTTATCCAAACCGATGAATGGTTTGTAGCGATCGTACTTGCCTGGGTTGTTGATAGCACGGCAATCGAACACGTAACCACCACCATTGCCAGTGGTATCATCAGGAATACCTTTTTTATAAGCAAAGCTCATTACTTTCACCACTAGTGGTCTCTTTTGTTGATCCTTAAACTGCTTTAGCTCAGTAAGTTGTTTCAATACTTCGCACATATAAGGATATTCAGGATAAGCTGATTTCAACAACTGTCGTAGGTTCTCCATCGCAAATGGAATGCTCTGCATGAAATGTGGTTTCTTCTCGAAATAGCCTCGGAATCCATAGGCACCTAACACCTGCATGGTGCGGAAGAGCACAAAATGACGCAAGGTTGAGAAGAATTCGTTATCCTCAATATGCTTATAGACGCGTAGAGCATCAAGATACTCCTGCAACAATTCCTGGCGTAGACTTTCAGGGTAGTTGGCTTTTGCTTGCCAAAGGAAGGAAGCTACATCGTAATAGAATGGTCCCTTTCTACCTCCTTGAAAATCAATTAGCCAAGGCTCTCCATTTTGTATCATCACATTTCGACTTTGGAAATCGCGATACATAAATGTGTCACATGAACTCTGCAACAATACATCTGCCATTCGTTGAAAATCATCCTCTAAAAGGTTCTCTTGAAAAGACAATCCTGTTGCCTTGAGGAAGCAGTATTTGAAATAGTTTAAGTCCCAAAGAATGCTTCGTCTGTTAAACTCCTCCTGTGGATAACAATAACTGAAATCCATCCCTTCAGCTCCTTTGAATTGAACCTTTGCCAATAGGCGTATGGTCTTCTTAAGCAAGGTCTTTTCGTCTTCACTGAATTGATGCGTCAGTCGTCCTTTTTCAATCGCCTTGAAAAGCAGGGTATCACCCAAGTCCTGTTGGATGTAATACATTTGGTCGTCGCTTTGTGAATAGACCTCTGGTACGGGCAATCCTTTTCTTTTGAAATGCTTGTCCATATAAAGAAAAGCAGCATTTTCAGCTTGAGATTCTCCTCTTACCCCAATCACAGTTGGATTACCATTTAGCCTGAAATACAAACGGTTGGAACCTGAAGAAGGCATCTCCTCGATGGTGTCAGGCTCATGTCCCGTATAGGACAGATATAGCGTTCTCAGTTGTTCGTCTATCATATACCTTTATTTTATTGGGCGAATATACAATTTTTCCAAGAGATTTTACTATATTTGTAGCATAAAAAGTTTTATAATGCGAAATTTATCACAATTATTGATAGCTGCCCCATCGTCGGGCTCAGGAAAGACCACCGTTAGTCGAGGGCTGATGGCTCTGCTTGTGCGCAAAGGCTATCTAGTGCAACCATTTAAGTGTGGTCCCGACTATATAGACACGAAGTTTCATGAACGGGTTTGTAAGCGTCCTTCATATAACCTGGATTCTTTTATGGCTTCAAAGGAGCATTTGCAGGAGGTTTATTACGGACATGCTCAAGATACTGATGTTTGCGTTGTTGAAGGGATGATGGGCTTGTTTGACGGCTACGATCGTGATAGAGGCTCTTGTGCTGAGGTGGCAAGGATATTGCAATTGCCTGTTATCTTGGTGGTGAATGCTCAGAGTGCTGCTTATTCGTTAACTGCTTTAATCAGTGGGTTCCTGCATTTCAAATCTGATGTCAAGATAATGGGTGTGATATACAACAATGTGGGTTCTCCCAAACACGAAAGGATGTTGTGGAGTGTGTGCTCTGATTTGAATATCCCTTGTTTTGGCTATATCCCCAAACGTTCGGAATTGATGCAACAATCTAGGTATTTAGGACTAGATTTCAGTGAGATGAATGATGATGATGCCTTGGCCGACTTGATAGAAGAACATGTTGATTGGCAAGGTATCTTACAAGCTACACATGGTGAAGTACCAACGAATGAAGTTCCTAAGAAAGAATTCCAAAAGAATATGAAAATATGGGTGGCCCGCAATGATGATTCTTTTTCTTTCATCTATGCCGAGCACTTGGATTTGCTACATGACATGGGAACGGTGACGTTCTTCAATCCTGAAGAAGACCAAGAGATTCCTCGTGATATTGATTTGCTCTATCTGCCTGGTGGCTATCCTGAAAAGCATATGGACGCTTTAGTAGTTGCTAAGACTACAAGAAGTTCTATCAAGCAGTTTATAGATAATGGTGGTAAAACGTTAGCTGAGTGCGGAGGTATGATATACCTTTCACAAGGCATTGTTGCCGATGAGGACAATTTCTATCCAATGGCTGGTGTATTGCCTTTTAAGATATCCATGCGGAAACAAGACAAGAAGTTGACGTTGGGCTATCGATCCTTTGAATGGAAAGAGCTGCGTTATTGTGGACATGAGTTTCATTATACGCAATTCATGCCGGATGAACCTGTGCCACCTTCTGCATTCAAGGTGTTTGATGCGTTAGGCAGACCAGTTGAGACCCCTATTTTTAGATATAATAATTTGATTTCCAGTTATACTCATCTTTATTGGGGTGAGTCGGGATTTATGGATTTATTTGAATCATGAAGAAGATATATACTAAGACAGGAGATGAGGGAATGACCAGCTTAAGGGGTGGTGTGAGGGTACCTAAAGATGATATACGTATAGAGGCCAATGGCACCATCGATTTGCTGAATGCCCTAATCGGCAAGTTGCGAGTGATGCCTAGCATTAGTGATGACTGGAAACCCTATTTGCAGGATATCCAAAAAGAGCTGATGACGGTGATGAGTCATGTAGCCACACCACAGGACAAGATCAATCCACGTCAGTTGCAGTCGGATGTACTGACAGAGCGCATGGAGCAGAGAATGGAAGAAGTGATGGCCAAGCTAGAAGAGCACGGGCATTTTATCGTGCCTACCGGCTCTATGGCATCTGCAGAGATACACATTGCCCGAACGATAGCACGACAAGCTGAACGCAGACTATGGACAGTGAGCAGAGATTATCCTATAGATCCTTCTGTGATGCGATTCATGAATAGACTCAGCGATTTCCTGTTTGTGATGACTAAAGAGCAATTGCAGAAAGAAGGCATTGCTTCTGAGGATTGGAAATAATTGTTTATTCGTCTATCTTGTTGTTTTTGTTCTTGCCGAAGAGCACCATTGCCACAATTGGGGCGCCAATCAGTGCGGTTACAGAATTGACTGGTAATACTCCTTCATAACCAGGCATACGGGCTACCAAATTGCAGAGCAATGCTAAAGCAGCACCTGCCAAAACGCATGCGGGCAACAAAATGCGGTGGTCGGAGGTGCGAAACAGGGCTCTGCATAAGTGGGGCACCGCTAATCCAAGGAACATGACAGGACCGCAATAAGCTGTGACGATTGCCGCCAAGATACCTGAACAACAAATAACCTGTGTGCGTGCCCACTTGATGGACAGGCCTAAGCTACGGGCATATCCATCGCCCAATAATAACAGGTTTAGTGGTTTGATTAACGTCATAGAAAGAGGGAGGAGTATCACCATTAGTGTAACAAACAGTAACATTTGGTCGCCTGAAACACGTGAGAAACTACCTAGTCCCCATACCACAAATGCCTTGACATCTTCTTCATTGCTAAAGAATTTCAGAACACCTATAATTGCAGTAGCCAAATAGCCAATCATCACACCTATCACCAAGAGGGTTACATTGCCCTTCACCTTGTGTGACACCCATACGATGAGTGACAATACTGCCAAAGCACCAACGATAGCAGCTACAGACATTGCTGCATCGCCCAGGTAACCTAAGCGACTAAGGGCAACACCACCTAAAGAACCAGAAAGCAATACCACAAAACCAACACCCAAAGTGGCTCCACTGCTTACGCCTAAAACAGAAGGTCCTGCCAACGGGTTACGGAATACCGTTTGCATCTGCATACCGCTTACGGCCAATCCTGCACCAGCTACTGTTGCTGTAAGTGCCTGTGGCAAACGAGAACGCATGACGATGTTTTGCCAAATCTCTTGTTGGGAGTTGTCACCCATGAGAATCAGCCAAACGCTTTTCAGTGGAATCTCGATGGTGCCTACTGCCAAATTGAGGGCAAACAATACTAAAATAAGCAGCGTTAGTCCAATGAGGTAGGTGGTTGTCTTCATTTCAGAATCTTATAATAAGTAGGTTGATAATCAGCTGGTAATACTTCCGGATGGAATACATATACCAAGTCTGAGAGCAATATATCAGGCTCTACAGGAGCCTTTTCGTAATAAGGACTGCGTTTCATGTTGCAATAGATGACCTGGTGTTCTTTGAATGCCTTGAACAATTCGTTACGGGGCTCACTGGCTTTCAGGGCATCGTAGCTGAATTCGCCAGGAAAGCTGTTGAGTATGCGCCAGTAGTCGGCATTAGCTGCCATCGCATATAATTTTTCAAACTCTATATTCACACCACCACTATTGGGGTCGTCTTTCAGAACATAGTCAGCTCCTGCATCGGCAAATATCTGAGCCAAGAAACTCTTGCCACCAACCGCATACCAGTTGCCTCCATGCATCTCGCCACTTAATACAGTAGGACGATACTCGGCTTTCGAAGCTATCTCCTTGATGTGGTCATAACGTTGACAAATGCTTTCAAAGAGGTTGTTGGCTTGTTCTTCTTGCCCAATGAACAAACCTATGAACTTCAGCCATTCGGCTTGTCCAAGTGGATGTAACTCTTTGTATCCCAGATGGGGAACCAACGTAATTCCCGTATTTTTGATGGCCTCATAACCGCCTCTTTTGAATGGAGAAATGAAGATGACATCAGGATTGGCCGCCATTACCACCTCTGCATCGAAGTCGCCTTCCGAACCTATTTGCTGTATCTTTCCATCGTTCACCAGTTGCAAGACGTTTTCATTGAAAAGGTTCTTGATACTGGTGATGCCTGACACATTATTCAATGCATTTAGGGCAATGAAATCGGCCAATTGCAACATGGTCATGCAGATGGCTTTGTCGATAGGGGTTCGAACCACTGTATAGTCCTGAGGTACATCGAATGATGCCAACAGCTTTGGTACCAAAGCAAAATGCCAGGCAGTAGATTCCTCCGCTTGTGGGTCTTGGATATCAATCAGACGGATGCCGTTGGTAAGGTCTTTTACTTGAAAGCCTTGAGCATAATTCAGCACAGTGACTTTTTCTGTAGAGAGGCCATTGGCAACAGAATCGTTGTTATTTGTTTTCTTGCCTTTGCAACAACATAGAAGACAAGCCATCAGACATAAACCAAATGTTTTGATAATACTTTTCATATATCTTTTCTTTTTATTTTTAATCATATTTTTTGCTTTTATCATCGTTCTGCTTCTTTGATGATATGTCATTTGACTTCGGTGCTGAGTGTCGAGTTAATTGTACGTAGTCAAAAAATAATTTCCCATCAGAAAGTAATGGAGCACAATGCTCGTAGCAATGCCGAAGTACCACTTCCACAAAAGCATCAAGTTCAGAGGGAGGAAGCAGGCAAATTAAATCACGTGCCATATTCAGGTTGTCGGATAGTTGCAAACTCTCGTTCGAACATCCTGCTTCACGCATCATCACCTTGATAAAATCCTTATTCATCGTAGCTTCACGGCTATGTGTATCTAAATGTCCTTCAGCCAGTTTTACGGCCTTACCCATCATAATGCCGATGGTGATTTGAGGTATCTCCATCTCATTGGCCAGACGTAAAGCTTCTCCTACGTAGTTGCCATATTCCACAAAAGCTTGTGTGGGTAGTTCCGGATATCTTTCTTGCAAGATCTTCTCGCTCATGGCTCCCGAATGGAGTACCAGATGCTGGCATCCCATTGCCTTTGCCACATTCATGCATTTGCGGATGGAATTGATGAAACCTTCGATACTGAAGGGTTGTATGATGCCTGATACCCCCACGATAGATATACCATCAACAATCCCCAAACGGGGATTGAAGGTTTTGTGGGCAAGTTCTGTACCAGCTGGAACGCTTATTATAACTTTAATTGTTTTTAATTGATAATTGAGAATTGGACCATGTTCCTTTTCTAATAAGTGCCGGAGGTTCTGACGAATCATTTGGCGAGGTACCTTATTGATAGCAGCAGAGCCAACGGGATAGTCAAAGCCAGGTAGGGTGATGCGTCCAATGCCTTCACCACCTCGGATAAGGATGTGTGGCAAGAGCTGATCATTATCGGCTTGGTCTTCTGTTGATAAAGGTGTGCCATCAGGCAATATTTCTACAGAAGCCCTGATTTCTATCCCTTTGGTGATATCAGGATCGTCACCGCTATCCTTCAGTACATAGGCATAATTGTCACCATAGTGTACTTCCACATGAATAGTCTCGCCATCAGGGAGAATAACGGGAACGACTTGAGGATGTTGTCCATCTAATTGATACATAGCAGCTATGGAAGCTGCAGTGGCACAGGTACCTGTGGTGATTCCACTATGTAATGGATAGAATTTTGGCAACAGTTTCTCTACCATTCTACGTAAACCGTGTTCGCCATTGACGATATGAAAGACCGATGGCGTAGCAGGACGACAAATGGCAAATACTTGCATACCTTGCTCTTTGGCGGCATTCACTTTCTCGAGAAAGCCTCCGCTTATGCCACTTTCCTTTGTAATCATGGCATCAAACGGTGGTTGTAGCGACAAGTGAAGGTTATTCCATGTGGCATCATTATTCTCGTCATAATAGAAAAGATGGTCATCAGAGATACCATTTTCATGTGCTATTCGCAATGAGCTTTCTCGGTTGAGGATGCGGAAATAGCAATCAATACCACGATTGACAAGTGGCTTTAGTTTGGTGATGGTCTGTACGCCAGTAAGTGCCAACAGATGTTTCACTCCATTTTCTTGTATCTTCTCAATAGCATCGGCATAGTTGTTACACCAAATGATAGAAGGGTCTCTCGGTGGGAAAATGCGCTCAAAACGAATGGCAGGAATATTTAAGGAAAGAGCTACATCAGCTATCGTTTGATGCAACACCTCGGCAAAGGGATGTCCTGCATCAACCAGTAGTTTGATTGCGTGTTCCAAACAGAAGGTTTTGAGTTGTTCCGCATTCAAAGCACCTGTAAGGCGAGTGCCATGATGCAACACAACCTCCTGCTCATCGCCTCGCGTTGAGTAGTAGTAGGGATTGCCAGCTTCTTCGAGCTTCCTGATGGCTATCCTGCCTTCTGTTGTTCCTCCAAAAACTAGTATCATTCTTTTCCCTTTCGGAACAAATGAGTAAACTGCTTATTGTATAACTCCGACAATCCCTGGCGGTTGTCGATGGCATCGCCAACTACTAGCATGGTTGTCAGAGTTAGGTTGTTGTCTTTCACTATTTTTGCTAAATCCTTTAATACTCCACGATAGATGCGTTGGTCTTTCCACGTAAGGTGGTAACAAGCCGCAACAGGAGTATCTTCAGGATATTCCATCAACAATTCACGTTGCACCTCGTCAACGATGGCCGCACTCAGGAAGATACACATGGTGCTCTGACTACGTGCCAACAAGTGCAGCTTTTCCTTATCAGGCATAGGAGTACGGCCTTCTCCTCGTGTCAGAATGATGGTTTGCACCCGTTCTGGTATAGTAAACTGAGAGCGCAATTCAGCAGCAGCAGCTAAGAATGACGAGATGCCAGGGGTAATATGATAGCTCATACCCCATTTGTCGAAGTAATTCATCTGTTCCTGAATGGCACCAAATATACAAGGGTCGCCCGTGTGCAAGCGTACGATGAACTTACCTTCGTCATAGAATCTCTTCATCAAGTTTACTTGTTCCTCCAATGCCATAGAGGCCGAACTGAGAACGGTGGCTCCTGGTTTGTGACATTCGGTTAATTCCCTGGGAACCAGACTGCCTGCATATAGGATAAGGTCGGCTTTTTCCAACATCTTCCTGCCTCTAACAGACACTAAATCGGGATCACCAGGACCAGCTCCCACAATCTCAATATGTCCTTGTTTAGGCTCTCGCAAATAGGTGTTGCCTATTGCTAAGGCAAGCGTCCAGTTCTTGCCTTTCACCTTTTCTTTGATGAGCTTGCCGTTATTGGAACCTAAGATGGCAGCTGCTTCGCAAACGCTTGGTGTACCCACATGTTGTGCTACTGTACTGCTGGGAGTCGGTACGTCAATATCCGACAATTCATTGGCTTTGAAGAAAACCACCTCTTTGCCTTCCCTTTGCAAGTGATGTATGACAGGTTCATCTGCTTTTACGTCAATGGTGGCATATTGCTTTATAGCCTTCGGCTCTATGCCGTCGAGTGTCAATTGATGGTAGATTTCCTGCAAAATACTCTCTACTGGTTCCGCCTGATGTGCCAAACCGATGCCCAATGTCAGTACTTCGGGAATATATTGAAGCATGACAACACCGTTGATAGCCTCAAAATGCTTGTAGGAAACAATGATGACCAACTTAAACTTACTGGTTGTCACTTCGTCTATGTTGTTGACGATGGTGACATGTGAGGGTAGGGTGTTCTCCAGATACTCCGTTCCCTCATCGTGAATGTCGAGCAACAGGGCCGTTGGTTCTTGGTTGACAAAAGCAAAAATAGCAGGATTTGTGGCATGAAGGGGTTGCCAGTTAAAGCGTTCGCCAAGTGTATCGAGTGCCCATAATCCAGACATATCGCTTTGTGTGGTAATGACAGGCGTAGCTCCCAAAATGCCTGCAATCTGTAAAGCCAAATCATTCGCCCCTCCTACATGACCAGACAAAACAGATATTACTTGTTTTCCCAAGCTGTCAATACAAATAATGGCAGGGTCAGTATGCTTGTCGTATATGTATGGCGCAATGGTTCGCACACAGATACCCAGGGCTCCAATAAATACAAAGGCATCGTATTGATTCCACGTATTGCCCACATTTACGCGATGTAGTGTGGTTGCATGAAATTGCTGGCATATAGTATTAGCCACCACTTTACCTGTTTCGTTTATGGGTATAACAGCTATTTTCATAAGGTTGCTTTTATAATTTCTATGGGGTTAAAATCGTTGAGTGTAATGTGCATAGATGGTTGTAAGGTAAAACCAATTTCCTCGGCTTGTTGTTTGAATGCTTGCTGACTCTCTTGGCTTACTGAATTTAAAACTACACATCCACCAGGCAGCAACACGCTCTTGATGCGTTCTAACATAGAAGAGAGTTGTCCGTTATGTCCTCCAATGAACACAGCATCCGGATGAGGCAGGTTGTTCAGGTCTTGCTTCATGAAATCACCTATCAAAGCGGTGATGCCTGGTGTTCCAAAGCGTTGCGAATTAATTCGCATCAGTTCTTTGCCTTCCTCGCGCACTTCAAAAGAAACAATCTCCAGATGAGGGAATTGCGACTTAGCCTCTATGCTCACGGAACCTGTGCAGAAACCTATGTCCCAAAGCGTGTGCTTCTGATACAGATCTAAGGCTTGTAATGAGAGCAATCGGATAGGGGCTTTGGTAATCATTCTTGGACGCCCTTCCAATACGGCAAACCGTTCATCGGGAATACCAAATATTCTTGGCTTTGTGTGACTTGCTTGCAGTATCAGACAATTGGGATTGGTGAACGTCTGCTTTGCAGCTTCTGCTAAAGAAAGATGGGTAATGCACTCTTTTCCCGGGTTACCCAAATGCTCTCCTACACACATCTTGTATTGGTCGTAGCCATAGTCCAACATACGTTGTGCAATAGTAGCTGGGGTATGCTCTTTGTTGTCTGTCAATATACCTATCTTGGAAACTCTTTCTATTAACGCTTTGTCGAACTCATGCCAAGGGCGTCCAGTGAGTGATACAATGTGCATATCGTGATAGGGTATCAGCATGCGGTGTGCCAGTGTTTGCAGGGAGTTGAATGTTGGGAATAACTCTATTTCTGCATCTGGCATTTCGCGCAGAATGGTGTTGGCGAAGCCGAAGAACAAAGGGTCTCCTGAGGCGAATACAACAATTGACGATTGATAATTATAAATTGCTAATTGAGACTTCCCAGAGCTGTGAGAGTCGTTATTCTTGCATGTCTGGTCGAGTTGTGACGAGATAGGACGAAGCGAATTATTAAAAAAACCTTCGTATTGCTCAAACACAGTTGATAGTGGCACTGTGATGTCAATCCACACTGCATCAGAAGGAAGCAAATCTTTTACAATTTCGTGATGTCGTTTGCCACCACTAAACACCTTTCCGTGCTTGATGGCTTCCAAAGCTTTTGGCTCTAACCATGGCTCTTGGGCATCACTTAACCCTATCACAACAAACTTTTTCATAAGTCCCTCCCTGGCCATAAAGCCTCTGCATCATTAAAGCAAAGGATAGAGTTTACCAAAGTAGCTGCCAGGTTACTACCTCCCTTGCGTCCCTCCACAATCAGTTTGGGGATATCTTTGAAAGGTTTCACCATATGCTTAGATTCCCTTACGTGCACAAATCCCACAGGAGCAGCAATAATGCCAGCTGGATGCGCTTTGCCTTTACGAATTAATTCGCATAGCTCCATCAAAGCTGTTGGCGCATTGCCAAAGGCAAAAATAGCATCAGTAGGATAATCCTCTACTGCCAGACGGATACCAGCTTGTGTACGGGTGATGCCTTTTTCCTCCGCCATTTGTTTTACGCGAGGGTCATCCAGATAACACTTAGCATCTACACCCAAGCGTTGCAGAGCTCCCTTTCGGATACCGCTAACAACCATCGTCACATCAGTAATGATATGCTTGGTGCGTCCGTTTGATACGCCTTCATATAGCTTTTCTACAGCTTGGTCATCTACCAACAGGATGTTCTCCATGTCAAAATCTGCAGTGGTGTGGATGGCGTGCAGTAATGACCATTTCCTACCTATTGGCATGTTCTTGTCCTTCAACTCTTTTTCGATAGTGCGGAAGCTCTCTATCATGATGTTTTGTCCTACTTTCTGTCCATCAGATACCACCTCCCGATAATAGCCACGAGGTGTAATCATCATGTTCTGCCAATTGTAGGATTGTGAGTTACCGATGATAACAACAGTAAACATATCTATATCCTCAGGATTGAAAGCCGAGAGGGTAGTGACTTTCACCTCTTGGTTTTCACGACCAGCCTGACGCACATAGCCAACAGGTGTTTCACCACTTCTTCCATGTTTCAAGAACAACTCCTGTAAACGATAGAGTTGCCAGTAACGCCCCACGCTTTTGGGATTATAGATAGCAGTGACGAAATCGGCTTCTGCTGCTGCAATAATGCGACGCTCAATTTTCTCCCAAGGTGTCATCAAGTCACTCAAAGAAATGAGGCAAAGATCGTGACCTATGGGCGCACCTAACAATGAAGCAGCTTTCTGGAAAGCACTGATGCCTGGAATAGAAATAACCTCAATATCGCTGTTGCGCTCTTTTTTCATCTCATAGATGAGGGGCGTCATACCATAGATTCCGGCATCGCCAGAGCTGATTACTACAACAATATTTTCTTCTTCTGCAAGGTCGAAAGCCTGCTTGGCACGCTCTCGCTCTTTCTTCATTCCTGTGTCAATGCACTGTGCTCCTTCTTTGAGGAAAGGCTCCACAAACTGGAAATAGTATTTGTAGCCCACCACCACATCAGCAATTCTCAAAGCATTCAGAACGGCTCCTGTTATGTCGGCTTCATTCCCCGGACCTATGCCAGCTACTATAATTTTGGGTTGTTTCATCTTTTTTCAATTAATCATGTCATGGAAACTCATTCGTTGACACAGCAAATATAAAGATTTTACTTCAACATGTCTTTGATGTGCTGGATATAAATATCCCTGATGGCCTTGATTTCTCCCAAGCCCTGCAACTTAACATCCACTTCGAAGCCCTGTTGTTCAAACAACTCTTTCCATCCTTTAGCGATGTCGTTTCGCGCATGATCACCAGCTGTCAGTAACAAAGGACGCAATTGCACTTTCTTCACCTTGTTGCCCTTCATGTTCTTCAAAGTCATTTCTTGGGTAGGATACCCCTCGATTGTAGAAACATACCAATTGCTCTGCTCACGCTCCTGCAACATGATTTGCAACATCGCATATACAGCTGTAGAAGGGTGGGTGGTACCATGACCAACGAACACTACAGCTTGGTTCTTCTCAGCTCCTTCGAGAGTCAAGATATCCAAAACCTTTTGACAGTCCTCAACGCTATAGAGTAATGGATTGCCAGCTTTCAGAACTTTGAAGAATGGTTGTAGCGATGCAATGGCTTCACGGAGATAAGTCATCTCGTAGCCCTCCATCAAGGTAGTACTCTGTACATACACTCGCTCGTAGCCGTCGGCACGCAATTGCATCAATGCCTCCTGTGGACTATAGAAATGTTCACCGCGTTTGCCCCAAATGTTACGGATAATGGCAGAAGCGTATGCTTGTCTTACTTCCATATTTGGGAAGGCAGCTTTTACATCATTATTCACCGTTTCGAGTGACAAAGCTCTGCCCTCAGGTTCTGAAGTGCCGAAATGCACCATCAAAATTGCGGTCTTCTCAGTTTGTGCATAACACATTAGTCCTATGCACAATACCATCAACAAAATAGTTATTCTCTTCATAAATCTTGTTTATTTCAGCCTTTAATAAAATTTTACTATCAGTCCCACGGTCAGCATTCTGCCAGGAGAGAGCAACGCGTAGTTGACACCCTTAGGACGACAGTCTTTCTTGTTAAAAATATTATCGATGCCTATACTTGGTTCAATTTGTACATGCTTGATATGGTCGAATGTATGTCGAGTGTTGATGTTCCAGATTCCATAGCCAGGAGCATCATCCTCGTCTGGGAAGAGACGCTTGCTTTGTAAACGACCATTCAAGTTGATATTTAGACGATAGTAGCCCCAACTATGTGAATAGTTAGCAGCTATGGTACCCGTATGGCGGATGCTGCGTTCAATGTTTTGCCATACGCCATCCAGTTTGCCACGAGAGTAAGTATAACTGTAGTTACCCGTTACGATGAAGCCAGGGAATAGGTTGGCCGAAGCATCCACTTGTACGCCACGCACAATTGCCCTATCGAAGTTTACATATAAACTATAGTCCTCCAGACGGTCAATTTGTTCTTCTGTTAGGTGAAGATTTTGGCGCGACCAGTTAATCACCTCATCCGTAATAGGGTAGGCCTTGCGGGTAATCATATCGTTCAAATAGTTCAGATAGCCTGTTACAGACATACTGAAACGGTCATTCCTATATTCTGCATTCAGAGAAACATAGTTACTCTTGCCTGCCTTCAGGTTTTTATTGCCGATGGTGATCGTGGGCTTCTTGCCTGCATTATCGTTATAGTATTTGTAATACAGTTCATTCAACTGAGGGGAGAGAAAACCGTGTGCATAGGTAGCTCGGAAGTTGAATCCGCCGACTGAGTACATCAGTGTAGCCTTCGGGCTGAAATGACTACCTGCCAGTTCGTGGTAGTCGTATCTGGCGCCCACTGTGGCTTTGAAAGCGTTCCACATCAATTCGTGCTGGGCGTAAGCAGAGAGGGTATAGGCATCGCCTTCCACATCACCACTAGATGATTTCAGTTTGTCTTCACGGGCATTCAAGCCAAATACCGTATTGCTGTTCTGTGTGAAATGGAAGACGCCTCGCAATTCAGCATTATAATATTTTTGGCGCTTGCTCATTGCATAGTCGCCAGGTACATATCCTTGATAATCGGTAATGAATTTATGGTTTTGACTATAGTCGTCTGCCGTAAGGTCCAACTTGATAGAGTTGCGGTTATTGATGCGATACAGACCGCCTCCCTCAAATCGCCAAGACTCGTTGTGCAGGTCGTAATTGAAACCGCCATTGGTATCTTTTGTCTTTACAGGACGGTCGGTAAGTTTCCAGTAATAGTTACCACTGGCATAAAACGACAATTGGTCGTTGGCCTTGAAGGTAAATTTCTGGTTGATAGAATTGGAATGATAGCCAAATGACAAAGGATAGACAGTCTCGCGCAAACCCACTGTGCCATCTTTTGCAGTAACCGTCTCATATGGTGAGTTCTGCCAGTTGTTGGCCTGTGTATGTCTGTAAGCAGTAGATGAACCAAACTTGCCCTTGGCAATGTCCAGATTCAAATCCTGCGTATATTGTCCTTTGCCACTGTATTTGCTGCTGCTTGTAAATGTGATTTCGTCTTCAGGATCATTGGTGATGATGTTAATAACACCAGCTATGGCGTCAGAGCCATAGATAGATGAAGCCGCACCGTTGAGTACCTCGATGCGTTTGATGCGACTCATATCAATACGTCCAAGGTCGATGTTGTTAGAAATATCACCTATAAGTTTGTGTCCGTTGACAAGAATGAGCACATACTTGTTGCCCAAACCGTTCATCATCAGGTAGGAACCCATAGTAGTTGGGTTGAACGATAGTGAAGGCACCATCATCGTCATCGCCTGTTGGAAATCTGTGATGCCGGCACGTTTTATTTCGTTAGCAGTGACTACGGCCACTGGAGCAGTGGTATTTTTCAGTCGCTGGTGCGTTCCAGTACCAGTCACCACTACTGGGTTCAATTCAAATTCTTTGGCCACATCGGGATTCTGTCCCATGCGCCTTACAGTCGTACTATCTTGTGGCTCAACGGCCAACCCTGAAACAAGGCTGGCCGTGAACACACAACATGTGATGATAGCTTTTTTCATCTATCCAAGCAACTAACTTTAATCAAATAACTATTCTTATCTTAAAAACTGTTTTATTCTTCTGGATACATAGAGTGATAGAAATCCAGTGCCTCACCATCGATAGCATCGATGGTGTGGTTCATCCAAATCTGACGGATAGTTGGCAACTCGAGCAGACCCAGAGGAATCACGGTTTCATCGTTGCAAGTGAAGCCAGAACCCTCAGCACCGAAGTACATCTTCCAGCTGGTGTCTTCCACTTCACCTTCCTCGTTGGCCATGGCCTGAAGTTCAGCAAACGTGTATTTGTCTGGATCAACATCTTCTGGCAAATCATCGCCACCCATATCGTTATGTCCATGGTCACCGTTGATAGACATCAATGGGTGCAGATACACTTTCATGCCTTTACCGTTCAAGCCAGCCTTCACCATACGGTCATATACCTGAGTCTTAAAGTTCTCCATCATATCCACTGTACCTACGAAATAGTTAGGATTGATGGCTTGCAAAGCCTGCTCTAACTCGGTATATCGAACATTAGCTTTGTATGTGTCGTATGAGTCTGGGTTACCATGCCCCATAAATGCAACCACATCCTTAGCGGCCTTGTCTGCATAAAGCTTATTCAACTCAGTAGCAACAGCAGGCACATCTGTTTCCTTATCCTGCAGCAATGGCACACCCAGTTTCAGCTCTACACTTGCCAGATAACTGTCATCGAGGTCGCCGTTAGCATTGTTGGCGAAGTCCTTAATATAATTAATTACACGGGTGTATTCCTCACCTGGGATTACCTGCAATGACTGAATAACAATCTCCTTATACTGAATGTCCTTGTCTGCGAAAGCTGAAAGCCAGAAAGAAGGAGCGTAGTAGTTGCGAGGATCGGTGTTCTCACCAGCAGCTGCACGGTTGATACAGATAGCAGATGAGTAGCTCAAGAATACATCATATTCAGGAAATTCTGCCTTGTAAGCTGCGATGGTTTCATCGAAGGCATCGAATGCCTGCTCCCAAGTTGAGCCAAAAGCCACCAGCAGGATAGCCTTGTCATTCTTCTTCTGAGCCTTAACATTCTCAACGATAGCCTTCAGATAGCGGCTGTAGGCATTGTCCACTTCCACTTCCTTAATCACTTCTTTCTCAACTTCCTTGATCACTTCCTTCTCGACAGGAACTTCCTTGATCACTTCCTTGATGATTTCCTTTGGATCATCATCCTTGCAAGAGGTAAAACCACCTGCAATCACCATGGCGAACATCGCCATTGCAAAATACTTAATCGTCTTCATTGTTATTAAAATTAGAGTTAAACTTATTATTTGTTTTCTTTCCTTTGCTAAACTTGATAGTGAGCGAGGCATAAATAGTCGTTCCTGGTGTAGTGGTACCCAAGTGCCTTCCATGAGGTGTGGTGTCTTTATAATTGAAGATGTTATCCACACCCGCCTCTAAGCGATAAGTCATCGTCTTGCTCTTGCCGAAATCATGAGTAGTGTTCATGCGCCAAATCTGATAGCCCTTTCCATCGCCATCCATTTGGTAATAACGCTTGGTACTCATGCGTCCATATACACCTATGCCAAAATTGTAGGCATCACTGAACTTGTGTTTCCACGTTACATACGCATTGGCTTTGTGATGAGCCGTACCGTCAATGGTCACCTTGCGCAATATGTCTTTGTTGGTATCATAAACATGTGCCTCATTGTCCAAGTAGCTGTAGCCTATGCCGGCACCCCAGTCCTTGTGGGCATAGCGAAGCGTTACATCCACGCCATAGGTCTTGGCATCCTCCATATTCTGATACTGCCGCGTCTTCTTCAACTCGTATGCCACTTGATACTCTGCTGGAGCGTTGTAATTCGGAATGGTCACTTGGTTTATCATATTGTACAACGTGTTGTAGTAACCAGTCACATTGAAGTAGAAGCCTTTCCACGAATACTCGGCACCCAGCGAGAAATAGTCGGATGTTTGAGGCTTCAGCTCTGTATTACCCAAGTAGAGATAGGAGCCGTTCATCTCCTTAATATATCGGTAGTAAAGTTCTTTAGGGGTAGGGGATTTGAAGCCTTCACTCCAAGTGGCTCTCAAACGGAAATTGCCCTTGCTCAGCATGGCAGAAATCTTGGGTGTGAGCTTCATGCCGAAGTTCTGATTCTTGTTCAATCGCAAGCCAGCCGTGATGTTCAACCAATTGAGCAAGTTGAACTCATCCTGCACGTAGATAGCGCCAGTCCAGTCGCTTACCTTTTCATCTATCACACGCATGGGGGCATTGAGCCAGTCGTATCGCCATTCAAAACCTGCACTCAGTCGGTTCTCATACGGCAACTCAAACACACCTTTCAGGTTCACCATCGTGCGTTGCTGGTCGCTCTGCAAATCGTGCTCCTCAGGGAATTTGGGATAATAATGGGTGAACTTGCCAAACAGGTAGCCATCCACCAAAGTGGTATCGGTAAAATGATAATAATAGGCATGACGGTTCCAATCCACATCCAGGGTAATCTGGTCGGTGGCATTCAACTGGAACTTGGCACCACCTGCCAAAGAAGCATTGTGATACTCCAAGTCGTAGGTCTTTACATCATAATGTGGATGCCTGCCATTGGTAGGGCGATAGATGTGCTTCCAGTAGGCACTACCCTCGGCATAGAGTTGCAACTTGTCGCCAATGTCATAGGTAAACTTCTGTGCCACCTGTGCGTTGGTATAGCGGTTCACCGTCTTGTTTCGACTGTCGGTTACAGGTTTTTCAGTACCAGTAGTATATTCAGTAGCTGTATTCTGCCAACCGTCTGTATGTTGCATCTGCAGGTTGGTATAGCTCTGGAAACGTCCGATGCGGAAGCCAATGCCATTGTGCTGACGTACATCACCATACGAGCCCACACGTGTGGTGTTTTCCAACAACAAACCTTCGTTGTGTTTCTTGGTGATGACATTAATCACGCCTGCAATGGCATCGCTGCCATAGAGGGCACTCGATGCACCCTTCACAATCTCAATCTTCTCAATGTTATTGGGGTCGATCAAGCCTAAATCGTTCTGTCCACCCACATCACCATGGATGCGCTTGCCATCAATCAAAATCAGGATATAACTATTACCCAATCCGTTCATCTGCATCTGGCTACCCATGTCATCTTGGTTGAAGTCTAGGGATGAAGTCAGCATCAAGAGCATGTCCTGCAAACTCTTGCCACCATAGCTCTCCAACATCTTGTGGTTGATGACCTCGGTCTGTACAGGCACATCCTTCAAAAGATGCTCTGTGCCAGTACCTGTCACTACCACTTCCTCCAACATCAATGACAGATCAGCCTCGCTTTTGTTTTCGAGGATACTCTGGGCATATAGATGCGAAGAGAGCAGGCATAAACCAGCCGTAATTATGAAATGTCTGAATCTCATACAATTAGTTTAAAAAAACCGACATTCATCGCCCCTTTCCTGGGAAGCTTTGTCTATTTTTGTTTGGAAAAGGTAGGTATTCTGGCTTCCCTCGGTCTGCAGGGCCTTCCCATTGCACAGGGCAACAGTGGCACTTGTAGATGCAGACCTCATTCTGAGGGTTACAGCTGCAGGAACAGCTCAGGTCTTTCACCTGATTCCCTTGCACCAGACGCATGATAACGACTGGTTGCCAATTCCGATTGCAAAGGTAGTTATTTTGATTGAATCGACAAACGATTGTTAAAAAAATTTGCGTATTTTCTATCCATATACTATCTTTGCCGCCATGAAACGGCTATTACATCCCATAATGTTTGCAGGAACAGGCAGCGATGTAGGCAAGAGCATCATCGCCGCTGGCTTCTGTCGTATCTTCAAGCAAGACGGCTACCAACCTGCCCCCTTCAAGGCTCAGAATATGGCACTTAACTCGTTTGCCACTCCCGATGGCTTTGAGATTGGCAGGGCGCAAGCCGTACAGGCCGAAGCTGCAGGCATCCCTTGTCATACGGATATGAACCCCTTGCTCCTGAAACCCCAAAGTGACCATACGTCTCAGGTGGTGCTTAATGGCAAACCCATTGGCAACCGTCATGCCTACGACTATTTCCGCAAGGAAGGGCGTGAGGAACTCCGGCAAGCCGTATGCGAGGCTTATGACCGATTGGCATCACGATATAACCCCATCGTATTGGAGGGAGCTGGGAGCATCTCCGAGATCAACCTGCGTGACTCTGACTTAGTGAATCTCCCTATGGCGATGCATGCTGGTGCCGATGTGATTTTAGTAGGTGACATCGACAGGGGTGGGGTGTTTGCCAGCGTCTATGGCTCCATCGCCTTACTGCGTCCTGAAGAGCGCAAACTCATCAAGGGCATCATCATCAACAAGTTCCGTGGCGATTTACGTCTCTTCGAGAGTGGTGTCAAGATGCTGGAAGACCTTTGCCAAGTGCCTGTCTTGGGTGTGGTACCTTATTATAAAGATATCTACATCGACGAGGAGGATAGTGTAGCATTGGCTACCAAGTCGATGCAAGCTGAGCAGGGCAAGGTGAACGTGGCGGTGGTATTGCTTCGTCATCTGAGTAACTTCACCGATTTCAATGTCTTAGAGCGCGACCCACGTGTACACCTATTTTATACGAATAATACTGAAGATATCCAGAAGGCTGATATCATTATCTTGCCTGGTAGCAAGAGTACCATCGACGACCTCTACGAATTGCGTCGCAATGGGGTAGCTCAGGCCATTATCCGTGCGCATCGTGAGGGTGCTACCATACTGGGGATCTGTGGTGGCTATCAGATGATGGGTGTAGAGGTGCTCGACCCTGACCATGTAGAGGGCACCATCGAACGCCTTCCTGGCTTGGGCTTGTTGCCTATAAGCACCTCGATGACAGGCGAAAAGGTTACACGTCAAGATCATTTCCACTTGGCTGTTTCCTCTGAAGATGCTGGTTTGATGCAGGGTTATGAAATCCACATGGGCGAGACAAAGCCTGTGCAGGATGCCCCCTTGTCACCCCTCAATATCTTTACCGATGGTCACCCTGATGGTTATTTTGTCGATGCAAAGTGCATGGGTACTTACATCCATGGCATCCTCGACAATCCTCCCTTTATCGACTTCCTCTTGCAACCTTGGAAAGATAAAATTGTCAATTGTCAATCGTCAATCGTCAATGGTCAATCGTTCAAGGAAGAACAATACGACAAGCTTGCTGCCCATATCCGCCAGTATGTTGATATGGACAAGGTATATCAAATACTTACTACGCCATGATTGAAGGACACGGAGATGACAGCTATCGCTTTGGGCATCGCATCAAGCTGAATTTCAGCTCAAACATCTATAGCCATGCCGACCTGAGCGGACTCTACGTTTACCTGAGTGAGCGTATGGAGGTGATAGGTTCCTATCCAGAGCCCGAGGCTTATAGCTTGGAGTCTGCATTGGCGAAGTTGCATCACATAGACAAGGAGAACGTGCTGGTCACCAATGGCGCTACAGAGGCCATCTACCTCATTGCCCATGCCTATCAGGGCATGCATGCCCAGGTGCTCCAACCCACATTTCGTGAGTATGCCGATGCCTGTGTGATGAATGGTTGTCAGCTGGAGGCACTTAATCAGTTACCCTCCGAGCGTGAGCACTATCGCTTGGACGATGAGGCTCGTATGCTGTGGCTTTGCAACCCAAACAACCCAACTGGCAATCTATTGGATAAAAGATTGTTGGAAGAATTAGTTAAAGCTAATCCTCAAGTGTTGTTCGTGATAGATCAGTCTTATGAAGACTTCGTATTGCAGCCCGTTTTCTCGGCTTCAGAAGCCTTGAACTTCGACAATCTGTTGTTGCTCCATAGCCTCACGAAGCGTTATTGCGTACCAGGTTTGCGATTGGGTTATGTCACAGGTGCACCCCACCTGATGCATCAATTGCGTACCCACAAGATGCCTTGGTCGGTCAATGCATTGGCGATAGAGGCTGGACATTATCTCTTGGCTAACGACATCCAGGGCATCCCCCCTGTAGATGCTTATTTAGGTGAAGCTCAACGCCTGCGTGACAATTTGAATGGGATAGGGGCTCTCCAAGTTTGGGACACCACTACTCATTTCATGCTGGTGCAATTGCGATATGGCAAGGCCTCTGCCCTCAAGAATTGGTTGGCTGCAGAGCATGGCATCCTGATTCGTGATGCCTCCAACTTCGATGCTCTCGATTCCCGCTTCTTCCGTGTGGCGGCACAAGATCCAGATGAGAACGACCAATTGGTTAAGGCTATAGAAGAATGGATGATTCTATGAAAGCGATACAAGTCATAGTAGGTTATATATTGGATTGCCTGTTGGGTGACCCAGCCTGGCTCCCACATCCTGTGGTTTTCTTCGGTAAACTGATATCCCAGGGCGAACACGCTTTGAACAAAGGTCAGCATAGAAAGCTGAAAGGAGCCATCCTCGCCATAAGCCTTGTGCTGCTGGTTTTCTTCGCCACCTGGGGCATCCTGCAAATTGCCGATATGCTATCCCCATGGCTCAATGCTGCCCTGCAAATCATCCTGATATTCTTCTGCTTAGCTGGCACCACACTGATAAAAGAAGTGCGTGATGTATTTCTCGCCCTCGACCGTTCATTAGACGATGGCAGAAAACAAGTAGCTCGCATTGTAGGTCGTGATACCACACAACTCACTGCCCAGGAAGTCCGCAAGGCAGCTCTGGAAACCTTGGCAGAGAACCTTAGCGATGGTGTCATTGCCCCCTTGTTCTGGTACCTCCTATTGGGTGTCCCAGGTATGATGGCATATAAGATGGTCAACACCCTCGATAGCATGATAGGCTATCACTCAGAGCGTTACCTACACTTCGGTTGCTTTGCGGCAAAAATGGACGATGTAGCCAATTATCTCCCTGCTCGGCTCACAGCCCTCTTGATGGTCATCTCTTCAGGTCATCTCAAGCACTTGTCATTCGTCAGGAAATATGGTCGTTGCCATGCCAGTCCCAACTCCGGCTATCCTGAGTCAGCCCTTGCTGCCATCCTCGATTGCCGCTTTGGTGGCCCTCACATCTACTTTGGCGAACTCTTCGACAAACCCTATATCGGCACCAATGATCGCGACCTCACCACCGCAGACATGAAAAAGTCGGTTAGAATCAACCGACTTTCCGAAGTGCTGATGGTAGCCATTACCTTCGCCCTCAGCTTCTTGTGGTAACTCTTTCTCACTCTGGCCTGAGGATAGAGTAGGTATTGCGATAAGCCGTCTCTAAATCAGTGAGCATTTGCTTGGAGCCGAACACCTCAATGGTGTACCATCCGTCATAGCCCTTTTCTTCCATCTTCTTCAGTACAGTTGAAATCTTTGAAACGCCTGTTCCTGCAGGCACTGGCGTCATGTCTTCCAAACTTGCACGGTCTTTGACGTGAACATGGCGAACCCTGTCCTTCAGCGTCTCATACGCCTCTACGGGATCTTCCTTGGCGAAGGTGAAGTTACCTATGTCGAAGGCAACACCCAGGCTTTTCGACCTGTCCAGGAGAGCTTGCAGTCGTTCTGTGCCATAGCATAATGAAGCTTCATTGTCAAAGCTTTCCACCACCAGGTCTATCCCCTCAGCCACACATCTGTTGGCAAAGTTACTCACACGCTGTCGCACCGTCTCGGCATCTTCGGGTGTGGCATTCTCTGGCAATACATTAGGTACCAGCATCAGGTGAGGGTAGTTATGCCTCTTGGTGAAACTGATGGCAGCATTCTCCAGATCGCCCCATCCGCCTCGGAAGAAACCTCGTGGACTGTTGGCGTCAACGCCCTCAACATGCTCATCACCAAGGTAATTGATATGTACTATAGCGCAAGAGTGACCAAAACCCAGACTGTCGAGCACTGCGATAACATCCTCCTGATAAGGATATACATCAGCTCCTGCATAGCCCATCTGCCTAACCTTAACAGCTGCTTCTACGAATGAGATGTTCTCTTGCTGGGCAATGGTGTTGATATGAACGGCGAACACTGAAATCTTAGGTTCTCCCTGTTCCTTCTGACCTGTGCATGAACACAGTGTGAATAATGTGGCTAATAATAATGTTATGTTTTTCATATCACCATATTCCGCAGTACTTTAGTTTACTTTCTTTATAAGTTCCTGAGCAACAAAAAGCCAAGGATTTTTGTCATGTCAGATTATCACTTGCCTTAGTGCTGCAATTAAAAAAACAAGCAGAATCGTACATAACAAAGCAAAGGTAAACATAAATTCTGAATAAACCACTCCTTTTTGTAGGAATAATTCTTGTGGGAGAGTTATTTTCTCGATATGTGGGTTATTACTTATGCCGCGTTGGCACGTTGGCACACGGGCAATGCACATAAAAAGAAATTTTTTAGAAGCATGTACCACGATATGATACAAATAAATCGTAATTTTGTAGCTGAATAACTAAAAACAATATACAGATGGAACAAGAAAAGAAAGATTTAGTGCGTGGTTCCTTGATTGGTGGAGCCGCAGGTGATGCATTGGGCTATACCGTAGAGTTCATGCGTTACAACCAGATTCTGCAGAAATACGGTCATCCTGGCATCACGGATTACGAACTGAGAGGAGGGGCTGCATTGATTAGCGACGATACGCAAATGACTCTCTTCACGGCTAATGGCATGCTCATGGGTTTGACGCGCCACTATATGCGTGGCATTGGCAGTCAGCCCCATTTCTATGTGCTTGCGGCCTACTTGGATTGGTACTATACCCAGACCAGAACCTATCACGACATTATGGATGCCAGCCGGCATGAGAAACATTCTCGTCACACTTGGCTCAGTGCCATCCCCACCTTATATGCTCGCAGGGCACCAGGCTACACCTGTATGTCGGCCATTGAGGATATCATCCACAGCCGTACGCCCAAGAACGACAGCAAGGGTTGTGGTGGGGTGATGCGTGTGGCACCTTGGCCCCTGCTTTGTGCTACTCAGCGTCATAACATGAGTATTGAGATGATTGATATGGCAGGTGGTGAGATAGCCCGCTTGACCCACAAGCATCCTTTGGGATGGATGCCTGCAATGGTCATGACTCATGTCATCTATCGCATACTTGGTGAAGCGGGATTCAAGGCCTTGCAGCCTGACAGCCAGCGAGAACGATTGCGTCAGATGGTTGACGAAGCCTTGGATATGTTGCCCACCATGGTGATGCCTGATAATATCCATACCTCAGAGTTGACGTGGCCGGCCGACAAGCCTTTCGGCGCGGTCTTCCCCAAGGATATCCAATACCTGAGTAGTCTGTTGAAGAAAGCCCTGCTGCTGGCAGAGAACGATGCTGAGGACATTGACAACATCCGACTACTGGGTGAAGGTTGGGTAGCGGAAGAAACATTAGCCATCGCCCTCTATGCCGTATCCCGTCATATCGACAACTTTGCCGATTGCATGATAGCCTCTGTAAATCACGATGGTGACAGTGATTCAACAGGAGCCGTAGCAGGTAATATTCTGGGTGCAATCATCGGATATGAAGCCATTCCTGCCCGATTCAAGCAGAACTTGGAATTGCATGATGTCATCCTCGCTGTGGCAGATGATCTGCATCAAGGTTGCATCGTCAGTGAATATGACTATGATAGAACTCCAGCGAAGCAACAATGGCTTGACCGCTATTGTGACATGCAACCCGCAGGAATAAAGATATAGTTTAACCTTATGCTGCGTTGGCACGTTGGCACACGGGCCAATGCAAAAACTCATAAATAAATACAACTGCCAGTTGTTTTATTCGAGAATTATGATTTTATTTGCAGGGTAAAATGCATGGGTAAATCCCTGCATCAGCTAACATAACAAATGGCACCATGAAAAAAGTACTGTATCTGACCATAGCACTCTTTGTCCTCATCACCGTCATCGTGATCCTGGGCAATGTCATCACCATAGGTGAGAAAATGACGGCGGTAATAGGTGTTCCCTATCTCGAGTATGCGTTCTACCTGCTGCTGCTCGTCCTGTTCACCTACCTCGTCTATCTCGCCATCCTGCAACCCATGATGAAGATACACAACGCTCCAGAATTCCCTGTGCTGGCGGTTCAGGACAATGATAAAGGTTTGAGTGAAGAAGCCTACCGCAAGCAGTTGATGGCGTTTGGTGATAAGCTGTGCAACAATTGCTACTATATGCCCACGTCGAAAAGGGCTGACCGTCAGGCAGAACTGAAGACCGCCTTGGCTGATGTGGCAACCACTCAGGACATCAGTCAGCTCAAAAGCATCCTGAACGACGAGCTGAAGCAAAGGTATCGTGCCGTAGATAAGCACATCATCACCTATGCCACCAAGGTCTTCGTCATTACGGCCATCTCCTCCAGCAACAGAATCGATACCTTGGCAACCCTGGGTCTGAACTATCGGATGATCTCTGACATTGTCCAATCCTCTGGTTTCCGTCCCAACAAGATACAGCTGGTAAAGATTTACTACTATGTCATCAGCTCCGCCTTCCTGAGCTATTTCTTCCAAGGTGTGGCTGAGTCTGCCGTAGATGCCCTCTCGGACGTGGATGATGTTGACGTTGATATCGATGTGAGCGACGTAGAGATACCCGATATCGATGCCTCGAACATCGACTTCACCCAGTACGTCAGGAACTTGAACCTGCCGGGCATCCCTCTGGCACCCCTTGCCGACGGACTTGCCAATGGCATCATGACCATCGCCATCGGATACATCACGAAATACTATCTCCAGAAGGGTTCTAAAGAGCTCAAGGGAGCCAAGGGAAGGACTGCCAAGCTGAAAGCCAAGATGAAGGCACTGACTCAGGTTCCTCTCCTCCTGGCAGAGATTCCCACCCAACTGGGGAACACAGGACTGACTTGGGCGATGAAGGGGTTTGAGAAGGCCTATAAGAAGATGTCGAAGAACAAATCCGCTGAGCCAGAAGATTTTGTGGATGACATGGACGGCATCGAGGCATCCGATATCATGCCTGAAGCGGAAAAGTCCAAAGGCAAAGGCATCTTCGGATTTTGGAGATAGAATAGGGGAGTGCTATATCTGTTGACTGAGGATTCCCCTGTTCATTTTATACTCATTTTGTGCCAACTCCTATACTATTGCCTAAACTAAGTGCTGCGTAATTTTGGAAACATTAAAGCCTCTGCAATCCGCAGAGGCTTTAGTCGTTTACAGGTAGATAGGTCCATGTCCTAAAGTTCTTCTATCTGTTCTTTTGTAAGGCCTGATGCCTGGACGATGATTTCAATAGGCACAGCCAGACCCTTCAGATTCTTAGCAATTTTGGCTTTCTCCATTGCCTCACCTTCAGCTCTACCTCTTGCCTCACCCTCAGCTCTACCTCTTGCTTCACCTCTTGCCTCACCTTCAGCCATCGCATACTCACGCTCACCGCGGAGCATGTTGTCATAGTCCCACATCCGCTTCAGCGAACGGTCGTAGGCCACCTGCTCGTCCTCACTCATGTTCTGGTAAGTGGCAAGGTCAATCAATTCCACAAAAGCGGGATTCTTGTCCGTAAAAGGCATCTTGTCAAGTTTTTCCATATTGTTCAGAAGGGTTGATAAACTTTCCTTTCATATTTTGAAGCATTATTAGTGAATAAACTAATTATCTTTTGCAAAGATAGTGCAAGCCGAGTGCTACTCAAAATTTTTTTTTTATGAAAAAAGTTACATAGTTACACTTTTTGAGTTAGTTATTGTTTATTAACAATTTACGGCGGTGTACCTTTTTGATAAAGTTACACTAATTTGGCAAAAAATGCTTGCTAAAAGGTAAAACATAGGCAAATGTCAGAGTCGAGACCATGATTCCATCATCAGGAAAAAGTAATGCGCTCACACCAAAACAAGTTGTTTTGGTATCGTTATAATGCTTCCGATAGGTGTCATGATAGTATTCTCTCGCACCAAAACAACTTGTTTTGGTGGTAGTGTATGGTAGTGTATGTTAGTGTAACTTCTTAGAAAAGTTACACTCGCATTAACATAATAAGTATCAACTAATTATCAAGCATAGTGTAACTATGTAACTAAAACAGCAAAAAAAAAATCTGAAGTTCTTGTTGAAGTGGAGGAATACACCCTAAGCGACAGGTAACCAATACAGTGAGGCTGTTCCTTCAGACGTAGCTTGCTCATAACTGGTGGGGAGTTTAACATTAAACGGTCAACGGTCAACGTTAAACGGTCAACGGTCAAAATCGCGAGTAAGCGAGAGGAGACTCAAGCTTGCTTGAACTATCCCGAGCGTGAGCGATTTATCTAATGGTCAACGGTAAATGGTCAACGGTAAACGGTCATCGTTTTGCTTCGCATCAATTTCGTCGCGACTCGGCATAGCTCAAGCAAGCTTGGCTCTGCCCTCGCTGCTCCGAAAAGTCATTATTCATTAGTTCATTAAATAAATGCTAGACAGAAAGAAGAAACTCTCCGAGCAGTCTAGTAAGGGAAACATCAGTGATCATATTAAGAACATTTATGAACAAGGAGAGCTGAAAAGGGATTCAACTGTTCGGAAAATCCGAACAGTTCAACAAGAAGGCAATCGTTGGGTACGAAGGACTCTAACTTTCTACAATCTCGATACTATTATTTCTGTTGGCTTTAGAGTTAATTCCAAAAAGGGTATTGAGTTCAGACAATGGGCTAATGGTGTTTTGAAAGACTACTTGCTGAAAGGTGTCTCTATTAACCAGCGGTTTACATATCTGGAAAACAATATTGACAGGCGTTTTGAAAACCAAAATGAGAGAATAAATTTGATTGAATCAAAGGTTGACTTCTTTGTCCGTTCATCTTTACCTCCAGTTGAAGGTGTCTTCTATGATGGACAGATCTTTGATGCTTATGTGCAGATTACTAATCTCATTAAACAGGCAAAGACCTCTATTGTATTGGTGGATAATTATATAGACGAAAGCACGCTGCTGATGCTAAGTAAACGAAATGCTGGTGTTACAGCTACCATCCATACCCGACAACTAACCTCACAACAACAGTTGGACCTGACCAGGCACAACGCTCAATATCCTACTATTAATGTAGTGGTGTGCCGTCATAACCATGACCGGTTCCTGATTATTGACGATGTGCCATACTTGTTTGGTGCCAGCCTGAAGGATGCAGGGAAGAAGCTGTTTGCTTTCATCAAGATGCAAGAGACCTCTGCTTCAGAATTGCTCAGCATAATACGATGATGGGGATAGTCCCCGCGTGCCAACGTGCCAACGCGTCATTAAAAAAGTCAAGTAGTTGTTGGGAGAATGAGATTATAGTTGTATCTTTGCAACCAGTACGAACTTTAAAAGCATTTATAACAATGAAACCAACTTTGAATGAAGGTGCAATGGATTGCACAAAGGGCGAGATTGTGATGTACCAACCTGATGAAACTGTCAAACTGGAGGTACGAGTAGAGAACGATAGCGTTTGGCTGACCCAACAACAAATCTCTATGTTGTTCCTTCGGGAACGATCTGTAATTTCCAAACATATTAGAAATGTGTTTAAAGAGGGGGAACTTGATGAAGAAAGCAATGTGCAAATTTTGCACATTACAAATTCAGACAAGCCAGTAATGTTTTATAGCCTTGATGTGATTATTTCTGTAGGCTATAGAGTGAAATCCCTAAACGGTACAAAATTCAGGAAATGGGCGAATGGCATCCTGAAACAATATCTGCTAAAAGGTTATGTCATAAATCAACGGATGATTGATATCGAAAAGAGAGTGGGTGAGCAGGGTGCTGATATTGCAGAACTTAAGAAACAAGTCGAGTTTTTTGTCCGTTCATCTTTACCTCCAGTTGAAGGTGTTTTCTATGATGGCCAAATCTTTGATGCTTATGTGCAGATTATTAACCTCATTAAACAGGCAAAGACCTCTATTGTATTGGTGGATAACTATATAGACGAATGTACGTTGCTGATGCTGAGTAAGCGAGGTGCTGGTGTTACAGCTACCATCCATACTCGGCAACTTACCTCACAACAACAGTTGGACCTGGCCAGGCACAACGCTCAATATCCTCCTATTAATGTAGTGGTGTGCCGTCATAACCATGACCGTTTCCTGATTATTGACGATGTGCCATACTTGTTTGGTGCCAGCCTGAAGGATGCAGGGAAGAAGCTGTTTGCTTTCATCAAGATGCAAGAGACCTCTGCTTTAGAGTTGCTCAGCATTATACGATGATGGGGATAGTTCCCGTGTGCCAACGTGCCAACGCGTCATTTATATCATGGACATAAATCAAAAGTTGTCGACTATCATGTGTCTCAACTCGTCATCGGTGATGTCGGGATAGCCGAAGGGGAGTAGCTCCTCTTCTGTGAAGGACCGCTCGAAATCATCTCCCATCAGCAATACGAGCAGCTTGTCTATGAGTTCACATACTTCTTTGATATGATTTTCATAGAGTTGTCTGGTGGTGTAATAGGCCAGTGCGACGGATTGTGTGCCCTCCATGTGCCCTGACCAGAAATCTTCTACCTTGTAAAGTGCTACTCTATACTCGAATAGTACTCTAAACATGTATCGGATGTCTCTGTCGTTTCTGAAGGTTCTGGGGTGGTTGAGCAATCTCTGTATGGTGTAGTCGTCGGAAAATTGGGAGAGTAGCTGGCGAAGCTCATCTATTCTCTCTTGCGAACATGCCTGGCTGATGATCCAACCGTTCTCGCAGAAGTCCGACACGTCTTTCCCATAGGCTTTCAAAACCGCATCGAACCTCCGAATCCTGATGCCATTGGGAGAGTCATCCGTGTGGTCGATTTTTTTGAAATGCTGCGTGTGGTGGGAAAAGTAGAGGTATTCATGCAGAATCCTCTCTGCATTCCAGATTCCATTTAGTTTTCTTTCGGTCGTCATGATAGTTCGGTTTTCTTATTAACACTTATTTCAAATATAAAGATGATACGAGCGGTAGGATTCGAACCTACTCATCTCGCTTTCGCGGCCTCTGTTCCGACATCATGGCTCTGCTCGTATCATCAGGTTCATTCACATGAGACGGTAGGTATTTACCTATATATGTCCCTATGAATGACAGGAGCGAATTTGTTAATTGTTCTTTTCTTTATGGGTGCAAAGTTAAGTGGGTGTTGTCTCAAATCATGGGACAAGCCAGCAGATTTTATTATAAAATAGTATTGTCAAGCACTTCACCTAAGTAAAAGTCGATAAAATCTCCATCGCAAACTATATTCTTTATTGATACGGTTGCTCTTTTGGCTCGTGAGCCATGTCCGACATAAAAGGTTATAGCATCAAATGGGACCAAATATCTTACACCATTCTCTATATAGGTGCATCGACTCTTATAGTATTCTGTGTATTCCCGACGCTCCACATGATTACCTTTTAAGACACTCTCAAAGATAGGCATATTAACAGATAACCGAAGCAAACGCATGTTTTCCGGCTTGGATACAAGATGTTCTTTTAACCGAACTTTTTCTTTAGGCGTTGGTAGCAGGGCATACACCTCTTTCGGAGTCATATATTTCAATAGCTCATCCCGTTTGTCTTCATAAGATTTTGAGGGGTCAGCCATAATAGCATGTATTTCGTCTTTTAAGCTCATGGGTTATTTGAACTTCTTTTAGTTTTTACGCAATGTTGTCAACTTCTGGCCTTTAAAAGTCCAGTATTCATTCCCATTGACGGTTGTTAGGTTCTTACCTCCATACATGTTTAAATATTTTTTTGCCAAAGAGGAAGTCCTACCTGTTTCATCTCTACACTCAAATTTATTCCCACCAATATAATAAGCTGTAATCTTACTATTATTCGCGTCGAGAACTTCTTGACCTAATCCATTAGTAAGGATAATTTCATCTCCTGTGGATAGAATCAGGTCTAAATCAAGAGTGGGCTTTCTCTTAATCAATGCCACATCTTCAATTTCCTCTGTGTTGCGATCAATGTCAATATCATTACAGCGACATATTTGGGCTATCACTTTTACTTCTTCATCGTTTTCTGCTTTTGCTATAAGATCATGATCGTATGACTGAACCGCAAACTTTATATTGCTTCGACAAACACCATAAACAAACTCATCTCCGGCTTTAATTACGTATTTTTCGTCCTTTAATTGTTTGTTTATCTGTTTGCTATTATCTAAATTATACAATTCTGCACATAGACGTTTGCGAATTATGTCATCCGTTTTTTGGTGATAGGGAAAAATGAAAACATCATAGATTTTAGATATAACAGGAATCCCTGTTCTACTTTCATTATTAATGCGCTTCATTGACTGGTCTTTCATTATGTCCGTTGTTACATTTTCAATATTCCCTCGAAAACCAGTTTCACCAATTTTAACCCATTCTCCAGCTTCACGAGTCAAAAGCTCGTCATTGTAGTACTTGTCTTCACAAATTTCCGGTCCGAAGACATAAACAATTGTGTAATCAAAATCTGCTTTCATATTCTTATATTTTTTAACTTGTTTGCAAACATAACGGGGTGTTGTCTCAAATCATGGGACAGCATAGAAAAAACTATTCTATCAATCCTTCGTATAAATCGGAGGCCATGAGGTGCTCATTGCATACTTCAACAGCCAACCATTTAGGTGATAGTACTTTTACCCGGTCGCCAAGACCGACAAGATGACGGGTGAAATCGATGGTCGGACGCAGGAATAGTTCAAAGTCGGTGTAGTCCTCGCCATGACCGATTTCATGCTGGCTGTGATGCATCATGAGGTCTTTGGTGTAATATTGTTCAAAGTCAAATACGCGGATAACAACTTTCTGTGCCTTAGTGTCATCGTTGACAATGGCACCATAACAGTCATGGAAGTATTCCTCTGCATCAAAATCCGGGTTCATCTGGAACTTGATATCGGTGATTGACATCTCCAAGATGCGGTCGAAGGAAAACATGCCAAAGAAATCGATGTCTGGACCATTCTTCACGTCACGATGGAAATGACCAAGAACGTACCATCGCTGATGGAATAGCTTCAGGCAATAGGGCTCGAAGTTCAGGTTCTTAGGTTCGACATCTCCATATTTCCTGTACTTGATGGCAATGCGGACACTGCGTTTCATGGCCTCGATCACCACAGGGAGGTATCGTTCCTCGTGTGCTAAGGGTTCTAGTAATATCCTGTTTTGCAAGGAGATGCTTTCACTGATGATGTTGTTGACGGATAGGGTGGAGAGCATCCAGTTCTGCACTGTGTTCTCTCTTAGCACTTCTTCGTTTTCGATATAGTATTTGTAACCGTTTTTCTTGTTGCAACTGATGATTATGCCAAATATGTCGAGGATGGCATCTCTGTGGCGGTTGAAGGTTGAACGGGCTATTTCTACTCCTTCGCTGAGCTCAGACTCCAACCATCTTTCGTTGATGTCGTCCAACGTGATTTGTCCGGCTTTACGGATGGTGTTTATGAGCCAGATGTATTCTCTGAATAATGCAGGTGTTTTCATGGGTATTTCTTTCTTTGTTTTCTAAGGCAAAGATAGAACTATTATTGAAATAAAACAAAATGAAGTGGCAGAAAAGAAAAAAAACGAAAGGTGTACCACGATTTAGGACAACCTCTGGTTAATTTTGCAGTGTGAATCTATAAAAGAATGTGTAACATAAAAAGGTTTGAGTTATGAATAAGTATGCAGAAATGACAGATGAGCAGTATTTTGCTGCTAAGGATGAGTTTTTGGCTAAGTATCAGGTTCCAGAGCCTAAGGGTATTGAGGTTCTTGACCTGATTATGCGTAAGGAGTATGCCCAAGCAATTCTCTCTGGCGAGAAGAAGGTGGAGATACGCAATTTTAGTGACCACTATCTGAACCGGTTGACTGATAAGGCTGTATGTGCATGGATGGATGAGCATCGTGATGACGAAGGTATGGATATGGAAGCATTCGATGAGTTTGCGAATGCGATGCGGCCAGTGTATAAGATTCACTTCCATAATTACAACAATTCTTGGTTCCTGGATGTTGAATGTACTGAGAATTCCTTGATTGAAATAACCAGGGAGAATGTTGAGAATTTGCAGCAAAGATTTGACTGTCATGAGTTTGACGAGTTACTGGAAGAGCTGGAAAAGGAGAATGCGGAAGAAAGACCGCTGTTCTTTTATTTTGCAATTGGGAATATTTTAGGAACCAATTTAAATAAAGAGTGATGATGAACTATATTTGATGTGGCGGTTGAAACGCAAGGTGCAGATGGCGGGCAGTGCGATGCTGTCCTTACCCGATGCCGAGTGGGACAGTATTCTTGCCCGTGTGCCAACGTGCCAACGCGTCATTTATAAATCGCTTGAGCGATTTGTTATTCTGCGAAGCAGGTCCTTGTTGTCTTCGAGGAGGTTCCAAATGCCGTCTTCGGAGAGGACACCACGCTTGAGGGTGGGGGGCAGAAGTCCTGCCTCGTCGGCTGCAAGGTCGGCTTTCCATTCGTCGCTACCGTAGTATTCATCCAGTGTTCGGATGTCGCCCTGCACCAGTTCAAAAGCATTGAGTGCAGAATCCATGGCTCTGACTATTTTCAGCGCCCTGGTCATTCGTTGTTCCATTTCCCTAATTCTTGTGATGTCTGCTTCCATAATTTTTGCTATTGATGACGTGCAAATTTAATCATCTTTGAGGTGTTTTGCAAGTTAGCATGCAAAAATTTTATTTCTTGCTGGCAATATACAACCCAGAGAGGATGAGGATGGAACCAAGGATGGAAATCCATGTGACAGGCTCTTGGAGGAAGAGTGCCGAGGCAATCATGGTGGTTACTGGCGATAGGTAGATGTAGTTGGCAGACGACAAGGCACCAATCTCACGAATGACTACGCTCCATAATACGAAGCAGATGAGAGCGGCTATCACACCTAAGAAGATGAGGTTCCCCCAAATGACAGGCTCCGTCAGCTTGTCTAACGGGAATTGCCATGGCTTGATGGCAAAGGCAGGCAGGATGGTGAGGATGCCATAGAAGAACACCTTGCGGGTGAGGAAGGTGGCATTATAACGACTGGTCATCCCTCGCATCAGTAAGCTGTAGATGGCCCATGAACCAGCAGCTACCAAGGCCAGGAAGTCACCTAAGGGGTTGAGCTTTAGGATAAAGCTGCCATTGAAAATCACCAATGCTACACCTATCAGTGAGATGATGGAACCAGCAATGAGCCATCGGGTGGCACGAATCTCTTTGGAGAATGCCATGCCCAGGAATAGGGTCAATAGGGGGGCATTGCATACGATGAATGCAACATTGTTGACCAAGGAATATTGGATGGCTGTATTCTCTGCCCAGAAATACATCGAGCCACCTGTAACGCCCAAGGCTATGGTGGTGAGCTCATCCTTCCAGTTGTCGGTCCAAAGCTTATGAGGTGAAAATGTCCACACACCTAAATAGGCAATAATAAATCGCAATAAGAAGATTTCCTGTGGGTTCAATCCGTTCAGTATCAGCACTTTTGTGTTGATGAACGTTACTCCCCAGATAGCTATGATGCTAATGGCAAGCAGGTGATATGGCAATTTGCTCTTCATGCGACCTCGGAAATTTGCGTGCAAAAATAATGCTTTTTCAACAATTATCACTATCTTTGGGGAGAAAAACATTATTAATACGAATTATTATGACACCAATTGAACAAAGAAACGAGTTGTTGGCGGGCAAGGTCATTAAGAGCTTGAACACTCGCCACATTGATGGATACTATTGTGCTACGTCGGCAGATGCCATTCGCCAGGTGATGCAACTGATGCCTGAGGGCAGTAGCATATCATGGGGTGGCTCCATGACCCTGCGCGACATGGGGTTGACAAGTGCCTTGCATGAGGCAGGAAGCTATACATTGTTTGATAGAGACCTCGCCAAGAGTCCTGAGGAGGCACAAGGGATCTATCGTCAGGCTTTCTCTGCGGATTTCTATCTGAGCAGTGCCAACGCCATGAGTGAGCAAGGTGACATTGTCAATATTGATGGTAATGGCAATCGTGTGTCTGCCATTGCCTGGGGACCCAAGAAGGTGATTTTTGTGGTGGGCGTGAATAAGATTGCCAAAGATTTGGATGCTGCCATCAAGCGCGCCAGGGGTACAGCTGCACCTATTAATACTGTAAGATTGAATCGTGATACCCCTTGTACACTGGACGGAGTCTGTCATGATTGTCATTCAGCTAACAGTATTTGTAATCAAATACATATTATTAGAAATTCGTACGATAATGGTCGTTTTTGCGTAGTGATTGTGGGTGAAGAATTGGGCTATTGATGAAGGTATGGGAAAAGTGAAATTTGGTGTGGTCGGCACCAATAAGATAACCGACTGGCTTCTGGCAGGTGCCATGCAGGATGAACGATTTGAACTCTCTGCCGTTTGCTCACGCACACAAGAGCGAGCTGATGAGTTTGCTGCTAAGTATGGGGTGAAGCATACCTTTACCTCTGTAGAGGACATGGCAAAGAGCCGTGTGGTAGATGCTGTCTATATTGCTACTCCCAATTGCACCCATGCCGAGATTGCCATCACTTGCATGAACCATGGCAAGCATGTGCTTTGTGAGAAGCCTATGGCATCGAATGCCAAAGAGGTGAAACAGATGATAGAGGTAGCAAAACGCAATGGGGTTCTTTTGATGGAAGCTATGATTGCTACGATGAATCCGAATTTCAACATCGTGAAAGAGATGCTTCCTAAGTTGGGCACTATTCGCAGGTATTTCGCTTCTTATTGCCAGTATTCTTCTCGTTATGACAAGTTCAAAGAGGGCGTCGTGCTCAATGCCTTCCAACCTGAACTTTCCAATGGTGCCATGATGGATATAGGTGTATATACCATTTATCCACTCATTGCCTTGTTTGGCAAACCTATAGAGGTGAGTGCGCAAGGTGTGATGCTTTCAAGTGGTACGGATGGCCAAGGGGCTGTGAATTTACGTTATGAGGGTATGAATGCAACTGTGTTATATTCTAAAATAGCCAATTCGTATCTGCCTACTGAAATAGAAGGCGAAGATGGCAATTTGGTGATGGATGAAATACATACCATCCGGAAGGTGACATATATTCCTCGTCCAGTTGCCATGTCTGGCAGAGGACCCAAAGCTGTACCACAAGATGTGGGTGTAAAGGCTGAACATGATGATTATTATTATGAAATGGAGGAATTCATTAACCTTATAGAGCAAGGAAAGCTGGAGAGTGAAATCAATTCACATGCTGTTTCATTAGCCACTATAGAAGTGATTGATGAGGTGAGGAAACAATTGGGAGTGGTTTTCCCTGCTGATGATTAATAAGGATTATTTGAAAAATAATAGTTAAAAAATTGTTAAAAACGATACACCTTATTAAATTAATATGTAACTTTGCACCGTTTTCAAAGGGATAGGGTTCCTGAACCCTTGAAACGTTATAATTTATGTTTAATTTTTAAAAGTAAAAAAGAAAATGTTACAGGAAAAAGTTGGTGAGTTTGCAGGTGTAATTTGGAACATTCTGAATGGTACTAACGGCATGACACTGAAGGACATTAAGGCAGAAGCTAAGAAGAATGAAGTTAAGTTACTCGACAAGGACGCATACTTGGCTATGGGTTGGCTGTTGCGTGAAGGTAAGATTGAGGTAACTGAAGACGGTAAGGATCTGTTCATTAAGCTGATTTAATTTAAGCTTAGTACATAAAACTATCAAAAGTGTCGATAAAGTTAATCTTTATCGACATTTTTTTTGTACTCTCGAAAATATTCTCTATATTTACACGATTAAAATGATAGTAATATGTATCTTTTAGGTTACGACATAGGTAGCTCGTCAGTGAAGGCGAGTTTGGTAGATGCCCAGACAGGTATGTGTGTGGCATCTTCATTCTATCCCAAGGAGGAGGCAGAGATTATGGCTCCAGAGGTGGGGTGGGCAGAACAACACCCTGAAATGTGGTGGGAATACTTAAAAAAGGCTACTGCCGATGTGCTTATGACATCAAAAGCAAGTGGTCAAGAAATCAAAGCGATAGGTATATCTTACCAGATGCATGGATTGGTGTGTGTTGATAAGGATAAACAAGTGCTGCGTCCATCCATCATTTGGTGTGATTCTCGAGCTGTGGGCATAGGTGAACAGGCTTTTAATGAGCTGGGTTCTGAACAATGCCTTTCTCATCTGCTCAATTCTCCTGGTAATTTTACGGCATCCAAACTGGCATGGGTGAAACGCAATGAACCTCAGGTTTATGAAAAGATAGACAAGGTGATGTTGCCTGGTGATTATATTGCTATGAAATTATCTGGCGAGGTTCGTACCACCGTTTCTGGTTTGTCAGAGGGTATGTTCTGGGATTTTAAAGAAAACCAAGTTGCCCAATTCTTGTTAGATTACTATGGCATAGACAGGCATTTGATTGCCGACATCGTGCCTACTTTTGGTGAGCAAGGCTTTGTTACCAAGGAAGCTGCTCTTGAATTGGGATTGCATGCTGGTACTCCTATTACATATCGAGCAGGCGACCAACCTAACAATGCGCTTTCTTTGAATGTGTTTAATCCAGGTGAGATTGCCTCTACAGCAGGTACTTCAGGTGTGGTGTATGGTGTGAATGGACAAGTGCAGTATGACAAGTTATCGCGTGTGAATACGTTTGCACATGTTAATCATACTGATAATCAAACTCGTTTAGGTATTCTTCTTTGTGTGAATGGTACTGGCATTCTTAATTCATGGTTGCATCATCATGTTACTCCAGCTATTGATTATCCTGATATGGATAGTTTGGCTTCATCTGTGCCCATTGGCTCTGATGGTGTTGTAGTGATGCCATTTGGTAATGGTGCTGAACGAGTGCTGCAGAACAAAGAACTTGGATGTTCTATCCATGGACTGAATTTTAATCAACACCATGAAGGTCATATTTTACGTGCTTCTCAAGAAGGCATTGTTTTCTCTTTCTGCTATGGCATGGAGATAATGAAACAGATGGGAATGGATATTCAACATATTCATGCTGGTAGGGCAAACATGTTTAAGTCGGCTTTGTTCCGAGATACGCTGGCCACTGTGAGTGGTGCCTGTATAGATGTCTATAAGACTGATGGCTCTGAGGGTGCTGCTAAAGGCGCAGGCATTGGTGTTGGTATCTATCATGACCACAATGAGGCTTTTGCTTCACTTGTATGTCATGCTCATATCGAACCTCAAATTTCGCTGAGAGATGAATATCTTTCCGCTTACCAACGTTGGAAGAATGTACTTGAAAATGAAATAAATAAATAATTTAAATTTAATACTATGGCAAAAGTTTATTTTCCGCAAATCGCTCAGATTCCTTTTGAAGGAACATCAAGTAAGAACCCTATGGCTTTTCATTATTATGATGCCGATAAGGTTGTGCTGGGTAAGAAAATGAAAGACTGGTTGAAGTTTGCTTTGGCTTGGTGGCACACACTGGGTCAGGCTAGTAGTGATCAGTTTGGCGGTCAGACCCGTCACTATGCTTGGGACGAGGCTACAGATGCTGTTCAGCGTGCTAAAGACAAGATGGATGCTGGCTTCGAGATTATGCAGAAACTGGGCATTGAATATTTCTGCTTCCACGATGTTGACTTGGTGGAAGATACTGAAGATATTGCTGAATATGAAGTTCGTATGCAGGCTATCACTGACTACGCTATGCAGAAGATGGCTGAGACGGGCATCAAGTTGTTGTGGGGAACTGCTAATGTATTCAGTCACAAACGTTATATGAATGGTGCAGCTACCAATCCTGATTTTGATGTAGTGGCTCGTGCAGCTGTGCAAATCAAGAATGCTATTGATGCTACTATTAAATTAGGTGGTACTAACTATGTGTTCTGGGGTGGTCGTGAAGGTTATTCATCCTTACTCAATACCCAGATGCAACGTGAGAAAGACCACTTGGCTAAGATGCTGACTGCTGCTCGCGATTATGCTCGCGCTAATGGATTCAAGGGTACTTTCCTGATTGAACCGAAGCCTATGGAGCCCACCAAGCATCAGTATGATGTAGATACTGAAACGGTGATTGGATTCTTGCGTTCCAATGGTTTGGATAAGGATTTCAAGGTGAACATTGAGGTGAATCATGCTACTTTGGCTGGTCATACGTTTGAACATGAACTGGCAGTGGCTGTGGATAATGGCATGTTGGGAAGCATAGACGCTAATCGTGGTGATGCTCAGAATGGTTGGGATACTGACCAGTTCCCAATCGACAACTTTGAACTTACCCAGGCTTTGTTGCAGGTAATTCGCAATGGCGGATTGGGCAATGGTGGTATGAACTTCGATGCTAAGCTGCGTAGAAATTCTACCGATCCAGAGGACATCTTCATCGCTCACATCAGTGGTATGGATGCCATGGCTCGTGCTTTGCTCAATGCGGCTGACATTATTGAGAATTCTCCACTTCCAAAGATGCTCCAGGATCGCTATGCAAGCTTCGATGCAGGTGAGGGCAAGCGCTTCGAGGATGGCAATATGACTTTGGAAGAGTTGGTGGCATATGCTAAGGAGCATGGT
This sequence comes from Bacteroidaceae bacterium, assembly GCA_017534535.1. Lineage (GTDB taxonomy): Bacteria > Bacteroidota > Bacteroidia > Bacteroidales > Bacteroidaceae > Bacteroides. Next base: position 55,673 of record JAFXVZ010000004.1, on the reverse strand, counting down.
GAACCAGCACAGAAGAGTGGCAAGCAGGAACTGTATGAAACCATTCTTAATCTCTATTGTAAATGAGAAAGTTAAAGGTGGGATTGGTACAACAATCCGTTACTTCCGACCTCTCCGCTAATCGCGAGAAGTTGGCTAATAATACCAGGGTTTGTGCAACTCAGGGGGCTCAGATGGTGGTACTCCAGGAGTTGCACAACAGCCCTTATTTCTGTCAGGTGGAAGATGTGAACAACTTCGACATGGCAGAGCCGATACCAGGTCCATCGACTGCTTTCTATAGTGCTCTTGCTAAGGAGTTGGGCATTGTGTTGGTTACCTCTTTGTTTGAAAGGAGGGTAGCAGGCTTGTATCACAATACTGCTGTGGTATTCGATAAGGATGGCAGTATGGCAGGCAAGTATCGCAAGATGCACATACCCGATGATCCTGCTTATTATGAAAAATTCTATTTCACACCAGGTGATATTGGTTTCAGGCCCATACAAACCTCATTGGGTAAGTTGGGACTGATGGTGTGTTGGGATCAGTGGTATCCGGAAGGCGCTCGCCTCATGGCTTTGCAAGGGGCAGAGATGCTAATTTATCCTACTGCTATAGGATGGGAAAGTACGGATACTCCAGATGAAAAGCAACGCCAATTGGGTGCCTGGCAAACAGTGATGCGTGGTCATGCCGTAGCGAATGGCTTGCCTGTAATAGCTGTGAACAGGGTGGGGCATGAGCCTGATCCTTCAGGACAGACCAATGGCATCCAGTTCTGGGGTAATAGCTTTGTGGCAGGTCCGCAAGGTGAATTCATTGCCAATGCCTCTGACAACCAAGAGGAAAATATGGTGGTGGAGATTGACCTGGAGCGTTCAGAGCAAGTGCGTCGCTGGTGGCCTTTCCTGAGAGACAGGAGGATAGAGGCTTATGACGATATCCTAAAGCGATTTTGTGATAAATAAATATCTTGATAATCAAATAAATAATATATGTCAGAAACAAAGGATATCATATTAGACCCCCATGGAGTAGAGTTGTTGCAACAGTTCAAAGACGAACTGCCACTGTTGAAGAAACTGGATAAGATGGCTTTTGAGAAGTTGAAAAAAGCACTTGATGAGCAGGGCATCTATGTGACGGCTATTGAACACAGGGTTAAGACCGAGAATTCGCTAAAGGGAAAGTTGCTGAAGAAAGGTGGTAAATATGCAAGTATTAATGATGTTACTGACTTGGTGGGTATTCGTGTTATCACCTTTTATAATGATGATGTTGATAAGGTAGCGGCCATTGCCAAGAAGTTGTTTGAGATAGATTGGAAGGAGTCGGTTGACAAACGTAAATTACATCAACTCACCAGTTTCGGCTATAATTCCCTTCATTTTATCTGTCAGCTTCGTAGCAACGACCCTGAGTTGAGAAACATTCGCTTTGAATTGCAGATGCGAACAGCCTTGCAACATGTGTGGTCCACCATTGAGCATGATACGGGTTACAAAGGCAACGTGAAAATCCTTGACGAGCATCGTAGGCAGTTCAGTCGCTTGGCAGGAATGTTAGAGTTGTTGGATGATGAGTTTAGTAGGTTGCGAAATCAGATAAACGAATATCGTCGAAATGTACAGAGTCTGGTGGAATCTGGCAATCTGGATGACGTTCTGCTCACCAACGACTCCTTCATGACTTATCTGGAAAAACGTCCGTTTGACAAGTTGAATCAACGCATTGCCTCAGTGAATCAGGCGGAGATTTTCCCTGCATCGCTCACAGGCTTCCTCCCTCTGCTGGTGTCATTCGGTTTTGAGACTTTGAAGGATGTTGATACCTTTATTAAGGAGAATCAAGAGGACGCTTACCAATTGGCACTTGCCCAGATAGCTATGACCGACCTTGATATCTTGGCTGAAAACATTGGTTTACAGAATCTTTGTCTGGTTTATGTTCTCAAACAGGGTAAAGGACGTGAAGGATTGAAGATTGTATATGATACTCTGAATGGCGAACAGGATGGTAATGATGTTTTGGTGGATATGATTATGGAACAAGCCAAGAATCTATCATTTTGGGGAGATCTTAAAAATGTAGTCGTATGAGTAAGAAAGATTATTTGGATAGCAGCCTATTAGATCGTGCCATCTGCTTTGCGGTCAGGGCTCATGCCAATACGGAGCGTAAGGGCAAAGGCTTCCCCTACATAGTTCATCCTTTGGAGGCGGTGGTTATTGTCTCGACCATGACTTCAGACCAGGAATTGTTAGCTGCAGCTGTATTGCATGATACGATGGAGGATACCGACACAACGTATGAGCAACTGGTTCAGGAGTTTGGAAAGCGTGTGGCCGATTTGGTGGCTCATGAAAGTGATATGAAATTTGAAGGAAGTGCTTCTGCTACATGGCATCTTCGTAAACAAATCGCTATTGAACACTTGGCAAATGCCCCCCTCGATGTGAAAATCGTGGCAATGGGTGACAAGTTGTCTAATATGCGCATCATTGCTCGCGACTATGCAGAGATTGGTGATGCCTTGTGGAAACGTTTCCACGTCAGTGACCCTCAGGAGCATGCCTGGCATTATTATGGCCTTTTGCAATCCTTATCCTCTCTGAGTGATACGGCTGCCTTTCAGGAGTTTGCTTCGCTAGTCAAACAAGTTTTTGAAGATAAAGTATTACAGTAAGCTTTTTAACTTTTAACTTTTAACTAAAATGGGATTGGTAATAGGAATTGATGTAGGTGGTTCCACCACAAAGATTGTTGGCATCAGAGACAATCAGATTATAAGACCAATGTTTATTACTGCTGCTGACCCTGTGACATCACTTTTTGGGGCATTTGGCAAGTATCTGCATGATAACAACATTCAGTTGGAGGATATCGAGCAAGTGATGATGACGGGTGTGGGTAGTGCTTTTGTTACAACACCTATCTATGGCTTGCCCACTCAGATGGTGGATGAATTTACCGCAGATGGCTTGGGCGCCCGTCATGACATCAATATTGACAAATTGATTGTGGTGAGCATGGGCACAGGTACTACCTTCGTGAAGATTGAAGATGAGAAAATCATGCATATTGGAGGTATGGGCATAGGTGGAGGTACCTTGCAAGGCCTGTCTAATATGTTGCTAAAAATACATGATATTACTCAGGTAGCTGAGTTGGCGCAGCATGGTGATCATACTAAGGTGAATCTCTTGATTGGGGATGTTTGCAAATCCGACCTGCCTGGCCTGCCCCTTAATGCTACAGCATCGTTGCTGGGCAAGGCACACAGTGATTCTACGCAAGAAGACATTGCTGCCGGTATCATTATGACAGTATTGCAGACCATTGGTAGTGGAGCCGTTCTTTGTGCATTGAACTCTGATATCAAAGATTTTGTGCTCATCGGTAATCTAACCCGTATGCCCCAGTGCAGAGGAGTGTTCGATGAACTGGAAGGCCTTTATGGTGTGCGCTTCCACATTCCTCCATATGCAGAGTACAGTACGGCCATAGGAGCGGCTCTCTCCTATTTTAATAATAAAAAGAAAAAATAATTGGCGAAACTGTTTGTGGGTCGGAAAAAAAGTAGTAATTTTGCGGCGTTTTTGAGACAACATAATGTCTAACACAGTTAACTATTTAAAAATTAATTAACAAAATGGAAGAATTAAAAAACATTCAGCCACTCGATGACTTCAATTGGGAGGCTTATGAAAGTGGCGAAGCTCTTTCTCCAGTCAGCAAGGAAGACCAGGAGAAGGCTTATGACAACACGCTGAACAAAGTTAATGAGCGTGAGGTCGTTGAAGGTACCGTTATCAGCATGAACAAGCGTGAGGTCGTGGTGAATATCGGTTACAAATCTGACGGTATCATTCCTATGAGTGAGTTCCGTTACAATCCTGATCTGAAGCCTGGTGATAAGGTGGAAGTTTACATTGAGAATCAGGAAGACAAGAAGGGTCAGTTGGTGCTCTCTCACCGCAAGGCTCGCCTGTCTCTGGCATGGGATCGCGTAAACCAGGCATTGGAGAGTCAGGAAGTTATCAAGGGTTTCATCAAGTGCCGCACAAAGGGTGGTATGATTGTGGACGTATTTGGCATCGAGGCATTCTTGCCAGGTTCACAGATCGATGTGAAGCCTATCCGCGATTACGACGTATTCGTAAACAAGACTATGGAGTTCAAGGTTGTGAAGATCAACCAAGAGTTCCGCAACGTAGTTGTTTCTCACAAGGCTCTCATCGAGGCTGAGTTGGAAGCACAGAAGAAGGAAATTGTTAGCAAGCTCGACAAGGGTCAGGTACTCGAAGGTACTGTTAAGAACATCACTTCTTATGGTGTATTCGTTGACCTTGGCGGTGTTGACGGTTTGATCCACATCACCGATCTGAGTTGGGGTCGTGTAAGTGATCCTCACGAAGTGGTTGAGCTTGACCAGAAGATAAATGTTGTTATCCTTGACTTTGACGACGACAAGCGTCGCATTGCTTTGGGTCTGAAGCAGCTCACTCCTCATCCTTGGGATGCTCTGAATCAGGATCTGAAGGTGGGTGACCACGTGAAGGGTAAGGTAGTTGTGATGGCTGACTACGGTGCATTCGTAGAGATTGCTCCTGGAGTTGAAGGTCTGATTCATGTGTCTGAGATGTCTTGGAGCCAGCACCTGCGTAGTGCTCAGGACTTCTTGAAGGTAGGCGACGAGGTAGAAGCTGTTATTTTGACTCTGGATCGCGACGAGCGTAAGATGTCTCTGGGTATCAAGCAGCTGAAGGCTGACCCATGGGAGAATATCGAAGAGCGTTATCCAGTTGGTTCACAGCACAAGGCTAAGGTTCGCAACTTCACCAACTTTGGTGTATTTGTTGAGATTGAAGAGGGCGTTGACGGCTTGATTCACATTTCTGACCTGTCATGGACCAAGAAGGTTAAGCATCCATCAGAGTTTACCCAGATTGGTGCAGAGATCGACGTAGTAGTATTGGAGATCGACAAGGAGAACCGTCGTTTGAGCTTGGGTCACAAGCAGCTTGAGGAGAATCCTTGGGATACCTTCGCTAACGTATTCACTGAGGGTGCTGTATTCGACGGTACTGTTACTGATATCTTGGACAAGGGTGCAGTGGTTGCTCTGCCTCATGGCGTTGAGGGCTTCGTAACTCCTAAGCACTTGGTTAAGCAGGATGGCACTCAGGCTCAGGTAGGTGAGACTCTGCCATTCAAGGTTATTGAGTTCAATAAGGATACTCGTCGCATCTTCCTCTCACACAGCCGTGTTTATGAAGATCAGGCTCGTGAAGAAAGAAACGAGCGTCGTGCTCAGCGTCGTAACAACAAGCGTGAAGAGGCTCCTGTAATTCAGAACCAGGCTGCGTCAACCACACTGGGTGATATCGATGCACTGGCAGCTCTGAAAGAGAAGCTTGCAAAGGGCGGCAAGTAATAACTTTCACCTTATATATAATAAAAGGTGTCTGCAAAGTTTGCAGGCACCTTTTTTATTGCTATCTTTGTAAACTGAATAGCAAGACGAGTTTATGGAAAAGTTTGAACTGACGATATTAGGTTGTGGCTCAGCCAAACCCACGTTGAAGCATTTCCCTTCTTCGCAGGTGCTGAACGTGCGTGACAAGCTGTTTATGATAGATTGTGGCGAAGGAACACAGATGCAGTACTGTAAGAATCGACTTCCTTTCAACCGCCTGAACAATATCTTCATCTCACACCTGCATGGTGACCATTGGTTCGGATTGCCAGGCCTGATATCCACCTTTAACTTGCAAGGACGTACGGCAGAGCTTCACATCTATAGTCCTCAAGGTCTTGAGACGATGATGAAGCCCATCATGGACTATTGTAATTACGACATGACCTATCAGGTGTTTTTCCATGAATTTGATACTGAGAACCCTATCGTAATCTTTGAGGATCGTACGCTTACAGTCACTACTATCCCCTTGAAACATAGGGTACCCACCTGCGGTTTCTTGTTTGAGGAGAAAATGGGACTAAGACATATTCTACGTGATATGATTGATGCATATGAGATACCTATTGCTTACATCAACAATATTCGTGCAGGAGAGGATTTTGTGCAACCTGATGGTGTGGTAATTGCCAATGAAAAACTTACCACTGATCCATCACCAGTGCACAGCTATGCTTACTGTTCTGACACCAAGTATGCACCTGAGATTGTTGAGCAGGTGAGGGGAGTGGATTTGCTTTACCACGAGGCTACCTATGCCGCAGAAGACGCTTTGAAAGCAGAAAAACACTTCCATAGCACCACCTTACAAGCTGCTCAGATTGCTAAAGATGCTGAAGTGAAAAGGCTCGTTATAGGGCATTTCTCTGCACGATATACGGATGAGAATGAGTTGCTTAAAGAGGCCAAATCCATATTTCCTAATACTCTGTTGGCTGATGAGGGGAAAGTGTTTGAGATGATAGATTAAACCTATTGCTTTTCTTTCTGTCTAATGATTAATGAACGAACAAAACGATATGAGTGCAAGATTTGACGAAGAAAATGTGCTGAGGATGCTGCAAGAAGACGATGCCACGCAACGTAGGGCGTTCGCCATGATTGTGGAGGAGTTTGGCCAACAGCTTTATTGGCAGATACGACGCCTGGTGCTTAACCACGACGATGCCAATGATGTCTTGCAGGAAACGCTGATACAGGCTTGGAAAAACATCGACTACTTCCGTGGGGAATCTAAACTTTCCACCTGGCTCTATCGTATCGCCATCAACCAGAGTTTGAATTTCCTAAATAAGCAGAAGGCACAACAGAGCATCTCGATGGATAACGAGGAGGCAAGTGTAGCCAACCAATTGGAGAGTGACCCATACTTCGATGGTGAGAAGGCACAACGTCTGTTGCAGCAGGCACTTACTACACTTCCAGACAAACAGCGACTGGTGTTTAACCTTCGTTACTTTGACGAACTGACTTATACGGAGATTTCTGAGATTATAGGTTCCTCTGTAGGGGCATTGAAAGCTGACTATCACTTGGCTGTGAAGAAAATATCTAAATTTTTTGAGGATGCTGATTAAACCAATTGAATATACTGATGTCTAACAAATAGAAAAAGGATAAAAGCTATGAAAGAAGAAGATCTGTTGTTACGCAAGGTGGGGAAGAGTAACCCCTTCACTGTTCCCGAGGGCTATTTCGAGGGCCTGACGAACCGTGTGATGGACAGTCTGCCTGAAAAGCCTGTTCCTGAGTACAAGACCAAACCATTGACGTGGTGGGATAAGGCGAAGCCAAGTGTCTATCTGGCAGCCATGTTTGCTGGTGCCGCCATCATCATCAAGGTGTTGGGATATATGCATGCCAACAATCCCGATGTGATTGCTGCAGAAGAAGAGCAATATGAAACGGAGATGGTGCAGAATATGGTGGAGTCAATGCAAATGGACGACTATTCTCTTTATCTTTATTTATCTGACGCAGAGTAATATACATTTTATAATTAAAGCATTGGATTATGAAAAGAATCGTATTATTATTGACAATGGTGGTGGCTGTAGCATCACTAAACGCACAAGAAAGAACACGTCGTGAAAGACTATCGCCTGAGCAGTTTCAGGCTAAACAGCAGGAGTATTTGGCTAAGACTGCTGAACTTACAGACCAAGAGGCCAAGGAGTTCTTCCCGCTGTACTTTGAGATGAAACAGAAACAGAAAACCATGCAGGATGAAGCTTGGAAGCTGTTTCGCGAAGGTTTGGACAATAACGCCAAAGAGGGCAGCTATAAGGAAATTAATGATGCCTTCACTGAGTCGCAGTTGAACTCTGCTCGCTTGGAGAAGGAGTATCTAGATAAGTTCCGCAAAATCCTACCCGACAAGAAGATATTCCTTATCAGAAGTGCTGAGATGGGTTTCCGCAGAGATATGGTAAGAGATATGTGGCGTCCACGTTCTGAAAGTGGTGGAGCCCCTAATAGAGACAGACAACATAGACACAATCCAGATAGACAATAGAACGTTGTCCTTATATGCAACTCCCACTTGCTAGCCAAGCAGCTCCAAGCGGGAGTTGTTTGTTGTATATAATAATTAATTAATAATACTATGAGAAAGAAATTTGTGTTTATGGTTGTGCTGATGTCTGCCATGTTGCAGTCAGTCAGCTTATCAGCTTTTAACGGACCTCATGGTCAGTTGTTGGCAGGTGCTGCTAAAGTGGATATAACCCCAGAACTGAAGGATCTACCACCTACCTCGCAGGGCATTCTGGACCATTGCTTTGTTCGTGTCATCGCTTTTGGAAACGGTGCTACCAAGGCTGCCTTTGTAACTTTTGATGCAGGAGGTGTCAATGGCAATGTTGCAGCCTATATAGACGAGCGTGCTGCAAAAGAACTGGGTATTCCAGAGGGCAATATTATCTATAACGGCACACATACACACTCTGGCGGTAGTGTGAGAGGAGATGAGTTGAATAACCGTACATGGAGTGCTGTTAAAGCAGCAGTAGATGCTATGGTGCCTGCTAAATTAGGCTATGGTGCTGGTGTGTCCTACTTGAATGTGAAACGCGACTTGTTTGATGCAGAGCGCGGCTCATGGTGGGAAGGTCCGGATTATGATGGAAAGTCTGACAAGACCGTAGGTGTCATCTATTTCGAGAGTCTTGACGGAAACCCCATTGCCACATATTTCAACTATGCCATGCATGCTGTGATAACAGGTAATACTGACAAGGTTAGTGCAGACTTTCCGGGAGCTACCGAGCGTTATGTGGAGAGTCGCTATGGTGATGATTTTGTGGCGAGCTTTGCCTCTGGTGCTGCTGGTGACCAGAACCCCATTTATTTCCAGCAGACCTTCGACTTACGCAATATCCGTATAGCTGATTTTGCAGCTCGTGGTGAGGATATTTCCAATAGCATGCCTCCTGGTGGACAAGGTTTGGATAGAACCAAACCAGAGGTGCAGCGCCTGTTGGGAGAGCAGGAAAGGATGATTGAAAGTTATGGACAAATCTTAGGTGAAGAAGTAAAGTATGTTATCATGAATATGCGCCACTTTGAGACGAATGTCACCATCAACTGTGCCCGTAAGGTGGTCAATGTGCCAGCTCGTAAGTTACTCAACAGAGAGGGGAGGGCAGGTTTTGCAGGCCAGTATGAAGATGCAGGTGAGGCAGGCATTGGCCTTTGCCTGATTATGCTGGACGATATTCCTGTAACGGCTGTGGCTGGTGAACCTTACAACCAGATTGCGGTACGCCTGAAGCGTGAATCTCCTTATTCTCGTACCATGATGACAGGTCTTGCATATTGCTCTGGTGTGGGTTATGGTGGCTATATCCCAGACGATGAGTCTTATGGTGCTGAGGTATTCGAAGTACTGGGCTCACGCTACAAACAAGGTTATGCAGAGAGTGCTATCGTGAATGGACTGTTGGAAATGATTCACGACGCTACTCATTAATTATATTCCTCCGTCTGATTATTGTGCACCCCAATAGTTTTTTGTCTAACTATTGGGGTGCACATCATAATATGGAAGGGGTGCCTTTAGGGCGAGTGAGTATTTTGCTCATTCTTCATTTGAAAAGCCTTGGAGCAAACATACTCAGGTAGATGCGCCACAGTCGCCAGATGTGACCGCCCTCATTCTCGAAGTATTCATACTTCAAGCCTTTCTCATCCAGGTATTCTCGGTAAGCCTTATTCACATTGTACAGGAAATCAGTATTACCGATTGCAATCCAATACAACTTAGGATCATTCTTCTTCAGCGCCTCAATTTGATGGCCCAGTTCTGTATCGCTGTCTAATGTCTGCTTATTCACACCCATGAAGTTTACGTTACGACCAGCTACGATAGCAGCAGAGAACAGACCGATATAGTCGAAACGGTCTGGATACGTCTTGCTCACAGAGAAAGTGTGTCCACCACCCATTGACAGACCGGCTACCGCACGATGTTTCTTGTCCTTGATAACACGATAGTGCTTTTCTATATAGTTCTGGATATCAGGGAAACTCTCTTCCATCGTAGCCAAGCCTGGAGGATCCATGTGCTGGGTGAATGACGGCTTATACATGCCCTTGCTCCATTCGCCAGCCACAGCCTGAGCATTCATGTTGCCATTGGGCATCACCACAATCATCGGCTCGGCCTTACCCATTGCAATCAGGTTGTCCAATATCTGTGCTGCACGTCCTAAGGTTGTCCAGGCATCTTCATCACCACCAGCTCCATGGAACAGATATAGCACTGGATAGCTCTTTTTGCTATCGTCGTAGCCAGCAGGCGTATAGACAGTCATCCGACGCTGCATCTTCAGTGTAGGACTGTTATACCATACCTTCGCTACATTGCCATGTGGCACCTCCTGTACGCTGTACAGACCACCCTTGTCGGCCTTGTCTTTGCTGACAATAAAGATATTTGTAAACGATGCAATGTCTCTGCTTCGGTAGATATTGCTGGGATCTAAGAACTCAGTACCATTTACCAAGAACTTATAGGAATACATCTCAGGCTCTAGCTGCTTACTGGTGTAAGTCCACACGCCTGTAGAGTCTTGTTTCATCTCTGCTGTAGTCCCATTCAGGAAATCCCCCGTCACCTGTACGGTGATCGCTTTAGGATTATACAGACGGAACGTCACGCTACCGTCAGCGTTCACTTCAGGCGAGGTAATGTCATTACGGTCAAAAATGGCTTCCTGTGCTGATGCATATACGATGCCCAGCGCCAGTGTAGTCAGTAATAAAAAAGTCTTTCTCATTATCTTTGCATTTTAAGTTTATCTATCTGCAAAAATAAGAAAAAATATTGTTAAAAAAAGCACATACTGGCGATTATTACCAGATTATTTTGTAACTTTATCCGATTAAAATAGAATTAATATAATTAATACATCAAAATTATGACTACAGGTAACGTTCGTCCGGCTGATATGGAGCGTATTACGACTCCTGCTTTGGCCCAAAAATTCATTGAAGAACAGATTCATGAGCTGCGTGCTCAGATTGGCGACAAAAAGGTGCTACTGGCCCTCTCGGGTGGTGTTGACTCCTCTGTGGTTGCAGCTTTACTCATTAAGGCTGTTGGCAAACAATTGGTGTCAGTACATGTAAATCACGGCTTGCTGCGCAAGGGTGAGCCTGAGCAGGTGGTACGTGTGTTCCGCGATGAGCTTAATGCCAACCTCGTGTATGTGGATGCAACCGACCGTTTTCTTGACAAGCTGGCAGGCGTGGCTGATCCTGAGCAGAAGCGTAAAATCATTGGCGCAGAGTTCATCCGTGTGTTTGAAGAAGAGGCTCGTAAGCAAGAGGGTATCAGTTTCCTGGCGCAGGGTACCATCTATCCTGACATCGTAGAGTCTGGTCCTGTAAAGTCTCATCACAACGTAGGTGGTTTGCCAGAGGATCTACAGTTCGAGCTCGTTGAGCCGATTAAGCTCTTGTTCAAGGATGAGGTTCGTGTGGTAGGTAAAGAACTGGGGTTGCCAGACAACATGGTGTTCCGCCAGCCATTCCCTGGTCCTGGTCTGGGTGTACGTTGCACGGGTGCCATTACTCGTGATCGCTTGGAGGCTTTGCGTGAGAGTGATGCCATCCTGCGTGAGGAGTTTGCTAAGAACGGCTTGGAGGGCAAGGTTTGGCAGTATTTCACTATCGTACCCGACTATAAGTCAACGGGTGTGAAGGACAACAAACGCAGTTGGGATTGGCCAGTCATCATCCGTGCCGTCAACACGCGCGATGCTATGACGGCTACCATCGAGGAGATTCCTTACACATTGCTGCATCATATCACCAAGCGTATTATCACGGAGGTGCCACGTGTGAATCGTGTGCTCTATGACCTCACTCCGAAACCAACGGGTACCATCGAGTGGGAATAATAAAATATATCTTCCGCACTTCCGCTAAATCAAGATAGCTTATTTATACAATGGTTATCGTAGCGGAAGTAATAGCGGAAGAAGCGGAAGAAGCGGAAGATAATGAGACACTAGTCTTATATGTATTGCCCTTAGATTTGTAAGCGTATGCAATTATCGTGTGTGATTTTACGCGCCTAGAGCTGCCACATCAATTGATAGACCTATGCTGAAGGAGGTACCTGTAGTGAGTGGAGAAGAGTAGTAATAGGCCTTAGGTTTGAAATTAAAGATATTGTCAATGGCAGTATTAAGACGGATGCCTTTCCATAATTGATGCTGTAACATTAGTTTCCAGATAGTATAACCCTGGTCAACATCCTTACGACCCGATTGCGGTTTGCCAAGACTGCGACCAGAAAGAGCTGCATCGAGAGCATAGTGGCGCGAAAAACGATGGCTGTAGCCTATGCGCCAGGTCATGGAATGTGAACGAGGCTGTGAGAACTGTGAGAAATAGACATTGCCAGTTTCATGCATCCATGAATAGTTGTACCTTAGTGACAAGCCGTTTTTCATGACATAGCCAAGGCTGGCATCTACACCCCATACCGTGATTCCATCTTCGTTCCAGTATACTGCGCTTTCCATACCCTCGTATAACCCCCCGTCGATAGTGGTGATGCGCTTGTCAAAGATGTTGCAATAGCCCATGAGGGTAAAGCTATAGGTTCCATCCAGTAATCCGCCTTTTTGTATGCGGTGTGTGCGCTCAATAGCGAGATTGATATTGTTGCTCTTCTCTGGTTTCAGGTCTGGATTGCCAATGATCATATAGCCCATATTGCCCATGTCAAAATGCATATACATTTCCTTGAGGGTGGGGGCTCGGAAACCACTGGCATAGTTGACTCGAAGGGTCATGAACGGCAATTTATACACCAAGGCAAGACGCTGGGTGAGAGCCTGCTTTGCTGAAGCAGAGAAATAATCATAACGCATGCTGCCCACAATGTTCAGTTGTGGAGTGATGTTCCAATCGAACTGTGCATAGCCATCGATATTGCTCTGGGTGTGAGCCGTGTTGTCTATGAATTGATAAGTGGTGAGATAATCATGCAGGTAGTCGGCTCCCACGATGAGACTGTTCTTGCCAAACGAATGGTGGAACAGGGCATGTGCCACATGTTGTCTATTGCTATAGTCGTGGTCATGGGTACGTGTACCATTTGGCATGAAGTTGGCCTTGTCATATTGGTCGTATGCGTATGACAGTTCCAGATAGCTGTCGTGTTTCCACGCGTACTTGCCTTTCAATCCTGCACCGTAGCCGTTGAAATGATAGTCGTAAGTATCACGTTCGCTGGTGCGGAAGAAATAACTACCCCTGCCTGTAAGCGTGAGATTATCAGAGGCACGCCATATCAACCGTTCCTTTATGTTGTAAGTTTTCTGTCCATACAGGCGGCTTATATTGGAGTCATCATTCAGAATTGACTCATCGTAAGGCAAGCCCTGTGCCTTCTTCATCAGTTCAGTGGCAATCTCTTCGGAAGAGTGTGCCTTTGGCAGATTGACAGGATCAATTTTGGTATGCTGTAAACTTGTCTGTGAGTTCCATTTCGCGGTGTTGAATGAGAAGCTGGCTCCGTTGCGCCATTCGTGTCCAAACGTATTATAGCGAGAGTTTACATTGATAGCCCAGGGGTCAAGATTCTCTTGACTTATGATGTTGATTACTCCTCCTACAGCATTTGAGCCATAGAGTGCTGATGATGCCCCCTTCACTATCTCTATACGTCCTGCATTGTCGAGATTCATGCGGTTGTAGTCAACATTGTCCATCGTTTCTCCTGCCATACGTTCTCCATCTACCAGGAAGAGGACAGCATTGCCGCCAAAACCACTCATGTTGAGTGATGTCTCTTGGCTCATAGCAAGGCCGAACTCCAGTCCGGGTATCTCTTGCGTAAGCATGTCCTGAATATTGGTAGCATCAGTCAGTTTGATATCGTGGAGGGTGATGAGACGCGTAACCACAGGTACGTCTTTCAACGTTTTAGGCGAATGAGATGCTGTCACTACAATGGGTTCCAACTCTACAGAATCGTTTACGGCAGTAGAAGGAAGTGTCTGGGCAGCAACTCCCATAGCCAGCATGGACAATGCCAAACTGACTATAGCGAGAAGCGATGTTTTACTCATTAAAGCCACTGTTTACTGTTTGGTTCCTGAGAAATTAGTAATCATGTCAAATGGCATGTTTCCATATTTCAATGCGAACGATACCACAACAGACTTTTCACTGAATACAACAATTAAATTATTGATTGTATATGCTTTCTCAGCTCCATCAGTGTTGGTTACGGTGCCAGCATACGAAGCAAGCTGCCCCGTAATGTTATTGCCGCTTTTTAACAGAGTGATGTTCTTCACTGAAAGTGGGGGAATAGTCATGTGTCCCATTGAACCTGATTGAGGAATAGTCATGTCCACAGAAGAGTCTGTGGTTTTGGCAAATTCGAAAGAAGTGGTTTCGTTAGATGATTCATCTCCCATCACAGTGATAATCTCTTGACCTGTGTAGGTACCAGCTACTTGTGCGGCTACAGCTACCTCTGGTTCATCTTTGTCTTTACTACATGAGCTCATGCCCATTGCGATGGCTATAGCAATTGTCGATAAAATAAAACTTTTTAATTTCATAATAATATTTGTTTAGTTAATTCCGAGTGCAAAGTTAAGGAGGGCTTTTTGACCACACAATCCCTATAAATGATGATTATTTGGCATAATGTGGCAGAATTATCTCGTATTTGCAGTACAAAAATAGTCTATATCTTGTTATAGTTATTGTTTAAGTAATAAAAGAGAGAGGGCATCTAATTAGGTGCCCTCTCAATGTTTTATTTTGATAAACAATTACTGTTTCTTTGTGACCTTTCCCTTTGTTACACCACTTTCGTTGAAACTATCCATCCTGAAATAGTAATCCACATCAGAGGAGAGGAGACCTAAAGTGAGGCTTGGTTCTAACGTCTCACAAGCAGCAAACAGCTCGTCTTTTTCAGTGCCCCAATGAACGAAATAGCCCTGAGCACCTTCTACTGGTGGCCAAGAGATGGTAACCGTGCGACGGTCGGCAGTACGCTCCACCATGACATCTTTTGCAGCAGTAGGCTTGTCTCCATCCGCAACACCAAAAATACGCAGTTCAAACAACGAGAACTTGCCAGGCAGGTCGCTCAGATTCGTAACTTTGATATAACGAGCCGTAGCAGGCTTGTCAAGTACAATCAGCGGATGAGGATTGGTCACGTCATTGTTAACCTTGTTCGCTAATATGGTCCATTCCACGCCATCCACAGAGCCCTCCACCTTATATTTATAAGGTACAAACGGATTACCAATAGTGCGTAACGGGTACCCTTCATCAGCAAAGTTCACCTGAATAGCCTCCACAGGATATGTGTTACCCAAATCCATCCTCAGCCACTCTTCAGCTTTGCCTGTCTGAGCGCTCCACCATGTTTTGATGGTACGGTCGGCAGCTTTGGAAGCTGGCTTGTCAGCTGTTTCAGAAGAAGCACTAACCGTTTTGCCAATCGATAAATCCATCCATCCTGTCCATGCAGCACCCTTCTGAAAGTTTACCTTGCTCTTAGGCAACTCATACGGACGGTCTGAGAAATCTGTCAACGCATACATGTGGTCTTTCTTCGTGAAGATCACAGGAAAGAAACCAATACGACGCTCAAACATGTGACGCTGTGCAATCACCGTACTTGCCACGTGCCAGTAGTTGCCAAACTTGTCCTGGAAAGTATCCCCATGACCAGCACCCGTCATCCAGCCACCAGGCTTGACAGAGAAAGGCGAATAGGGTTCTCGTGTGTAGGGACCCAGTGGAGAATCACTGATATAAAGACCATCTCCGTATGAGTCGAACTCAGTGCCAGGAGATGCGTACTGCAAATAATAGCGACCATTGTATTTTAGCATACTCGCACCTTCATTGTAGCCAGCCTTTTCCACATCGTTCTTGTCGCTGGGGCGTTCCCAACCCACCACATTCTGCTGATGGGTGATTAGCGTAACAGGCTGGCCAATAGCTTTGAAATTGTTCTTAGGGTCCAGCTCTATGCCCATAATGTCATCTACATTACTGCATCCCCAATAGAAATACACACGGCCGTCATCGTCTATGAACAAGTCGGGATCATGACCTGTACGCTGAGGCTGATCAGGGTAGGGTGTTAGCTGGTCAGTCACCAACTGCCACGAGTTGCCATCTTCAGGATTCGTCGTCTTCCAAAGCGAATTGAGATCGGAAGTCATCCAATACAGTTCGCCTTCATATACCATACATGTAGGCGCATAGAGATCCATTGGCAACACGCTGGTTCGAATGTGCTTCCAGTGCTGCATGTCATCTGAACTCCAGTAACCATCCGACTTAGACACAAACAGATAATACCTGTCGTTGTATAGAGTTGCCACAGGATCTGCTGCCTCACGGTAGTTATTAGGTGATGCTATGCGAGTTATCAAATCCTGCAATGCACCTGGTACCTTCAGCAATTCAGCCACCACCTCCTTGTACTCATCAGGGATAGAGTTGATGAGGTTAGGGTCATTGAAATCCACATCTGTAGCAGCCGATGCCCCTTGGCTATCGCCCTTTGTAAACTCATAATCTAAATCTATGGGGTTGGTCACCACCCTCGTACGGTCAATCTGCTTGCAACCGAATACACAAAGCATGAATGCCGCTAAAATAAAGATGTTCTTCATAGCATTTATTATTAATTGTTTGGGCAAATATAGGGATTTTATTCCGAACATCTGTCAAATAGCGTTCAGTTTCTTCATCGCCTCTGCCAATTTCTTCATGCCAAATTTTGGAGCTATTCGCATGAGCAAATCCATCTTTTTACAGTCACTGCCTACAATGATCTTCCACTTGCCTGCCTCCATACCGCTGACTATGATTTCTGCTGCTTCGCTGGGCAGGGTAATGCTGGAGTTTGCATTTTTGATTTGATCTTCGGAATAGTCTGATACACTCTTGGCATTCTTCACACCTGAGTGTACCTGGATATCGGTAGCTACAGCACCAGGGAAAACTTCGCTCACTTCTACGTTGGTATCCATCAGTTCGCCCATCAAACCTTCTGTCATGGCTCTAACGGCAGCTTTAGATGCACCATAAAAGGTTTGTCCGGGCACTGGAGCAAAAGCTCCCATGCTGGATACATTTACGATGTGTGCCTTTGGACGTGTCAACAGGTGAGGAAGGAACGACTTCACTATATATAATGTACCATAGAAATTGATGTTCATCACGCGTTCTATGGTGCGATACTCCATCTTGTTCACAGGAATAAAGTCTTGGATGATGCCTGCATTGTTGATGATGCCATCCACGGCACCAAATTGCTTTATTGCTTCTTCTGCCGTTTGCTCCACTGCCTCACGATTGGTGATGTCCAACTGCATCAGTTTCATGTTATCACCCTTTTCGCCAGCTAACTCCTGTGTTTTCTTCAAACCCTCCATGTTGATGTCGAGTCCAATCACTTTAGCCCCCTTGTTCAACAAGTTAAGACTGATTTCCCTTCCCATACCGTTACCTGCACCAGTAACCACAATTACTTTTCCACTAACTTTCATAATTATCTGTTTTTAAATTTGATGTTGCAAAGATAAAGAATTTAGAACAAATGATAGCGCTCCATAAGTAACTTCTTTTGCTCTAAATAGGACAAATTGTCTTATTTTTCATATTATTATAGTTGTTCTTTTTATTGTGCCGATAGTGTTGGTATCAATAATATCATTGTTATAGTATAAGTAAAACCCTTCTCTCGCACTTTTATCGCTATAGTCATACCCTTAGCACACCCAAAGGGTATGGTTAGGTATGCTAAAGGTGAGGCATATGCTTGCTTAGGGTTTGCCTACACTATGCCATTGCAAGTTTTACTACCTGTAGTTTGTCGGATGTTTACTCTACAACAACAGGTATGAGAACCCTGTCTTATACCTGTTGCCTATATATTTAAGTGATGTACTATAGATCCTCAACCTGTTTTTGGGTAAGGCCGGTAGCCTGCATGATGGTATCAATTGGCACTCCCAGCTTCTTGAGATTAGCAGCTGTTTCCAACTTGCCTTGCTGCAGACCCTCCTCTTTGGCATAATACCGTTCACCGTCCAACACGGCATCATAGTCCCACATCCGCTTCAACGAACGGTCGTAAGCAATCTGCTCGTCCTCCGTCATCTTGTCGTAAGTGGCGAGATCTATCAATTCCACGAAAGCGGGATTCTTATCCGTAAACGGCATCTTCTCAAGAGTCTCCATATTGTTAAGCGTGTAAATCCAATAATCAAAGTCGTTTTCACATTCAGCCTCTGTCTTCTTGGCCAGTGGCATCTGAACATAAATAAATCTTATAGCATCCGTAAACACTTTCTTCGAATCAACATCCATCAGCATAATCTCTGTACGGATGCGGTCTGAGATACCTGGGTCAATGAATCTCAGTAACGAAACCACATAGACAGCATCGAAATCATATCTCCTGTCGCCCTTCTTACTTTGCCTGGAGATGGAGCGGGCAGCATAGTATAAAGTACGTTTATTAAAGTTGTGCTGCTTGCCACTCTGCATCTCAACGATAATCCTGCGACCATCATGTGTTTTGCAATAGATGTCATAAATGACAGTCCTACCATCCACTGACATGGGAGGCTGCTCCTTGTCATTGTACTCGATGCTCTCGATGCGGTTGTCATCGCCAATGATGGCGTTCAACATGTCAATCATCACGGATTTGCTATCTTCACTGCCGAAAATACGCTTGAACCCTACATCCGTGAAAGGGTTTGCCTACACTATACCAGTGCAAGTTTTACAACCTGTACTTTATCGAATGCTTACCAATATCGCATTTGAGAGATTAGTAATCTCTCGACCTACACATTACAAATCTCTCCGCCTTCACATTACTAATCTCTAAGTCCACACATTGGTAATCTCTAAGTCCATACATTGATAATCTCTCAGCTTGTACGTTAATACAATTTGTACTTATACTCCCAGCACATCAAATAGAATCCAGAGAATAACACCACCAATAATAGCATAGGCGATGATAGCACCAACCAACCTACCTAACTGAAATAGACCAAAATCCTTAAGGCTGTCAAACTCCCATATAATGCCCCAACATTCTTTGAAAAATCTCATACTGCTATTAATTAACAAACTAGTGATGCATTGTAATTCATCACTAATAATAAAAAACTAAAATCAGGAAAAACAAGATTTTAATGCATACAATATTAAGCAAATAATAATTCCATAAGAAAATAGTGTCACAGAAATATTATTTGCACGACCATAAGAGGTCTTTGTCCCACAATATGGACATACTTCAGCATCATCAGGAATATTCATCCCACATTTTTCACATTTTGCCATAATACTTTACTGTTTTTTTCATGCATCAGGCTCAATGATGCATAATTCTTATAAAAATAGTTTGAGCCAACTTATTTAATTCTAATTTATATAACTTAATGAGAATGTGTCACATCCTTAATTGTAGATACAACAAACGTTATTTTATAAATTGTCGCCCAAAAAAGGCAATAAATTCAATGTTAAATTCTTACAATGCTGAATCTTTTATTCTCAGACTATCTGAGATGTTGAACTTGCACTATACCACCGTTTGATAAAAAGACCATCTGGAGGCCTGTATAGTTCTTTGGATAAATAACACAAATATCACCTGTTCCTTCCCAATACTCAGTATTACCTTCAATTGATTTCTGAGATAACGAACCATTATAGTAAATTGTCACAACTCCTGCGCACAAGCAATTAGACGGCTTATCTCCTTTAAAATAAGCGGTTCCATAAGTCCAATCAGCCATAGCTGTCATAAAAAAGCTAATAAACGCAATGAAAAAAATAAACCGTTTCATATTTTAACCATTTAATAATTATCAATTTATATACATTAATATTATATTGTACCATTCCTTTTATGTACCCTATAATTAGAAAGGTGATTTCCATTAAATCTATAAGTAGATTCGTTTACTGCATTCTTTCCAAACACACTTCAATCGCTTTACATATTTCTGGAATTTCCTTATCTGGCTCATCCAAAATTAAAGTCCATCCACTTAGCTTGTCCTCACGGAGTTCCATATTAATATTCTTTTCTGATGTCGATCCAAGATTCAGTAACTTCTTTACGACACCTGTTTTCTTCCCACTTTTAATTACTATAGCAGTAGTTCCAAGTTTTTTGAAATATGTAAACTGATATATATACTCCATATCTTCTTCATATCCATATGAATTTTTATCTTTTCGATAAAACGAAACATTTGTTTTGCCACCACCATTATCTTCCAGCTTGTATTTGGAAAAGTTTTGTGATTGCATCTTTTCTTTCCAATTCTTATAATCTTTGAGTTGTTTACCTAACTCCTCTACAAATGACTTTGCAGCTGATTTAGAGAATTCAATATAGACTTCTTTATTATCGTCGTCAGATGGAATCTCTACATATAGTCTTTCTTTAGGATCCTTACTTTTAATTACACCATCTTGATCAAAATCATATTTTTTATCTAATTGTACTCCGAAATCTATACCAAGATTTACGTTGTGGTAAGCTCCTAATGATACTGAAACGTTACGAAGCAAATGACTAAAATATCTATCGGTATAAGAAACAGGTGCATCATCTGAAAAAATTGTACCCTTTCTTGTAACTATTGCGCCATGCATCTTATATGCGTTGTCTGTCAGATATTCTTCTGCATCTTCAAATGGTATTTCATATACGGCAGCATTATCTTTATAAAAAGAGCCAACTACGTCTATTGTTTTTTGATTAATTCCTGCACTTATGATATTAATCTCGTTAGCTGACTTTATATCACATGGAAGTCCTTTTGGACGGTTCTCAAACATTAGTTTTTTTATAGTATTATCATCACATTTAAAAATATCCTTAACTGACAAACGACTACCTGTATTACGAACAAAAGTTGCTATATCTACTTTATATTTTATATCGTTAAGAGCATGTCCGTAAAAAGCTTTATAAGTCACGAAATGTTTATTTGAATAGAGTAAAGGCAAACTAATGCCCATTTTTTCATTTTTTGGAGACGTTTTCTTCTTAAACTCTCTAGAATAAAACCCTTCAATATATTGATAATTATTATCTGTTTCCTGATTGAGTATAATGCCAGTATTTGAGTTAAAAAAATCCTTAGCCCAACTACGAACATTTTTTGATAGCGGATAATCTTCACCCATATCAGGCAAGAATATAAGATCGCTAATGAAAAATCTTTCAGTAGCTTCATCAACTTCACCATGATCTATACTATTTGTATAAAATGGAGTAACTTGTGCATTTACAACTCCTGTAAATGTGAATAAAAATAATAAAAAGACGAATTCAAAAAATCTAACTTTCATAATAATTATATTTTTTTGTTAAACTAATAATAAAAAACACAATCCTCTCAGTTAAAATTATAATCAAGATACAATTCCATTTCTATGCATTACTACCCAAAGTAAAAAAACACCAGACAGCAATAAAAACAATGTAACTATTACATATATTGTCGATATACAGAATGGTCTTTAGTGTCAACAAGTTCTAACTTGTCTTTTACAATTTTTACCAAAAGCCTATTAGCCCCATAAGTAGGACTATTGAACTCTATTAAAGCACTTGTTTTATCATATTGGACAACCGAAGTCGCACCTGCAACCCAATCTCCGTCAATATATACCTGACATTGACTATCGAATCTGATAACAAGCCCATCATTATGTTTAAATGAATGATTCGCAAGAGAAGCTAGAACATACTGATCATTAGTAAACTCCTTAGTGTTTGATGCATATGTAGAATAGTCTTCATTTGAAATCTGTGTTGCATAATCAGTAGAAGAAGAGTCGCTAATTTTCCTGAACCAATACTCTTTCCCATTCATTTCTCCATATTGAATTCTATGATTAACCACATCAATATTATAAGTGGTTTGCATTATTGGAGAGTTGGCCACAATTACATTATCCTCAATTGTAAATGTCGGATTCGTAGATTCTGATGGACTTTTTTGATATTGCATGATGTGATCTTCATCAATTACTAAGTGTGTTTTACCTAAAGGTCCATCACAAACCCAGTGTCCCTGAATCCAGTCATAATCAGAACTGTAGTCAAGTGTTTCTATTTGTCCTTTAAGATAATTTTTAACCGATGAATAATACGGTTCCTCTTTAAAATCATCTATTACCCATTTTTCATTTTCCTTAACTAGCGAAAGCGTCCTCTGTTCTTTATCGTCCATATTATAGAAAGGCTTATACAGAATTTCTACAGTAGCTTTATTATCCGAAATTATATAGACATTCACAACCTCTATAGATGGATTATCGAAATCTTGTCCTGACCACATGTTAGAATCCATCAAAATATAATCATCATTTAAATTTTCTGCTAATTCACCTGCCTCATTGTATAACGCATTAAATTCAGAAGATAAGAATTGGTCTTCAAAATTGGGTATGTAATCACTACTGTTTAGATACTTAAATATTTTATCATAAATATCTTCAATTCGCTCTCTGATTATGCTTTCCTCCGATTTTGACTGACTGACATTGACTTTTATCCATTCAGAATCACTTTTAATTAACTTTTGCATCTTTGAAATTGGCAATTCAGTTTCTGTGTCTGGGTAGCCATAGCTTTCATCTGTCCCAACAATGATTACCTTATCATCTGTTAAACCAATTGAGTAGTTATTCTCAGATGGAACGAAACCTATTGTTCTTGAGATATTGGAATTATTTAAATCAAAAATATCAGCGATCTTTAATTTGGTCCCGTCAGTTTTTTTGAATGTAGCAATGTTGTTATGATAGTATCCAGAATTACCCCCACTATACATATTAGTGCTTTTGATAGTAATATAAGTATCGTTCTCAAAAATCTTCTCAATCGTGATAGAGTGAATTGTTCCCATGTGACTCTTGCAATGACCTATCAATGCATCCATGAGTTTGTTGCTCTTGTTTACATCTTCGTTATAAATAATTTTCACATCAGTACATGGTGTCAATGTAACAACGCCTTTAATCCATTCTTTTATTTTAGTTTCTGCTTTACTTTTTCCCTTTGGGTAATCAATTCCTGCATTTAGATAATAGAAACCATCATCCATAGGAGACGAGCCATTTTGCTCATTGATAACGATCTTTTCAATCTCTATAGATGATGATTTTGTTTTATTATTGAGATAATACCATGCGCCACCTCCTAATAAAACAAGGACTATTACACCAATCAATATTGGAAACATCATATTATTGCCTGAAGGTTTCTTCCCTTGTTTTTTATTATTTTCATCCTGACGGATGGTAGTTGGATTAGCAGGAGCAGGAGCTTGAGGCTTTTCTTCAACAACATTCTTTTCCTCGAATACAGTCTGCGTCACTTTTGGCTTACTAATCTCACCATGTAATTTTGTACCACAGTTTTCACAAAAAAGACAGTTATCAGTAATAATAGTACCACAATTAGGACATTTCTTTTGAAGAACCTCTTCAACAGAAGAAGACGGCTCAGACGAAGAAGGAGTAGTCAATTCAACTTTCGTTCCACAATTTTGGCAAAACAAATCATTTTCATTTAACTCTACTCCACATTGTGGGCATATTTTCCCTTGCGGATATTTCTTTCCGCAGTTTTCACAGAACAGATTGTCATCATCCATCTGTGAGTTACAATAAGGACATGTTTTCATCGCAGCAAAAATTTAAAATTAATAATTAGGCTATTCTATTACCCATGTCATCTTGCAAAATAAAAGAGAAACCATATGTTAAAAGGTCTAACACAAGATAATAGTGATAATCTTTACTTATATCTAAAGTTAGTGTTTTATTGTACTTCCTAAAAAGAAACTTAACATTTACTAATGTCGTTTTTTGTTGAATTGGAACAGATACATCAAATCCTTTATTTAATTGATATGAACCGATTTCATTTCCATTGATAGATACATAAACATTAGCAAATGACAAAAGCCCTAAAAAAAAAGAACTTTTACAGTGAATATGTAACTGACCGTTGTTTACAACATCATTTTTATTTACTGGACTACCACACTTTGAGCAGAATTTTGCTCCTTCTTTTAATTGAGTACCACAAGTCTCACAAAAAGCCATAACAATACAAATAAATTAAAATTATACATTTAAATAAATACATTCCTTACCACGAACCAAATAAAATAGCACACAATATATAGATTCACAATTTCTTTATTGATTTTTACTAATACTCTTTTAGTGGTAGGGCGTACCGATCGTTTGATAAAAAAACAATTAACACACCAGAAGCATAATAATGGAATAGCAACAAGAAGAAAAAGGTTATAATGTATTGCTTCCAAATAATTACCATGTAATAATGCGTGGAATGCTCGTTGAAATCCACATCCAGGACAATCATATCCTGTCAACAATTTTACTGGGCATTTAGGCATTAGCGCATTTTGAGTTGGATCAACATGATAATATATGAAACAACCTAGTAGCAGAAGTGTAAATAGGCCAGCTATAACAATATAACTCTTTAGTGTTGTCATTATTAGTCTATTGAAAAAATAGCAATTGAGTAAATAATAAATATAATTAGATATATAATGAAAGCCAACACCAGACCAATAATAGACCATTTCTTAGAGTCTTCTGCAGCATATTCTGCCTCTTTATATTTTCCCTCATAATAAAGGGTATCCACTCGATTAGAAAGAATAATAGCATATATACCTGTAGGTACACAGCATAATACTGTAGAAAGAATTGCTAATGCCATATTGGAGTCTGGCTTCAATGGCATTTTTATATTTTGTTGAGTTGGTTGATATGGCTGCTGTTCCTGTATCCTTACAACGACGCCCACTCTGTGGCCACAAACGGGACAGAACAAAATATCTTCAGAAATTTGATTACCACAATTACTACAATATGCCATAAGCTAAATAATTCCCACTAATAGTTTTTATCATACTTTTGATGAAACCTTTCTTCGCTCATACATAGAAAAATAAAAAAATCTATTATAGCTACAATACCTGTGATATAACATATCCAACAAAAAAGAAGATATGTAACCCCTTTAATAGTATTTCCAATATAGAACTGATGAATACCAAAACCACCAAGGAAAAAACACAATAAAAGAGTTATTCCTTTACTTTTTTCAACACCATGAACATATACATTTTGTTGCTGAGGTGACTGAACATAGACAATAGTAGGTTGTTGTACTATGGGGCTATTGTTAGCATTTATTTCTTGACAAATAGTGCCACAAGAAGGACAATACTTAATTCCTTCTACAAACTGCTTACCACAATTTTTACAAAAAGCCATAACACATTTTTTATTTGAGGATGTGCATTTTTAAGCGGACTTAAATGGTGCACATCCCCATCGCTATTAGTAAAGCGTTGAATTTATAAGGATATCCCTGATAAACCTATAAAAATAAAGTAAATTAGATAGCTAATTGCGGCAATTCCCACACCTATATATGTCCATGTTCTAGCACTACTTGCAGCATCCTCAGCTCCCCTATAATCTCCAGAATAATACAACTTATCAACTTTATTTGCTTTAATAATTGCGACAATACCTGTCGGTAGACAGCAAAAGATTGTTGAAAGAATAGCCATTAGCATACCAGAATCTGGTTTAATAGGTTTTCTCTCTTGAGGTTGTTGAACCGTCTGTGACACATACTGAGGTTGTACAGATGGTTGTTGAACTGGTTGTGCCTCTACAGGCTGACCACATTTAGGGCAAAATTTTACCCCTTCATTAACTTGATTTCCACAATTTCTACAGAATGCCATAATAATTAAATTATTTATTATAAATACGAAAAATACAAAAATACTTTTGAATTCACTCTCTCTTTATTCTGCAATTATAGAGAGAAATTTCAATCTTCTTTTTCAGAACTACACCTTCCTAATAAAAATGTGACATATGGCTCTAAAGTCTTTAAATTAGTTATTAAATTAGTATAAAGAAAGTGTGAGCCAACTTAACTTATCCTATTAGTTGGCTCTGGACTGCCTTAGTACCGAATAAGAGAAATCGCTCACACTTTAGGCGATATATGTTTGGAACAACATATATACAGATACCTAAAGAGAACGTTTTCGCATTCTTGGTACTCCTGAATTGTCCAGATTCACTAATACAGAATAGCTAAACGCTTCCTATTATGTCTTTGTTGCTATTTGCAACACTGCAAATATAAGAAGTTTTTTTCAAACGTTCATACTGTGAGCGATATTTTTTTGTTTAACTTCATATTTACTCTGCAAAAATAGCATAATAAACGCAAAAATGGAAGAAAAGAGGCGTCCATTTCTTCCATTTCAATATTTAGGGCATGAGAGAAGCTATTACTTCATGGTTTTTGAGCTAATACCTCGTACACCATTTTTCTGCATATTACTAAATACGGAGCCAACGAGGGCTTGGAATCGCAGTGAAGCTTCCATCTCAAGCAAGGAAAGAGAGATGTGTGGATATTTCTTCGATAGCCTGTTGACAGATACCTTCACCTGGTCGTTGAATGACGTGGTGGCTGATTCCCAGTATTTGCCAGCATCGGGTGAGGGTACTGGTGGAGGGAAAATGGAATCATTGAAGGTCTTAATGGTGGAATCGTATGCTTTCAAAATTTCCGCTTGCAGCTCCTTGAGCACTTGTTGCTCAGTAGCAACAGCTGGTACTTTATTTTGAACGGTTGTCGGAGTAACCAGAAACGTATCTTGTTTGACGATAGTACGTTGGATGATAGTATCTACAACAGATACTTGAGAAGCTGTTTGCTCAAACTTTCCATTGCTGAGTATGGCTATGGTAGCCAATCCTATTATGATAAGAGACAATACAACACCTATTGTTATAGGTAGTGCAAGCGTTTTTGGCTTGAGGTCTTTTATCAATTCGTCAACAGACTGATAACGCTGGTTCTTTTCTTTGGCTGTGCATCTGCTTATCACCTTATTATATATATAGTGATTGGGCAGTTTTTCCATGATCTTGCCAATGGCATAGATGTCCGTTCGTTCATCAACATCTCCGCCACTGATTTGCTCTGGTGCCGCATACGTTACAGTATGTCCTCGTGTATCGTCGAAACTATCAGTTCTGCAACATCCTAAATCGATGAGTTTCACATCATGATTGATGCGAGTGAGCATGATGTTTTCTGGTTTCAGGTCCAGATGAAGAATTTGATGACTGTGTAAATACCGCACAGCATCCAGCAGTTGGAGCAACAAACGATTGGTGTTTTTCCTTTGTGTAAAATAGGTGGTATTCGAGGTTAGAAGTGATTCCAAAGTTTCCCCATCTACATGTTCAATGATTAGGCTATCTCCATCAAGTGCAATATATCTGACAAGATGAGGATGTTCTAAGCCAAAGCCTGTTTCAAACTCCTTACGTAGTGCCTCACGGTATCGGATGTCATTGGCGTATTGGGGCTTAAGACGCTTTACGAAATGAAGTTTTCCATAGAGTTTGACACGATAGGCATCACAGGTAGAGCTGTTAACAGGCAATGACTCCATGCTGTCGAATGATGTACTTTTTTCATTGAATGTAGAAGACTCCATTTTATTTGAGTACTTTAAGTGATGAAAGACCAGAAATCCTGCCTGCAGTAAATCGTCCTAAGTCATGACCTTCACGGATAACGGAAGATATGAAGAGGGGATGATGGAGGATGAAGTTCTGAATGCACACGTAATCTCCCATTCGTAACTTACTGTTCAGACTATTGACAACTTGAAATCGAGAATCACCAAGATATTTGAAAACAACTATCCTTTCAGGAGAATACTGTATATCTACTTGGTTGCCAACTTGAAGATCAGCTGATCGTATCTCTTCGTCTAAGGTATCAAAGCCAGAATTACCTTTCTTGTCTTCTAAGTCAAGCTGTTGCCAATCTGTATATCCCAAGTAGTTCGCTATGAGATCCAACGTACTGGCATGTGGTTGGCGTTCGTCACTAACAAAGCCAAGCAATCTTTTCAATGTGGTGGCACCTATGCGAATGCCTGTCTTACTTTGGATATCAAGGGATAGGAACTCACAATCTGATGGATTGTGGATGGGATGCGCACAACGTTTGCTTAAAAGCTCTCTGATGTAAGGTGATAAAGTCATTTCTTGATGTTTTAATCTATGCCGCTAATATAAGAAGTATTTCTCAAATATCAAACGTTTGAACGTAATTTTTGCCAAATACTTCTACTCTTCTATAAATTAATAAGGTGTCAATGAAGGAGAAATCTTTTGCGAGTGTTTCTTTTTTTCATGAAAAATTGTTATCTTTGCACAAAGATAAAATTGAATACTATGAGAAGGATAGTGATTACTTTGCTGGTGACAGTTTTGACACTGCCAGCATTCAGTCAGACGAATGTGCAGAATGCGCAGATTACAGAGAAAGGTTTCCAGAACCCAGTGATTCCTGGTTATTACCCAGACCCCAGTGTATGCAGGGTAGGTGATGATTTCTACCTAGTATGTAGTTCGTTCCAGTTCTTCCCAGGCGTGCCTGTATTCCATAGCAAAGACCTGATTCACTGGGAACAGATAGGTAATGTGCTGGATAGACCCTCACAGGTAGATTTAAGTAGAGGAGGTGCCAGCAGCGGCATCTTTGCGCCCACCATCCGCTATCATGAGGGACGATTCTACATGATTACCACTAACATTAATTTGATGTTTGGCGGAAAGGCTGGTAATTTTATAGTAACAGCTGACAATCCTGCTGGTCCGTGGAGCGATCCCGTGTTCATCGAGGGGGTGAATGGCATTGATCCATCACTGTATTGGGAGGATGGCAGGATGTATCTCTGCTGGAGTGCCATGAACCACATTGCTTTGGTGGAACTCGATCCGAAAACTTTCCAAATGATAGGAAAGTCAAGAAACATCTGGGATGGCGATGGTGATAGCAGTCCAGAAGGTCCGCATATTTATAAGAAAGACGGCTATTACTATCTGCTCATTGCTGAAGGTGGCACTGAGATGGGACACAAGGTTAACATTGCCCGTAGTCGCCAGATTGATGGGCCTTATACTAGTAATCCTTCTAATCCTATCTTAACACAAAAACGTAGGGATTCTGTTTCAAGCGTGTTGCAAGGCACTGGCCACCCAGACTTGATTCAGGCTGCCGATGGCTCATGGTGGATGGTTTATTTAGGTTTTCGAGATACGGTGGGCAAGATGCATCACCTGTTGGGTCGTGAGACCTGCCTGGCACCTGTCCGCTGGGACGAGAATGCTTGGCCTGTGGTAAATGGCAAAGGTTGGGTAGATGTGGATATGAGTGATTCTTCTACATTAAAACAAGTGCTTATGCCACAAGCTTCTAACTATGTTGACTTTAAGCAGGGGAAGAAGTTGGGCTTTGAGTGGATTTACACCAATAATCCTGTGCAGGAGAATTATACCTACAGCAATAACCAACTGCTTTTGAAGGCTACCTCTATTAAGCTGGATGACCCCAACAAGACACCTACATTCGTAGCTCGCCGACAGACAGATGTGAATTGTACTGTTACTACTAGTATGGCATTGAAGAATGCCAAAGCTGGCGATCGTGCTGGTCTGACCGTCTATATGGAAAGCCGAGGTCACTACGATGTGGCATTAGTGGGAACAGCTGATGGCAACCAGCAGATTGAATTAAGCTATCGCTTGGGCACATTGAAACATGTAGCGAACACGGTGAAGTTAAACCCTCAAGGTGCTGTTCAGCTTAAGATTGATGTCACCAACGATTTCTATGCTTTCTCTTACAGTACTGATGGCAAGCAATTTGAACCATTGGGTAAGATGGACAGTTTCTTCCTATCTACTGAGACTTTAGGAGGCTTTACAGGCATGCTCTTTGGTTGGTTTGCCGAAGGCAACGATGGCACCCAAGCCGTTGCTGCCATCGACTGGTTCGACTACAAGCCAGGGCCAGAATACAAGTCGGTTCCTGCTTATTGATATGATGGTTTAAATGAGGAAAAGGGGGAGTAACTATAGAGTTACTCCCCCTTTAATCATTCTGTTTGCTTTCACTTTAAGCTTTCAGCATAGGCTTTGCCAGGCTGAATGCATGATCCTACAACCTCTCCAGTGCGCAGATATTGGAAGCGAGGCTCGAAGAGTATGGGCTTTAGCTTACTGTAATCTACCTTTTGCTTGTCGTCCAGGAACTCTTCTTTTACAAAGGTGTTCACTACCTTGCAAATCAGCAGGTGCATGCCGTTATCGGTATAGGTGTCGAGCAGCTCGCACTCCATGGTGACAGGTGCCTCGTCAGGGATAGGGGCGCCGAGCTCACCCTTGGTCCAGGGGAAGACCTTACTCTTATCTACCTTGCTACCACTGACGATGCCTACATAGTCTGCACGCTGCAGCATAATGTCGTCGGTAAGACTGATGCTCAATACCTTATGCTCGTTGATGCCCTTGCAGGTTTCATGTGTAGGGGTGACACTTAGGGTGATGATGCTGGCATCGCCAATACCTACCCAAGCAACCTCAAACCAATTAGGCTTGCCGTTGACCATAGCGCCCACTACCACAATAGGGGTAGGGAAGGCTGCATTATATGATCCAATATTTTTCTTCATAATGATTGATTCTTAAAAAAGCAAAGGTTAACCTATGATGGGTCAACCTTTGCTTATGTACTGAAATAAGAATTATTTCTTTACCAGACCACTGTTGTTCAAGAAGTCAGCACTTGCCTTTACACGGTCGAACTGGATGCCACTGCGAGTATCCTCAATCTCTACGAAGAAGTACTTGTGACCATGACTATAGAATGCCTCAAAGATCTTCGGGAAGTTCATCATACCGCTATCACCCAAGATCAGACGATCCTTGATGTGCAGCATCTGGATACGGTTAGCATACTTGTTAATCCACTCTACAGGATCCTGACCACCCATAACTGTCCAGTAAACGTCAAGCTCGAAGATTACCTTGCTTGGGTCGGTGCTTTCGATGAAGATTTCCTCTACAGTCTTTGGCATTGGCTGACCCTCTGCAGGACGGAAGCCACGGATTGCGAAGCTGATAGGCTCAGTGCCACCGGGAACCAACTTGTTGAACTCATAGTTGTGGTTGTGATAACCGAACTGGATGCCAGCAGCCTTAGTGATTTCACCTGCTGCATTGAATACTTCACCTACGAACTGAGCGTCTTCAGCACTGTTGCAGTTAGGCAAACCAGGCTGAACCATGTACTTCAGACCCAGAGGCTGGTGGTCTTCAGTTGCTTTCTTCCAGAAGTCCTTGATTTGCTCAAAGTTGTCTTTTGAGTAGTCGCGTACAGGTGGGTTGAGGTGAGAGCTCACGATTTCGATACCTGCATCGTCAGCCATCTTCTTGAACTCAGCCATAGTAGCTTGACCAATTTTACCATCACGATAGCCAGCCAACTCGATATAGCTATAGCCACTGTCCTTGATTTTCTTCAAACCCTCTGCCAAACTTGGCTGTGAGAGTTCAGGACCCAGTGAATAAATCTGCAAACCCAAAGGACCGCCGCCCTTAGGAGCTGCTTCAGCCTTAGCACAATTGCTGAACAGAGCACCTACTGTGAGCAAGGATGCTCCTTTTAAAAAATCTCTTCTACTTACCATAATACTAATTATTTAGATAGTTAATATTTTGTTTTACTTTAATATAATCTTAATTCTTTCAAATTTGCCATCATTGGGGGCAGGCTCAATGCCCATCAGGTGACAAAGCAAATTATAGATGTCCACATTTTCAAACTGACGGGCGATGTAGCCTTGTTTGAAAGCAGGACCTACAGCACGGAAGATGGCGTGCATATCCACATCTGTAGGGTCATAGCCATGAGCTCCCAAACCACCACGATCAGTATCTCTGAATTCCCATCCCAAATCAGGAGCTACGATGATATCGCCAAGGCGCTTACTTGTGCCATAGTGCAGATGAGCAGGAATATCCTCTTTCTTCCAAACAGAGAGGTGAGGCAGGTCCTTCAGGGTGTTATAAACCGTTTCACGATATTCGGGTTTCGTAAAGATTGAGGTAGGGATACCGATGAGCATTCTTTCATACCACTCAGATTGCAGGTAGTCATGTGGATTGATTACCCTGCTGGGATCCTCCAAGGCCATGCCGTGATCTGCTACCACGATGAGGTTGATTTTATCGGCAATAGGCAACTTCTTCAAACCAGCCCATAGTTGCCCAACAGCATCATCAGCCATCTTCACAGCCTTACGAGTTTCCTCACTGTAGGGACCATAGGTATGTTCTGTGTGGTCGGGTTCATCGAAATAGACCATGATGAAATGAGGACGTTCCGGC
Source organism: Bacteroidaceae bacterium (assembly GCA_017534535.1). Classification (GTDB taxonomy): domain Bacteria; phylum Bacteroidota; class Bacteroidia; order Bacteroidales; family Bacteroidaceae; genus Bacteroides. Next base: position 23,314 of record JAFXVZ010000004.1, on the reverse strand, counting down.
TCAGGCAACTGCAAGAATTCCAAAGCTTTCTGCACTCGTTCCTCATAAGATATCAATGGCCTCTTGCCATAATCATACCAATAAGAAGCATGACGACTATCATCTTTCAAATCACTACCCACCCAATAGATAGTAGCCGATTTCACCCCTTGACGCTCAGCAGTCAACCAAATAGGCTCACCTAAGAAAAAGCGAGAGTCTTTACCTGTTATTGGGTCGCCCGTAGCGAAAGTCAATTGCAAATCCGGATCCCAGAAAGAATTGTTCACTATTCCATTATGATCGGGATAAAGACCTGTAGCAATAGCATAGTGATTGGGGAAGGTTGAGGCAGGATAGGAGGGTTGCATATCCGACTGAATACCCTCTTTGGCGAGTTGATCCATGGTTGGAGCATCATACAAAATGGGCATATCCCAACGGAAACCGTCGCATGACACAAGCACGGTATAGGTGTCTTGTGCTTTGACAATCAGTGCTAACAAGCATGCAATCCAGAGGGTAGCCAGTCTTTTCATAGTTCGATATAGATTGGGTTATCTGATTCTTGGTTGTTTGATGTTGGGTTTCTTGAGGGTTGATTGAACACCACCAGCACGTTGAACCAAGTCCTCGAAAATCTTGATCCATTGCGCCTCGCCTTGCTGGGCGAAATACTCGGGATGCCACTGCACAGCCAGGATGTTGTACTGAGGGAAGCCCTCGATAGCCTCAATCACACCATCGGGTGCCGTAGCCACCACCTTGAAGCCTGGGGCAACATCCTTTACTGCCTGGTGATGGAATGAGTTTACAGCCAACTGTTCCTGCTGCATGATTTCATACAAATGGGAGTCTTTCACCACATTCACATGGTGGATGGGCAGGGTACCACTGGAACGCTGACCGTGTTGAAGAACAGGACGGTTAGGGAATTGTGAAGGGAGATCTTGATAGAGTGTACCACCCATAGTAACATTGGTGAGCTGTTCACCTCTACAAATGCCCAGCACAGGCTTGTTTAGCTTCACAGCTGTCTGCAAGAGCCACATGTCACTGCGGTCGCGTTCATAGTTCACACCACCCAATGCCCCAGCAGGTTCCTCACCATAGAAGAAAGGATAAACGTCCTCGCCACCGCTCAGGATGAGTCCGTCCACCTTGTTAATTACCTCAGCGGCAGCCAAAGAATCTCTGGTTAAAGGTATTAATACTGGTATGCCACCTGCGTTTACCACTGCATCAACATAGGTGAATCTCACGCTGGCTGAGTTATCGCTCGCACTATATCCCGTACTGATTCCTATTAAAGGCTTCTGCTGAGCCATCGCACCGATGCAGACAAAAGCCAACATCAGGCTACATAATGCTTTCTTCATCATATAATCTATTATTTTGACCTACAAAGATATGAAATCTTTTTGTCTTTTTTGGTTTTTCTGTCTTTTTTTTGTATCTTATGTATAAATTACCTTATTCCAGTTTAAAATAGACAAGCTTTTTTTTGTTCTGCTCTTGTTTTTTCGTAATTTTGTTCCCATAAATAAAAAAAATAGATTTTATGGGAAAGAAAATCGTTACTTTGGGTGAGATTATGCTTAGGCTTTCTACGCTTGGCAATACCCGTTTTGTTCAGTCCGATGCTTTCGATGTTGTATATGGAGGTGGTGAAGCCAATGTGGCCGTCAGTTGTGCCAATTATGGACACGATGCTTTTTTTGTGACCAAATTACCTCAACATGAGATAGGACAAGCGGCTATTAACTCCTTACGCAAGTTTGGTGTCAAGACCGACTACATAGCTCGTGGTGGCGACCGTGTGGGCATCTATTACCTGGAGACAGGTGCTTCCATGCGCCCCAGTAAGGTAATATATGACCGTGCTCATTCTGCAATAGCAGAAGCTGATCCTTCGGATTTCGACTTCGATTTCATCATGCGTGGGGCCGATTGGTTCCATTGGTCAGGCATCACTCCTGCCATCAGCGATAAAGCTGCTTTGTTGGTGAAGCTGGCTTGTGAGGCAGCTAAACGCAACAACGTAACAGTTTCCTGTGACCTGAATTTCCGCAAGAAATTATGGACAAAGGAGAAGGCACAGAGTGTGATGAAACCCCTTATGCAATATGTGGATGTGTGTATTGGCAACGAAGAAGATGCCGAACTTTGCTTGGGTTTCAAGCCTCAGGCTGATGTGACTGGAGGAAAGACCGATGCTGCTGGTTATAAGGGTATCTTTGAGGCTATGGCGAAGGAGTTTGGATTCCAATATGTGGCTTCAACTTTGCGAGAGTCGTTCTCGGCTACGCATAATGGCTGGAAGGCAATGATCTATAACGGTAAGGAATTCTACGAGTCAAAACGCTATGACATTAACCCCATCATCGACCGAGTGGGAGGTGGCGATTCGTTCTCTGGAGGCTTGATTCATGGTTTGCTCACCAAGCCTACACAGGGTGATGCACTTGAGTTTGCCGTAGCAGCTTCGGCGTTGAAGCACACCATTCCTGGTGATGTGAATATGGTAAGTGTAGCTGAGGTAGAGGCTCTTGCCGGAGGCGATGCCTCTGGCCGAGTGCAGAGATAATGAATAATGACTTTTTGGAGCAGCGAGGGCAGAGCAAGCTTGCTTGAACTATGCCGAGTCGCGACAAAATTGATGTGAAGCATAATAATGAACAATGAATAAGGAATAATGAAGAATAACACTATGAAAAAAATTAAAGTTTTGTTGGTGGCTTTGACCTTGATAGTGTTCAGTGGCCAATGGTCAATGGTCAACGCAAGAGAGGTTTCCTCTCTCAATCAAGAGTGGCAATTCAGAAAAGGAACGTTTGGCGTTTGGGGCGTCTATCCTAATATTTTTGTGCCGAAGGGTGAGAAGGTAGTAAACCTGCCTCATACCTATAATGACGAGGACTTTATGAACGATGGAGGTTACTATCGTGGTGAAGGTTCGTATATGAAAGAGATTGATGTGCCAGAGAGCTGGAAAGGCAAGCGCATCTTCGTTAAGTTCGAGGGAGCCGGTTCTGTAGCCAATGTGCAGGTAAACTGGGTGCAGGTGGGTGAGCATAAAGGAGCCTACAATGCCTTTACCTTTGAGCTGACCGACTATCTTACCTATGGTCAGAAGAATTATCTGTTGGTTACTTGCGACAATAGTCACCGTTTTGATGTAGCTACCCTCAGTGGCGATTTCAATGTTTATGGTGGCCTGTATCGCGATGCATGGCTCATCATTACTGATGATGTAGCCATCTCTCCGCTCTATTTCGGTTCTGATGGTTTACAGGTAACGCAGAAATTGCTGACGGCCGAACGTGGAGAAGTAAGTGCGGAGATTCGTCTTACCAGTAAAACGGGCTATCAGGATTGTGAAGTTGAGTTCCAATTGGTAGATGCTAATGGCCAAGTAGTGATTAGCAAAACAAGCAACATCATCAACAACGATAAAGTGACCATCAATGCCGGTGTCAACAATCCTCATCTTTGGGATGGTATGGCCGACCCATATTTATATAAAGTAGTTGCCATCCTGAAGAAAGGAGGTAAGGAGATAGACCGTGTTGAAGACCAGTTTGGTTTCCGCAATTTCTATGTAGATGAGAATAAGGGCTTCTTCCTGAACGGTAAACACCTCAAGTTGCGTGGTGTATCTCGTCATCAGGACTGGGCAGGCATTGCTTCTGCTTTGACGAAGGAGAACCACATTACCGACTTGAACATCATTCAGGAGATGGGCGTTAATGCTCTTCGCTTGGCTCATTACCCACAGGCTCATTTCATGTTTGAGGAGGCCGACCGTCGTGGTTTCGTGGTGTGGGAAGAGATTCCGTTCATCACAGGCTATAATGCTTATAAAGAATTTGAAGACAACTTGCGCTTGCAGCTCAAGGAAATGATTATCCAGAACTACAACCACCCAAGTATCATGTTTTGGGGTATCTTCAACGAGGTACCTGGTGGTCACAATGCTATCGCAGCAGAATTGAGTGACATAGCTCATCAGCTTGACCCTGTACGTCTCACTACATCAGCTACCTGCTTTGAAGGCGATTTCAATTTCATTACTGACGTGATGGGGTGGAACAAGTATTTTGGCTGGTACGATGGTAAGATAGGCGATTTTGCGGCCTTCTTCGATAATTGGCATCAGACCTATCCCAATGCCAAGATTTCCATCAGCGAATATGGAGCTGGAGCCAGCATCAACCAGCATGTGGGCAATTTCGATGAAGACAATAAGGAATATAACAATCCTCGTGGCAAACTCCATCCAGAAGAGAAGCAAACCGTTTCTCACATGAAGCACATCAAGATGATTACGGAGCGTGATTATATTTGGGGTTCATACGTATGGAATATGTTCGACTTTGCTTCTTCCATGCGTACTGAGGGTGATACCAACAACATCAACGACAAGGGGTTGGTGACACACAATCGTCAGACTCGCAAAGATGCTTTCTACCTTTACAAAGCCAACTGGAACAAGGCTGAGCAGACAGTACATCTCTGTTCTAAGCGCTATGTAGATAGAAAAGAGGATTTGACAGACATCATTGTGTTCACAACAGCTCCAAACGTGAAACTTTATATCAATGGCAAGTTGGTGGGCACTCAGAAGACAGACGCATATGCTACCGTAGTATGGGAAAATGTGAAACTGAACAAGGGCGTCAACCAAGTAGAGGTACGTACGGCTCATGGTAACGACTCGGCAGAATGGAATGTACAATAACAATTAATTAAGATATGGCCAATTTATTCGATATTAAAGATAAAGTTGTTGTCATCACTGGGGGCACAGGTGTTTTGGGGCATGCCATTTCATCCTATTTGGCAGAGCAAGGGGCCAAGGTGGTGATTATGGGTCGAAAAACTGATGTAGGCAATGCAATGGTGGCCGACATCAAGGAAAAGGGTGGAGAGGCAATGTACCTCACTACCGACGTGATGAATCGTGAACTACTGGAGCAGAATCTGGTGGATATCATGACTGCTTACGGTAGGGTAGATGCTCTGTTGAATGCTGCTGGTGGTAATATGCCTGGTGCTACGATTGCTCCCGATAAAACATTCTTCGACCTGAATCCTGATGATTTCCAGAAGGTGCTTAACCTGAACCTGATGGGTACTGTCCTGCCTACGCAGGTGTTCCTGCAACAGATGGCGAAGCAAGGCAAGGGTGCTATCGTCAACTTCTCGTCGATGTCAGCTTTCCGTCCATTGACGCGTGTGGTTGGCTATGGCGTAGCAAAGGCCGGCGTGAGTAACTTTACTGCTTATATGGCAACAGAGGTGGCAAAGAAGTTCAGTACGGCTATTCGTGTCAATGCTATAGCTCCTGGCTTCTTCCTGACTGAGCAGAACCGTGGGTTGCTGACTAATCCCGATGGTTCTTGGACGCAACGCGGACAGGATATTATCCATCAGACGCCAATGGGACGTATGGGTGAGCCAGAAGAGCTTTGTGGCACCATCCACTATCTCATCAGCGATGCCTCACAGTTTGTCACAGGTACCGTTGCCATTGTCGATGGTGGCTTTAATGTGTTTACAATTTAAATTTCAAATAATATGGTTTTGTGTGAACAAACATTCCGTTGGTATGGGCCAAATGATCCCGTGAGCTTGTTGGACATCAAGCAAGCTGGTGCCACTGGTATAGTTACCGCTCTGCATCACATTCCCAATGGACAAGTGTGGACGGTAGAGGAGATTATGAAGCGCAAACTGATGATAGAAGAAGCAGGTTTGAAGTGGTCGGTAGTGGAAAGTGTACCCGTACACGAGCATATCAAAACTCAGACGGGCGATTATCAGCGTTATATAGATAATTATAAAGAGAGCCTTCGAAACTTTGGCTGGTGTGGCATTAAGGTGGTGACCTACAACTTTATGCCCGTGCTCGACTGGACACGCACCGACTTGGCTTACGAGATGCCTGATGGTAGTCGTGCCCTTCGTTTTGAGCGAGCTGCTTTCATTGCGTTTGATTTGTTCTTGTTGAAACGTCCAGGTGCCGAAGCTGAATATACGGAAGAAGAAAAAGCTAAGGCAAAGGCTCGTTTCGAACAGATGAGCGATGAAGATAAGTATCATTTGGTCCGCAATATGATTGCCGGCTTACCAGGTTCAGAAGAAAGCTTTACACTGGAGCAGTTCCAGCAAGAGTTAGACAGATACAAAAGTATCACGCCTGAGCGTCTCCGTGCTAACCTCATATATTTCTTGCAAGAGGTAACACCTGTGGCCGAAGAAGCAGGAGTAAAGTTGGTGATTCATCCCGATGATCCTCCTTGCTCCATCTTGGGCTTGCCCCGCATCATGAGTAATGCTGCCGATTTCCAGTCGCTCGTTGACGCCGTGCCATCACCAGCAAACGGCCTTTGTCTGTGTTGTGGTTCGCTGGGCGTGAGCGCCGAAAATGACCTGCCTGCTATGATGCGTCGCTTTGCTGACCGCATCCACTTCGTTCACTTGCGTAGTACCAAGCGTGATGCCGAAGGCAATTTCTTTGAAGCCAACCATCTGGAGGGCGATGTGCCGATGGTGGAGGTGATGAAGGCTTTCTTGGAGATACAGCAAAAACGAGGTGAGAGCATCGCTATGCGCCCTGATCATGGTCATCAGATGGCAGATGATTTGCGCAAACAGACCAATCCAGGCTATTCGCTCATTGGTCGTCTGCGTGGCTTGGCAGAGTTAAGAGGACTTGAAATGGGTATTGCCCATTATCAATTATCAATTAAGTAATATGGCAAAGTTTGATAAATTAGCAGTAATGCAAAAGATTGGTGCCACTAAAATGGTGCCAGTGTTCTATCATAAAGACGTTGAGATTGCCAAACAGGTGGTCAAAGCCTGTTATGACGGTGGTGTCCGCGCTTTCGAGTTCACCAATCGTGGTGATTTTGCCCATGAGGTATTTGCAGAAGTGAGGAAATTCACTTGGGCTGAATGTCCCAAGTTGGCATTGGGCGTAGGCTCAGTGGTTGATGCTCCTACGGCATCACTCTTTATTCAGATGGGAGCCGATTTCGTGGTAGGCCCGTTGTTCAACCCCGATGTGGCGAAGGTCTGCAACCGTCGTGGTGTGCCTTATACACCAGGTTGTGGCAGTGTCAGTGAGGTGGGCTTTGCTCAGGAAGCTGGTTGCGACCTCATCAAGGTATTCCCAGGCGACGTACTGGGACCTAAGTTCGTGAAAGGCTTGTTGGCTCCTATGCCTTGGAGCAAACTTATGGTGACGGGTGGAGTTGAACCTACCGAAGAAAACCTCTCTGCATGGTTCAAGGCTGGGGTCTTCTGTGTGGGTATGGGTTCCAAGCTCTTCCCCAAAGATGTAATCGCCAACAAGGATTGGAACTATATCACCGAGAAGTGTCGTGAAGCCTTGCATATTATCGAGAAATAAGATCGAAATGAATATGTGTAGACGGCATATCTGCTTGCAGTCAGCCGTCGGTACATTCATGATACTCTTAAAAAATAGTAATTAGTGTAATGAAACCCTTTTTAGATAAAAATTTCCTGCTGGAGAGTGAGACAGCCAAACAGTTGTATCACGAACATGCGGCCAAACTGCCCATCATCGACTACCATTGTCACCTCAATCCCAAAGAAGTGGCAGAAGATCATCGTTTCCGTTCCATTACCGAATTGTGGTTAGGTGGCGACCATTACAAGTGGCGTGCCTTGCGTGCCAATGGTGTAGATGAATATTACATCACGGGTGATGCCTCCGACTGGGAGAAGTTTCAGAAATGGGCAGAGACTATTCCCTATGCTTTCCGCAATCCGCTCTATCATTGGACGCATTTGGAACTTCGTACGGCTTTTGGTATCCAGAAGTTGCTCAATCCTGATACGGCTAAGGAAATCTACGACGAGTGCAATGAGAAGTTACAACAACCCGAGTTCTCTGCTCGTAGTCTCATGAAGCGCTATCATGTTGAGGTGGTATGCACTACCGATGACCCTGTTGACTCCTTACAGTATCACGAGCAAATCAAGGATAGTGGTTTCGAGATAAAAGTGCTACCCACTTGGCGTCCAGACAAGGCAATGGCCATTGATAATCCTAAGACCTATCGTGCCTATATCGAGCAACTATCTGAGGTCAGTGGTGTAGATATCTATAACTACAGCGATTTGCTTGAGGCCCTTTACCTGCGTCATCTCTATTTTGCCCAACATGGTTGCAAGTTGTCCGATCATGGCATCGACTGCTTCTATGCCGAGCCAGTGACAGAAGATGAGATGCAGGCCATCTTCGTCAAGGTCATGACAGGTGATGAAGCCACCGGGATAGACAAACTGAAGTTCAAGTCGGGCTTACTAACCTATTTTGCCGAGCTCGATGCCGATACCCAGTGGGTACAGCAGTTTCATTTCGGTCCGTTGCGCAACAATAACACCAAGATGTTCCAGCTGTTAGGTCCTGATGCAGGTTTTGACTCTATGGGAGATTTTACCACTGCTAAGAGTATGGCACAGTTCTTTGACAATCTCAACAGCGAGGGTTGCTTGCCTAAAACCATAGTCTATAACCTCAACCCCAATGCCAATGCTATGGTGGCCACCATGATAGGCAACTTTCAGGATGGCAGTGTGCCAGGTAAGATGCAGTGGGGTAGTGGATGGTGGTTCCTTGACCAGAAAGACGGCATAGAAAACCAACTCAACATGCTCTCCCTCCAAGGCTTGCTCAGTCGTTTTGTGGGCATGCTTACTGATAGTCGCTCGTTCCTCTCTTATCCACGCCATGAGTATTTCCGCAGGATATTGTGCAACCTTGTTGGACGTGACGTAGAGAATGGCGAATTGCCTGCAGAAGAGATGCCACGCATCTGTCAGATGATTGAAGATATATGTTACTATAATGCGAAACGCTACTTTAATTTTTGAGCTATGAAAAGGTTTTTGGTATCAATTGCATGTATGGCAGGAGTGGCTTTGCTCATAGGTTGTGGCACTACCATGAATGCTGAGAAAGCTGCAGAGCAAGCCGTCATGGTGAGAAACATGTTATCTGAACGCCATTATAGAATTGGTGTCAACTTTATGTATCCATTTAGAGGGTCTTCCAGAAGTCTCACTTCCGACTATTTCATTGAAGTAAGAAACGACTCGCTGATTTCCCATCTGCCTTATTTTGGAGAGGCATATGACCTTCCTTATGGTGGTGGTCAGGGTTTGAATTTCTCTGAACGCATCGGTAGTTATGCTGACTATCAGAAGAAGAAAGACGAGTTTGTTATTGAAATAGGAGTAAAGAACTCCGAAGACATTTTCATTTATACCATCAATGTGTTTGATAATGGCAGGTCGTCAATAGACGTCAGGTCTCGTAAGCGTGACCCTATCTCATTCTCAGGTGAGATGGAGTTCTGAATATGAGACTAAATAATATATAGAAATGGAAGAAACAGGTCATCCTGTTTCTTCCATTTTCTGTAGTTATTTCAACCATTTATCTAACCATTCAAAGAATGTGCGTTGCCAAAGGATGCCATTCTGGGGTTTCAATACCCAGTGGTTCTCGTCTGGATAGATCAACAGCTCAGCAGGCACACCACGCATGATGGCAGCATCAAATGCAGACATAGCCTGATTGGCTAGGATACGGTAGTCTCGTTCACCATGAATGCAGAGGATAGGGGTGTCCCACTTGTCGATAAATAGGTGAGGTGAGCTGGCATAAGTCTTCTGTGCAATCTTGTTCTGCTTGTCCCAGTACGGACCACCCAGATCCCAGTTAACGAACCACTTCTCTTCTGTCTCGAGATATTGCATATCGACGTTAAAAATACCATCGTGGGCAATGAATGCCTTGAAGCGCTTGTTGTGGTTGCCAGCCAGCCAATATACTGAGAAACCACCAAATGATGCACCCACACAACCCAGACGGTCAGCGTCAACATAAGGCTCTTTAGCCACCTCATCGATAGCAGTCAGGTAGTCCTTCATGCACTGACCCATGTAATCACCACTGATGGCTTCGTTCCACTCGTTACCGAATCCAGGCAAACCACGACGGTTAGGTGCTACGATGATATAGTCGTTGGCAGCCATCATCTGGAAATTCCAACGGTAGCTCCAGAACTGGCTTACAGGACTTTGTGGACCACCCTCGCAAAAGAGCAGGGTAGGATATTTCTTGTTGGGGTCGAACTGTGGAGGATAGATAACCCATACCAACATGTCTTTATTGTCAGTGGTCTTTACCCAACGGCCTTCCACCTTACCCATCTCCAACTGGTCGTAAATAGCTTGGTTCTCGAAAGTCATCTGCTTCACTTCAGCAAAAGCCTCTCCTGGACGAACTTTATCCAACTGATAAATTTCGTCGCCCATGCGCATGCTATGACGCTTGGTCAACAACTTGTCTCCACAAAGAGCCAGTGTGCCAAAGTCGTAGTCGCCTTCAGTGAGTTTTGTCAATTTGTCGCCATTGGCGATGTCTATATTATATATATGTGTCTGTCCGTGCCAAACCCCCGTGAAGTAGAAGCCCTTCGAGTTGTTGTCCCAGATAAACTCATCCACATTGCTCTCGAAAGCTTTGCTCACAAAACGCTTCTCACCTGTCTGCAAGTTCATGACAAACAGACGGTTCTGGTCGCTCTCATACCCATCGCGCTCCATGCTTTGCCAAGCTATGTACTGGCCATCTGGTGAGTACTGCGGGTTGGTGTCATAACCCATAATCTCAGGACAAATATTCTTGGTCTGCTTGGTGGCGAGGTCATAGATATAAATGTCGGAGTTGGTAGAGATAGCATATTCCAAACCAGTCTTCTTGCGGCAGGTATAGGCAATCTGCTTGCCGTCAGGACTCCACGCTAACTGCTCCATTCCTCCGAAAGGCTTCATCGGACTCTCATAAGGCTCGCCCTCCAGAATGTCGGTAATGTTATCAAGACCGTTGTTGAATTCTGCTACAAAGGGGTGGGGAGCAGTAGTCACCCATTCGTCCCAATGTTTGTACATCAAGTCAGTAATAATGCGACCAGACGCCTTGGGCAGGTCAGGATATTTGTCGGCTGTGCTTGCCACTGTCTTTACTTGACTCACGAACAGTACCTTGCTCTCGTCAGGTGAGAAGGCAAAACCCTCAATGTCACCATCATAATTAGTGAGCTGCTTGCGATTAGATCCGTCGGCGTTCATTTCCCAAATCTGACTGCTTCCACTCTCGTTGCTCAAGAAACGCAGTTTGCCGTCTTTGGTCCAAACCAGGTTGCTCTCACCCTTAGGCGTGTGGGTTATCTGTTGGTTCTCACTGCCATCGGCATTCATTACGAACACCTCAGAGTTACTCTTGTTCTGTGGCACGCTGTAGTAACTCACCGTATAGGCCACCTTTGTGCCATCAGGTGATACTGCCATGCTGCCGATGCGTCCCATTGCCCACAGAGCCTCGGGAGTCATGCGCTTGTTCTCGATTTTCAAGGTTGTGGTGCGTCCGATGATATCTTCATCAGCCTGTCTGTTAGTCTGAGTGCCACCAGTGCAGGCGGCTAATGTCATTGCTGCTGACATAATCAATAGATTTGTTTTTTTCATTGCTCTTTATTTATTTTTAATTTTCTGCTGCGAAGATAATGAAAATATCGCTATAAATGCTTACATTTGTTCATTGAATTTATAAAATAGGTGTTTTATGAAAAAACTTTGTGCTTTTACAGTCGCTATGGCGATGCTTACAAGTCTGGGGGTTCAGGCTCAGACGCATGAGATGACCGTGCAGATGATGAAGGTAGGTGCACCCATCCAGAACACGATGTACGGCTTGTTTTTCGAAGACATTAACTTTGCAGCCGATGGTGGCTTGTATGCAGAGAAGGTGCTTAACCGTTCGTTCGAGTTTCCACAACCTCTGGAAGGCTGGAAGGCGGTAGGCAATGTGCAAGTGCGCGATGACGGACCATTCGACAAGAATCCCCATTATGTACGCTTGGGTTATACAGGTCATCAGTCGAAGTTTACCGAACTTGAAAACAACGGTACATTCGGCATCGGATTGAAGCAAGGTGAGACCTATCGTTTCTCTGTGTGGGCAAGGGTTCCTGAAGGCGAATCTGCGAAGATTCGTGTAGAGCTGTGTGACCCCTACAACAATGAAGAGATGCAGTTTTTTGCCTTAAAGTCTATTACTATCAACTCTAAAGATTGGAAGAAATACCAGGTAGAGATAAAATCCACCAAAACCATCCAGAAGGCTGCCTTGCGTATCTTCCTGGAAGGGAAGAATGCTGTAGATTTGGAGCATATTTCATTGTTCCCAACAGATACTTGGATGGGGCGAGAGAATGGAATGCGCAAGGATTTGGCACAAGCTTTAGCTGATCTCAAGCCTGGCATATTCCGTTTTCCTGGTGGCTGTATCGTAGAAGGTACTGACCTCGATACACGTTATAACTGGAAGAATTCGGTAGGACCAGTAGAGAACCGTCCTTTGAACGAAAACCGATGGCAATATACGTTTACTTATCGTCATCTTCCTGATTATTACCAAAGTTACGGACTGGGCTTCTTTGAGTTCTTCCAACTCTGTGAGGACTTTGGTGCAGAGGCATTGCCAGTGCTAAGTTGTGGTTTGGCATGCCAGTTCCAGAACAATGATATGAGTGCCCACCAACCTGTAGAAGAACTTGACGGTTTTGTGCAGGACGCACTTGACCTAATTGAGTTTGCCAATGGTGCTACCAACACAACTTGGGGCAAGCTTCGTGCTGACATGGGCCATCCTGCTCCTTTCAATTTGAAGTATATCGCCATTGGTAACGAGCAGTGGGATAGTGTTTATCCTGAGCATTTAGAACCATTTGTGAAAGCTATACGTAAAGCTTATCCTAACATTAAGATTGTGGGCAGTGCTGGCCCTAACTCTGAAGGCGAACAGTTTGATTATCTGTGGCCTGAAATGAAGCGTCTAGGTGCAGATCTGGTAGATGAACATTTCTATCGTCCAGCAGACTGGTTCCTCTCTCAAGGAGCTCGTTACGATAACTACGACCGTAAGGGTCCTAAGGTGTTTGCAGGTGAGTATGCTTGTCATATTTCAGGCAAGAAATACAACCATTTCTATCCAGCCTTACTCGAGGCAGCCTTCATGACTGGCTTGGAGCGCAATGCTGATATTGTCCACATGGCCACCTATGCTCCTTTGTTTGCACATGTTGCAGGTTGGCAGTGGCGTCCTGACCTTATTTGGTTCGACAACCTCGATGTAGTGCGTACTTCTTCTTATTATGTGCAACAGCTCTATAGCACCTATAAAGGTACCAACGTGTTGCCACTGACTATGAATGGCAAGCCTGTCACTGGTGCTGATGGTCAGGATGGTCTTTTTGCTTCTTCTGTGATTAATACTAATACGGGTGAGGTATATGTAAAGGTGGCTAATACATCATCCAATAGTCAGTATATCAGTGTGAAGTTTGAAGGCATGAAGAAGGGACAGACCTTCAGTAACGCTAAGGCTATTGTACTCCAGAGCAACGACTTAGAGGCTGAAAATAGCATTGCGAATCCTAATCTTATTAAACCATTTGAGATTCCTTTGCAAATTACTGGCAATGTTGTCTCTGGTTCTTTGCCTGCTAATACTTTTGTGGTAGCGGTAATTAATTGATAATTGAATAAACAGACATTGTAAAGGCTATAATTAAAGGCTGCAAGATTTTTGCAGCCTTTAATTGTTTGTCTCAAAACGAGTGCCTGTGGTCAGAAGGTGTAGGCCACTGACTGGAGGTCCTCATCTGCTGAGCTGGCGCCCACGAGCAGGGTGTAGTTACCATTCATTGGATGTACGGTGTGGATCTTGTTGTCCCACCAGTTGAAGGTCTCGTCAGTGAGTGGAATGCTGACATTCACGGTCTGACCAGCTGCGATGTTTACGCGCTTGAAGCCACGCAGGGTCTTCTGTGGACCGTCTTTCTCGTCGTTCTTCTTGACATAGAGCTGTACCACTTCGTCGCCAGCACGCTTGCCTGTGTTGGTCACTGCTACGACTACGTTCTTGCCTTCGATGCGTGGGGTACCATACTGGAAGGTGGTGTAGCTCAAGCCGTAACCAAACTGGAACAGAGGCTTCTCAGTCATGTAGCGATAGGTGCGTCCCTTCATGCTGTAATCCTCGAAATCAGGCACCTGGTTGATGTTCTTGTAGAACGTAACAGGGAGGCGTCCTGCAGGGTTGTAGTCGCCGTAGATGACATCAGCAATAGCTGTGCCGCCTGCCTGACCTGGGTACCAAGCCTGGATGATGGCGTCGCAAGACTCTGTCTCTGGTACCATACCAATGGCAGAACCTGAGAAGTTGACGTAAACCACTTTCTTGCCTGCTGCCTTGAGAGCCTTGAGGAAGTTGCGCTGGATGGCTGGCAACTCGATATCGGTACGGTCGCCACCCTTGAATCCTTCAATGGATACAGGCATTTCCTCGCCTTCCAGACGTGGAGAAATACCTCCTGCATAGATGACTACATCGGCCTTTGCCACTTGGTTGATGACCTTCTGTGCATCGAACTTTTCGTTCAGACCAATGTCGAAGCTCATCTTGCCTGCATAGGTGAGGTACTGATAGCGAATTTCGATATCGTAGTTCTTACCTGCTTCTGCCTTGAGGGTGTAGAAAGCGTTGAGGGCATTGAGGTTGCCTGTTTTCTTCTCTACCTGCTCGCCGTTGATGAGGAGGGTAGTAGTGCCCAGAGAACCAATACGGAGCTCTACATCAGCCGTTTGTGTAGCGTGGAAGGTGCTCTTGTACACGCAAGAGAAATCGTTGAGAGGTACACCTGCTGCAAAGGCGGTGTTGCCTTCAGTATATTTTGACCAAGGGGTGGTTTCACGGCCTTTCACGATAGACTTGCCATTGAAGTCCTTGTTGTCCCAGTATTCTACCTCGAAGCCCTTGCCAGATGCGTTGTAGCACTGATTGAAGAGGCTGTTGAACACTCTGTCGGAGGTGAGGTCGCAAGCAGGAACGTAGATGAGCTTGGACTTAGGCAGGCGACTCTGCAGGCCCTTGAGCAGGGTTACGGTAGCTGCTGGGGTGCCGTTGTAGTTGCCCCACTGCATCACTGAGTCGTTGGCGTTGGCGCCGATCACAGCTACGGTGAGGTTCTTCTTCAGAGGCAGGATGTCGTTCTTGTTCTGCAACAGCACCATTGACTGGCGAGCCATTGTCAGAGCGAGTTGCTGGTGCTCCTTGCTGTTGAGCAGTGAGGTAGGCAGGTCGTCCCAAGGGGTGTGCTCGTCCATCTCACCGAGTTCGAAACGTGCTTTGAGCAAGCGCTTTACGCTCACGTCGATATCGCTCTCCTTGATCTCACCACGCTGAACAGCCTGTACCAGTTGGCGATAGGCAGTACCGCACTCGAGGTCAGTACCTGTGAGCACAGCAGTAGCAGAAGCTTCAGCAGCATCCATTGCAGTCTGGTGGTATCCCTGGCGATAGAAGTCGTCGATAGCACCGCAGTCGCTCACCACAATACCCTGATAGTCCCACTCGTTGCGCAGGATCTGTACCAGCAAACGGTTGCTTCCGCAGCAAGGATTGCCCTCGTAACGGTTGTAGGCACACATCACCTCTTTTACGCCACCTTTGGTAACCAAGTCCTTGAAAGCAGGGAGGTAAGTCTCGTAGAGGTCGCGAGGATCGGTGAGGTCGGCATTGTACACGTGACGGTTCCATTCTGGACCAGAGTGCACAGCAAAGTGCTTGGCGCAAGCGTGGGCCTTATCGTACTTAGAATCAGCTGGTCCCTGCAAGCCACGCACTACTGCCAAGCCCATCGTACCAGTGAGGTAGGGGTCTTCGCCGTAGGTCTCCTGACCACGTCCCCAACGTGGATCACGAAAGATATTGATGTTTGGGGTCCAGAAGGTAAGTCCCTGATAGCGTTTCACATCGCCAGATTCCTTAGCCAGACGGTGTTTTACACGGATTTCGTCGCTCACAACGGTGAATACCTGTTCGAGCAACTCGTTGTTCCATGATGCGGCCATACCGATGGTCTGTGGGAAGACGGTGGCCAAGCCGTTACGGCCTACACCATGCAGAGCTTCGTTCCACCAGTCGTAGGGCTTGATGCCCAGACGGTCGATACCTTTCGAGGTATTCTGCATCAGTGTCACCTTTTCTTCCAGATTGAGGCGAAGCAACAGGTCTTCGGCGCGCTCTTCTGGAGAAAGGGCTGGATTCTGATAAGGCAGTTGGGCAAAAACGCTCATGCTACAAGCAATAACTGCCAAAGAAATGATGTGTCTTTTCATACTTTTCTTCGTTTTTTTGTTATTTTGCACAAATATAAGGTATTTTTTATTGATTATACAAGAATTATGTCTAAATTTGAGCATCTTAATTGAAAAAGTGTCAAATTATGGACTATATATCTGATTTCAGCAACAATCATCGGGGCAGTTTGCGGCTTGATTACCTGCCTTGCGTGAACTATTCGATGCTGCTCAACAAAGTGAACACCTGCAATCTTTGCGAAGTGGAGAACAAAGAAGAAATCGATTGGCGTGCCGTCAAAGTAGAGGTCACGGGTGATTTCCTGAAACCCTCCGTGCAATTTACCGACTGCGTACCCGCTGGTCAGCGAGTACAGTTAGCAGCACTAAAGATTGAACCAATGCCAGACAAATTGCTGAATATGACGGAGATGGTGGATACCATGTTTACACTTACTATATCCGCTGGCGAGGATGTCTTGCTCACACATGACTTTCCCATCAGCTTGATGGCTTACAATCAGTGGACGGGTAGCACAGTACGTCCTGAGCTGTTGGCTTCGTTTGTCACACCCAACCATCCAATACTCTCGAGGGTAATAGTCAATGCCTCGAAATATATGGAAAAGTGGACTGGCTCCTCGGCAATGGATGAATATCAGACGCAAGACCGACATAGGGCTCGACTCCAGGTGGCTGCCATCTATGAGGCACTGCGCGAGGAAGGAGTAGTGTATGTGGCTCCTCCAGCATCATTTGAAACGATGGGTCAGCGTATCCGTTTGGCTGACAGTGTGCTGACGGAAAAACTCGCTACATGCCTTGACTCTTCAGTGCTTTATGCCTCTTGTTTGGAGTCCGTGGGCTTGTTCCCCATTTTGGTGTTGCTGAAGGGCCACATCTTTGTAGGAGCTTGGCTTACGGAAGACATCTATGCTCAGAACATTGGTGACGATGCGTCTTTCCTGTTGAAGAAATGTGCAGATGGAGTAAATGACATTGTCTTGGTGGAAACCACCTCACTAACGTCTTCTGAAAAAGTGTCTTTCGACGATTCTGTGAAGTTGGCTGTCAATTCCCTCAAAGACGAGGAGCGCTTCCAGCTATTCATTGATGTGCATCGCTGCCGCCTAAGCAATGTTCGTCCTTTGCCACAACGCATTGAACACAACGGCCAGTGGATTGTAGGCAACGAGGGCTTGAAGCACGAAAATGCCACCGATAAGGTGGAGCGCCTAGACCATTATGCTTTAAAGATTGACGAAGACAAGCGTACAGTGACGAAGCAGACCATCTGGGAGCGTAAACTGTTGGACTTCTCTCTACGCAACAATCTGATAAATACAAAATTAGGCAAGCGTGTCATACCATTCGTTTCGTTCGGAATTGAACACTTGGAAGACGAACTACAAGAGGGTAAAAGTTTTGCCATGCAGCCTTACCCGAAGGCACAAATAGAGCCAACCGAGGGGGGAATGTACGACTCCTCACTCCAGGCATCCGAGTTGGAAACACTGACAAGAGACGAGCTGAAGAATAAGCGCCTGATGTCATACCTCAGCGACACGGAGCTGAAGAACGCCGTCAAGTTCCTCTACCGTACCGCACGTACCGCTATGGAGGAGAATGGTGCCAACTCACTGTTCCTTGCATTAGGCTTATTAAAATGGTATGAAAGTGAAAAGAGCGTGCAGCCGCGCTATGCTCCCATACTCTTGTTGCCAGTAGATCTGGTTCGCAAAGGTGGGGATACTGGTTATGTGATTCGCTCCCGTGATGAAGATATGATTTTGAATATCACGTTGATAGAGCTGTTGAAGCAACAATTCAACATCAACCTCAAAGCCCTCAATCCGCTTCCTACCGATGAACACGGTGTGGATGTAAAGCAGATTTTTGCCGCCCTTCGTCAGTTCTTGAGTGGCATGAAGCGCTGGAACGTGATTGAGGAGACCCTTTTGGGATTGTTCTCATTCAGTAAGTTCGTGATGTGGAATGACATACATACCAATGCCTCCAAGTTGAAGACAAACCCTGTGATTGCCACACTAATGGAAAACAAGTTGAAGTGGCATGACAACGATTCGAACATCGATGCACGAGTGATGGATAGAACCATCAAACCACAGCGGTATGCCATTCCATTGGATGTTGATTCCTCTCAAATGGAAGCTGTAGTAGATTCCGGCGATGGTAAGAGTTTTATTTTGCACGGCCCTCCAGGCACAGGTAAATCGCAGACTATCACCAATATGATTGCCAACGCACTTTACCAAGGTGAGCGGGTGCTCTTCGTGGCAGAGAAGATGGCAGCGTTGGATGTGGTTCAGAAGCGTCTCAAAAAGATTGGCTTGGAGCCTTTCTGTTTGGAGATGCACTCCAATAAGATGACCAAGCAGCACTTCCTGGCGCAGATGCAGATGGCGCTCGAGGTGACACACATCAAGTCGCCGGAGGAGTATGAGCACACAGCTAACAAGCTCTTTGAGCACCGTCAAACCATGATTGGCAACATTGAGGCTTTGCATAAGGTGCATCACTCGGGCTTTTCGCTCTTTGACTGTATTTCACGCTACCTTTCCATCAAGCATGAGGAACTTACCGATAATCTGCCCGACTTGAAGGAAATAAAGGTGGAAACCCTTGATCATTGGGAAGCCAGCCTGAAAAGTTTGAATGCTGTGTTCCAGCTTACCGGTCATCCAATGGATAATCCGCTGAAGGGCATTGAGCCTCACGATGCACGCTTGGAAACTACCAACAAGGTGAGAGACATCTTGAAGAAATATAGTGAGATTTTTACCGAATTCAAGCAAGCTGCAGAGAAGTTTGCGGTAAAAATATTACCTTCTGGTACAGACGATAGCATAAAGGAACTTGAAGAATTACTTAAATTTGTTGCAGCCCTTCAGAATACTCATGCCCTAAACGACCGAACCTTGAAGTTGGCTGCCGATCCCGACTATAAGAAAAGTTTTCCAGATATCATTGCTGCTGGTCGTAAGCGCGACTTGCTTAAGCAGCAGTTGCTCAGCCAGTGTAGCGAGGGCATACTTGACGTCCCTGCCATCAGTCTGCTGCAAGAGTGGGATGCCATCCAGAAAAAATGGTTCCTGCCCAAGTTCTTTGCCAAGCGTTCATTCATGGGTAAGATGCGCGACTATGATGCCGTTCTGAAGCCCGATGGAGTGAACAAACTGCTGACTGATGTGGATGATTACCAGAAGAATGCCAAGAAGGTGGCAGAGCAGTTGGATGTACTCAAGGAATCGTTTGATACTTTGGTATCCGATACCCGACAGGACTGGACAAAGATTGAGCAGTCGTATAACGCAGCACCCATTATCATTCAGTTCTTACTCAATTTTGCCAACCGCCATGATTTGAGCTATGCCACTGTCAAGGGCACCTTCTTGCAGAAGATTGACGATTTCTCCATGTTTAAGCAGCAATACCAGACAGAGATTCAAGAACTGCAGAACCTCAGTCTGTTACACGAACAACAGAAGTCGTATATGTCCACCTTCGCGCGTATGACGCTGCCCACCGAAGAGATCTCGCACACTATACCTGACACCCTGGAGCGATGGCTCCTCAACTACGACTATATTAAAGACTGGTGCCAATGGGTAACACGCAAGCGTGAGTTGGAGCGAGAGAAACTGCAGTGCGTATGCGACTACATCGAACAGGAACACAAGAACGGCACAGAGGCTGCACAGGCGTTACTCAAGGGCATTTACCATCAGCTCATCCTTAAGATGGTGGATGAAGACGACCGTCTGCGAATGTTCAACGGTATGATATTCAGTGATCTCATTGAAAAATACCGCCAGGAGACTAGCGCCTTCCAGGAACTCACTAAGAAGGAACTTTATTGCCGTCTGGCCGCCAATGTGCCTTCACAAATCATGGAAGCCGCTGCCAATTCAGAAATGGGTATATTGAAGCGTAATATAGCTAACGGTGGACGAGGCACCACCATCCGTAAGATTATAGACCAGATTCCAACTCTGCTGCCGAGACTCTGTCCGTGTATGCTGATGAGCCCTATCTCTGTGGCTCAATACATTGATCTTGATAGAGATAAGTTCGATATCGTGGTATTTGACGAAGCCTCACAGATGCCTACCAGCGAAGCCGTTGGAGCCATTGCACGTGGTAAATCCCTCGTGGTGGTGGGTGACCCTATGCAGATGCCGCCAACCAGCTTCTTCGCCACATCAGCAGTTGATGAGGAGGAAGCCGAGATCGATGATATGGACAGCATTCTTGATGACTGCATCACACTTTCCATCCCTTCGCGCTACCTCACATGGCACTACCGCAGCAAGCATGAGAGCCTTATTGCCTTCAGCAATACGCAATATTATGATGGCAAACTCTTTACCTTCCCGTCGGTTGACGATAGGGTGTCAAAAGTTTCATTGGTGCAGATTGAGGGGACCTATGATAAGGGTCGCACACGTTGCAATCCCGCTGAAGCTAAAGCAATTGTGGATGAGGTCATCCGCCGATTGTCAGACAAGGAACTTAGCAAATATAGTATCGGTATCGTATCGTTCAGCAAGGTGCAGCAGAGCCTCATTGAAGACTACCTTGACGATGCTATGGCGAAGCATCCGGACCTTGAACTGAAGTCCAATCAAAGTGAAGAGCCCATCTTCATCAAGAACTTGGAGAATGTGCAGGGCGATGAGCGCGATGTGATTCTCTTCTCCGTGGGCTATGGACCCGATAAGAATGGACATGTGTCGATGAACTTCGGACCACTGAACAACGAGGGTGGGGAACGACGCCTCAATGTGGCTGTTTCTCGCGCACGTTATGAAATGATGGTGTTCTCTACACTGAAGGCAGAACAGATAGACTTACGACGCTCAAACGCCAAGGGTGTGGTGGGTTTGAAGAAATTCCTCGAGTTCGCCGCCATTGGCATGCAGGCGTTACCAACCGTTAATGGCAGTGCTATGCAAGCCAGCGAGATGATCAACGACCTTGCCGAGCTACTACAGCAGCATGGCTATCAGGTCGATAAGATGGTGGGTAAGTCTGGTTTCCGCATCGACTTAGCAGTGGTTGACCCACGTGACCACGATAAATATCTCTTGGGTATCCTCACTGACGGCAAGAGCTATTACAACACCAAGACCACCCGTGACCGAGAGATTTGTCAGCCAAACGTGCTGAAGATGCTCAACTGGAACTATATGCGTGTGTGGTCGGTAGATTGGTTCCAGGACCGCGACAAGGTGCTGCGCCGCATCCTTGAGAAGCTTTACGACTTGCTGCACCCTGAGAAAGGCTCCAAGAAACAAGACGACAAGCCAGCCGCCAACCAACAGCTTAAGCTTTTTAGCATCGTTGATGAGCCTGTGGCTGTGGCGATTAATGAGCGTGAGAAGGTGTATAAGACAGCATCGCTCCGTGCATCTACTGCGCAGCCAGATATCGAGCGAGTCATCAAGCATGCCGACAAGGTGAGTGAACAGCTGCGGCAAATCATCACAGTGGAGCAGCCCGTTACCAACAATTACCTCTACAAACGCATCGCCACATTGTGGAATATGCCGCGTGTGACACCACGCCTGCAGAGCCTGGTGGATTCCCAGTTGGTGAATTACTACCTCGACCCCACAAGCGATGGCAAAAACATGGTGTATTGGATTGACCAGGTGGTGGCATCGGGTTACACCTATTATCGTGTGGATTCCAAGCGCGACATAGCCGATGTGCCGCTCATCGAACTGATGAACGCTGCTCTCTATGCTGTGGAACAGCAGATATCCATTCCACGTGAGGATCTCAAGAAGGTGATTTCCAATCTCCTGGGATTCAGTCGAAAGGGTGTCAACGTGGATGCTGCTACTGACAGAGCTGTACAGTTGCTCGTTAGTCAGGGGAAGTTGAAGGATACTAATGGGTGGCTGACCACAAAGTGAGATTGTATAGCGCACGATTGAGAAGTCACTTGGGTGATTATGACGATTGAAGAATGGAATATTTAAATATTAAAGAACGATGAAAAAACTTTTTACAATGGCATTAGCTTTTGCTGCTACTGCAGCAATCTCTGCTCAAAATTACAAGGTGGAGACATTCAAGACTCCTAATGGTAACGACGTGAATATCACCCTTATCAAGCACGCTACCCTGGCGATTGATTTCAAGGGCTACGAGATTCATGTCGATGCGGTACCCAACTACGGAACCGACTATTCCAAGTTTCCCAAGGGCGACCTTATCCTGGTAACACACGAGCATGGTGACCACTTCAACCCTGAGACTATCGAGTCTCTGATGAAGCCTAACAGCCTGCTCTTTATGAACCAGCGCTGCTACAACCAAATGCACAATGGTATAGTGCTTCGAAATGGCGATTCCCGTCAGATTACCAAAGACATATCTATGAAGACGGTACCTGCCTATAACACCACACCTGACCATCTGCAGTTCCATCCGAAAGGTGTGGGCAACGGCTATGTGTTGAACATCGATGGACTGAAGATATACATTGCTGGCGATACGGAGGATATCCCTGAGATGTCCGAACTGAAAGATGAGAACATTGATGTGGCTTTCATTCCGGTAAACCAGCCTTTCACCATGACGGTTGACCAGGCAATACGTGCCGCTTGGATGATCAAGCCTAAGGTGCTGATTCCTTATCACTTCGGTCAGACTGATGTGGCGCCTATCAAGCAGCGCCTTGATGCCGACAACTCTGGTATCGATATTTGGCTCAGGGAGATGCAGTAAACATTGTTACTACACATTTTCACCTGAACTCAAATATATCAAATAAACATATAGAATTTGAACATTTTGCTCCTCTCCTATAGGTGAGGAGCTTTTTTCACGCGTTGTATTGCATGATGAGAGAGAAATGGAGAACCAATGCTAGCAATCCCTTCAACTAATTGGGACATTTGCTTCAAGAAATTGGTAGAGGAGGGAATTCTGCTGTTTGACTTTTCAAATAACTGTCATTGCCCGAGCATCAGAGCATCAGAGCATCAAATGCAATTTCGAGCATCACACAACCTAAAACCAACCTTATATTTATATTATTAATATATTATAT
>JAFXVZ010000003.1 GCA_017534535.1 Bacteroidaceae bacterium | reverse complement strand
CGTCGTGGTTTCCTGAAGGTCATGGGAGCAGGAGCAACGGTTGCAGCAGGAGCCGCTGTGGCAAGTTGTGCCCCCAAGAAGAATGCAGAGTACGACCCAGCCGGACATCATACGACAGAAGTTCCCAAGGGAACAATGACCTACCGCACCAACCCATCGACAGGCGATAAAGTATCACTCTTGGGTTACGGCTGCATGCGCTGGCCTACCCTTCCGAAGCCAGATGAGAATGGCAATATCATCGACCAGGAACGTGTGAACGAGCTGATTGACTATGCCTTGGATCATGGCGTAAACTATTTCGACACAGCTCCTGTATATGTGCAGGGACAGTCAGAGCGTGCCACAGGCATTGCCCTGAAGCGCCACCCCCGCAACAGCTATTTCATTGCTACCAAGAATTCCAACCAGCGCTATGCTGGTCAGGGTTTGTCTCCTCAGGAGTTGTACAACCGTTCAAAGGCGATGTATGAAAACTCGTTCAAGGAGTTGCAGACCGACTATATCGACTACTACCTGCTCCACTCTATCGGTGGAGGCAACGGTTTGCCTTTGCTCTTCGAGCGCTATTTCGACAACGGTTTCATCGATTTCCTAGTCAAGGAGCGTGAGGCAGGCAAGATTCGCAACCTGGGCTGGTCTTTCCACGGTGATGTAGCAGTGTTCGACTACATGCTGCAGTTGCATGACGAAGGCAAATATAAGTGGGATTTTGTACAGATTCAGATGAACTACCTCGACTGGACCCATGCCAAGGAGACCAATCCACGCAATGTCAATGCCGAGTATCTGTATGGCGAGCTGGCCAAGCGCAACATACCTTGCACCATCATGGAGCCATTGCTGGGAGGCCGATTGTCAAATGTACCCAACCATATCGTGGCCCGTCTGAAGCAGCAAGAGCCTGAGAACAGCGTGGCATCATGGGCCTTCCGTTTCTGTGGCACCTATCCTATGGTGCTGAGTGTGCTGAGCGGTATGACCTATATGGAGCACCTGCAGGACAACATACGCAGTTTGGCACCAGTGGTACCGTTGTCAGAGGCCGACCTGGCCTATCTGGAAGACACCGCCAGCCTGATGGTCACCTACCCCACCATCCCGTGCAACAGTTGTCAGTACTGCATGCCTTGTCCTTACGGATTGGATATCCCAGGCATTCTCGTTCATTACAACAAGTGCGTGAACGAGGGCAACATTCCTGAGAGCATGCAAGACCCCAACTACAAGAAAGCCCGTCAGGCATTCTTGGTGGGATATGACCGTGCAGTGCCCAAGCTCCGTCAGGCAAGTCATTGCACCAGTTGTAACCAGTGCTCACCAGAGTGTCCGCAACGCATCAATATCCCTGCACAGATGCAAAAAATTGATGCTTATGTAGAGAAACTGAAGCAAGGAACACTATAAATTATTTCCCCGCAATTGCGGGGAAATAATATTTATTCAACCAACCATCGTTCTAGTTCAGCTTTCCACTCACGACTGTAATGGAACCAAGGACCTTCGCACCATCCATGACCACCAGTGGGATAAATATGCAACACTGATGGGATGCGGTTCTGTTGTAATACGCGAAAATATTGAATACTCTCTTCAAATGACACAATAGGATCATCGGCACTACAAGCTATAAAAGCACGAGGAGTGTTAGGTTTGACATTTTTGAGTATGTTATATTTATCTATCATCTCCTGCGTGGCATTAGGTCCATGCATCTCATTGTTCATATAATTATTGGGAATAGTGGAGGGATAGAGCAGAATCTGGAAATCAGGTCTATTTTCTGGGCCCGTAAACTGTACAGCAGCTTCACAAGCCAGGTTACCACCAGCAGAACACCCCATGACACCCACCTTGTTTGGATTCACCTTCCAATCATCAGTATGCTGACGCATAATCTTGATTGCTTCCTGCACATCGCTCAATGTGGTCTCAAAATGTCCGTTGGGCATACGATATTTCAGCACAGCCAGCGTTACGCCTATGTAGTTAAACCATGGTGCCAACCCAGTGCCTTCTTTTTCCATCTCCAAATAGACATATCCGCCACCAGGACAAGCGATGATGACAGTACCATTAGGTCTAAATGCAGGGTAAACCCACAACTCAGGCTTAGAAACATTGTTGACACTTCTAGGGTCTGGATGCCCTTCATCGCCAGTAAGATGGTTGTCGTTGGGTGCACCATTGGGCCATAAAGGAATGACGACTGGTGTACCCATCTGTGCACAGACTGTGAGGCATGATACCATGATGCTACACAGCAAAGTAAATAGCTTCTTCATTGTTTTGTGTTTTAGAGAAAGAATGATAGAAAATAGAAGAGGGCTATATGATAAAAGCCCTCTTCTACAATAGTTTTATTCAGTATAATTAAGCTTCTTGGTCTGAGTGTCACGTGAGAAATGGCGGAAGAAGTCCCACATGAGACGAGCAGCCGGCTTGAAGTTCCAGTGACCATAGTTATTGATGACAATGAGACGAATCATCGGCTTGCCATTCTTGTACAACTGACCGAACTCCATTGTGATGTCTTCACTCTTCCCCGTATGTATTTGCTGACGATCCTGCAACTGAAAACCGAAAGTCTTATCAATATTAAAATCCAAGTCTTCTGTTACCTCCATACCATTGATAGTCTGGTAAATCTGCCAAACATTCAGATAAGGATTACCTCTCCAGTTGTCTGGTGTGAAGAAACGAATCACATCATCGTGTGTGCCAACTACATTGCAGAAGCCCACCTCTACAGAGCCTCTCTTCTGAATGGCCTCGTTCATCAAAGGTTCGCTGCCATAACCATAATAGCCTAAGCCGTTGCCTGAGAAAATACCACCAGAGTGACCAGCTACAGCTGCAAACAAGTGCGACTTGCGTACACCCAGCATATTGCTGGTCATAGCACCAGCCGATAAACCTTCACAATAAATGCGAGAGCCATCAATCTGTGGATATTTATCTCGCAATACACTTATTACTGCCTCGATGCCATCCAAGCCCATAGCTATATAGCCATTACTACCCTGCCATTCCATCTCAACCACCATGAATCCTTCTTCAGCTGCCAATTCCACAAAACCAGAAGTTTCGCTTTGAGTACGAGGATCATTGCCGTGACCATGCAGAATCACCACCAGTGGCACCGTACCAGGAGCTGCCTCACGAGCTTGCTTGGGCAGGTATTCATACCAAAGGTATTTATTAGGGTTCTCAACATTGCCAGCAGCATTGGTATCTACCACTGGGTACTCTACTACATTACGTTGGATGCCTAGCTTGTCAAACATAGGCATAGACACCAATTCGAAAGTCTTGACACCCTCAGGATTGTCGATACCACGACTCATGTAGAAGGTACGATATAAGTTGTTGTAACGATAGTTAGCACTCAGTACCTTATCCCATGCATCAGCAAACAAAGCTGTCACAGAAGCGTTAGCATCAGGATTTACCACAACTTGCTGCAATGGATCGGCAGGAGCTGCATCACTGGCAGTTTGATATGGCTTGGCCACTTTAACTGCATTCTTGCCACCGATGTAAGCAGGTACAGGAAGTTTGCATATCTTACCTGGAGCACCATTGATTGAAACGATGCCTGCAATAGCACCAGTCAAGTCGGTTGCTGCCAAGTATTGGTTTACAAAAGTAGCACCACTACCAATACCCACAATTTTGAGGTTGGTAGCTCCACCGCCCCTATTCAGCACCTCTTGCACAGCCTGTAAGTCGGAAGCCTGCCACTTGTCACCAACAGGGTTTACCACATTGATACGCCCCCCGTATGTTTTAGCAATCTCAATTATATTCAGTTCATTAGCTAATGCTAAAGCGGTCTGCTCATTGAGCTTCTGGTTAGGGAAGATGTAGAAAGCAGGGCCATAGCCCGCACGACTATATATATCTCGCTCCATAGGAAGGTTGTAAGTAAGAGCAGAAGTACCTTCCATTGGAGAAAATTCATTCAATGGCCCTTGTGGACGCATCCAAGGTTGAGCGCAGAGGCTCAAGCTAGCAGAAGCCAGTAACAGTGTTAAAGTTTTTTTAATAATCATGATTCATTGTCTATTATTCATTATTCATTATCATACCTGATGATTAGCCCTGATGATTTCTATCAGAGTAACATTCGGATTGCGATAGCGGGCATTACGATTTGGCTCATCTGGTTCTGGATCTACACGGATAATCGAGATAGCTTTAGATGGACAATTCTGGACACAAGACAAGCAGTTCTCGCAATCGCCTTCAGCAACACTCTTTCCATTCACCACTTTCCATGAGCCGTGAGGGCATACATTTGTACAGATACCACAGCCCACGCAAGCATCAGTAGAATAGACAACCTTTTCTGAACGAGTGAATGTAGGGTTCACACGGTCACGGCCTGAGTGACGGTAGTAACCTTCGTAGAAGAAACGGTCGCGTTCTGTGACTGGCAGGCGATAGTTCTCATGACGGTTTATTTCTGCCACAACAGTAGCCAGAGTCTCTTCAGTATTCTTATCTGTTGCCTTCTCTACCTCCATATTATAATAAGGCAGATAAGTATCCACCATCTTGACGGCAGAAATATAATTTACAGAAAATCCACACTCGCTGGCCAATTTGTCGAAATACTCAGGGAATAAAGTATAGTTAGCTCCGTATGTACATACGGCAAAGATATAGTTGGCCTTGAAGGTTGACTTACGAATGAAGTTCTGAACAATCGTAGGAGGGATAAAGCAATAGAGCGGGAAAACGAAACCAATCTCCTCTGCTTCATAAACAGGATTCTCCTTATGGATTTCCTGTGGGATGCTCAACATTTGTCCTTCCTCACCAGCAATGGTCTTGCCTACATAGAGACTGTTGCCAGTAGCTGAGAAGAAAAAGATAAGTCGCTTGCCTGTAACAACAGTAGTTTTTGTCTCAGTGGATGACTGGCATGAAGTTGCAGCAAGGCCAGAGTATGATGCCATAGCTGTCAGCGCAAAGAAGCCACCTACTCTTTTGAGGGCTTCTCTTCTTGAAATTACATTTCTACTCATAATAATGCACATTTATTTATTAATTTGGTGCAAAGATAATACAGAATTTTAAAAAAAACATTACCTTTGTAACGGATAAAAATACCCCAATTACCTATGGGTATTGTATCTTTATTTTTTTAACTTTTATTAGTTTACGCAGCAGCAAAATGTTTACATTTTTTGCATTATGGACACAACCTATTTAAGCACTATTGCTGAGTATAATGAGAAGTTCGGTTTCGAAGGGGTAAATCCGCTAATCAATGTAGTGGACTTCAACGATACTGTTTACTGCAAAAACGAAACACTTAGTTTTGGTTTCTATATCATCAAGCTGAAGAATAAGTATTGTGGTGACATCGCCTATGGACATACCCGTTATGACTATACAGACGGCTCTATTTTTTGCATAGCCCCTGGACAAGAGATAACCATCGACTTGAAAGAGGAAGAAAAGCCTTCATCTATTTGCCTGCTGTTTCACCCCAACTTAATACATGGAACAGAATTAGGTATGCACATACTCGA
Organism: Bacteroidaceae bacterium; assembly: GCA_017534535.1. Classification (GTDB taxonomy): domain Bacteria; phylum Bacteroidota; class Bacteroidia; order Bacteroidales; family Bacteroidaceae; genus Bacteroides. Next base: position 128,738 of record JAFXVZ010000003.1, on the reverse strand, counting down.
CAGATTTCCTTTCTTCTCATATAACAGCAACGAGGCCGTCTTTGTTTCTGAAGAAGGAAAGCAGTTTTTTATGGAGTCGATGAACCGCATCAAGAAAGAAATCATGAAAGAAGTGACTCCACACAACAAAAGACTGCTATGCCTGAACATCGAACTGTTGTTAGAATACCTCTTGCGTCTTTACGACCAACAATTTGAGTCACGCAATCCAATTAACAAGGAGGTGACCAACAGATTCCAGCACCAGTTGCGCGATTATTATATCCAACAACAATACGAGGAATTAGGACTGCCAACCGTTGAATACTTCGCCAATCTGTCTGGCTACTCAACCAAATATTTCAGCGAACTGATTAAGAAAGATACTGGCAAGAGTGCACAGGATCTCATTACTTCTTATATACTGGATGTAGCTGTAAATAAGCTACAAGAACACAATGCCAGCATAAAAGAAATTGCCTACGAACTGGGATTTCAATACCCACAACATTTCACCCGTTTCTTTAGCAAACAGATGGGGTGCTCGCCAAAAGAATACAAGAACAAGCTTTAACTCTATTATTTAAAACAAAAAGCTTCCCCTTTTCTTTTATAATTAAGAAAAAAGCCTTACCTTCGCAAGGTAAACAATAAATCAAACCATATTATAAATAATGTATAGCTTTACATGCGACTATTCAGAGGGTGCACATCCCAATGTTCTGAAGCGGCTTCAGGAGCTTAATTATGTGCAACATCCTGGCTATGGCGAGGATGAAGTAACCAATGAGGCAATCGAACTCATCCGTCAACGTATAGGTAATCCAAAGGCAAGCATCTATTTTGTCATTGGTGGCACACAAGCCAATATGGCGGTGATATCTGCCTTGTTACGCACACCGGAAGCAGTGATTTGTGTGGAGGGCGGACATATCTTCGCCCACGAAACGGGGGCCATAGAGGCTACGGGGCATCGTGTTATTACTGTGCCTGGTGTTCAAGGGAAACTTACTCCAGCTGCTATCCAGAAAGGATTGGACGATTATTTCATGCGTCCACACATGGTAAAGCCTGCGATGGTCTATGTATCAGATGCGACAGAAGTTGGCACCATCTACAAGAAAGCTGAACTGCAGGCTATCAGCGAATTCTGCAAGGCACATAAACTGTTGCTCTATCTTGATGGAGCACGTCTGGGCAGTGCTTTGACGTCAGAGGAGAACGACTTGACGCTGCACGACCTGACGGAACTGACTGATGTGTTCTATATTGGTGGCACAAAGAATGGTGCTTTGTTTGGTGAGGCAATCGTTTTCAGTGACCCTGATTTGTATCCCGATTTTGATTACGTTCGCAAGGAACGTGGTGCCTTGTTAGCTAAAGGTTGGCTTTTGGGTGCCCAGTTTGGAGAACTCTTTAAAGACGACCTCTATTTTAAAATTGCCAAGCATGCCAATGTATTGGCCAAGAAACTGTCAACGGCATTGAAGGAGGCTGGCTTTGAGTTCTTAGCAGATTCACCGACCAACCAGGTGTTCCCCATTGTAACGAAAAAAGAGATGGCTTCTTTAGCAAAGAAGTATATCTTTGAGGAGTGGCAACCCATTGATGAAGAACATTCTGCCATCCGCTTTGTTACCTCGTGGGCTACAGAAGAAGCGCACGTTGATGAACTGATTAAGGATGTTATTGATTTGAGACGATAAGATTAATTGACCATTGACCATTGACCATTGACAATTAATCATTGTTCATTGTTCATTAAACTACATACTATGGAAAAGTATATTTTAGCCGTAGATCAGGGAACTAGCAGTTCGCGTGCCATCATCTTCAACAAGCATGGTGAAAGCTGCGCAGTGGCCCAGAAAGAGTTCACACAGTATTTCCCTAAATCGGGATGGGTCGAGCATAATCCCCATGAAATCTGGTCATCAGAGGCTTCTGTCATCAGTGAGGCAATGGCTAAGATGGGCATCAATGGGGGTGACATTGCCGCCATTGGCATCACTAACCAGCGTGAAACTACCATCGTGTGGGATGTAGAAACGGAAGAGCCTATCTACAATGCCATTGTATGGCAGGACCGCAGAACTGCAGAGTATTGCGACGAACTGAAAGCACAAGGTGTGACAGACATGATTCATGAAAAGACAGGTCTGATTATTGACGCCTATTTCAGTGCAACTAAAATCAAGTGGATACTCGACAATGTGAGTGGAGCCAGAGCACGTGCTCAACAGGGCAAACTGCGTTTTGGAACCGTTGACTCTTGGTTAGTGTGGCGACTGACAAAAGGCGCATTGCACATCACAGATGCCACCAATGCCTCCCGTACGATGTTGTTCAACATCCACACCCTGCAATGGGATGAGGATTTGTTGAGACTCTTCGACATTCCTTTGTCAATGATGCCTAAGGTGAAGTCGTGTAGCGAGGTATATGGCTATACCCAATCCGCCATCTTTGACCAGCCAGTTGCTATTGGCGGTATTGCCGGTGATCAGCAAGCGGCACTTTTCGGACAGCTCTGTACAGAGCCTGGTAGCGTAAAGAACACTTACGGCACAGGCTGCTTCCTTTTAATGAACAGTGGCGAGAAACCTATCATGTCGAAAAACAACCTGCTGACAACCATTGCCCTCAAGCGAGGAGACAAGGTAACTTACGCCTTAGAAGGTAGTATCTTCGTGGGTGGCTCAGTGGTTCAGTGGTTGCGTGATGGATTGGGCATCATCAAGTCGTCTGGCGAAATTGAAGCTTTGGCGGCTACTGTACCTGACACAGGAGGTGTGTATTTCGTGCCTGCACTGACAGGTATGGGTGCCCCCTATTGGGACCAGTATGCTCGTGGCAGTATCACAGGCATCAGCCGAGGCACCACTGCTGCCCACATAGCTCGTGCTGCATTGGAGGGTATTGCTTTCCAGACACTCGACATCGTGCAGGCTATGCAAAAAGATGCAGAACTTCCATTGGCTGAGCTGAAGGTGGATGGCGGTGCTTCACGCAATAACCTGATGATGCAATTCCAGGCAGACATACTGAACACCAAGGTGATTCGTCCTCGTAACCCAGAAACTACGGCCTTAGGTGCTACCTATTTAGCTGGTTTGGCAGTGGGCTATTGGAAGAGTGTTGAGGAAATTCGCGACCAGTGGCAGATTGATTCCATGTTCATGCCAACCGACAACCGTCAGTATGTAGAAACGGCTGTGAAGGGTTGGCGTGAAGCTATACAACGTACATTAACTAAAAACTAATACTATGATAGAAAAAATGATTTTTGAGTTCTTAGGAACCATGATACTGATTCTGATGGGTGATGGCGTTTGCGCTAACGTTAGTTTGGAAAAAACCAAGTCTAAAGGAGCCGGCTGGGTGGTGGTTACCTTCGCCTGGGGTCTCGCTGTAATGTGTGGCGTGTTCGTAGCTGGACCTTACACAGGCGCTCACCTCAACCCTGCTGTTTCCATTGGCTTGGCTTTGGCAGGCACTTTCAGTTGGAATTTGGTATTACCTTATATCGTGGCACAGATGTTGGGCGGTTTCGTGGGTGCCGTTTTGGTGTATCTGTTTTTCAAAGACCATTACGATGCTACTCCAGATGGTGATACCAAGTTGGGTACTTTCTGCACCATCCCTGCCATCCGCAACAAGCCTCGCAACTTGTTAAGCGAAACCATTGGCACTTTCGTACTGATTTTCTGCATCCTCGCTATGAGTGTTCCAGGCAATACACCTGAAATGGGAATGGGTAGCCTCGGCGCTTTCCCTGTGGCTTTCCTGATTGTTGCTATCGGCATGTCATTAGGAGGTACCACTGGTTATGCCATCAATCCTGCCCGCGACCTTGCCCCTCGCTTCGCTCACTTTATTTTGCCTATCAAGAACAAGCGTGACAGCGACTGGGACTATGCGTGGGTACCTGTGGTTGGTCCTATCATTGGTTGTGCTATCGCTGCTGGTATCTATTTGCTGGCTTATTGAGAATACTGAAATTATCCTTTATGACATCAGCACCCACAGATTCTGTGGGTGCTGATATTTTAATCGTTGGCATAATTTCATGTTTTACGTTTCGTATTTTATGAAATGCAAAACAGGTAATATTTCTTCTGCAATGCAAGCTTGGGCATCATCAATTAATGATAATTAACAATGCAAGGATACCGACAATTGCCCTATAGGACAGTATTGCGAAGAGAATAATAGAAGATGCTACTGCAAATTTTTCATAAAGTTGCCCACTGCATTTTGCACTTTACATTTTAATGTCTATATTTGCACAAAGAATCAACGATTTAAACAATGAATGCATCTATTACTAAAGCCATAGCCGACTATTTCAAGACTCAACCAGTCGTGAAAGCATGGGTCTTTGGTTCCTTTGCCAGAGGCGAGGAAACTCCACAAAGTGATGTGGATATCCTCGTGGTATATGACAAAGATGGGGTCAGCCTCTTGAAACATGCAGGTATGATTGTTGATTTAGAGCATCTTCTCAATCGTCCAGTTGACATCGTTGAAGATGGTACATTGCTCCCTTTTGCCGTAAATAGTGCTAACCAAGACAAAAAGCTGATTTATGAAAGAGAAAATTAGAGACCACAGCAGATTGGAGCATATTCAAACTGCCATCAACTACATATTTGAGTTTGCCCAGGATAAAACCATTGAAGAGTTATCCACAGATAAAATGATGTTCTTTGCGATTGTAAAGAACATAGAAATCATTGGTGAAGCAGCAAGTAGATTAACAGACGATTTTCGCCAAGAATATAATCAAGTCCCTTGGCTTTACATCATCAAAATGCGCCATGTGCTCGTACATGACTATTATCAAATAAGCGTGAGAGAAGTTTGGAAAGTCATTCATGAAGATTTACAACCTTTACTTGATTATGTCAGTCAATTAATAAAAACAGTTGATTGGAAAAGTTGGGAGAAGGAAACAGATGGCTAAAGATATCTATATAGATGGCACTTTATTAATTACTCATCCAGATTTTAAATTTCAAACGGGAACGGAAGCTTTATGTTCTATCCCTGAAGGAGCTGAAGTATGGGAGTTAAATGACTTAGATAGAGGATTGTTTGTCATTGATGAGAACCACCCTGTTTCTATTTTCAACACTTATCATGCAACCAAAGGAGTTACTTCTCTTTCACTAGGTTCATATTATCTTAATTCTCATTTCATTAAAGCATTCCAAACTTATAAACAACAATATAGAGAAATAAAAAATAATTTAGAGGAAGTCAAATTGATGAATAATAAGACGGTTCAAAACTCTTTGTTCAAATTAATTTATCTTCATATGATAACGATATTAGATGCTTTTATTTGCGAAACTCTCATTTCAAAAATAACATCAAGTGAAGATTGCTTTGACAAGTTTTGTAAATGGTACATCAATGAACTTCCCCAAAAAGCAAGCTGTCGTTTATTAGAACTTGACAAAGGCCATTTTGAGCAGCAAATCATAAAAGATATTATGAAAACTTCATTTGCAGACTGGGGTAAAATAAAATGCTATTTCTACCATGTTTATGGAATTGGTAATATGCACAAATTATGTGATGTAAGTAAAATGAAAAACTATTTCATGATGAGACATAGAATTGTCCATAGAAATGCTCGTGAAAAGACTGGAGAGTTTCATGTGTTTACAGAAAAGGAAGTAAAAACCATAATGAATGACATTAATACCTTTGTACTAAACATCTTTAAGAAACTTCTAATATCTTTACTTAAAACAACATAAAATTTAACTGATTGATCAATAACGACCGACAATAGGAACTATCAATGAAAAGGGAGGGGTTCCCCTCCCTTTTGTGTTTTATTAGGGTTTATTCTTGTATTGCCTGGATTTGAGATGCATAGTCTTTCCATCCATCAGCTGCCTTGTAGGCTTCTACTGAGGCGGCTGGGACATAGATAGTGCCGGAATAAGAATTTCCAAAATTCTCTAAGAAAACATTATCATAAGTTGGAGGATTGACAGCCAAGCAAGTAATTCTGGTCAGGCTGCTGAAACCATAAAAAGCGCCACTACCAATTGATATCACACCCCCAGGTATCACAATGCTTATCAGACTGCTGCAACCAGAAAAAACAGAATTGTCAATTGATGTCACACCCTCAGGTATCACAATACTGGCCAAGCTGCTGCAACGTGAAAAAGCGCCACTACCAATTGACGTCACACCCTCAGGTATCACAATACTGGCCAAGCTGCTGCACCCCATGAAAACACCCATCTCTATTGATGTCACACCCTCAGGTATCACAATGCTGGTCAGGTTGTAGCAATCATCAAAAGCATAACTGCCAATTGATGTCACACCCTCAGGTATCACAATGCTGGTCAGTCCGCTGCAACCTGAAAAAGCAGCATATCCTATTGATGTCACACTTTCAGGTATCACAATGTTGGTCAGGTTGTTGCAACCCCAAAAAACTTTATCATCAATGAATGCCACACCTTCAGGTATCACAATGCTGGTCAAACTGCAACAATTCCTAAAAGCTGAATTGCCAATGGATGTTACTCTCTTATGTATCACAATGCTTGTCAGGTTGTTGCAATTATCAAAAGCATAACTGCCAATGGATGTCACACCCTCAGGTATTTCAATACTTGTCAGGCTGCTGCAAAGCTGAAAAGCCTCATCCCCAATTGATGTCACACTGGAAGGAATAACAGTTGAAGCAAATCCAATGACCAATGTATTACTTTTTGTCTCTATAATTGCATTGCAGTCATTTCGTGAATCATAATAGTTGTTATTCTTATCAACAACAATGCTGGTCAGGCTGCTGCAATACAAAAAAGCGCTATTATCAATTGAAGTCACACTCTCAGGTATCACAATGCTGGTCAGGCTGCTGCAATCTGAAAAAACCTCGCTGCCAATTGATGCCACACCCTCAGGTATCACAATGCTGTTCAAACTACTGCAATCCAAAAAAGCAGAATTACCAATTGATGTCACACCTTCAGGTATTATCATGCTGGTCAGGCTGCTGCAACCCCTAAAAGCACCATAGCCAATTGATGTCACGCCTGTGAAGTACTGAAATTCATCGAAAGACTTAATATCGGCATTCCTCAAAAATATCTGGCCAATCTCCGTCACTGCCGCAGCCTCTTTATAACTCAACTCACCATCCCCATTAGTATCCCAATTCTCTACACATATCTGCTTGACTTCCGGGTCGGCAAAGACAATGATTTCATCGCTACCCTGTGCCTCTAACTCAGCACTTACATCTACCAATGAGAAACGTGAGATGGTGCCAACCTTGACCTCTAATCGGGAATTAAAAGTCTTATCAATGGTAAACTCTTTGTCATTAGAATCTTTGCCTGTAATACACACACTGAAACCATCCTCAAAGACTGTAGTCGGGATACAAATGTAAATATCGGTATATTTATCATCAAAGCTATCGTTAAATATCTGACTGTAACTAATAGTACTTGCATCTTCATCCAGACGGAGTATGGGATGGCTTTCTGACATATCCACATAGCCTTTACCGCCGATTCTTTCATTATTGTTACCCCTAAAACTAACTCTGTCTATAGTATTAATATTGCCGACAGTAACATGAATGATGCCTATAACCTGCTTAAAAGATAGAGTATTACCAGTAGTGATCGCAACTAATGGGCCATGAAAACCATAGGTTGACGTCATGCCAGCCCTACTGAAATGCAAAATATTGTAATTATCATCATCAATCGTGATTTCTCTATTCCGTGCATACACCGCATAGAACTTGTTGCCTGTAACCTCCTCGCCAGTGAAAACAGCCTGATCGTCTTCGCTAAGACTTGTCATCTCATACTTCTTCAGTTCTGGATCAGTGTCGCTATATACATAAATTACATCACTTAAATTCCAATGTACTCGCCTGATGCCATTGGTTGCCTCAGCATCCAAGTAGGCACGTGTTCCCGCCACCTCGTCAAGAGTAGCGGTAAAGGAAGTAAACGACTTGATGCCTCCACCATCATACTCCTTGTGCTCAGCTAACTCATCATCAGCGGCACATGACGTCAAGCCGAATGGCATCAGGATTGCCATACAGGAAACACATAAGTAGAACAATGACTTCATAAACAACTTTCCCATGGTATTAGAATTAAATCATTATCTATTGATAAAATATATTCTACTTCATCTGCAAAGATATAAAAAGATTCTGAGTAAATGCAATAATGCAGCGTTTTTTTCAACAACATAGTATAATGGTGCTCGAGACATTACTATGTTGATGCCTTGCAACATACTAATGTGTAGCACGAGAGATTAGTAATGTGTTGGCTGAGCGATTACTAATAGGTAGGCGGAGCAATTAGTAATAGGTAGGATGTGTTATTAGTAATAGGTTAGCAGGTCGTAACCCATAGGTTAAGCAATACCAAACCTATGGGTTAGGAGGCATAAACCTATGACTTTTTTGCTTCCAATCAAAGGAATGCTTGCCATCACTTGACGGAGTTTTAAAAGTTAAAAAATGCAAACTTGTGTCCAAGACGTGTCCAACGCGACTCCCAATACACCTATTATTACGTGCGGGCGGGCGAGAACAGAAAAGATTATATAAATATATGCGCGATGCGCATAACACAAAGCTAAACATTACTAATCTTTCAGCCGAGAGATTAGTAATGTGTGGGCTGAGAGATTACTAATGTGTAGGCAGAGCTATTACTAATGTGTAGGTAGAACTATTAGTAATAGGTAGGATGAGCTATTGTGTATTGGTGAGCATCGATTTATTCCTATACCCTCACGTGAGAGACTGCAGCGAGAGATAGAAGGCCTTCGGACGAAAGGTAGGTGACATCCAGGCAATCCATTGTAAACTATTGGGCAATTGATGGCACATTGCTCCCTTTTACCGCAAATAGTGCTAACCAAGACAAAAGACTGATTTATGAAAAAGAGCGATAAGTGTAAGAGAATGGAAAGTCATTCACGAAGACTTATAACCTTACTTTCATACGTGAATGAATTAATAGGAACCATTGACAGGGAAAATTGGGAGAAGTAAAAAGGGAGGGGTTGCCCCCTCCCTCCTTTGCTATATGACAATATTTTATTATTCTGGAATTGCTTGGATAAAATCAGCATAGGCACTCCACCCATCAGCTGCCTTGTAAGCATCTACTGATACAGCTGGGATATAGATGGTTTTAATACCTGTATCGCTGAATGCATTGCTTTCTACCGTTGGAGGTGTGGCGTTTTTCACAGTTATCACCTCTAGATTCTTGCTACTCTTAAAAGCACTTGTGCCAATAGAGCTAACTGCCTGTGGCAAAACAATGCTCTTGAGACTGGTACAGTTGTTGAATGCACCACCACTGATGGTTTGCATGCTTTCTGGCAAGGTGACATCCTTCAGGTTGGAGCAATTGGCAAACGCATAGAAGCCTGTAGAAGTCATACTTTCAGACATCTCCACACTTCCCAGCTGTGTGCAACCTTTGAATGCACTATGTCCCAATGTAGTGATGCTGGTTGGTAGTTTTACACTTGTCAAACTGGTGCAACCAGCAAAAGCATTATCTTCAATGGTCGATACGCAATCAGGTATATCTATGCTGGTTAGGCTGGTGCAACCAAAAAAGGCATCATTAGCAATATGATATGTATTCGCAGACAATTTGACACTCTTCAAGCTGGTGCAATCCTTGAAAGTGGATCCAGAAATAGAAGATACTTTACTTGGGATCTCGATGCTGATTAATTTTGAGTTACCAGAAAAAGCTTCAGAACCAATAGACATCAGAGTTTCAGGCAGGGTGATATTAGTTAAGCTGGAGCAACCATAAAAAACTTTATTACCAATATAATCCAATCCTTCTGGAAGGGTAATACTGACTAAGCTAGAGCAATCTTGGAAAGCATAATTGTCTATTACAATCAGCCCCTCTTGCAGAGTGACATCTTTTAAACTTTGGCAATTCTGAAATGCGCGTAAGCTAATTCTACCCACCCCTTTTGGAATGATAATACTTTTTAAGCTAGAACAATTTTGGAAAGTATACCATCCAAAACCATTAAGTTCCTCTGGTAAAGTAATACTAGTTAAACTAGTACAATTCTCAAAAGCACTTTCTTGTATATAATTTAACCCCTCTGGAAGGGTGATGCTGAGTAAACTATTGCAACGATAGAAAGCTTTTTCTCCTATAGTATTTAGCCCCTCTGGTAGGGTGATGCTCGTTAAGCTGGTACAACTATAGAAAGCCTCATCTCCAATTGAGTTTAGTCCTATAAAATTCTCTAACTCATTAAAACTTTTTATTAAAGAACGATAGAAAATTGTGCCAATATCATTTACCGCTGCAGCTTCATCATAACTCAATTCCCCATCACCATTCGTATCCCAATTAGCCACACAGATAGCTTTCACATTCTCATCTGCAAAAACGATATTGTTACCACTTGTAGCAAGTTCCTTTGCAATCTTATATAGCTTCCCAGCTTCCAACTTCGTGCCATTCACCTCCGTAACATAATTGGAAGAGCCATTTAGGGCAATCTCCAATGTACCCGATGATAAGTCAGTGGGTGCTAACATCAGATAAGCTGTTAAAACATCATTGTCTGAACTTAACAATACATTTTTTAGACTTAAAGTGATGGAGTTTGTTTGGGTTACAGGCTTCACTACAGGCTCATTACCTGAGATATCCAACTCGGCTTTGGTAACAAACACTTGGTTGGATGAAGTCAAGGTTAGCGAAGTGTAAGTGCCAGCCTTAGGAACTGTAAGCTCAATCTTCAGCAAGGCTCCCATGTGTTCAAACTGGAAATTGAGGTAACCATTGGCATTGGTGGTGATGGAACCTGTTGCCTGATAGTCATATTTGACTAAATGGTCGGAGTTATCATTGCCCGTCTGCGTCTGACCTGTATAATCAAGCTGAATGGTTTTGTTGTCACGAAAAGTATTCCAACGATTAAAGGGATAGTAAGCAGCATAGGCTCGACCTGCTTTCAATGCCCAATCACCACCATCGAACAAAGCCTGCTTGCTACCTGTGCCTTCCTCGATTGGGAACTCCACCTGTCCTCCTTTGCTGGGGAAGATGCCGATGGTGTCATTTTTTGCCCAAGCCACTTTTACACCAGAACCAGAAGTATCGTAGGTGGTACGAGTATCTGCATTTGCCGACACCAAATCGCTAAGCGAAACACTGATGCCTTTCACCAAGTTACCACCATTAACAGTAGCCAAAGGCTCATAATCTACAAACGCCTTTTCATCACTACTACATGCCGTTAACCCTAAAACCATCAGGGTTGCTATCAAAGTCGCTACCCAAAATCTAATAGCTTTCATAATCTTATTGTTTTATCTATTAATTAATGAAGAAGCGTGGCACTGATATACCATATCTTCAACTGGAGGTTCTGGTAAAATCCGTATACATAGATAGTGATAACAGCCCACGCAAAGCGTGAGAACCACTATGCCATCTTATGTATACTTTTCAATTTACCAGATTTCCAGTATCAAGACGAGCATAACGCTTCTTTATATTTACCTCAATGTCTTGACGGTTCTTTCGCACCATCAACTGCAAAGATAGAAATAAATATTGAAAGAAAAGAATTATTACAGTGGTATTTCTTCAATATAGTTTATTGAGGGGCGAGACAATACTATATCGATGCCCAACAATATACTATTGTGCAGGCAGAGACATTAATAATGTGCAAAAAATTGAAATGTGGTTGCAAGTCTTCACTCTTCACAGATGACCCGTATTGCATTATATATCTGTTAGTTATCGAGGTAAATAGATAGCTCAACTCTTCACAGGTCTTCACGCCTCTTCACCCGTTCAGGCGGATTTGCAATCCGACAGGAGATTATAAATCCCCTTCCTACTCACATAGGGATTAAAAAATGCGGTTAAGCGAGCGCAGAGCCAAGTTTGCTTGAGCTATTCCGAGCGTGAGCAATTTATCTAAATCCCGATGAACAGAGAATGGTGAAGTGTGGTGAAGAGGTGTGAAGAGGCAAAGATACTCTTCATCAACCTAAACACTTGTAACAGTTGAAGTTAAGAGGCGTATGTGAAAAGTGAAGACTTCATAACGAAATTCTCGTGAATATTGCAGCAATCGCTTCAAGCAATAGGCTCAATTGTTTCAACTAATCAAGGCATTTGCTTCAAGCAAGTCAACAGGTGCCGCTAAGCATGTCATTATGCGCCACCTGACATATCGTTTGCTTCCTCTCAACCTACTTGCTGTGAGCTATTGCCAATAGGTGTACCGAGCTATTAGTAATAAGTCGCCAAAGCGATTAATAATAGATAGCCTGAGCGATTAGTAATAGGTCTGTAGGTCGAAACTCTATGATTTGTGAGTGCTAAAGCTATGGGGTAAGAGGCAGAAGTCTATGAGTACTTCTATTCTAGTTTGTTTATAAATGCTAAAAGGGGGAAGTTATTTGGTTATGTCTTTAACTTGCATTATCTTTGCAAGATTGAATACTAAGTTAAAGAATCAAATGAAGAAACTATTATTTGCGATGGGCATAGCCATATGCCTGACAGCTTGCAGCTCTACACCGAAAGCTGATGAGCTGACCATGATTGTGGGCACTTACACGCATACTGGCAGTGAAGGCATCTACACCTATAAGTTTGACCAGGAGAACGGTACCGTAAGGCCATTGGAGACAATCAAGATGGATAACCCATCCTACCTTACGCTCTCTGCCAACCAGCAAGTGATGTATGTGGTAAGTGAGCAACATGACGAAAGGGCTTCTGTGTCGGCATTCAAGTTCGACAAGGAGAATGGTACTGCCGAACTAATCAACCAGCAACCCACATACGGCGAGGACCCTTGCTATGTGGCTACCAACGGCAAGATTGTGACCACAGCCAACTATTCCGGTGGCAGTATGTCAATATTCCCCCTGCGATATGATGGCGGATTGGAGCCTATCGATACCATCTACTGTGGCAACATCGGAGGTCCGGACATGAGTCGTCAGGAGGCGCCGCATGTGCATTGCACAGCCTTCAGTCCTGATGGGAGAATGCTGTTGGCTACCGACTTCAGTGCCGACCGCATCCTGCATTTTGATGTAGAAGCCGACCCCTCCAAGCCTCATCTGAAGTTGGAGAACACACCGATTAATGACGATTCTGGTCCTCGCCATATTATCTTCAGCAAAGACGGAAGGTTTGTCTATATTATCGGTGAACTGAGTGAGGCAGTGACGGTATGCAGCTACAACGAGGGCAAGATGCAAGTTATACAAACCATTGAAACCCATCCGCAGGCAGATCGCCATGCAGCAGACATTCACCTCTCGCCCGATGGCAAGTTCCTGTATGCCAGTGTCCGCAATATTGAAGACGGACTGGCTATCTTCAAGGTAGATCAGGTAACAGGCTTGTTGGAAAAGGTGGGCTATCAACCCACAGGCAAGCATCCACGCAACTTCAACATCACTCCGAATGGAAAGTATGTGCTGGTGGCAGATATGAACGACAATAAAATTGAGATATTCGAGAGGAACGTGAAAACAGGGTTACTGATTAACACTCAGCGAGAGATTAGTATCAGTCAGCCTGTGTGTATTGTGTTCGCTAATTGAGAATTGAATTATGAAGAAGGTATTTTTTATATTGTTAGCCTTGTTAATGGTCAATGGTCAATGGTCAATGGTTAAGGGCCAGACCGAAGTAACACCAGGCGTTACATTTGGCAAGAAGTTTGGTGTGACCTATATACTGCCCAAGACAGAACTGGTGATTGAGGCAACCGCCACAAAACAACACTATAAGCCAGGGAAGTTCAGCTTATATGCCGAGCGCTACCTGCGTCTGAATGATGTGAAACAGGAGGAGGAGATGACTTGGACGTTGGAAGATGTACAAGTTAAGACCATAGGTATTCCAGACCCCGAAAACATCTATTTTGTGGAGATGAAGGACAGAACTACTGCCCCACTGATGGAGCTCACAGCTGATGGTATTGTACGCTCTATCAATATGCCATTCGTGGGGGAAGAAAAGATAGGACTACCACCTGTACTACATCAGGAAGCCGACCTTGATCCTCGTTCTTTCCTGACTGAGGAGATTTTGATGGCAAACTCTACCGCCAAGCAGGCTGAGTTGGTGGCTCGTGAGATTTACAACATTCGCGAGAGCAAGAACACCCTACTCAGGGGAGAATCTGACAACTTGCCTAAAGACGGGGCACAGTTACAAATTATGCTGGATAACTTGAACAAGCAGGAGAAGGCGTTGACACAGATGTTTGAAGGGAAGGTAACCTTAGAAACTGTGCATCAAACATTCCGAGTTACCCCTGCGGAGATGAACAACCACGTGGTGTTCCGTTTCTCCAGGAAACTGGGCTTTGTACAAGCTGACGATTTAGCCGGCGAGCCTATTCAGTTGACCATCGTCAACAAGCAAGTGATACCAGAGCAACCTGCTGCACCAACAGACGGGAAAGCCAGTAGGTCTATTGTGGATATTCTTACCAATGGCAATAAGACAGCCATTGAGGGTGTTGCCTACAATGTGCCAGGCAAGGCTGCCGTAAAACTAACCTACAATCATAAGACGTTATTCGATAGCGAGTTATCACTTACCCAATTTGGTGTCAGAGAGTATTTGGCAGCACAGCTGTTCAATAGAAATACTGTTACCAAGGTGCAGTTTGATGTGAATACTGGCGCTTTGTTGAAGATTGACAGATAATCTTATAATGAACATACCTAAAACAACCATTACGAAAGATATGAAACGACTTTTATCAATGCTATCTCTGCTTGGTCTGATGGCCTGCCAGCAGATTCAGGAAACCATCGACGAGCCATTGTCACCTGTAGATTATGTCAGTACCCTTGTAGGTACCCACTCCAAATATACCCTCTCAACAGGTAACACCTACCCTGCTATTGCTCTGCCTTGGGGTATGAACTTCTGGACACCACAGACAGGCAAGATGGGTGACGGATGGGCGTATGTCTATGATGCCGACAAGATTCGTGGTTTCAAGCAGACCCACCAACCCAGTCCGTGGATCAATGACTACGGTCAGTTCAGTCTGATGCCAGTTGCTGGCAAGACTGTCTTCGACGAGGAAGAACGTGCCAGTTGGTTCTCACATAAGGCAGAAACGGCAACACCCTACTACTATAAGGTATATTTGGCTGACTATGATATCACGACTGAAATCACACCTACTGAGCGTGCTGCCGTATTCCGCTTCACCTTCCCTGAGAATGAGTTTTCATCTGTTGTTGTCGATGCATTCGACAGAGGTTCATCTATCCAAATACTTCCTGACGAGCAGAAAATCATTGGCTATACCACCCGAAATAGCGGAGGGGTACCCGAGAACTTCAAGAACTATTTCGTGATTGAGTTCAGCAAACCATTCTCACAAGTATCTGTGGTAGCCGACCAAGACATCAAGGGTGGAATTACCCAGGCAGAAGCCAACCACGCAGGAGCCATCGTTGGATTCTCTACCCATCGTGGCGAAGTGGTGGAAGCCCGTGTTGCCTCCTCTTTCATCAGCTACGAACAGGCAGAAAGGAACCTGCAGGAAATAGGTGAACGCAGTTTTGAGGCTGTATGTGCAGATGCTAAAGCCACCTGGAACGAGACATTAGGAAAGATAGAAGTGAACGATAATAATATAGACCACCTGCGCACATTCTACAGTTGTCTGTATCGCTCGGTATTATTCCCACGCAGTCTCTATGAGATAGATGCTGAGGGAAAGCCTGTACACTACAGCCCGTATAACGGAGAAGTGCTGCCTGGTTATATGTTTACCGACACAGGCTTCTGGGACACCTTCCGTTGCCTGTTCCCCTTCCTCAACTTGATGTATCCCAGCATGAATGTGAAGATGCAGGAGGGATTGGCAAATGCTTATAAAGAAAGTGGTTTCCTACCCGAATGGGCAAGTCCTGGACATCGCAACTGCATGGTGGGCAATAACTCAGCTTCTGTGGTGGCTGATGCCTACCTGAAAGGTTTGCGCGGCTATGACATCGAGACTTTGTGGGAGGCAGTAACACACGGTGCCAATCACGCGCATCCTACCATAGGTTCTACAGGAAGAAAGGGTGTGGAGTATTATAACAGTTTGGGCTATGTACCTTACAACGTGGGCATCAACGAAAGTGCTGCCCGTACATTGGAATATGCTTACGATGACTGGTGCATTTATCAATTGGGTAAAGCATTGGGTAAGCCAGAAAACGAGATTAGTGTTTATGCCCAAAGGGCTATGAATTATCGTAACCTGTTTGACGAGGAAAGTAAGCTGATGCGTGGCAAGAATGAAGACGGAACCTTCCAAAGTCCGTTCAACCCTTTGAAATGGGGTGATGCCTTCACAGAAGGAAATAGTTGGCACTATACTTGGTCGGTATTCCACGATCCACAGGGTTTGATTAACCTGATGGGCGGTAAGCAGGAGTTTACCCAGATGATGGACAGCGTATTTTCTGTACCACCTATTTTTGACGACAGCTACTATGGGTTCCCTATCCACGAGATTCGTGAAATGCAGATTATGAATATGGGTAACTATGCTCACGGCAACCAGCCAGTGCAGCACATGATTTACCTCTATGACTATGCTGGTGAACCTTGGAAGGCACAGTATTGGATTCGTGAGGTTATGAATAAGCTTTACTCTGCAGCTCCTGATGGCTATTGCGGTGACGAGGACAACGGACAGACCTCAGCTTGGTATGTATTCTCTGCTTTGGGCTTCTATCCTGTATGTCCAGGCAGTGGGCAATATGTTTTGGGTACGCCCTATTTCAAGAATGTTAAATTGCATTTGGAGAATGGTAACATAGTAGAACTCAATGCCCCTGCTTGCTCTGATGCGAACAAGTTTATTGACAGCATGCAGTTCAATGGCAAAGACTACCAGCATAACTATCTCACTCACGATGACCTGATGCAAGGCGCAAAGATCGAGATGCAAATGGCAGCAGAACCGAACAAGAATCGTGGCATAGCAGAAGAGGATGCCCCCTACTCTTTTTCTAACCAGAAATAAACATACCCCCTACGGGTATTGCCCTTTGCTATAACTAATGATATTATGAAAATCATCGATGTAAAATTAATGGATAAAGTAACAGCGGAGGCGAAGCAATCGCCTCGCCTACGCATGAACTATAACTTCCACCAAAGCCTGGAAGACAAGTGCCATCGTTTCCTCAATGCGATGGAACCTGGCACTCAGGTAGCTGTGCACCACCATATCACCAAAGATGAAAGCCTGGTAGTGCTGCGCGGCAAAGTACGTGTACTTATTTACAATGACGAGGGAGAAATCACCGAGAATGAAGTCATTGATCCTAAGGAGGGCCGCTATGGTGTTGACATCCCCAAGAACACTTGGCACACCGTTGAGTGCTTAGCGCCCGAGACCGTCGTCTTCGAGGTAAAAGAAGGTCCCTTCGTGCCCCACGAAATCGATGGTATCTTAGAAATTAAGAAATAAGTAATATGAAAAGAAAGAGCACACCTTATTTAAAAGATGTGCTCTTTCTTTATTGTTTTTCAATCGACTGGTATTACTTCTTCACCGTCTTAGCAAAGTTGTTATAATCAACTGCCTTACGGCCAGCACGCTTGCTCATGCTTGGGAACCAGATATCATCTGCAGTGATGCCACACTCCTTGATTGCCTGGATAGCATACTCGCACTTGCCAAAGTCAGCATCCACATTGTTGGTACCGAAGGTAAACTTCAGGCCACGAGCCTTTGCCTTCTTAATAACATCGAAGCTTGGAATTTTGTAACGAGGACTGATTTCCAAAGCAATGTCATACTTCTGCAGAACATCCAGCACCTTATCCACGCGCTCGTCTGTCCAGTACTGAGCATAGTCTGCATTCATGTCATCAGGAATATAAGTAGCGTTAGCGAAAATATCAGCAGGCTCATTGGTCAGGATCTTCACTGTCTGGTCAACAATCATATCCATATACTTCTGCTTGCTACGACCATCGAGCTTCACCTCCTCAGGACGGTAGATACGGCAGATACGGCCCTTGTCCACCACAGTCATCGCATCGGTAAACAGATAATCGAACTTATTGATAGCCTCCTCAGAGAACTGTACAATCCAACGGCGGCCCTCACCCTGGGCACCCATCAGGAATGCCATAGGCTTCACTTCATTGTAGTAAGCAAAAGCTTCCTCATCATTTGACAACATACGGCCTACACCACCTTCACCCAGGTTTGGAGCCACACCATAGTTGATGCCATAATTCATCTCCATCGCATGAGCCATCTCCTTGGTCAAACCACCCTTCAAGTGTACATGATAATCAATCACCGGAAAGTTCTCCTGCTGCAGACGGATAATCTGGTCAGTAGTCTCATCTACTACAGGCATGGTGTCATTAGGATTAGTTACACCATCATGCAGACGGGTAACAGTCAAGTCAGAAAGCTTCACATCGCCCTTCTTACCTACCAAAGCAAACATACCCTGACTCAGCACCTTACCCTTGTTAGCCTCAGTACGATAAGGCTGAGCAGGCTCGGTATAGCAAACCACGTCAGTGCCATTGATCTTGATGGAAATATTCTTCTCGCGAACAGCAATATCGAAGTCGAACCAGTTATTATCCTCACCTAAAGAACGGTAGAGATTGCGAACAGTAGCCAAGCTACCCGTCTTACGAGAACCATCGATAGGTCCATTGTGCAGCAGTACCTCATAACCTTTAGATGCCTGCGCATCGGAATGGAAGAAGAGAGATGCCTCAGCACCATTCTCCAGGTAAGCCTTACCCTTCAGGTCGAAATTACGATACTCACCCTTGGCGGTAAGTGTCTCACCAGCCTTTACCTCCACCTGGTTGTTTTCAGCCACATTGCCTCCACGCTGGTTGGAAGTCCAGTTGTTCAACGGCTCAGCCACGTCATACGTAGGGCCACAAGCTGCCAAAGCCATAGCTACCAGGCCAGCAGCGATAAAAATAAGCTTTTTCATTGCCATTATTGTTTTTAAGAATTATTTTTCAGATTGCAAAGGTAATAATTTATTGGCTATGATTGCGCATAATTGAAATATTATTTCTATCTTTGACGAAAATATAACCATTGCACACCATGAAGTACTCTGCTTTATACTCCATTTTAGTGGTTTTGCTGACACTGCCCTGTAGCCTATTTGCACAACAGATTGTCCAAAACGACTCCGTACCCTCAACCCGTGAGGAAAAGAACCGTAATGTGATGCTCAATGCCAAGAACGATCGTGAGCCCCGCCAGATCTCCATCGGTTTGCCGGCACAATTTGCTGCCGACATCTTTGAAGACGGACTGCCTGTAGCTGAGCTCTACTGGCCCATCATGCCTTCCACCACATGGAGAAACTCTTTGAGCCTCAGCAGTAACAAACTGATGTCGCTGGGCGAAAGCGCTCTGTTGTTTGGCAAGATGGAGAATATCGTATCGAGTGAGAACCGTCATGGTGGCGACAAATTCATTGGGTTGGGCAAATACTCTTTCAACCACTTTGGCAAACAACAGGTTGATTTCAACATCTCGGGGCCAATCGCCAAAGGATGGGGCTACACCTTAGGTTCTTACCAAAGCTTTGACCCCGGCAGCAACAAACTGGATGTGATGAGGTTGCAAGACCGCATGGAAATATATAAAGCAGGCATCAACAAACGCTGGAATGACAATAAGGGCGAGGTGAGCCTGTTATACCAATATTCCGCCAACACCACTTTCGCAGATGCAAGTGGCCCATTCTACTTCAACGGCGAAGACGGTAGCGTAGAGCCTTTCGAGGACTTTAACCTGGGACGCGACCAGTATCTGCCCCACTATCGTGCTTTCCATTATCTTTCGCTGGAAGACAACAAGGAATATGATGTGGATATTAACGATGCCAACCGTGACCACGCACACCAGTTGACCTTCAATTTCAAATACACCTGGGACAACGGTACCACCCTTAAGGTGGGTTCTAAGCTGAAGGATGCCCAACAGCGAACAGCCACCTATAACATAGCCGGTATCTTTGCCGTGACTGAAGCTGATGGCTATACCTATGAGGATGGTACGCCTTACGTGGGCTATGTGCAGAATCGCCACTCCCGCAGACCTTATGGCATTGAGCGCAGCTGGATGACCAGCGCAGAGCTGACAGGCAAGGGTGGTAAGAATCGTCAACACAGCTGGCGCATGGGACTGAACGAATGGTTCTCTTACCAAAGCATGTCGTACCCCACAGGCTTGTTACCCCATGAGGTAAAGAAGAATCCCCGCATCCTTTTGGTGAAAGGCCAGCAGATGACGGGTTTCAACTCTGGTGCCGACTTCTACAGTGGTCATGAGAACCGTCTGGCTGCTTATATCTCAGACGATTGGACGGTGAACTCCAGATTGTGGCTTTCTGCTGGTTTGCGTCTCGACTGGCAGAAGCTACATGGTAAAGGAGCCTTCTCTACCGATGTTGATGGTAACGTATTTGATGCCAGCAATATCCGTCGTCCAGGCTTTACTGTTGCCACAGGCAAGAAATACCCCTTCAAGGGCAACTGGCTGAACCCCACTGCTACCTTCAACGGCAGATATCGCATTGCAGGAGGCTTGGGAGTACAGGGAGAGGCTGTATTCGTACAGCAGCGTCCTAACATGCAGGACTATGCAGGATGCGACTTGCCCAATGAATCGCCTGTTATTAGCAATATCCTTAAAGGTGGTATCTACTTCAACAACGATTGGTTGGAGCTGACCTCACAAGTGTTTCACATCGCACAGACGAACTACAAGAGTCGTACGCAGTTCACCAACCCCAAGGATCAGAGTGAGACGGTAACCATCGCTGTACTCTATGATGTGGCTACTGTGGGATGGACCACCGATGCAGTGATAACCCCGTTCAAAGGCTTCAACTTCCACGGACTGCTCACCTTCCAGAATCCAAAGTATAAGAATTTTGAATTCCAGCCAGTGTTTAGGGATGGTCCTGGACAACATTATAATTTCACCGACAAGAACGTGACTGCTATCTCTAAAATGATTATTGAGTTAGACCCATCTTATCAGATTGACAAGTGGCGCTTCTGGCTGAGTTTCCGCTATCAGAGCAAGCAGTATATCAACAAGACCAACACCCTGTATTTCAAGGGTCGCTGGGAAACATTCGGTGGCGTTGACTATACGCTGAACGATCATGTTTCTTTCTCTCTGAATATGGTGAACATCCTGAATCAGAAGGGTGCCAGCGGAAATATTGGTGCTGCCGATTTGGCAACTGACGTAAGTCAGTATCAACATCATCACCTGATGGCTGGTGGTTTCATCCGTCCGTTTACCTTGGAATTAAGTGCTTCGCTGAAGTTTTAATCTTATAAAGATGGTGTAAAAATAAAATATTTGCATTACCTTTGCACCTATGATTCAAATCGGGACGATACTGAGCATCATTTTCAAAGGCATGCTGATAGGTATTATTGCCTCCGCTCCAATGGGGCCTGTGGGTGTATTGTGCCTCCAGCGCACCATCAACAAGGGGCGATGGTATGGGTTCTTTACGGGTTGTGGAGCTGCGTTAAGCGATTTGTTCTATGCACTGCTCACAGGCTACGGCATGAGTTTCGTCTTCGATTATGTCCAAAACAACATCTTCTATCTGCAATTGTTTGGCAGTGCCCTCCTGCTGGCCTTCGGATTCTATACCTTCAGGAGCAATCCCGTGAAGGCTTTACGCGCACCCAGTGGCAATAAGGGTAGCTACCTGCATAATTTCCTGACAGCTTTTTTGGTGACACTTAGCAATCCTTTGATTATCTTGCTCTTCATCGGTCTGTTTGCACGCTTCTCGTTTGTGGAGCAGGGCGAGTTGGTGAGCGAGACGGTGACAGGTTATTTGTCTATTGTGGCAGGAGCTTTGTTATGGTGGTTCTTGCTGACAACGGGTGTGAATAAGGTGCGTTCGCAGTTCAATCTAAGGGGCATCTGGATGCTGAACAGGTTGATTGGCATGATAGTGATGATTGTGGCGATTGTGGGCGTGGTGATTACTTTGTTAGGAGAGTCGCTCTATTGACAATTAAAAGAATGATATGAAAGCAGCACAGCAGTTGAGGAAAGACAGTATTGCAGAGTATCTGTTGTATATGTGGCAGATAGAGGATATGTTGCGGGCTTGCAAATGCGATATGAAGGTGGTGAGAAAGCAACTGCTACCAGCCTTCGCAGAAGCCGACCGACAGCAAGAGGAGCAGTGGCTAAGCGAACTATGTGACATGATGCACATCGAAGGGGTGATGGAGCAAGGACACCTGCAAATCAACAAGAATGTGATGTTGGAACTGACTGAGCTGCACAATGTGCTATTGGCTTCGCCTAAGTTTCCCTTCTACAATGCTGCTTATTATAACGCCCTGCCTTTCATCGTGGAGCTGCGTGCAAAGGCTGGCAACCATGCCGCTCCTGAGATTGAGACGTGTTTCAATGCGCTCTATGGGGAGTTGCTGCTGAAGATGCAACATAAGCCTGTGAGTGAGGGCACACAGGAGGCGATGCTGGCCATCAAGCGCTTCATCGCCATGCTGGCTGAGTTTTATCACGATGAGAAGGAGGGGAAGCTTAAACTGATTGACGATTGAGGTATGAACATACTAATTACTGGCGCTAACGGACAATTGGGCAGTGAGATGCGCAGGCAATCGGAGCTGCATCGGCAACATCGATATTTCTTTACCGATGTGGCAGAGCTCGACATCTGCAACCAGGCAGCGGTCAACGCCTTCGTGAGGGATAACGCCATCGAGGTGATTGTCAACTGCGCCGCTTATACTGCCGTTGACAAAGCCGAAGATAACCCTGAGCTATGCGACCAGCTGAACCATATCGCTCCCTGCTACTTAGCAGAAGCTGCCCAAGCACATGGAGCTGCATTGATTCAAATCTCCACTGACTATGTCTTCGACGGGACGGCTCACCTGCCATATACTGAGGAGCAGATACCCTGCCCCACCTCTGTTTATGGACGCACCAAAGCTGCTTGCGAACATGATATCCTGCAAATCTGTCCCCAGACCATGATTATCCGCACAGCCTGGCTGTACTCCATCTTCGGCAACAACTTCGTGAAGACGATGATTCGCCTGGGACGAGAACGAGAGCAATTGGGTGTGGTGTTCGACCAGATTGGCACCCCTACCCTGGCAGCCGACTTGGCCAGTATCATCTATGTGGCGATTGACAAGGGCATCCTTCCAGGCATCTATCATTATAGCAATGAAGGTGTTTGCTCGTGGTACGACTTTGCGTTGGCGATTCATCGCCTGGCAGGAATCACCACCTGCCACGTTCGTCCTTTGCATACGGATGAGTACCCTGCCAAAGCACCTCGTCCGCATTATTCGGTGCTGGATAAGACGAAAATCAAGCAGACATACGGCATCAGCATCCCGCATTGGGAAGAGAGCTTAGCTGCTTGCATAAATAAATTGTTGACGATTGACAATTGACGATTGACTCCGTCCTATTTTGTCGCGACTCGGCATAGCCGATGCAAGCATCGCTCTGCCCTCGCTGCTCCAAAAAGTGACGATTGAGATTTTCAATTTTCAATTTGAGCTTTTGCTCAAATGTTATAATCGCAAAGCGATTTCTCAATAGAATAAAAAAGGCGACTATGAAGTCAAAAAAAATAGAAATATTACTATCGTTGGTGCCCGTGGTGGTACTCATCATCCTGTTGGCAACCGTTATCAGGGTATTCGGCTCTGCCTCATTGGACGGAGGCAGCCAGGTGGCATTGCTGGTGGCAGCTGGGGTGTGTACCGCCATTTCCATCCTCTACTTCCACATTCCTTGGAAGCAACTGGAGGAAGGCGTGAAGAAAAGTGTGGGAAGCGTCACCTCCGCCATCATCATTCTGCTGATGATTGGTGCCATCTCAGGCGTATGGATTCTCAGTGGTGTGGTGCCTACCCTCATACATTACGGTCTGATGCTGATTCATCCCAAGTTCTTCCTCGTCACCACCTGCATCATCTGTGCCATCGTGAGCGTACTGACAGGTAGCTCTTGGAGCACCATCGCCACCATCGGTATCGCCCTCTTGGGCATCGGACAGGCACAGGGATTCAGCAGCGGACTCATTGCGGGTGCCATCATCTCGGGAGCTTATTTCGGCGATAAGATGTCACCACTTAGCGACACCACCGTGCTGGCTTCCACCATGAGCGAGGTGCCCCTCTTCAGCCACATCCGCTACATGATGTACACCGTGGTGCCCACCATGATCATCACGTTGATTATTTTTACCGTTATCGGTTTGGAATATAGCGTCACTGATGCCACGATGATACAGATCTATCAGGAGTCTCTGCAATCCCATTTCAACCTCTCGCCCTGGCTGATGATAGTGCCCGTCATCACCTTGCTGATGATTGCCAAGCGATGGCCAGCCGTGATTGTGCTCTTCCTCAGTTCGTTGTTGGGAGCGTTGTTTGCCCTTCTCTTCCAGCCACATATCCTGGCGGAGGTGGCAGGAACTACGGAAATCAGTGCCTATAGCCAGTTTACGGGTGTCATGCGTGGGTTGTATGATATCACGAGTATAGATATGGGACACCAGCAAGTGAGCGACTTGGTGGCTACCCGAGGTATGACAGGCATGCTGAATACCATCTACCTCATCCTTTGCGCCATGTGTTTCGGCGGACTGATGACCACCAGTGGTATGCTGCAACGCATCACCAGTCTGATACTGCCTTTTACCCGTACCCGCACCTCGCTGGTGGCAAGTACGGTCAGCACAGGCTTCTTTATGGACTGCATGGTGGCAGACCAATACCTGAGCATCATCCTCACCGCCAATATGTTCAAGGGTGTGTTCAAACGCAATGGCTATGAAGAGCGACTCCTGAGCCGCAGCATCGAGGATAGTGCCACCGTTACCTCTCCGCTGATTCCTTGGAGCAGTTGCGGTATGACGCAGGCCACCATCCTGGGTGTGCCCACCCTCACCTATCTGCCCTACTGCTTCTTCAACATCATCAGTCCGCTGATGAGCATCACCGTAGCTGCCATCGGATACAAGATTTATAGGCGAGTGAAGATGGAGGATTGAGCTTCGCTCTTATCTTTTACAAGTAAAAAAAGTGGATAAGCATTTAAACTTATCCACTTTTTAGATTCATAACAAATAACGAAGGTCATTATTGATTAAAGCTGCCAGCGCCACTGTTCATCATCTGTTTAGCGCGCACCTCAGCTTCCTTACGTTTTTTTTCTGCCTCATCCAATGCAGCCTGAGTCAATTTCTTAGGTCTGCCACCAGCAACCTCTTTCAGTTGCTCTTCATTCAATTCTTCTCTTAATTCCTTCATAAACAAATATTTTAAAATTGATAATTTTAAAAATTAATTCTTCATTATCTCACTCCGCTTCCGCCTCCGCCAGAGTGACCACCGCCACCGCTGTAAGACGACCTGCCGCCACCGCCACTATAACGGCGCTCACTTGCAGATCTGGCAGCTGAACGAGCCGCAGCAGCTGCAGCAGCCTTCGCAATCTTGATCTCATCAGCCGTCTTATACATCCGTGCATAGCGGCAACTCTTCTGCATCGTATCAATCAGGCTACCCACCAGCACAGCCGAAGTGCCAGATGCCAACAGCAAACTCGTAATCTTATCCAGCTTCATGATGTCAGGAGCCACCTGCTTCATGCCCTTCCGCACCTCATCGGCCAAGCCATACAGCGAAGCATACACCAGATACTCCTTCCACAGACTCACCTCTGTCATCTCACGCTCATTCACCAGCGTAAAGTCCTTCAGGAACTTATAGAAGCCATACACTTGCTTCGACTCTTCCTTCGGCAGTTGCGCCGCATAAACGGGTGCATTAACCAGATAATCCACAGCCTGTGCATAGGTCCTCACCTGCAGCGGATGCTTCTCGATATATTGCTTCAGCTCATCCGGCTGCAACAAATGGTCAGTACCAGCAGCCAAGTAGAGCAACTTATGCAACAGATTCTCCAGGTTCACGTCATCAATCTTCATGCGTGCACTATTCTCTTTACGCGCAATCACGTCCCTTAATGACGAGTTGTACAGTTTCATGAGCGCCTGGTGGTCTTCATGAGCCTCCCTATTATCTATTCTCTCAGGCTCGGTAATCAGGAACACTTCCCTCACCTTCCCCTGTTCAGTAGTCTCCGTAGTCAGCTGGATAGAACCTTTATACAGCATGCGCATCATGAATGCCTCTATCAAGTGACTGATGCCCAATCCGTCCTTCGGCCTCATGCCCGTCAGGATGCGTTGCGACACCGTCAGCTTGCCACCGGCAGGCGGATCTCTGAAGTACGGGAGGTTCTCCACCTTCTCCCCGATGAACTTCGCCAAGGTCTTCTCCCACTTCTTCTGGTCAATCTTATCGCCCCAGATTGAGCGTCGGATAACATGGATGATGCCCCATATCGGCAGAAGCACCAGCCCCCCCACGAACAGATAGGCAAGCAGATAAATCAAGTAGTTCTCCCACATCGGCGTATCAGCGTCGCCACCCATCAGCGAAGCTCGCTTATCGGTGCCATCCTCCTCATCCTCAAGCGTATAGTCACTTTCAAA
Organism: Bacteroidaceae bacterium; assembly: GCA_017534535.1. GTDB lineage: Bacteria > Bacteroidota > Bacteroidia > Bacteroidales > Bacteroidaceae > Bacteroides. The sequence continues at coordinate 102,076 of JAFXVZ010000003.1, read as the reverse complement.
GAACGCACGTTCCTTAATCGTCTCGAACCTGGTCGTCTCGCCCTTCATGGCAGGCTGGAACATACCTTTCTCGAACTCTGCCAGCACGATGATGCTCTCGCCCGAATACATCGGCAGTGAGTCATTCATCGCCCTCATCGAGCCGTTCCTATAAAACTCCAGGTAGCCGTTGTAGCCGAATGCCCATGCCTTCACCTTCGGATGACCCAAGGAGTCCAGCGCCACTGTCGGCACCCTCACCTCAGGCTTCTTCTCCTGCACTTGAGGTCTCTCAGCCAGCACCACCGCCAGCGAGTCCATCGTGATGCCCAGCGAGTCGGCCATCTGCCTCAGCTGCAGCAGACTGTACAACTGCGGATTGTATTCAATGGGTTCCACGGGTTTCCCCCAGGGCGACATGCCATCCTGCCTCGTTGGGTCCAGGGCATCCTCCGCCTCGTATCTCACCTGCGCATTGTTTACAATGTTCTTTTCCACCCAGTCATCCAGCGTACTCACCTGGAAATACGGCAGTGCCCAGATATCCTCAGGCGTGTGTGCCACCGAATCATTGCGCTGCAGGGCATGAATCACCACGAAGGCATCTTCGGCAGCGGGGTCCGCAGCCTCGTAGAACGAGTGGTTAAAGCCGTCGGCCTCCTCGTATGACCTCACCAGGTTTGAAATCACATAGCGCACAATGTAAGTATGCCGTCCTGCTTCACCCACGCCCCAGCACACCTCCGTACCCTCGCTAACGTAATTGAAGCCACAGTGGAAAGCCTTCTGCGCACGAGTACGGTCCACGTCCCAATACTTGTCGAAGATATAGTTCACCGTGTCCTCCCTCACGCTCAGGTCCTTCAGCTCCATGCCGTCAGGCAGGTTATAGAAAGAAATGTAATTCTCCGTGCCATAACTGCCAATGTCCATCACACGCATCTCCTGCACGTATGCATCGCCGTTGGTGTCCAGCACCACGTTCATCATCATATAGTCCAGTTGATGCTGTGCAAAAGAGGCGAGCGTCAGCAGGGTGACGGCAATCAGAGCAATCAGTCTTCTCATAGCGATGGCTAATAAGTACAACTATTCATCAGTTCTGGCTTGGCATACCATTTGGAGCCTGTGGAGCAGGAGCCTGTCTGTTAACGGTAGCCCCATAATTTGGAGCGCCTACGTTAGGCATATTGTTGATGTCACGCTTGCTCTCGTTGTCAATCTTCAGATAGCTGCGTGTGGTGAAGTTCAGCATGTTTGCGATGAAGCTCGATGGCCACTGGCGCACATAGCGGTTCATCTTCGTGGCAGTGTCGTTATACACCATACGACTGCTGCGCACGTTGTTCTCGAACGAGTTCACCGCCGTCATCACCTTATCATACAGACCTGAAGCCTTCAGTTCCGGATACTGCTCATTCAGCACCATCAGCCTGCCCAGCACTGATCCGAAGGCAGAGTTCTGGTCATTCACATCGTCGGCTGTCTTGATTTCAGATCCACGGCGCGCGCGAATCGTTTCGATAAGAGCCGTTGCCTCATGTCCGGCATAGTTGGCTGCCTGCTGTGCCAATTGCATCACAGCATCCCAGCGACTGTTCAGCTGCACCTCTATTTGGCTCAACGCATTGTTACACAACTCGTCCAGGTTCACCAGCTGTCGCTGTGTGGAGATGAACCAATTCACTAAAGCGATAACCAACAGGACGATAACGCCCAAAATAATCCATCCAATCATAGCATTTACTTTTTAAATGTTGTTTATATTGGGTGTAAAGGTAAACAATAATCAAGAAATAACCATAAAAAAAAGAATTTTTTTGCTGAAGCATGTAAAATGGAACGCGTGGGATGTATATAAAAAGAAACAAGGGGGGCTGCCCCCCTTGTTATCCACATCTCACATTGCACAATAGTTACATGACGCATGGTCGATGACCAATGTCTTGAATCGATATGTCAATGTTCAATCGGCTCAAATGTCGAGGTCGTCACCGCCGCCGCCGTCACCACCTCCTCCGTCGCCAGAGCCGCCACCCGTGTTGCCACCTGTGTTACCACCAGGTGTTGGGGTTACGGTACCTGCACGAAGCTCTGCAACAGCAGTAGCGATAGGCTTCAGCGTCTGCACCTTGCGGGTCTTGCCGTTGATGGTCACCTCCTCGGTATCCACAATGTTGCGGAGTTCCAGTGTGCAAGCTTTCTTGAATGTAGGACCGCTCAGGTTATCCAGTTTCGTACTGTCGGGCAGGAAACGGATGTGGATAGCCTTTACAATGTCGTTAGGATTCAAGCCCTCCATACCAGCGATGCTTGCCACAGCTCCATCCTTCTCCACCTCAGCGGTTGGATAAAAGATGCCCAGTGAGCCCAGCTTCACAGGCACGCCCTGTGCCACCAGCTCAGGCAGACATTCGCAGATCTGGTTCAGTACACCCTCAATCACATAGCGAGGGTAATAAGACCCATGCTCCGTCATATGGTCGGCGAAGCCACGCAAGCTCAACGTCTTCTGCAAATCCACTTCAGGGTAATACTTTCCGAAGCTTGAGCTGCCATCAATCTTGTTCTGACGAAGATTAATACCTAATGAAATTCTTTCAGTTGCCATAATTTTGTCGTGTTTTATTGATTTGGAATCATGCGGCCAACTACCTCGGGTGGCCACTTCCCGCATGTTAAAGAGCTCTTTATTAACTTTACAAAGATACGGAAATTTTCTTAATTCTCCAAATTTTTCAAGCATTATTTTGTTTTATTCTTCTTATACAATCTATAAAAAAAACAGTGGACAGGTCATGATATAAACCATTCCTGTCCACTTGTTACTTGGTTACTTCGTCACTTCACTTAATGTTCTGTACGCGCTTCTAATACTCACCACGTTTAATTCTGACAATGACCTTATCCTCCAGTAGTCGGTTCAAGGTCTTGCTGGCTGACTGAACATTGACATAGCCGAAAATCTGTGCAAACTGTTCTGTTGTAAAAGTCTCGGGTAACAGCTGATAACACTGTTCATAACGGGTGGTTCGGCGACGGAAAACAGTGGCATCCTTCATCTGTTCGTCAAAGTAGTTGCGAGCCAGTTCACCGAAGTAATGATGCTGCGTCTGATACTGGATAGTAAGCACCAAGTCGAGCAACTCCTTGTCAGTGTCATCCACCTCATAGGTGCCATTCTTCTCACGCTCATCCCAATGACGCATATCCACAAAGGGAGCCGCTATTGCCAAGGAGTTGGGAGCACAGCGTTTCAACAGCATCTCATCTGCCTTATCATCATTGAATCCGGCAATCTCCATGCGTTTATTTGTCCAGTGCCAACTGTATTCAACCAACGGCCAAAGTGGCAGTTCTCCACGGCGCTTGTCGAGTTTATAAGCCCATTGCCTCAGAACCTCGTCTGCATCCAGGTTCTTTTGGCTTTTGCGTCTCAGTTCAATCATCTTGAAGCTTGTGCCAGGCACGGGAATAGCCGAAACTCTTGTAGGCCACCCTGTACCAAAGTTACTCTCGTTGGCCAAAGTTTTCAGGGCAGGAGGCGTACAGGTGCGCACCATATTCCAAAACACATTGAAGAAGCCCGTCATAGAGTCAAGATTGGCATACTGCTGTGAGTCTTTCTCATTGCTCCAAGCCTTAATCTCCATCACTTGCTTGTCAATCCAGGAGCCGCCCTTCTGCATCTTGATGCTGTTCAGTGCCTCAGTATCCACCGTCAGCATGTGCATCTGCATGCGTTCACCATCCACTTCCGTCCAAGCGTTCATCATGTCGGCTATAAACACACCGTTTGATGTTCTTGCTCCATGCATACGAATGATGCCTTTTGGCTTCTGGCTTTTGTCCTTGTTGGCACCCTTAGATCGCTGCTCCTCTTTCCAATTGTTGATGGCATCGTTCACCAGTTGGTCGGACACCTCCAGCGGCTCAGTCAGCAAGTTGGCTATGCGCACCAATGCACCCTTGCCACTGGCAGGATCACCTACGCCCAGCACATTGTAGTTCAGGCGGCGCTTCTTCTCCGGCTGGTCATAGAAATAATACCAGGTCAGTGTCATGTCAGTGCCCAGCAAGGCAGCTGCAGCAAAGAACAAGAAGGGCCACAGACGCTCTGGATGCGGTTCACACACCTCACGCACACATGGATAGATGTCAAACAAGCCACGAATCCTCTCAATCCATTCCTCAAATGGGAGTTCGTCTATAGGTCCGTCCTGTTTGTCTTCTTTTTTCATCCCAGCATTTTGCAAGGCAGTAGCCAACAGCTTGTTCTTGTAGTAATGCGACTTCTTCTCACAGATGCTGCGCATGTGGTACTCCACATCTTCACCACGCTCTTGAATGATATCTTTCACAAATGGCAACTTACTGATAATTGCTGCCAGTAACTTGGCATCATTATCGCAAATGCTGGCCATCAAGTGGCCCATCTTAATCATGGTGGCATGGCGGTCACCAGGAGCAGGTATGCCCACCAGCTTCAGCAACTCATCAGCAATCCTGTCATAGGTCACACCATGATAAGTGGTAGGCAATTCCACTTGCTTTACTGCTGTTTCGGGAGCAGGAGCTGCACCTGTTACTGGCTGCTTGGTCGCATCAGTATTGCTCGCCTTACGCTGCCGCTCAAAATCCAGCCACTTCTGTTGCGTAGGTTCCGACTTTCCCTGACGGTAAGCTTCACCATATCGTTGCTCAAAGGCTGGATTCTCATAGTTGAACAGCTCCTGCCAGTCAATGTATTTGATGTCATCAAAGCGTGGGATGAAGTGGCAACGGTCAGCATTCTTACAGCTTCCATCCGTATATTCAAGCACTCCCAGCAGCTGTGCCATCTCGTAGCAGTTATCCTGCAGGTTGCCCCACTCCATGCGAGCCTTAAAAACCACCTTTATGCCCTCACCCGAAGGAGTGATGAATATCCAGAGTATCCCAAGGTCATTGAAATCCTCACGCCCCAGCCATGTATTGATGTGCACTTCTGGATTGGTAACATGGTCAAGGTCAAGCACACAGAGCCCTGTCAAGAAACCATGCTCCTGCACGCGCCACAATGCCTTGCGCCCCCATCGGTCGGTGCTTTCCTCAAAAGTAGCTGTCAGGATTACCGTCGGTAGTGAGGTCTTCATCGAGGAAATGTAGAGTGCCACACGCTTCTTGTCATCATCAGGGATGTGCTTATTACGCCTATGCTCATCCTTCTTCAGTTGAGGTTTAAGCCAATTTTGGTAATCCTGAAGTTCAACGACTTCCTTCACATAAGCATCCATTTGTTGTTTCTCCGCAAATTCAGCCATACGGCGCTTCATCTGGCGATAGTTATCCACTAACACATTGGTTTGCGGACTTTGAGTCAACTCCCTCAACATCTGCTCAACCAGCTCCTTCGTTGGCTGGTTGATATTGTCCTGATAACACCTTTTCATATTTTACCTCCTTTCCTAAATTTGTTAATGATTTTCTTAAACTTCTCTTCAGCTGGCAGCGTACGCACCACTAATTGCAATTGGCGCATCAACTCGCTCTGCCAGTTGGCTGATAGTTTAAGGTCAATCTGACCTTGATAGGTCAGCACCCCTTGCTTGGTATCGAGATACACCTGCATGCCAGCTTCTGCCACCAGCCTTTGCTTCTGTGGCAGCTGTTGCTCATCCTGTGGCTTGATGCCAAGACGTGCCAGCTGGTCATTATACTCCTGCCAAGGGTCTGCCGTGTTGGCAGGACACGTCAGATGTACCACCTTCAGCGGCTTCTTCTCGCTGGTCGTTTCAAACGTTTTACCACCCTTGCAGGTCTTCACGTTCAACTGGGCAGGCTCTCCCTGCTCCGTGGGCTTGAATGAAAACTCATCGCCCTCATATGTTGCCCATCCTCTTAATTTGCGAGGCTTGGGCAGGTTCTTAATAGCTTCCATATATCTATTATTATTTGGAAGTTAAACATATAGTTAACCACGCATTAACCGGTGTGGCATGGGAAGGTTTACTTCCAGACGGGCGCAACAACAAAATGCACCCCGAAGTCTAAACTTCACGATGCAAAAATAGAGTGTTGCTTTGGAACCTCCAAGCAATTAACATAAATCCACAGGATTGTTAAATAACTGAAATAGATTAGTTTACAAACTCATTTAGATTAAGATTAGACAGGCTGAAAGCTATTTTAGATTGGGCAGATACAAACTTTAGATTGATACTGACACACCCAATCTAAAAAATGGGCAAACTTTAGATTGGGCATTATGCTATTGATGCAAAAAAATGGATAGGCCCTTTACGAACCTATCCAAATATATAAGAAAAAAAAATGGGCAATCCAAAAATTTAGCTAGTACCAACGAGAGATTTAGTTTTGTTTAGTGGCTTTATTGATTTCCTTCATCACCTCGTCTGTTAAGATGTGCCCTATGTATCTCTCAAATTTAGCAGCCAACGACTGATTTGTTTCACCCTGATCTTTAAGGTACTTTCGTTGGCCACTGATGGTGTTCCAGCCCAATTCCTTGAGCTTTCCGTACTTTTGGTAATTAGGAATAAAATGCTTTTTGTACAGTTCTGATTCTTTTTCTTCAGGCACATCGCACCATTTCAAAAATTCTACCACCGTATCTGAGCATAACTTCCCTTTCTGACCTTCGGCACAGCTAATGGTATCAAAATTTTCAATTACCTTTCTTACCATCAGTGCTTTGCTATGATTATTGTACCAGAAATCTGGTTCTCTACCAACAAGGCCATCGTTTCGAGCTTCTCGAAGCGCTCTGATAATCAAGAATTGAGTCATTACTTCTTTATTATAGTTGTGATATGCTCGCTTCAAGAATTCATCCTCATTCTTCACTCCTATTCTCTCCCTTTGTTTTTCCATTGCATTCTCTGGAAAATCCTGTGAAGGTGCTATAAAAGCAGTAGCAGCTTTTACAGCTGCCATCATTTCCTCGCAACTTTCTTTATAAATCTGTCTTACCCGGTCAATATCATTGCGTGTTTCTTCCTCTGCTTTTATCATTTCACCACAAAGAATCAACATAGAATTAGCAGTATTAAACAATTGGTCAATGGCAAAATAGAGGTTCTTCACTGGCTTAGGGAAAGACTCTATGCCAAAAACATCTGGCGAATAATCACCCTTAGCCATTGGTGATTTTTCAAACACAGATGGCGCAGATACGCCCTCAGGCAACTGACGACGATCTATTTTTGATGTTTTGTGAAATAATTCTTTCAGACTCTTCATCGTACTTCTCAGTTTCTGAAACAACACATCTCCTGTGCTGAAGCACTGATTGTTGTCCGTAGCATACTGGCGAATGAAATTTTTTGAAAACTTTGTAAGTCTACGAGCTTCAACATTCATTCTATGCTGATACATACACACCATCTCAGTAGTTTCAAATATTTCATCTATGGTATGATGCTTGGTACGAATACCCTCAATAAATCTTTCTTCTAAAAGATTATCTACCGCATTTTGAACCATCTCTATTCCAGACTGGTCATGTTCAACTATAGTTTTATATCTCATAATCCCTCCGTGATGTTTAATTTAATTTTTATCTTTGCAAATTTACAAAAAACATTCTGATATTCATTTTTTTTTAGCCGAGAAAATGTCGAAGTAAGCAAATAACTTATGGACAGGAATGTTTTTTGGTGGACATGGAGCCATCAAAAACATTGAAAATAGCATTTAAGAGAATAATAATCCTTAATTATAATCTTACAATTCTGTCGCATACGTTTCTCTTCTTGTCCACAAGTTACTTGCTAACTTGGTTACTACGCTCCAAAACCTTGGCATGGAGGGCCACCAATCATTAAGTCACCAGAACCACAAACAAGGTCATAAATGCTCAGGTCGGAGCTGAATGGTATTCAGGTCGGAGCTGACACCCGCTCAGGTCGGAGCAGAGCGAATTTATCGCCCAGATATCACATTTTTGCCAACTATTTTGCATTTTCCATGTTTATTTGTAACTTTGCCAACGGTTCGGGGAGAAATCCGAACTATATATAAAGCATTCGCTATTATTTCGCGTTCAGCCAAAAGCGTAGGAAACTTATTGGGAATAAAAACGCACAGAAATAATATGTGATAAGGTGCTCGGTATGGGGCATCTTGCGCAGTCTTGTTAGTAGGAATGCACACACTTATTGGTGTGGTGCATACTTGTAAGACTGCCGAGGTTCCCTTCCTACGCTACCTCGAAGCTGAACGCAAAAGGTGCATCACACCTCTTGCGTTTTGGCGTGATTGATAGTTGATGCCTGTAATGACTAATACTATCAATTGTATTATGGCTAACAACAGTAATCTTGGGGCAGCCAAAGCTGCAAAGAACGATGAGTTCTACACCCAGTATGCCGACATACAGAAGGAAGTGAACGCCTATCTGGAATATAATCCTGACACATTCCGTGACAAGGTGGTACTCCTACCCTGCGATGACCCTGAGTGGAGCAACTTCACAAAGTTCTTTGCTCAGAACTTTGAGCGTCTGGGCTTGAAAAGGCTCATCAGCACAAGTTATGCTGTAGAAAGCAAGAAGTACAAAGACTACCAGCCTACGCTTTTTGAAACAGAAAGCCCGTTGTTCGATGTTGACAAAACTCGTATTAAGGGTAAGATTTTTGAGCTGACTCATGATACCAATCAAAATGGACGCATTGACATTGATGACTTGGAGTGGCACTACTTAGAGGGTGATGGTGACTTCCGAAGCAAAGAAGTTTGCAAGCTTCGTGATGAAGCAGATATTATTGTAACGAATCCACCGTTCTCATTGTTTAGGGAATTCCTGGCATGGATTTTTGAAGCAAATAAAGGATTATTGATTCTCGGACACATGAACGCTATACATTACAAAGAAGTTTTCCCAGTTATCCAAGTTAACAAAGTATGGTTGGGCGTATCTAATGGGGCAAAGCAATATGCGAAACCAGAAGGTGGATTACAAAAAATGGGAAATACATGTTGGTTTACTAATATTGACCATGGAAGACGACACGAGCCATTAAAGTTGATGTCAATGAAAGATAATATACGCTTTGGTAAACATCGAGACATACAAAAAAGAGGTTATTATTATCATTACGAGAATTTTGATGCTATAGATGTACCTTATACAGATGCAATTCCTTCTGATTTCGATGGAATTATGGGAGTACCTACTACTTTTCTTGACAAATATTGTCCAGAACAATTTGCCATTGTTGGTTGCGCCGAGGGTGATTCTGGCAAAGAACTTGGTTTGAAACCATATCCACGCGAACTAAAGAAGTTGAACAAAAGTCTTAGGGATGGGCAGCTCTATTATATTGACGAGAACGGAATCCCGCAAAAGCCATATGCAAGAATCTTAATCCGCAAAAAACAATAACAGATATGAAACCTACACTCATTACTGACTGGACCATTGGTGACATTTGCAAAGGGTTCCAGTATAACGAATACGAAGGCAAGGGCCTCTATGGTCTGTCGGGAAAGCTGACTATTCAGCCTGAATATCAACGCCATTACCTCTATGCTGAAAATGGTGGAAAGAAAGAGGTGGATGTAATTCAATCTGTTCTCAACGGATATCCCCTAGGGCTTATCTACTTCTCAAAGGTAGGCGAAAACAAATATGAGGTGCTGGACGGTCAACAGCGTATTACTTCGCTGGGACGCTTCATTACGGAAAAGTTTGCATGGATAGATACTGACGGCAGACCGTGGTACTTTACCGCACTGAACAAAGATGAGCAAGAAAAGTTCCTGAACACGAAGTTGCTTATCTACATATGTGAAGGCACAGAAAAAGAAATCAAAGACTGGTTCCGAACCATCAATATTGTTGGCATTCCACTGAATAATCAAGAAACACTCAACGCCGTTTATTCAGGCCCGTTTGTAAGCAAAGCAAAAGAAGAATTCTCCAACTCAAACAATATCAATATCAATAAGTGGAGTAAATTCATACCTGGTACTGCCAAGCGTCAGGACTACTTGCATACTGCTCTTGCATGGATATCAAAGGATAAAGGCGACAACAAGTGTATTGAGGACTACATGGCTGCGCACCGATACGACAACAACATTAATGAGTTGAAAGCCTATTTCACCTCTGTAATCGACTGGATAACCTCGGTATTTGACTTCGTACCAGAAAAAGAGATGTGTGGTTTGAAATGGGGCGAACTATACGAGCGTTTCCACAACACACCTTACAACCCAGTAGAAGTAGCAGAGATAGTTCGTGAACTATACGAGAGTTTCTATGTTAAGGAGAAGAAGGGCATCTATGAATACATTCTCGATGGCTGCCAGAATACCACACTACTGAATGTCCGTGTATTTGACGAGCCAACCAAGAAGGCTGTGTATGCCCAGCAAACGGCAGCAGCCAAAGAAAAGGGTGAAAGCAACTGCCCGCTCTGCGCTATTGGCCACGATGCTAATCACACTAAGATTTGGGAATTGAAGGACATGGATGCCGACCATGTAACGGCTTGGAGCAAGGGCGGCAACACAGATATTGAGAATTGCCAAATGCTTTGCAAGACGCATAACAGAGCAAAGGGAAACAGGTAAGAATAAACAAGTAATTCTGTTCTTACGCTCTACCCTACCTTATTGCTTCACCAAGTTCACCTCGCCGAGGTCATTTGTTAAGCCTTTATAAAGTGTCACATTCGTCAGTGTGGCGGAGAAATCACCTGTTTGATGGCCGTCACCTTCATACCAATATTCCGTATCTGGCGCAGTAATGGTCAGCGTCATACCAGTTCCCACTGGCAGACTGATACTCACATTGCTGCTATGATGGTATGTACCAGTGGCGGTATATTCTTCACTACCAATTGTTACCTTGATGGTGCTGGCGTTGGCATTATATCTTGCAGATTGATTCATCCCACCATTTTCATTATAGTTTTCGTAAAAGTTCAAGGTAAAGGTGCAAGCAGCAACAGGACAGGTGCCGCTGATGGTATTTCCCTGCACACTGACAGTGCCGCAAGTGCTGCCCGCGCCAGGACCGATATCATACGCGCTACCATTGCCACCAGTAGCAGAACCTGAGGCTGTGCCACTGATGGTGATGTCACCACACCTACCATGATTCCCGCTGCCGATGCCTGCTGCATCCTCACCACCCGTAGCGGTGATGGTGCCACCACTGATGCTGATATTACCACAACTACCAAACGCCCCGCTACCGATGCCAGCTGCTTCCTCGCCACCCGTAGAGGAGATGGTGCCACCGCTGATGCTGATGTTGCCACAAATACCCCCATATCCACTGCCGATGCCTGCTGCAAAGTCGCCACCCTTGGCTGTCAGCGAGCCTGTGCCGTTGATGGTGAGTGTTGTGTTCGCAGGACCAGCCTGGATGCCAGGATAATCATCCTCGCACCCATTCACGACATTCGTGCCAACCAGGGTGATGGTGGCATTGCCAAGGCAGGTGATGCCTGCCCAATCGGTGTTACTGCTATGAACTCCGCTTGCATTGATGGAGGCATTGTGCAGCGTGATGCTTGCCCCAGCTGCAATGATAATCTTTTGGGTATGATCGATTGTACCCGTCAGCACAGCACCATTCATAGCTACATAATTACCATTAAGCGTTGAGAGATCCACCACCTTGTTCGCAAACTTATCCATCTGCATGGTCATGGTATAGTACTTCCCGCATTCTATCGTGATGTTTTCTCGAACAAAATTAAACATGTCTGTGTCATTAGTGGCTGTCACCTGAATGGCCTTTTCACTAAAGCTTGGAAGGGCAACGAAAAATTCATTCGTGGAAGCAGTGGGCTGAACGGTGTATGTATGGCCATCAGCCACGACATACATCTCTGTGGCACTGATGGCGGCATTTGAATTGCCCTTGTCCTGCAAGGTAAACTTCACGATGGACTGCTGGTTCTCAAAGTCGGCACCCGTGGTGGTGACATCGGTGCCATCGATGCTGAGTACGGTGACGGATGCTGTGGCGTAGTCGCAATTAGCGGCGATGTAATCGAGGGTTCCGTCCTGGGTGGCATAATCTGGCGAGAGGAACTTCAGGGTAAGCACATCGTTCACCGCCACATTAGACACCTCGCCTTTCAGTAAGGTGTGGGACACATTGTCCTCTTGAGGCGTCAACTCTCCCACTTTGGTTTCACCTTTATATACATCGATGGTTTCAGTAGTCATCCAAACGGCATCCAGGCTTTCCTGAGGGGTGTTTTCGTTATTCAACAATAATGCCCTCGTTACCGCTTCTCCCTTGGAGGCATGCACGGTCAGGGTGTAGGACGAGGGGGCAGTGCCGACAGCAGGTGCCTCGTATGCAACCAATGACTCGCTGGTGCAGGCGGTCAATAGACCCAGTGCTACAACCAGCACTATCAGGACGGCAGCAGCTATATATAGCTTTCTCTTTGTTTCCATGATTCAACTTTGCTTGGTTCAATCTGCAAACTTAATTAATTATTCTGGCATTCGCAAAAAATCAACAAGAAACTTGCAAGCGAGCTTTGAGTTCTTTCTTCTCTCTCTGTCACCAGAGAGAAGAAGAAGCAAGAGAGAGACTGCCGACTGCACCTGCGCAGCTAAAAATGAAGGGTTTTGACTACAAAAAAATAACTCGCTTCGCTCTACAGATTTTTTTGCTTTACGTCAAAATCCCTTCATTTTATTAACGCTGCTCCGATGATGTCGGCATTACTATCCAGATGGATATTGTTCATTGTTCTCTCTTCATTATTCACTATTCCATCCGCAAGGTTATTCGGCCTAAGTGGAGAGGCGTATAATAAAAGCGAGCATAGGGCGTTAAAAGCGGCAAGCTGTAGAGCGAAGCGAGTTTTTACATAAAACGCTCACGCTCGGCATAGTTCAAGCGAGCTTGACTCTGCACTCGCTTAACCGCGTTTTTGCCGCTTAGCCATAAGCGAAGGTTTTATAGCCTCGGAACTTCAGCCGATGCTTTTTCTCTTTGCTTCTTTCTCTTTGGGGGCAAGCCAAAGAGAAAGAATGAAAACCTTCTGATGATTTAATCAGGAAATTACTTGCATACCACGATTTTATCATGTAACTTTGTGGGACAAATCTAATGTGCAAAGAAATGAATAAGATGGATAAGTCAGGCAATAACTGCGCAGGTGGGCACCTTGACGCCACTTACGCCCGTAAGGAAACATATATACCCCTACGATTCTTCACCACCCTGCTGGTGATGATGCTCACTGCTGTTTGCGTGATGGGACAGGAAATCGGTGGTCAGATTCCAAATCTATCTGTTACTTTGAAACCAGGGGAAGTGAATGGGAGTCCTGTTTCAACAGGAAATCAAATGCTTTCTGCATCAATGCCTGGTATGTGGGCGGGCAGTGTCTCTCAGGAATCTCAAGTAAGTAACGGCCAATTCTATTCCACAGCAGATAACTCTACGCAGTACTGGTTTAAGGCAGCAAATAATCCATTTACAGCACCTCAAGGTTATCGCTTTGCTGGGTGGGAGTATGGTGAGACTATTTACCAGCCTGGCCAATCCATACAAATGATTTCCAGCTCCATAACCCTCACTGCGCAATGGAAATATTATGGAGACGCTCCCTATTATCTGCTTTCGCCTACAGCATACACCCTGGAAGGCAGTGGATACACGGATATTCCTTGTACCCTGACCGAGTTTGCAAATGGGAAAATAACAACTGAGCTTGGAGTATATACTACAGAAAATATTTGTTTCTACATGAACGGCGGAACGCTGACTGACGGGAAGGGTCATGAAGTTTCTTTTTTAGTGGATGATCCGTCTCATTTGGGTACAGCAGGAAGAAAATTCCAAGGTAGCTCCTTAAGCTCAGCGGGCGCAACCTTTATCATGGCAATCTATATCAGTCCCGAAGCTTTCAACCAGGCTGTGCCCGGCACCTATACGGGGACATTTACTTACGATAGTCAATGGGAAGCAGTTGGCTTTGGTTACCTTGGTGAGTCAGGCTCCATGACACTTACGCTGGTGGTGCCGGAGTCACCAGACAAGATAGACCTTGAAGCCCATGCAGCCACGCTGAATGGCGTGAGCAGGTACTGGACCACATTCTATCATGGGAAGTCAGCCTATCAGCTGCCCGCAGGTGCGCAGGCTTTCTATATGAAGGAGGACAAGTCGCTGTATCTGGTGGGAACAGACGGCTCTGTGATTCCTGCAGATTGTGCGGTGATTATCATGAGTGACACTAAGGACATCAGGCTCACAAAGCTCAACAGCACCACCGTGACTAAACCAGGCAACAACAAGCTGGAGGGTAAAGCTTCACAAACAGCAGTATCATCACTTGGCCTGAATGAAGGTGAGAATGTGTATGTGATGAACATGAGTGATGGTGGCGAATTGGGATTTTATAAATTCTCAGGAACCACCATTCCTGCGAAGAAGGCGTACTTTATCAGTGAATAATGAAGAATGAATAATGAATAATTTCCCTGCGGAATTAGACATTAAACATTGGGTATTGGATAAAACTTCTAAAGGCTCTCCCCTTTGCAGCAGGGGAGCAGCTTCCAGAGGTGATGCAAAAAGTGACGATTGACGATTGACAATTGACTATTAGATAAATCGCTCACGCTCGGGATAGCTCAAGCAAGCTTGGTTCTCTTTTCGCTTACTCGCGATTTTGACAATTGAGAAGTTGCTTTGCAAGTTATGAGAAATCGCAAAGCGATTATGAAAATTGAGATCGTGCTTCGCACGAATGACTCCTTTCTTCTCTCTCTGCCCGCAGAGAGAGATAGAAACAAGAGAGAGACTGCCGACTGCACCTGCGCAGCTAAAAATGAAGGGTTTTGCCTACAAAAAAATAACTCGCTTCGCTCTACAGATTTTTTTGCTTTACGTCAAAATCCCTTCATTTTATTAACGCTGCTCCGATGATGTCGGCTTTACCATCCGGATGAATATTATTCATTGTTCTTTGTTCATTGTTCATTGTTCATTGGCTTGCCTCTGCCCCCGCTGCTCAGAGAAGTCCTTTAGGGTTACTTAATACACCACCAAGCCGATGATGCCACAGATGATGATCATGAGGATGGGATTGGCCTTGAAGCGGGAGGTGGCGATGAAGGCTAACAGGAACAAGAGGCAGCTGATGATGAACTGGTAAGGGTTCTCGCCATAGCTGCTGAAGTTTTCCTTGTTCATCAACAACAGGGCTGCAGCTGCCAACAGACCAATGACTGCAGGACGGAGACCACGAAAGACACTCTCTACCAAGGGATGGTGCTGATATTTGAGGAAGAATTTGCTGATGGTGAGCATCAGGATGAAGCTGGGCAGGCAAACAGCAAAGGTGGCTACAAAACTGCCCCAGACGCTGCCTGTGGCACTGTAGCCTACATAGGTGGCGCTGTTGATGCCGATAGGACCTGGCGTCATCTGACTGATGGCCACGATGTCGGTAAACTGCTGGGTGGTGAGCCAACCGTGGATGGTGACCACCTCTGCCTGTATCAGGGAGAGCATGGCGTAACCACCTCCAAAGCCAAAGAGGCCGATCTTAAAGAATGTCCAAAATAAACTCAAATACAACACTTTAATTCAATGAATAATGAAGAATGAACAATGAACAATTGTCAATCGTCAATCGTCAATGGTCAATTGTCAAAAAACTTTCCATACAAAAAACCTCCTACGCCAGCAGCAATGATGATCCAAATGGGTGAGAAGCCCAGGAGCCAGATGAGCAAGGCAGCAACTACGGGAATCCAGATGGTCTTCCAGGTGAGTTTGGCTTTCTTGCCCATGCGGAAAACAGGGGCGGCAATCAGGGCTACCACAGCTGGACGAATGCCCTTGAATACCTTCTCTACATAGGGATTGTCTTTGTAGCTGGCAAAGAACAGGGCTATCGCCAGAATCATCAGGAACGAAGGCAGGATGCTGCCCAAGCTGGTGACGAAGCTGCCCTTGACACCACGAAGCCTATAGCCTACGAAGATGGCGATGTTGACGGCAAGGATGCCCGGTGCCGACTGCGCAATGGCGAGCAGGTCGAGGAAATCGTCCTGCTCTATCCATTTGCGTTTCGTCACTATCTCGTCTTCTATCAAGGGCACCATAGCGTAACCTCCGCCGATGGTGAACGCTCCTATCTTGAAGAATATCTTAAAGGCTTCTATGTAGAAATTATTGACCATTGACCATTGACGATTGACCATTGACTTCGTCCTATTTTGTCGCGACTCGGCATAGCCGATGTAAGCATCGCTCTGCTCTCGCTGCTCCAAAAAGTGACCATTGACTATTGAACGTGTTTCTCCACCCACTTGCGGGCATTTACAAATGCTTCAATCCAAGGGGTGACTTCATCGTTCTTGCGAGCAGCAGGGTAATCACCGCACTGCCAAGGGAAGAAGGCACGCTCAAGGTGAGGCATGATGGCTACATGACGACCATCGGCACTTGCCAAGCCTGCCACACTGAAATCACTTCCGTTAGGATTGCCGGGATACTGGTCGTAGGTGTATTTGGCGATGATGTGATAGTCTTCTTCCTTGCCCTTGAGGCTGAACTTGCCCTCGGCATGAGCTGCCCAGATGCCTATCTTGCTGCCACTCAGGCTGCCAAACATCACGCTGTTGTTCTTCGGGATGGTGAGACCTACATAGCAGGACTCAAACTTATGACTGTTGTTGTGCACCATCTTGCCGATGTCCTGACGGTCGGCTGAGAGGAGGTTGAGCTCCATCACCAGCTGACAACCATTGCAGACACCCAATGAAAGGGTATCAGGACGGGCATAGAAGCGGTTCAGCGTTTCCTTTGCCTTCTCGCTGTAGCGGAAAGCACCTGCCCAACCTTTGGCTGAGCCCAGCACATCGCTGTTGGAGAAGCCACCACAGAACACAATCATGCTGATGTCGTCCAGGGTCTCACGGCCACTTGCCAAGTCGGTCATCGTCACATCCTTCACATCGAAGCCTGCCAGATAGAGGGCGTATGCCATCTCACGCTCGCTGTTAGTACCCTTCTCACGGATTACGGCTGCATGCAGGCCTGTAGGCTTACGGCGGTCAGGACTGATGCCATACTGCTTGAAGGTGCCGGTGAAGTCCTTGTTGAACTTATACTGTAAAGGCTGCTGCTTGTAGTTGTTGAAGCGGTCCTTTGCCAAGCCATTAGCCACCTGCTTGCGGTCCAGCAGATAAGAGGATGCATACCATACGTCACGCAGGTAGTCGATGCCAAACTGGTAGGTAGCGCCATTCTTTGTCACGAGGATATGACGCTCACTGCAAGGATGACCAATCTTCACATAGCCCACACCCTCAGACTCCATCAACGCTTTGAAGCGGGAATTGTCCTTGTTGCTTACCTGGATGACCACGCCTGGATTCTCGGCGAAGAGAATCTTCACGAGGTCTTCCTCTGCCATCTTGTCGAGGTTGATTTCCATACCGCCCTCGGTATTGGCGAAGCACATCTCCAACAGGGTGGTTATCAAGCCACCGGCAGAGATGTCGTGACCAGCCATAACCATATCCTTGCGGATGAGGTGCTGGATAACCTCGAAGGCATCGTGGAAGTAATCAGGGTCAACCACGGTAGGTACATCGTCGCCTATCTTGTTGAGGGACTGGGCAAAGGCAGAGCCACCCAAACGGAGCTGGTCGAAGCTGAAATCCACATGATAGAGGGTAGTGCTCTTATCGTTCACCATTACAGGAGAGACCACTTGGCGCACATCATCCACTTCGGCACCCGCACTGACAATCACGGTTCCCGGAGCGATGACCTTAGTACCATCAGGATACTGCTGTGTCATACTGAGTGAATCCTTGCCTGTAGGCACGTTGATACCCAAGGCGATGCAATAGTCGCTCAATGCCTTGACAGCGGTATAGAGACGGGCATCCTCACCCTTCTGAGAGCGACAAGGCCACATCCAGTTGGCACTGAGGCTTACGCCAGCCAATCCGGCATTCAGCGGTGCCCACACCACGTTGGTCAATGCCTCGCTGACAGCCATAATGGAACCTTTGGCTGGGTCAGCCAAAGCTACCTGAGGCGCATGACCGATGGCGGTGGCGATGCCCTTCTTGCCACGATAGTCGAGGGTCACCACACCACAGTCGCTGAGCGGCAACTGCAGCTCACCCTGACACTGCTGACGGGCAATGCGACCTGTCACGGAACGGTCCACCTTGTTGGTGAGCCAGTCTTTGCAAGCCACAGCTTCCAGCTGCAGCACATTGTTGATATATTCATCCAGCTTGGTCACATCATACTGGGCATCCTGATAGTGACGCTCTACAGTTTCATCAATCATATAGGTCTTAGGGGATGAGCCGAACATCTGGCTTACTGCCAAGTCGAACGGACGGACACCATCAGCCTGTTGGAAAGCAAAGCGGTGGTCACCCGTGGTCTCACCTACTACATACATCGGTGCTCGTTCACGCTCGGCTATCTTGCGCACATGCTCCAAAGCCTCTTCCTGAATCAAGAGACCCATGCGCTCCTGACTCTCGTTGGCGATGATTTCCTTAGAGGAGAGGGTCTTGTCACCGATAGGCAACTGACTCATGTCAATCAAGCCACCGCAATCTTCCACCAACTCACTGAGACAATTCACATGACCTGCAGCACCGTGGTCGTGGATAGATACTACTGGATTATTGTCTTCCTCGCAGAGGGCACGAACCACGTTGTAGGTACGCTTCTGCATCTCGGCATTGGCACGTTGCACGGCATTCAGTTCCACACCGTTGCTATAGCGGCCTGTATCTACTGAAGACACAGAACCACCACCCAAGCCGATACGGTAGTTGTCACCACCCAGCAGCACCACCTTGTTGCCTGGCTGAGGTTTTCCCTTCAGGCAGTCACGCTCGGTGCCATAGCCCACGCCACCAGCCAGCATGATGACCTTGTCGTAGCCATATACCTCATCGCCTTCCTTGTGCTCGAAGGTCAACAGCGAACCGCAAATCAGCGGCTGACCGAATTTGTTACCGAAATCGCTGGCACCATTAGAAGCCTTTATCAAAATCTGTTCTGGGGTCTGATAGAGCCACTTGCGTACGGGTAGCACATTCTCCCAAGCACGGTCTTCGTCAGTGCGAGGATATGAGGTGATATAAACAGCTGTACCAGCAATAGGCCAAGAGCCCTTGCCACCACCCATACGGTCGCGAATCTCGCCACCTGTACCTGTAGAGGCTCCATTGAATGGCTCAACGGTGGTTGGGAAGTTATGTGTCTCAGCCTTGAGGGAGATGACACTCTTCACATCCTTGATGCGGAAATAGTCGGGTTTCGAGTGGTCGGCAGGTGCAAACTGCTCAATCACAGGACCCTCGGCGAATGCCACATTATCCTTATAGGCAGAGATTATCTTGCCACGATGTTCTGCCGTAGTCTTCTTGATGAGTTGGAACAGACTGGATTCCATCTCCTTGCCATCGATGACGAAGGTGCCACCGAAGATCTTGTGGCGACAATGCTCAGAGTTGATCTGGGCGAAGCCAAACACCTCGGAGTCGGTGAGTGGGCGACCGCAGTCTTTCTCTACTTGCTTCAGATAGTCCATCTCGTCCTTCGACAGAGCCAGTCCCTCGCGCTCGTTATATGCCTCAAGGTCGTCAATGTGGACGATGGGCTCAGGCTGGCGGTTAGTAGTGAACACCTGCTGGTTCAAGCCCTTGTACATGCGCTGCAGCATGGGGTCATGGTCGGCATTCTCATCAGCTACAGGAAAGTACTCCTCGATGCGGTCGATGCCCTGCAGGCCCATGTTCTGGGTAATCTCAACGGCATTGGTACTCCAAGGGGTAATCATCTCTCGACGAGGACCAACGAAATGTCCCTGTAGGTTTTCTTCACTTTCGGGTTTAGCATTGCCAAACAGCCAAGACAGTTCCTCGGCTTCTTTGGGGTTGAGTGAATGGTCGCTCTCAACGGCTATCACACTCTGTTGTGGGGTTCTGAAAAATAGAATCATATTTTTAATGATTAATGAATGAACAAAGAATAATGACCTCTATTGTTCACAATTTAACTTTCTTCTTTGCTGGTTTCGACTCATTGTGCAGACGGTCGAGGGCGGTGACTACAAGGACATATTGCCCAGGTTCGGCTGCGGAAACATTCAAATAGTTATTGCGGGTGATGGCAAGGATATGGGAGGGGTCTTCCAAATCCAGAGGCTCACCTTTCACGAAACGATAGACCACATACTGCACCGCCTTGTCCATCTCGGTCTTTGCCGTAGGAGGCGTCCACATCAGCACTGGTCCATCGTCAGTTTGTATCACAGCCAACTTGGATGCCTTCTTGGGAGCCTTCTTGTCCATGAAGGTGTAGGCAGGGATGATGGCTGGATATTTGTGATATACTTGCTTTAACAAATCTGCGTAATTACCCACATTTTCAACGATATTCTGCGTGTACCACTGACAGCTTCCCTGAACGGTCTGATACCTGCGCTGAAGCGTCATCTTGAGGGGCAGCTGATGCTGGTTAGGGTTCTGCGGGTCGGCATTCTGTACTGTATTGAGGATGCTTTGGCCGATGTAGAGCGGACGGTTCTCAGCATGTTTAGCCCACCAATCCACCAACTTACCATAGTCGGCAGCAGGGTGTCCCACATGCCAGTAGATTTGCGGAATGTTATAGTCTATCCATCCGTTTCGGGCCCAGAGCAGGATGTCGGCATAGAGGTCATCATAGTTCTGCAAGCCATTGGTATCGCTACCCAACGGATCGCTCTTCTGATTGCGGTAGATGCCGAAAGGCGAGATACCGAACTGCACCCAGGGCTTGAGCTCACGCACCAGCTGGTGTATCTCCTCAATAAGGACATTGACGTTGTGACGGCGCCAATCGCCCTTGTTGGCAAAGGTGGAAGCACCCAGACGCTGGTAGTCGGCTTCATCGGGGAAATCCTGTCCGTTAGCTGGATAAGGATAGAAATAGTCATCCATATGCAGGGCATCCACATCATAACGCGTGATGATATCGGTCAGCACCTGACGGATATAGGCTCGGCACTCCGGCAGGGCTGGATTGAAAAACAACTGGTTATTGTAAGGGATAAACCACTCAGGATGCTGGTTGGTGACGTGCTTGGGGTCAGTCTGTGCCGAAGCAGAGGTCTTGGCACGATAGGGATTAATCCAAGCATGGAACTCCATATTGCGCTTGTGGCACTCATCAATCATCCACGCCATCGGGTCCCAATAAGGATTGGGAGCCTGTCCCTGAGTACCTGAGAGATAACGGCTCCAAGGCTCTATATTAGAGGCATAGAGCGCATCGGCTTCAGGACGCACCTGGAAAATGATGGCATTGATGCCTGCCTGTTGCAAAGCATTCAGTTGGTTGGTGAGCATCTGCTGTACATCGCCTGTGGATTTGCCTCGAAACTGACCATTAATAGCCTGAATCCAAGCACCACGGAATTCTCTCTTAGGATTGACATTCTGCGACATCACACTCATATTCAAGAATATGAGGGCAATGAACGATATGATAAGATGTTTAATTTTCATCTCAATTTTCATGAAGTTACATTATTTGGGTACAAAGGTATAATTTTTTTTGTATCTTTGCAATATCAAAGTGATAATAGATGATGGAAGAAAACAAATATATCAGCATCAAAGGTGCCAGGGTGAACAACCTGAAGAACGTGAGTGTGGATATTCCACGCAACAAACTGGTGGTGGTGACGGGACTTTCAGGTTCGGGCAAGTCGTCATTGGCGTTCGATACGCTCTATGCCGAGGGACAGCGCCGTTATGTGGAGAGCCTCAGTAGCTATGCCCGCCAGTTCTTGGGCAGGCTGAACAAGCCAGAATGTGACTTTATCAAGGGCATACCCCCTGCCATCGCCATCGAGCAGAAGGTGAGCAGTCGGAATCCACGTTCTACAGTGGGCACATCCACGGAAATCTACGACTACCTGCGTATCTTGTTTTCGCGCATCGGCAAGACGTACAGTCCCATCAGCGGTCAAGAGGTACGCAAGCACTCGGTGGATGACATCTCACGTTGCATGCAGCAATTCCCAGATGGCACCCGTATGTTGCTGATGGCTCCTGTGATTGTGCCTGAGGGACGCAGTACCACACGTCAGCTGGACATCCTACACAAGGAGGGCTTTAACCGTCTGGAAGTGAATGGCAAAATTGTGAAATTGGAAGATTATGTCCCCAAGAAGGGAGATGTGCTTTTCCTGCTGGTGGATAGGTTTGTGGTGTCGCATGAGGCAGATGCCATCAGTCGTCTGAACGACTCTGCCGAAACTGCTATGTATGAGGGCGACGGGACTTGTCTGCTGCGTTTCTTCAATGATGACGGCTCCACGCAGCTGTATCGCTTTAGTACGAAGTTCGAGGCTGACGGCATGACGTTCGAGGAGCCCAGCGACCAACTGTTCTCGTTCAACTCACCGCTGGGTGCTTGTCCTGAGTGCGAGGGTTTTGGCAACGTAATCGGCATCGACGAGCGTCTGGTTATCCCCAACCGTTCATTGTCTGTCTATGACGGGGCTGTGGTTTGCTGGCGAGGCGACAAGATGGGTGAATGGAGAGATATGGTGATTCGTGGTGCCGAGGAAGCTGGCTTCCCCATCTTCACACCATATTACCAGCTGACAGACGAGCAGAAGCGTATGCTGTGGGAGGGTACTCCTCATTTCCCTGGTATCAATGCCTTCTTCGATATGGTGAAGGAGAACCAATATAAGATTCAATACCGTGTGATGCTGGCTCGCTATCGAGGCAAGACCACTTGTCCCAAGTGTCATGGCAGCCGCTTGAAGCCGGAGGCGAACTATGTAAAAGTGGGCAGCAAGAACATCAGTACCCTGGTGAACATGTCTATTGAGGAATTAAAGCTATTCTTTGACAACTTGCAATTAGAGCCTCATCAACAGCAGATTGCAAAACGCATATTAACAGAAATCAATAGTCGCCTGCAATTCATGCTGGATGTAGGCTTGGGCTATCTTACACTGAACCGTCAGAGCAATACGCTCTCAGGTGGTGAGAGTCAGCGCATCAACCTGGCAACGTCTTTGGGCAGCAGTTTGGTGGGTAGTCTGTATATCCTCGACGAGCCGAGCATCGGCCTCCATAGTCGCGATACAGACAGGCTCATCAAAGTGCTGAAGCAGTTGCGTGACCTGGGCAATACGGTGGTGGTGGTGGAGCATGACGAGGAGATTATCCGTGCAGCGGATTATATCATCGACATCGGTCCTAAAGCCGGACGACTGGGTGGAGAGATTGTCTATCAGGGAGACATGAAGGACCTGCATACGGGAACGCAGAGCTATACGGTGAATTACCTATTGGGTGAGGAGACCATCCCTGTGCCTCAATCACGCAGGAAATGGAAGCAGTTCATCGAGATTACAGGAGCCAGGGAGAATAACCTGAAGGGCATCAACGTGAAGTTCCCACTGAACGTAATGACGGTGGTGACGGGCGTGAGTGGCTCAGGTAAGAGTACGCTGGTGAGGGATGTGTTCTATCGCGCCTTGAAGCGTGAGTTGGATGAGTGTGCCGACAGACCTGGAGAGTATGCTACACTGGAGGGTGACATCCGTGACCTGCGGAACATCGAGTTTGTAGATCAGAACCCAATCGGCAGAAGCACACGCAGTAATCCTGTGACTTACCTCAAGGCTTATGACGAGATTCGCAAATTATGGG
Organism: Bacteroidaceae bacterium; assembly: GCA_017534535.1. Taxonomy (GTDB): domain Bacteria; phylum Bacteroidota; class Bacteroidia; order Bacteroidales; family Bacteroidaceae; genus Bacteroides. The sequence continues at coordinate 78,394 of JAFXVZ010000003.1, read as the reverse complement.
CAGACCAGCCTCTGAGCAAGCAGATGGGTTATACGCCAGGATATTTCAGCTTTAACAGTGAAGGTGGACGATGCGAGGAGTGCAAGGGCGAAGGTACAGTAACGGTGGAGATGCAGTTCATGGCAGATCTTACTTTCGAGTGCGAGTCATGTCACGGTAAACGCTTCAAATCAGATACTTTAGCTGTACAATATCATGATGTGAACATCTTTGACGTGCTGGAGATGACGGTCAACCAAGCGATGGAGTTCTTCACCCTGCATAAGCAGAATAAGATTGTGAAACGCCTGAAACCACTGCAGGATGTGGGTTTGGGATACATCAAACTGGGTCAGTCGAGCAGCACTTTGTCGGGTGGTGAGAACCAACGCGTGAAGTTGGCTTATTACCTGAGTCAGGAGAGTGCCGACCCTACCCTCTTCATTTTCGATGAGCCTACCACAGGTCTGCATTTCCATGACATCAAAAAGTTATTGGAATCATTTGACGCCCTCATACGCAGGGGACATACCATCGTCATCATCGAGCACAATATGGAAGTTATCAAGTGTGCTGATTATGTGATTGATTTGGGACCAGACAGTGGCGACAAGGGTGGCTATCTGGTGGCTTGTGGCACTCCTGAGGATATTGCTAATAATCCTGATAGTTTTACGGGTAAGTTCCTAAAGGAGAAGCTTTAAGGAAAGATATTGTACAGGTCTTCGAGAATCCAGCGAAATAGGAAAAGCTGCTTGTATTCCACATTCTTACGCAGTACCACCTCCACTGGCAGGGCACTGCGCTCATAGCCTGTAAGTTCGTTGGCCATCTGCTGCATATGGACTGATTTCCTACGAATACGGTCCTCTTGCTCCCTACGCAGTTGGGTGCACACAGGGATGAGGAGTTTCATCACCACATTGTCAAGCAGATGATGCCCCTGAATAAATAAATAGGTATTCTCAGGCGTCAGGCCCAAGTCCTGCAGTGCCTCTTTTTGGCTTTCCACCTGTTCAACATATTCGGGGAAACGGGTCTTCCAGTATTCCAGTTCCGCCTCCACCACATGACGCACCTTATCCAATGCCTGCTGAGGGTTCTTGATGTTGACAATGTTGACTACAGTATTCTCATTGAAACGCTTCATGGGGAAGGTTTTCATATCATTGGCACGATAGAAGAACAAATTCCACAGGAAAAGCGGATAGATGGCTTCTGAATAATCTTTCAGAAAGCGTTGGAAGTCAAATATCTGATGGTCGTTCAACGTAGCCTGTACACACACCTCATGCAAAGCCCCTGCATAGCACCAGAAGTTCTCGATAGCATAGCAGTAGGTCTGCAGCACATACGGACTCTCATTGACCTTACGAGAGGAATCAGAGGCCCCCTGCATGAGATAGTCATAGTCGCTATCTACGCAGGCAATGAGATTATCACCCAACTGATCGCTCTGCAACGACTGCAGCAGTACGCTTTTCTTGCCATGCACCAAGGTACGTGAAGAGGCCGGCAGCATCACCTCAAAGTAGCGGTCACTATTCTCAAAATCGTTGAGGATATCGCGCCAGAAGGCAATGTCGTCATAACTCTCCACATACACCACCACCCTCTTGCGTTTTTTCTTGGGGGAAAGCAAGCGGGCAGCATCCAGGTAGTCGGAGCTTAAACTATGTTTCAGCGTCTTGGGCATTAATCTTCATTAATTTCTTTCGCTATCTCACTTACTTCAGTCACAGCATCCATCCATCCGTGCATGATGACAGCAGGAGAATGGGTAGTCAGGATGAGTTGGATATTGGGGTTCAAATCACGAATCATCTCGATGAGTTGCTCCTGCCATTCGATATGGAGTGAAGCTTCTGGCTCATCCATGAACAGCACACTGTGTTCGCCACAACGCAGCAGGGCAGTGAGGAGTATCACCAACATGTGCTTCTCACCAGCTGAGAGCTGATAGGCTGTGATGTTCTCACCATATTGTATAAACGACAATTCATTAGACTGTCTGTCTATTTTCTTGCCTGTATAGCTGAACAAGCTGTCCAACATATCCTGGAAACGAGCCTTGGGCTTGGCCAACTCACCAGCCTGGGCACGTTGCTCGTCACTTCCACTGAGCATGGCAATCATCTTGTTGCCGATATTTACCTGATAATCCAGGTAGCGACGTTGCAACAGATAGATCTGCCAATCTATCTCAGTGCGTACAGATGGGTCAGCCATGCGGGCTGTGAAGTCACCCTGCACCAACGGACGGTCATAGCTACGTATCACGTCAAAGGGGATATAAGTGGCCTCCTCATTGTCGAACCACACCTGTACATCATTCAGGAATCCATCTTTCACACGTCCTGAAGTCTGCTCCAAATAAGTGACCGAGCGGTTCAAGATGGTGGTCTTACCCACACCATTGATACCACTCAGTATGTTCACATCGGGACGCAAGTCCCAAGCAATGTCATAGCGGTTCCACAATCCGTGGATCTCTATTCGTCTGATGTAGTTCGCTTGTACTTCCATGGTTTACAATGAATAATGAATAATGAAAAATGAACAATCGTCAATAGTCAATAGTCAATTGTCAATCTTTCAATAACTTAAAATAGGTATCCAACAAGTGCTTCGCAGCTACGAACGAGGTTTCCTGTCCCTGCAACACCTTTGCCTCCTCACCTGGGATAAGGCCTTCGATAGTGGGATTATTGTAGAAACTGTTACGCAACTGTTCGTTGATGCTCTCATACATCCAGTACTTGCTCTGCTCACTGCGACGATACTCGAAGTAACCGTTGGCCTTCACAAAGTCGATGTACTTATACACCATGTCCCAAATCTCTTGAATGCCCAAGCCGAAGAAACCTGAATAGGTAAGCACCTGGGGAGTCCAGTGACTCTCTGGTTCTGGGAACATGTGCAGGGCGGTACGGAACTGGCTTGCAGCCAATTTAGCACGTTCAATGTTATCACCATCAGCTTTATTGATGACAATACCATCAGCCATCTCCATGATGCCTCGTTTGATGCCCTGTAACTCGTCACCCGTGCCAGCCAACTGAATGACCAGAAAGAAATCCACCATCGAGTGGCAGGCGGTCTCACTCTGACCCACACCTACGGTTTCCACAAACACCTTATCGAAGCCTGCAGCTTCGCACAGGATGATGGTCTCACGCGTCTTACGGGCTACACCACCCAACGAACCTGCTGAAGGACTGGGACGTATAAAGGCCTTCGGATGCAACGAAAGCTTCTCCATGCGTGTCTTATCGCCCAAGATACTGCCTTTGGTACGCTCACTACTGGGGTCGATGGCGAGCACAGCCAACTTGCCCCCGTATTTCTCCAGCACATGGATGCCAAACACGTCAATAGAGGTACTTTTACCGGCTCCAGGCACACCACTGATGCCAATACGTACGGAATTGCCTGCATATGGCAGACACTTCTCTATCACTTCTTGGGCAATCACCTGATGCTCGGGCTTAACGCTCTCCACCAAGGTCACAGCACGACTCAGGATGGTGACATCACCCTTCAGGATGCCTTCCACATAATCATTCACGGTAAGCTCTCGCCTACGGGCATTCTTCTTGCGATAAGGGTTGACTATAGACACCGGCTCAACACCTGCATTGACTTGCAAGCCTTTATATTCTTCACTATTTTCAGGATGATCTATCATAGTTATTTGTTTATTGACGATTAATTAGCCTTTATGTTTATCTCCACCTTAGGGTGATGATAGTCGTTGGTTATCAAGAGCACACGCAAATGACCACGCTCACGACTGACAGTGTTCTTATCAATGGTAATTCTCAGCTTGGTGGTCTGCCCTGGCTCCAGCACATTCTTCTTTAAATCCACCCCTACAGCGGTATTGAACACCTGCACCTTGAAGATGGCCAATGGCGACTGACCCTTGTTGGTCACAACGATGTCTTGTTTAGCCTTCGGCTTCTTAGCCAACATCTCTCTAAAGTCAAGTTCCTGGGTAGATAGTTCGATGATAGGCAATCGGCTCTTCACCTCATCCGACATCGAACTGAAGTCTGGCAACAGCACCACCGATAGCGGTAACTCGTTGTCCTCTCCCACTACATCACCTGTATAACGGCTCAAATATACTGACCCTTGCGTCAAGCCATAGTCGCCTAAGAGGTCACTCTCCAGTGTCAGCACAAGCTCGCCCTGCTCGTAAGGTTGCAGCACAGCAGGCTCAGCCACCTGGGTGATATACGACGGCAAGTGCATCAGAACAGGCTCATACGGTCGGTCACTCTCATTCGCTACACCAATGCGCATCGTTGGATAAGTACCTCGCTGTACATCGGGGAAAGAAACCTCAGTAGTGTCTATGCGTATATTGCCATACTTGTATGGATGCGTACGGGTGAAATCCCTTACCTCAGTCATCACCTGACCAGAGAAATGCAGGCGGGAAACATGAGGTTCAGCATTGGTATAGACTGCCACCGATTTCTCAAAGGTACCCAAGAGCGTAGCGTCGAAGGTCACGTTGATCTCACCTTTCTCACTGGGTGCTATCGGGGTTTCTGTCCATCGTGCCACCGTACAATCGCAGTCGGGCTGCACATCCGTTAGCACCAGAGGCTGATTGCCCTCATTGGTGATAGTAAACTTGATATCAACAGGTTGCTTCCATTGCACCTGTCCCACTTTCTGGATTTCTGTATGGGGTACAAAACGTGGCTGAGCTATGACAGTCACCTGCCATAGCATCAGCACGCTTGATATGAAGAAGAATCTTTTCATGCAAATCAGTCAAATATGATTTGCAAATATAGGCATTATTTTTCAACTACAATAGTAATTCCTGAAGAATGTGACGCAAATTCTGGTGCGTAGGCCGATTGAACTGTCGAAGCACCTACCTGGTAAGTACCCGTACGCTGTACGCGGTAACGTACCTCCAGCACATGCATGCCCTTGCCTAACATATCGAAGAAATAGTTGGTTGCAGCATCTTCCACTTCCATGTAATAGCCTACTCCATTCCATCTGTATCCCGACAACTGAGCCACTGGTTCGAAGCAAGCAGCAGGACGGTCCTTCAGCTGTACAAAGTCCATGGCACGATCCAGTTCAATGGTCATGCGAGACACCACCACATCACCCACCTGCAACTTCGCCTTGTCACCAATCTGCTCCAAGGTCTTCTTGCCGGAAGCATCGATGCACTCCACATAGAACCTGCGTTCCAGGTTCAGTTCCTTGCCATGCTGTTGGATATCTGTCATCGGAGTGAAATACTGTGCGTAAGCAGCACCCCACGCGATACCATCGTCACGTTTCTCCACCTTGATAACCGGTGCTTCTACTGTCTGCTTATCATCAAACACCTCCTTGATGTAGCCCAAATCAGGGGTATCACTCTTGGTCGGTGAAATTGTTTCCATGATTCTATCAGCGAAGGTGATGCGTACATCTCCCTTGTTGGCGAGCAGGTTAGCACCACGGCACAACAGGGCGAAGATAGCATCAACCGTGCAGACGGATGAGTTCCAGCCTCTGGTCTGCTTCTGCTTCAGCAGCCACATCTTCATCTCCTCAATCAGTTCGTCATTGCCACCCACATACTGCAGGGCTTCCATCGTAGCCACGTGTTGTGGTACAGGAATCATTGCCCAGGTGTAAGGCTTGTCGAGGAAGGCAAAGTGTGCACCCATCTCATCCTCGTCCACCATATGTTCCTTCAGCGAGTTGATGAAATCGTTCGAACTTTTCACCTTACCAGCATTTTTCTGTACGATAGCGCTCTGTGCCTTGATAATTACGTCACCATCCTTGAGGTTCGTATCTACCAGTGAGAGGAAATACTCGTAAGCTTCCTTGTTCTGCTGAGGTACTGAGATGTTACCTACAGCAATCAGGTAGAGGTATTGCATCTCCATATACGACAGATACTTGGGCAGGTTCTTCTTGCCATAGTCCTTAAGCAGTCTTTTATAATATTCCAACATCTCTGCATGGATGAAGCGGAAGCCGTTCTGCTTCATCTGATTGACTGTTGACCACTGACCGTTGAGCATTGACTTCTGAGCACCATTCTCCGTACCTTCCTTCAGCAACATCTCCAAGCGGATAAGCAGACCGGTAATATAGGTAGTGGTGTAGAAACTGCTCTTCATGCCACTGAACCAGCTCCATCCTCCATCGCCATTCTGCAAACCCTGCAACTTAATCAGGTCGGTATTGATGCGGTCATTCATCTGGTTGAGGTCGAACAGCAAGCCGATGCGTTGCTTACGCTCCGTCTCGTTCTGTGCATCCATCACCCAAGGCGTCTCGTTCAGGATAATCTCCTTGAGTTCCTGGTTCTTCTCCAACTGACTCAGCAAGGTCTGCTTGTCGCCACCCTCCAACTTCCAACGGTTGAATACCTGCTGGATGCGAGGCTGACTGTTGGCGATGAACGAAGCCAAAGTATTGCCATAGAAGGCTGATGCCCAAGCGATGGCATTATCGGAAATCGGCTCACTGATCTCTGGCAAAGCCTGAACGGCATACCAGGCAGGATTACCTGTGAACTCCACGGTGAGCTTCTTCTGCGTAGCCGACGGATGCTGGTGATTGAACAGCGTCTCGGTAGAGAACTCACGCGTTTGGTTGCCACGAATCGGCATCGCCAAGGTCTCGGTCATGTATTGCTTGTTGCTCAGCACTGGCAACACATGCTGTTCACCATCACTGAACTGTCCTCCATCGGCCACCATACGCACACCCAACAGACTATATTCTTCAGTCACGTCGAAGCCGAAGGATACGGAAGTATTGCCCTGACCTTCAGCCTTGAACTCCTGACGCTGGGTAGCAATGGTCTTATCGGTCACAGGATCAAAGAGTGTGAAGATGGCGGTACCGCTGATAGGTTCTTCCGTGAGGTTAGAAATCACGGCTGCAATGTTCACCTGGTCACCCATGCGAACGAAGCGAGGCATGTTCGGTCTGAGCATGAAGTCTTTCTGAGTAACAGTCTGCCCAGACAATTGACCCACCATCATATCCTGTGTATGCGAGATACCACGGAAGTTCCAGCGCGTCAGACTCTCTGGCATGGTAAACGAAAGTACCACCTCACCCTTCTCATTGGTACGCAAGGTAGGATAGAAGAAAGCGGTCTCGTTGAAGTTGGTTCTCACCTCCAATTGTCCACCATCAGTCTGGGCATTGTCACCATTCTCTTCCTCAGGCACCTCTCTTTGCTGAGACACCTCTGTTTCATTAGTTGCACTGTCAGCCACCTCTGCAGCTTCTTCCACCATAACATCCTCATCCATCACGGCACCACCTGCCTTCATCAGCCGGGTAGCCCCCATAGGAGCAGCAGCCCTGCTCTCCAGCACCACATAATCCAAGTCATCACGATAGAATCTCATCCTTGGAATATCGAGGTAGTCGTAGCTCCATGAAGGCACCTCATATTGTTTCGTGTTCCAGTAGAACGACCAGTATGTGCGTGTGTTGGAACTTGCGTTACGACTTGCCGAATAGAGCCTTCTGCCAAAATAGAGGTAGAGACCCTGGTAATGGCTGTAAATCTTGTCGAGGGAAGCATCATACATGTATGCTAACATCTCGGCAGCAGCAGGAACACCGTCTGGAGTCTTGATGACCAGTCTCCACTCCTCCTGCTGACCAGGCAGCAGCTTGTCGCGGAACACCTCCCACTTCATAGACAGGTTCCTCTCTGGACGCTTATGTTCAATATAAACAGTGCGTGAATATACCTTATCATCTTTTACGAAGGTGAAGAGCACGGTTACCCCATCGCCATAGGCATCCTGGTAAGGGAAATCGAACTTGTTAAGCTCATTGTTGAGATGCAGCGAACGGGTCTCGATGCGACGGTCGTTCGAGAATACATCCATCAGCACGTATGCGTCTGGGTGCGAGGTACCAAACACGAAGGTGGCAGGCTCATCCTTATCGAATTTAAACCTGAAGCCTGTATTGTCCAAGAAGGTATCCACGAAGGTACCGAAAGTCTTGTCGGCAGGCTGGTAGAGGTTGAACGTAGTCTCTATTAAAGCCTGCTGTTCCTCTGGCAGTTCCTCCTCGCCCACAACCTTCAGTTCCATCAAATAGAGAGCTGATGGCAGGTTGCTCCAGCTACTGAACAGATGTTCTTCATTGCCTTTCAACACCCCTTCTTCCACTGGCACTTGCTTCTTCACTTCATCGGAGTCAAAGCTTTCCTTCTCCAACTTGAACAGACGGTAGCGTACATCGCGCTGTTGCTGTTCTCCAGCCTGGTTGGAAACAACAGGAGTAAACTTGAGGTTGTTTTCCACCTGCTTCTGCAAGTAGGTTGGGATGTTAATATTCAGTGAATAAGCCCGTGGACTTGCCCAGATATTCCTACTGGCAGTCTGTGTTTCACCAGCCTCGTTGGTTACAGTCACCTCTATCCCGAAGCTCAGTGAACGGCTGCTGTCGTTGGTCTTCAGTTCTATAGGAATGGTGAAGTTGCCCTTGTTGTCAATCATCACGCTGTCAGCAGCCTGCGGGTTATCTTCAACAGTCCAAAGGCGCCACAGATTACCTGTAATGCGGTACTGCAGCGGCACATTCTGTACCGTAGCTCCGCTGAAGGTCTGCACATGCCCCTTCAGTTCCACCTTATCGCCCAAGCGATAAGCCTCCTTGATAGGGTCGAAAGTGATTTCAAAGGTAGGACGCTTATACTCCTCCACCCTGAAACGTACGCTGGTACCTTCACGATCGTTGGCACGGATGCGGAACATACCGTTCAGGGCAGCCGTAGGCAGCACAAACGAAGTATTGAACGAACCGAAATCATTGGTGTGCACATCAACAGCCGACAGTTCCTTGCCATTAACATCATGCATCGTCAAGTGCAAAGACCGGTTCTTCAACACTTGAGCCTCGTCGGCATTCTGTTCGTAGAATATACCCTTCACAAATACCGTCTGTCCGGGACGGTAGATAGAACGGTCGGTCAGCAACTTCAGGCTCTCTTCACGTTCCACCTCGTGTTCATTCGCAGAATTGCGCAGATAGACATTCTGCTCCAGCATCGCGGTATCGTCACCCTTCTTGGCAACGTATGTAGAATAATTGCTGATGGAGCTCTTGAATACAGCCCTGCCATCGTTGCCGGTTGTCACCTTATTGTATTCTTTGTAATTCTTGCCAGAGCCACGGTAGAAAGTCACCTCCACCCCACCAATTGGCTGGCCTGTCTTACGGTCAAGTGTCACCACCTCAGTATTACCATCGCCCAGGTTGAGCGTCAGTACCTTGAAACGGCTCACCACCAGATATCTGTAGAGAATCAGTTTGGGATAACCCTTAGGAGTAATACTCATCAGATACACACCCGGCTTCTCGGGAGCTGTGATTTTGAAATCATTGGTATGACGCAGGTACTTGTTATTGTCACCCTCACCACAATCTAGGTCGAAATGCCACTGCTGCACCAACTGCAAACCCAGCTTCTCCAGCGTTCCCTCCTTGATCTGCTCATCATCGGGCAACTCCTTCAAATTGGTCTTACTGAGCTCCACATCCACACCCTGCAGATTCTGGAAGTCGATGCTCAAGTTCATGTTCTCTGAAGGATAGAGCATCTTCAGCATATCGGCAGATAAATGGGCATTAAGAATGTCTTCCTTCTTTTCGTAGAAAGCGTTTACCCTTTTGTATCTAGGATAAAGCGACACAGCCTTGTCAATCACTTGCAGGGCCTCAGCAGGACGTTCAAAGCGATCCAGCCAATTAACCTTGAGCAAATACACCTCCATCACGGCAGGGAACTTTTCGTAACGGTTGATTAGCTCGTCATAAGTATCGAGGGTTGCTGTACCTTTCCACTTCCAATAGTCGAGGGTCACCATCAGCGTAGCCTCCTCCTTGCCCTTCATGCCCTGATAGGTTTGCATCATCTGCTGGTAGATAGCCTCGATGCGGTCCTTTTGATTGCCCAAATCACCCAGATTATCTATGGTACGCATAGCCATAAGGTGATACATATCGTGGGCATAAAACTCACTACCATCGCCCAGGATGGCGAAAGGCACATATTTCTCTGCCGATGTCTTGAGCAAGGTAGGCACATCCGCCAATACGGCATTGGCATGCTCCTCAGCCTTCTTCTCGAAGATGCCTCTGGTCCACTCACGCATATCTTCAGGCACCTCTCCCTCTGCCAGTTCGGTGCGGTTACGCAACTCATACGAGTGACGACTCAGATAGTCCTGATACATCCCTGCCAACATCGAGTGCAGGATGGAGCGGTTCACCGAGTTCTTCTCTTCTTTCAACCATTTCTCCACGAATTGGAAATTGGGATAGATGCTGTCGGGCGTCACCTCCTCCTGGCTCTGAGCCTTGTAGAGGTAAGCCTTGAACATCTGCGGAGCATTCTGTTCCTTCTGTGCCTTGAGGAATATCTTGTCAGACAGTTCCATCACGGTTTTGGGCAGACTCTTGTCCTCTGCCTCCTTCACCTGTTTCCACAGGCTGTCATACGATTGTGCAAACAATGGAATATGAATCATGGTACTTAAGATGGTTATGATCACACTTATACTAACTAACTTTTTCATAGGCATTATGAATATTTATTTGTTTCTGACAGGATAATGCATCCTTCAGCCAAATTATTGCACAAATATAATAAAAAAAAACTTAAAACTGATTTCATGCCATAAAAAATAGTCATACCTTTGCAAATATGAAACATTTTCCTACATATTGTCTGTTGTTGGTGCTGACCTGTCTCATATCTTGCAGTACTCAGCCTTCAAGAAAAACGATTTCCAGAGTGGAGGAAGTCCGTGTAGTAACCCCTGTAGGTACTACCCCTCGCCTACCTGCACGGGTGCTGACCACCTATGCTGATGGCTCTTCCGACTATCGTCAAGTGGTATGGCTAAATGCCTCACCCGCAATAGAAGAGGTGGAGGCAGACTCTATATTAAGACCCGTAGGCTCATGCTATGGCGTACAGGGTTTCATCATCGGTGACGACACCTCTGTCAACGGCTATCCCCTGACAGCTCACATCCAGGTAACAGACAAGCCTTTCATGGCTCCTGCCCCACAGCCCATCGCCGAGACGTTACCACTGAACAAAACTCAACTTACGGGTGATAACCGCCTAACTTGGAATCGCAACCTGGATTTGCAGGAGATACTCAAGTGGGATGTGAGTCAGCAGTTATACAACTACCGAGACACCTACGGGCTCAGCACGGAAGGCTATACGAAATCAGCCGGCTGGGATTCTCCCACCACCAAACTGAAAGGACATGGTTCCGGTCATTATATGTCGGCTTTGGCACTTGCCTATGCCAGTTGTCAGGATGCCTCACAGAAAGCAATCTTAAAGGATAACATCACCCGCATGGTGAATGAACTGCGTGAATGCCAGGAACGTACCTTCGTATGGGACAACCGATTAGGCAGGTATCGTGAGGCTCGCGACTTGGCTCCGGAACAGGAACTCCGAAAACTGCAAGGCACCTGGGAAGCCTTCGATCAATATAAAAAGGAGTATGCCAACTATGGCTACGGCTACCTGAATGCCATCCCAGCCCAACATGCCGTGTTAGTGGAAATGTATCGTCCATACCACAACGAGAACTGGGTGTGGGCACCCTACTACTCCATCCACAAGCAGTTGGCTGGCTTGATTGACATTGCCACCTACATGGACGACCCTGCCATTGCCTCGAAAGCTTTGCTCATTGCCAAGGACATGGGCTTGTGGGTATGGAACCGTCTGCATTATCGCACCTATGTCAAGAGCAACGGCACACAAGAGGAACGACGCGCCAAACCCGGCAATCGTTATGAGATGTGGAACATGTATATAGCAGGCGAGGTAGGTGGCATGTGTGAATCTCTGTCACGATTGGCAGAGATGGCGAGCGACCCAGCTGAAAAGTCCAAGCTATCAGAAGCAGCCAACTACTTCGACAGTCCGGCATTCTTCCATCCCCTGACAAGGAATATCGATGCCATCCGTACGCGTCACGCCAACCAGCACATTCCTATGATCACGGGTGCCTTGCGTAGTTTTAGGAACAATGGCAATGCCGACTATTATCATATCGCCGTGAATTTCTGGAACCTGATTCAAGGACGATACCGCTATGCCACAGGAGGCGTGGGCAATGCCGAGATGTTCCGTCAGCCTTACACCCAACTCTTTAACCTTGCCACCAATGCCAATGCAGAGGGCTATGACCCCACACTGAATGAAACCTGTTGTGCCTATAACTTGGCGAAGCTCACCAAGGACTTGAACTGCTACAATCCCGATGATGCACGATATATGGATTACTACGAGAGACTGCTTTATAATCAAATAGTTGGTTCACTTAATCCACATCAATACCAAACCACCTACCATTATGCCTTAGGCTTGAATGCCTCGAAGCCTTGGGGCAATGAAACGCCCCATGAGTCGTGTTGTGGGGGCACAGGATCCGAGAATCATGTAAAGTATCAGGAAGCTGCTTATTTTGTCAACGACAACACCATCTGGGTAGGACTCTACCTCCCCACCCTTGCCACGTGGGATGCCCAGCAAGTAACCATCAGCCAGGAATGTGCCTGGCCAGCGGAGCAATCTACCATCCGCCTTACGCAAGGCACAAGCAAGTTCACCATGAAGCTCCGTGTTCCTTATTGGGCTACCTCAGGCTTCGACATCCAACTGAATGGCGTATCCATTGCCGACAACTACCAACCATCCTCCTACGTCACCATCCCGGAGCGGGTATGGACCACCGATGATGTAGTTACCGTCAAGATGCCATTTAGCAAGCATATCGACTATGCACCCGATAAAATGAATGTGGCAGTGATTGACAAAGATGTGAAACAATGGTTCACTCCTGCGTGGACAGGTGCCTTGATGTTAGGTCCCATGGTTATGGCTGCCTCAGGCTTCCAGTCTTGGGAAGAAGCAACCCTGACTTGCAGTCCTGACCTTAGTGAGTTCAGGGTAAGCAAGTCGAGCCAAGGCCCCCCTGCCGATGCCAACCTTTACACCCTCACTTATCAGGGGCATACTTTCTATCCCGATTATTACATCGATCAAGAATCAACCCATTATTTCAGGATTATTCCTCAGGACGGCGAATGACCAGTCGGAAGGCTTCAGGGTGTTCAGCGGCAAACTGAACTGCATCAGTCACTACGCAGGCAAGGTAGCCACCACCACCTGCACCAGGCATCTTATAAGCCAGTACGAGATTCTTGTATCTTTCGATGTAATCAGCCACACAACCCTGGATCATGGCAGGGAACAAAGCCGTTTGCGCATGGAAGCTATCGGCATAAGCTTGGGCAAAAGCAGACAAATCCCTATGTAAGATAGCCTCCCAACAGTCATCCGCAGCCTTTGTCAGTGCCTTCACCTTGACCTCCGTAATATCCTTCCCTTCCACCACAGAGCAATCCGGCTTGCGAGGCTCCATCGGAATCATCACCAGATGCTCCTCCAACCAACTCAACACAGGCTCATCATAGCAGGTCTCTATCTTCTCCGGCCAGAAGCGGTTATTATAATAATGCCTGCAAAGACCAGGCACACAGATACCGATACTGTCTTGTGCACCAGATATGATGCCATCCGAACGCTCAGGATCATTCTCGAAGCAGAACACCAGCTTCGCCAACATCTCCGGATCCATCTTAGGCAACTGATATGGCCAAATCTTCTTAATCATGTTTCGGGTACTGGTACTCAGCCCACAGCGGTCACGGATCTCGAAGGTGGGTTCCAACGATATCGTAATCGCCCAACCCGGGGCAAAGCAATTCACAGAAGGCTGGTCAATCCACGTACCTGCCAAGTCCAGTCGTGTGGGAATCATACACAGATTCTGCTTCAATGAAGTTGACGAACGGGCCTCCAATCCCTCGTGCGGTTCACGAGACAGCACCACATACTCTATTCCCCGTTCCTCACAGAAGCGACGTTTCTCCTCATTGGCACCATCCTCGTTCACCACCAAGATATCAGGCTTCAGGGCCTCCACAGTAGGGATAAAATCCATGATGCCATGGCCAGCATTGATAAATGCATCCTTCACATACCGGATACTCTTCACCATGAACAAACGTTCCTGCTCGCAATACACCGTCTTGTGGTGCTTATACTCCAGGATTGTCGCATCCGAACCAATGCCCACGTACAAATCACCATATTGTGCAGCCTGACGGAAGAACTCCACATGACCACTATGCAGCAAGTCATAACATCCACTTACAAAAACCTTCTTAGCCATATTCTTAATTGTCAATGGTCAATAGTCAATAGTCAACCTCTTACACTTAAGTCCATAGAACATCACCACCACGAAACAAATGAGCGGCACCAAAAAAGACAACTCCACATGCCCCACATCAATAATCAAAGCCTGTACCGGTGGCAACAACGAACCACCCAATATCGCCATAATCAATCCCGCAGAACCAATCTCAGCATCAGGACCCACATCCTTGAGTGCCAAACCGTAGATAGTTGGGAACATCAAACTCATGCAAATGGACACAGCCACCAAGCTGTAGATGCCCACACGACCACCAACAAAAGCCACCACCATGCAGAATACAATCGCTGCTCCTGCAAACAAGGTCAGCATCGCAGCAGGACGGAAATACTTCATCAAGGCTGTACATACGAAGCGAGAGCAACAGAACAGCGCCATTGCCACGATATTCAACCTTTGACTCAAGATCTCTGCCGACTGTTCATCCATGCCTTCCCCCATGAACACATGTGTTCCATACTGAATGATGAATGTCCAGCAGGTAATCTGTGCTCCGATATAGAAAAACTGGGCAACCACGCCATTACGATAAGTTTTGTTGGCAAACAGACGCTTGAGGGTTGGACCAAACGCCAAAGACATCCCCCCTGTTTCTTTCTTCTTGATAGGAATCTTGGTCAAGAGAATCAGCACAAACACTATCGCCAGCAGAATACCAATGGCAGCATAGGGTTTCACCACCACCGCCAAGTCAGATGCCTTCAAGGCCTCAAATGAAGCATCATCCAGCAATGCACGTTCAGCTGTAGAAAGCGGATTCATCCTTGCCTGGATGAAATACATCGCCACGAACATACCACACAAAGACCCCATGGGATTGAACGACTGTGCCAGGTTCAACCGCCTTGTCGCCGTCTCGGGTTCTCCCATCGACAGGATGAACGGGTTGGCACTCGTTTCCAGGAAACTCAATCCGCAGGTCAGGATGAAATAAGCCACCAAGAAAGGATAATAATTCCCGATGCTTGCCGCGGGGATGAACATCAACGCTCCGATAGCATACAGTCCCAGTCCCATCAAGATACCAGACTTATAGCTGAAGCGTTTAATGAACAATGCAGCCGGTAGTGCCATACAGAAATAGCCTCCATAGAAAGCCACCTGCACCAGCGACCCTTCCGTCACGCTCATGCGGAAAATCTTCGAAAAACCCTTCACCATGGGGTTCGTGATATCATTGGCAAAGCCCCACAGGGCAAAGCAGCTTGTTATCAAGATAAAAGGCACCAGGTAATTGATACCGTCTTTCGTTGTTATCGTACTCTTCATTGCAAATATAATCGTTACTCCCCTGTAGAGGAATCAAAAATCTTCTCCATCAATTGCCATTTCTCGTCACTCCTTGACTCAGCGGCACAACCCTGGAACTGACTCACGTATGCCTCCCACTCAGCCTGCCTGGGCAGCGTAGCCAATCGTGCCATATCCCGCTCAAAGTCAAAATCGTCCACCGTATCCATAATCATAAAAAGGCTACGTCCATGGCGATAAATCTGCATATGTAGGATACCTACCTCCCGCTGACCTTGTATAATCTCAGGCCACACCTGTGAATGGACATGCACATACTTTCTGATCATCTCCTCATCATCCACAAGCGTCAATGTCTGGCAATATCTTTTCATTTCAATACCATTTTATTGCCTGCAAAAATACAACATTTACCCAAAAACAAAAAATAATCGCCTAAAAGATTTAGGGATAAAACGAAGGAAGGCCGATGCCTAAGCACCGACCTTCCATAACTTACATCTTTACATCTTCCTTTTTACCTTTCCCATCTTTGCTCTATCAGCTTCCAATCCAAAATCTTCCAGAGCTCTGCAAGATGGGCAGCACGACGGTTTTGGTAGTCGAGGTAATAAGCATGCTCCCAAACGTCGAATGTAAGCAGAGGTTTCAGCCCCTTGGTCACAGGGTTAGAAGCACCAGGTTCCTGTGTGATGACCAATGTACCATCAACTTGAGCAGACAACCATACCCAGCCACTGCCAAAGACACCTACGCCCTTGGCGACGAACTCTTCTTTAAAAGCATCGATACTCCCCCACTGCTTCTCAATCTGAGCAGCCAATGCACCAAAAGGCACATTCGCTATCTCTGTAGCTGCGCCAAACTGGGTAAAATACAAATTATGGTTCAGCACCTGACCGGCATTGTTAAATATAGCACCAGAGGATTGCTTAACAATATCTTCCAGGTCCAACCCCTCCAGTCCACTACCAGGAAGCAGCTTATTCAAGTTATCCACATAAGCCTGCAAATGCTTCCCATAATGAAACTCCATTGTCTTGGTGCTAATCACAGGCTCCAAGGCATCCTTCTCGTATGATAAATCAATCAGTGTAAACATATATCTTTAATTTTTAAAATTGAATCTTACTGTCACAAAATCTCAGCTTACAAAAAGTTCTCAATATTTTGCCATTCGAAGCAACTGCAAGCGTACCTTTAGTAGAATAGCATCGGCAGAATAGCAAACCTTAGTATCATTATCAGAGATAGAGTCACCCATTTTAAGATTCTTATTCTTATATCGTGTAAATATACCAGCATGAGATTTGACATGGGTATTACGCGGCTCTACTTCCACTTCAACCTTGATCATTCTTTCGTCGAGTTCCACTTGAATATTCCGAACATCTCCGACATTCAAAGATGCGCATCGAAACCCCATTGTGTTTTCATCAAATGCATAAGAAGGATGAGTTATTACAAAGGACTTCACATCTTCCTCAAAAGTTGATATAGCAGGACGGTTTACAGATAGATAAGTCTCACCTTGACGAAGTGTGAAGGCAACATGCATAAGTTTTCCCTCATCAAACCAGTCTTTATTAAGGATACGAGCAACAACTTCTGTATTTGAGATCGGACATTCTCCCATAACCATTATCCAATTAGCCTCATTGTTTCCAAAAAAGAAGAGGGAGAAAATGCCAAATGATTACCATGCAACTCTTTGCCATCTATTTCAGCATAATATGAATATTCGTTTTCACCTATACTTATACAGGCATCAGAGACACTGCTTTGAAGGCCTAAAGTACCATTAGTTTCTGGTCCTATCATCCATTCCTTCCAATCATTGTCATCAGAAATAAAAAGCACTCTTCTCAAGTTGTCAAGCACTTGTCGAGAAATGGGTAGAGCACCTTCCCCATCCCAATCCTCTTTCAAGGTAGCCAAATAATCAAGACGGTCAAAAGCCTTTGAAAGATATAAAGCAGATATTTCGAACACAAGTCTATGCCCCACCTTCTCCTTCACCTCACGAGATATTCCCGTGTTGTGCAAGTAAAGCATGACATCTGCATAGGAATTTTTCCCATACGTCATTACTGGTTCATTAGCCACGTTCTGTTTGTTATCTTCCATTATTCAATCTCTTAATAACGCTACAAATATATGTACTTTAATTTAAATCACAAAACGGTTTGAATAAAATCGGCGTTATCTGTGCCATTTATGTGAGTAAAAGCCTCCATCCTTCAGCCTTCTTATAAATGCCACATACGCCAAGCAAAGGACTAAAGATGCCCCTATCAGATACCACCAATGCGCTGTAGGAGTATTTGGACACAGGAAGATAAATCCAAGTGAGACAACCAACTGCAAAGCCATATACAACAACGACACCTTCAGATGTCCCATCTTCAACTCATTCGCCATCAAGTGATAAGCATGCTTGCGATGCGCCTTTCTCAGATTCTCACGCAACAGCAATCGGTGCACAATACAACATTTACCCAAAAACAAAAAATAATCGCCTAAAAGATTTAGGGATAAAACGAAGGAAGGCCGATGCCTAAGCACCGACCTTCCATAACTTACATCATCCATCGCCCATCTTATATCTATATACAATATACGTCATTACTTAATGTTGAACGCATGTGGCTTATCCATCCTAATGTCAATTCACAAATTCTATACAGATATCTGAGGGAGAGGAAAAAAATATTGGAATACACGCCATTCTCCTTAAGTGCCCTTAAGTGTTCTCGGTTAATCTGCATATGACAGTTTGCCCCACTATTGCTTATACCACCAGCACGCATAGTCACGAAATCCTTATTGATATAGAACGTCTTAATTCGTCCTACGAATATAGTCCTAAGAAGAAGCTCAAAGTCAGCTGCTATCTTATATGAAGTATTGTAGTAGGCACAACTCATATCGTCCTTGAAGCCTTCAATTTTCGCAACATCAAGTTTGAAACGTTCATAAGTTGCCTTCCGGCAATAGAATGAAGGATGGGCTGGCATAAAGCCAAAGCGCATCCAACTCCGTCTGAACAATCGACTAGAGTAATATCTTACAAGTTTCGATGTATCTTCTCCCTTTACATAATGCACATCGCCATAAATGGCATTAATATCTGGCGTCTGTTCAAACTGACGTGCGATGGTACGAAGAATATCTTTCGATGTAAAAAAATCATCCGAGTTCAATATGCCAACAACCTCACCTGTAGTAGCCTGTATTCCCTGATTCATGGCATCATAAGGACCTTTATCTGGAGAAGATAAAAGCTTCAAACGTCCCCCAAATCGAGGTTCATATTCGCGACATATATCCAATGTATCATCCGTTGAGCCACCATCCTTGATTAAAAGTTCATAGTCAGAATAGTCTTGATGAAGAACACTCTCCAAAGTATCCCTCAAGGTAGCCCCGCTATTATATGTTACCGTGACAACGGATATCTTCATGAGTCAACCTCTTTCAGTTACAAGGCAATGAAATACCCCAATTATCCTTGATATATCCTTTCAAGGCTTGTTTACCTTCTAAGGATTCAGCTTTCAGATTATTGGCTTTCAACCATTTTCTTACTTCAAGTACCTTTGCATCAACAAGAGTGCGATACCACCATCCTTGAATGAAAGTGAACAAGAAGCCCTCCTTGCCGTCAAGGAATCCCCCACGAAAGAAATAGCGATAACAAAAGTATACAAACGAGCGCCAGAAGAGAGGTTGCTGGGCATAGGCCAGCTTCTTTCTTCTCTTGGCTTCAGCCTGAGCGCCTATCCCCCTGTTTGCATCTGATGCTGTTACACCTGTAAGATTATATACGATATCAAGCATATCAACAGCCTCTCTGGTGGCATAATCAACATGTTTATGACAGAACCAAGAGACATCATGAAGATTCTCGTCACAAAAATCATTATCAAACTCAACAATCCTTCCTTCAAGCAACTGGATGTGCTCATCCATCAGTCGTTGTTCGCAGTAGGCTTTTTTATAGTGGAATATTCTTAATAACTTAACAGGATATATGCCATGTTTCATCCATTTGCCCATAAAGATATGCCTGCGCTTAATAACAATACCTGTAACATCATCATCAATCAAAGGAATCTTCTTTTTCATTTCCTCAATCAAATCAGGCATAGGATATTCATCTGCATCTAATCGCATTACCCATTTCGTAGTAATAGGAGCATTCTCCAAAGCCCAGTTAAACTGTCCGGCATACTTTGTTGCAGGCCACTCGTGCTGGAGTACATGAACATTGGCGTATGATCGGGCTATCTCCACCGTCCTGTCCTTGGAAAAACAGTCTATCACAAAAACATCCTTTACCACAGGACATATAATATCCAGACAACGTTTTATATGTAGTTCCTCATTTCCTGTAAGGATGATAACTGACAAATCTAACATGGAAGAATCTATTTATTGTATTTCCCTTTTCTTAATAAACTTAGCAGGATTCCCTCCAACGATAGTCCAAGGCTCTACGTCCTTAAAAACACTTGCTGTAGCCCCAACAACAGCACCTTGACCGATGGAGACTCCCATACCGACAAATGCCCGTGCCCCCACCCATGCCTGATCCTCTATAATAATAGGAGCTGTAATCAATGGATTGAGAGGATTTGTAACATCATGACTTGCCGTACAGAGATAGGCCCCTTGAGATACTGTAGTGTTGGCTCCAATGGTGATAGGAGCGACATTATAGCAATCCACATCACTTGCCAGACACGAATACTCTCCCATCGTAAGATTTGCGGGATAATATACTTTTGCGGAGCTATATACATGAGCCGTCTTCGCAATCTTTGCACCGAAAAGACGAAGGAGGATATTTTTCCAGCCCTTGCCCACATTTCTGGGCAGCCACCTTGCACACAGTGTCCAAGTGACACTCCACAAAAGACGTGTCACCTGATGCTTGCGGCCCAAGTGATTCTCGTACTTTGATAAATCGATTTTTGTTGCTGTCATATACAAATTCTATTATGTATTTAGTCCTTTGCCATTGGCTTATAGCTGGAGTATATATTCTTCCCCGCAATAATGCGAGATAACGACAATCTGTCAAACAACATTGCACTAAACAGGCAAAGGGAAACAACCAATGACAAACTGAATATAGTCCAAAGAATGGCAGAGCCATCAAAGGCAAAGAGAGGAGCGTAAAACTTTGTAAACACTGTAAAAAACGGGGAAAAAAGGAAAATAGCAAAAGAATTTCTTCCTATATATGCAATAAAATTGGATAAACACTTCGGTATTCTTTCCTTCAAATCAAATATAAAACCAAGGCTTGTAAAAGCGAGTCCTATGCTAACAACAGAATCTCTTGAAATATCATTGGCAAATACACATATCAAAACAAAACACAATAATGATACTGGAGACTTCAATTTCTCTTTTATTTCCCAATTGGCGTATCTGAATAGAAAACCTATTATAAAATTAATAGCGTCTCCCCATCTAAGGCCAGCTATCGCTAAAGACAAAGCATATAAGATGACAGCCGAAATCAGAATGCCTGATAATCCTTTTACAACATATCGATTAACTAAATAATAGACTGTCAAACAGATAGCCATTGTATGCAAATACCAGAAAGTGCCAGAAGGAGACAAAGCTACTTTTCCCAACAAAGCAAGCACCCCGCCGTCAAAGGTATTGGAGGCACCTAAGGATTCCCCAAGCGCACCCACTCCCAATAAATATACTATTTCAAATACACAATATGGCACAACAATACCATATAATCCCTTCATAAATTGCCGAGGCTCTTTATTGACAGAAAACAAGTAGCCGCTGATCAACATGAAGCCAAGCATGAGAAATGAATATATTATCTGGCACAAAAAAGGATATGTTGTATTAAACAATCCAAGATGAAAGAGCACCATCAAAAGGATGAATACTCCCTTAGCCATGTCCAACTCTAGGATCCTTTCTTTTTTCATTATTTCACTCATATACGAATGCAGGTTTCTTACCGCCATTCAGCAGCCACTCATACAAACTCAAAGTTTTACGAGTGACACTACGGTAGTCGAAGTTGTCATAAATAAGTTGGCTTGCCCTCTGTCCCCTATCATAAAGTTCTGCTGAACTCATGGACAAAGCTTTACGAAGAGCATATTCAAGATTATCCACACTTAGGTTAACACACCATCCTGTATTTGTTTCATTCAGGATATCCCAAGGACAGTTTGTTGTGGTTATTACAGGCGTACCACACGACATAGCCTCAGCAATCACCATACCGAAGTTCTCGCTAAATGAAGGCAGGCAGAAAAGTGCAGACTCCTGATAAAGTTGTATCTTATCATTTCCGTAAACAGGCGGGAGAACCTTTATGCTATCCTTCAGGCCTAAACTCTCCATCCTGTTCTCCAAACTTTGAATATATTCAGGCTCTCCATTGCCAACGACGAGCAACCGCCAGTCGGAATAATCAGCATGAATACGTTTCCAAGCATCAAATAGGATTTCAATCCCCTTCTTGACATGCATTCGACCAAGGAACAGTACTTGCTTATTAACGTGGTCAACAGATGTCTTGCATGGATAGCTGCTTGTCTCTATACCATTTGGAATAACAGCCTTACATGTCGTGACTCCGAGTTCACTCACATGTTCTGCCTCCTTTTTGGCCGTAGTGAAGACACAAACAGATTTCTGCACATCATTACGCTGGTATAGCCACCAAGCCAGTTTCTTCTTCCATTTCTTCTGAGAAAGGCTCCACGGCTCAAGCATGCCACGAGGAGTTACGATATACGGAATACCCAATCTTCGAGCCTCTACCATCACCTTATGATAGGGCAATTCCCACATACTCTGAATCTGAATCAACTGGAATTTCTCATCCTTAAGGTATTGAGCTATTTCCCCTCGGGAGAAAGAAGGTTCCAGCAACTTCAGTTTTGCAGTACTTCCCTCCAGCGCATGAACATTCATGTTCTCTGAACAGATGGTCATCAGCGTTACATCCACGCCTAGCTCAGCCAATCCTTTGACAAGCATCGGCACACTACGTGAAGGACCACCATCATTAATATCGAGAGAAGATATGAAGGATAGGATTTTCATGATCTTGAGATTCTTGACCAAATGCTATCAGGCAGCAAATTAATTATATGGACATAAACAAAAAACAGAACAGCCCTGATAATACCTTTATACCTTCTTAGAAAATGGAAAGTAATAAACGGATTGCTTCCTAATGGAGAATATAGTTTCTTAAACCTTTCTACTACTGACACTCCGTTAAGACGTATCCTTACATCTCTACTTTTCAATGCGGCATTCGTACATCCTATATACTTTCTTGAAGTACACACATGCAGTCCTTGCCTATGCGCTTCATGCCCATATGCGACATCCCCGAGGTCATGATGATAGACAGGATCAAAAACACCTATTTTTTCAAAAACGCATTTTGGCACAAGAACGAAATTACCATTCAAATTATCTACCTCATTGAGGGTTCCGTTAGCTGCTATAAGATGCTTGTTTTTATCATAACCGCCGTAAATAACCTGCTTAGTGGTTGTTTCCTGTACCAAACCGGCAATTATAGCCATATGGTTCATCAGTTCACTACACTGTAGCATCTCCTCAAAGCTGTCGTCATAGAGAAGCAAATCGTCATTCAGCCAAAAATAGAAGTCATAATCCTTACTTTTTGATGCTTCAATCCATGCTTTCCTCATTCCTCTACACCAAAAAAGATTGCCATCTCCATGAATGAGATTCACCAGAGGAAATTCCTCACGAATAGCATCAGCAGTACCGTCTGTAGAATTGTCATCAACGCAATAGATGTCAATATCCTTCCTTATACCGTATAGTTTATCAAGACAAGCCAATGAAGTTTGCCTCCGATTATGACATGCAATGAGAATTGCGATTGCTACCATATTCTTTGTTTATCTGAAGCAACTACTTTAGCCGGTATTCCTGCTAGTACAGAAAAAGCAGGTACATTAGAATAATCCTTATTACACAAGGATTTTGAAGCGATTATAATATTGGCAGGAATTCTTGTTCCTTTATTTATAAATACATTATTTCCTATCCATACATTGTCACCTATTTCAATAGGTTTATGTGACGGCGATATAACACCTGTATTCAGATTTCTGATTTCATGCCTATCCGTATCCATCACCTGACATCTCCATGAACCTCCAACCTGAGAACCGATTTTAATACTGTCTTCACAGAATAGAATCGATTGAGCTCCGAATCTTGAATTTGTCCCAATAGACAGATTCGCCCCGTTTTCTACCCTTATTGTGCTTCCACAACCTATATAAAAGGAGCCGTTGAAACAAAGACTGCCTCTGATATCAAGAATAACGGGATCGAGTGGAAACATATCACGACCTTGTGAACCCAATTTAATCATTCCAGGTCTAATATTTCCGTTTATACATATTTTCCCACTATCATTCACGATACGTAGTTTACCGTAAATATCAATAGGAAACTTTATCGCTTGTCTAAACGGCAAAAAATGGAAGTTTATGTAAACAATTTTTATTATGTTATGAAGGAATAACGACTTGAACATAACTTAGCTACAAATAACAGAGATAATAATAGAAGTATTAAAGTCAATAAGGAGTCTTAACAATTTTCGAATGGCAAAACCGATTAAATATAATCAGACAGACATACCCGACAATAAAAGCGCGCAAACAGTAAAATGCACTTGACATTACTGTTTGATATGTTACCAGACAAAGCAGAATAATAATTAGCATATTCTTTAACGTAAGACTCTTCATGCATACCATAGCCCTGTCCTCGATTAAATAAAACACTATAAAAAAAAACACAAGACTTCCATTTTTTCCAAAATCAAGGAATGCTTGTGGTATCATGGAAGGAACACATACCGAAGCGGGATTATTCTCAAGTTCCCATATCTCTAAAATTTGACTATATACTGGTGAACCTACACCTAAACTATTAAGGCCATATCCCAATGGAAATTCGTCCGGCAGACTATACCATAGCTCTTTCATGTGTATATAAGAAGAGGATGTGTAGAAAACCTCAGTTGAATAAGCCCCAATAGTCTCCGTACTTATTGTCTCATCCATCTTCAGGATCTGTACGACAATAACCATCACAACAGGCAAACCAAGAACAAGTAAAAGCTTCCTGTCTATCTTTTTCTCCTTATCCCTAGCTATAGAATATGTAAGAAGATAGGAAAAAATAAAAGGTGCAAAGAAAGCAAGGATGAACAGCCGTCCTCCTAACGACATCATCATTGGTGCAAATAAAAGAAAATCTGTGACAACTTTTCTCAGTTTAATGCCTATTAATGCTGATTCCATACCCAAGATGCAAATATATAACACAGCAAATTGGGACAAATAACTTGCAATACGAAGAAAATATAGCTCATATTCACTAAAATTATGACGGGAATCAAGATAGTATGTTCTTATAGCAGAATAATCCCAGCCTGTTACCGACGTAACAGAAATCAGTCGATATATTCCTAGGATAAAAAACAGATATAGAATCCATTGCGTCTTATGTCTAATATCAACAATAACTGAGCTGTCAAATCCAGAAAAATCCTCAACTGATATTTCCCTCCGTGTAAATCGGGCCAAAAGGAACGCAGCAAAAACAACTATCAACATTGATAATTGGTAAGAGCTTATTTCCTGAAGGTAAACGTCATCAAAATAATTTTTGGCAATACCTGTCAAAAGATTCGAATACAGGAATCCGCCCAAAGAAGTCAATCCCCACATCAAAGCAAAGAATGTAGAGGGAAGAGCGTATGTTTTGTTCCGCAAACCCAATTTGAGGAAATTAGCTATTGCAAAAACAAGACATAAAATAAAGCTATATAGAAGATCAATATTAACCACGATAAACTACCAATAGCAACTGCCTTCAACTTTCTCCGAACCCTTTGGTTTTTCCTGCCGACTTGGAGAAACCCAATACTCATTAAACAATGGATGATAGTCCAAACTGATATCAATACCAGGACGATAATGCAAGTATCCCGAATATTGTTCTGTCCAGCGCTTACCCAATATTCCAAATAATAATTGCGTGCCACCACCCATATGAACCGCCTGCTTGCCAATACTCTTTACATGAGCAGCAAGCGGCAACCCATAGGCTCCACATCCTATAATCGCAATATCGAAATCGATTTTATCAATCTCGTCCTCCATATACTTCAAAGCATCAAACCAAGTCTTAAACACCGACTTGGTTCCTGCAATAGTTTGAACGGCCTTAAGTGTTTTCAGTTCAAATGCAGGAAGAATATCAGGGTTAGAAAACAAAAGTTCACGTTTTTGATATTGAGATTTAATAGTATCTTCAAAGGGATGAATAACAAGTACCTTCTTACCCTTGAGAAAACGAGTCCATGGCCGTTCAACAAAGAAAGGATACAACATTTCCAGCTGTACTCTTTGGATATCACCACGCAAAGGCATGAATTTCTCATAATACTGATGGCAAGCGAGCAGGTCTATCTCTGGTATATCTTGAAGATAACGCTCAGAAAAACGTTCCGCTACTTCTTGATCTGCATCTATCACACCTGCATTATTCCTGAGATGGAAAATTATTTTATCATACCACCAAGGCGTATAAGTGTTATCTTTAATGAAATCTAATATTCTTCCCCAATATGATTTATCAGCATGCACACAGAGGTAATTTGTAACACAATTTATCTCCACCGTTCCAAGCCTTGCTATCATACAAGGCTTGCCAGCAGCGAGCAACTCATATATCTTATCGTTGGAAGACTGCCTGTCACAATCACATTCAGGAGGATAGAATTTCCGTCGTGAGATGATTCGATAAGCTCTACGCGCAACACGTACTATGAAATCTTTTACCTTCATTAGATATATTTACTCATGGAAAGCTTAAAGAAAGGATTCCAGCAATCTTGAAATTTATCACATGTATTTACCAATACCGAATATTTCATACTATCTTCGTATCAAACGTGAAAGCATTAATTTCTCATCTTTTTTCATAAAACATGACACATACATTAGCAACATGACAATCCATGTGGAAATAAATGTTATTACAGTTCTAACAAGACCTTCTTCCATATAGCATGAAGAAACAATACCAACCACTACCATTGCCATTGTTAAAAAAACAGAAGGGAGAAATACATCTTTAAAATAAGAAGCATATCCCATTCCTATATATTTATGACACAACTGCAACTTCAAAATCGTTTGTACGATTACTAATGCAATCATTACTATAAAAAGCATATAAGGAGGATAGCCAAGATAGAATAAAAGGCATATAACTATTATGGCAATTGAAAATAGATATGCAGATTGAATATTCAGCATCTTAATTTTGTTTTGAGCATTTAGGGCAGTATTCATCCCCAAACTCAATTGTTCCAACAATGTACGTATCAACTGAAGCCTGATAAATATAACAGTCCATTCCGGAACATTTTTAAGCCAAATACGAAGTAAATAATTTGACTCAAAACAGAAAGGTATAGCGATCCATGCAAACAACAAATACGAAAAACGACATGAGATGAAACTCCAATGAAGCATCTCCTCTTCATTTTTAGAACCAGCAAGTTTTGTTATAACAGGGTTAACAGCCTTCATCATATTGTTGGTAAGCACCATAAGCTGTCCACACAATTGGACTATAATTCCCATAGCAGCGTTTACCAAGACTCCAAAGAAATGATTCAGAATGATATTTTGGCTATAGTTACCTATCATGCTTGAAGATATCCCAAGAAAATTCCATCCTGCAAATTTTGTCATTTCTCGTGAAACTTCTTTGTTATAGTATTTTCGTATATTAATTATACATTCATCATATTTCTTGTGACAATAAGATAATATTATAACAAGAGAGACTCCAGGAATACAAGCCATCAGAATGCCATATGTAATGAGTTTGTCATATGTAACATAGAAGCAGGCAAAAGCAACCAATAACTTTAACACGGCCTGAAATATGCCAATCATAGCATAGAATCGCATATTTTCATGCGCATTAATAACCGCATCATATGGAACACTTATTATTGTAAAAACCGTACTTACAATAAGTGAAGCATACACGAAATATGCGGCATTTTCACGACCTAAAGGAATTGATAAGATACCATTGAAAAAGACAAAGCCCAAAATGATTAATGTCAAGATTATAATTGCCGCAATCGAGAGATGCATCAATATACTTACATTAAAGATCTCTTTCTGTCTTTCTGCGTTTCCTTCTCCTTCAGAATAGGACATAAAACGCTGAGTCGCAACAGCCATTGATGTATTGAGAAATCCCAACATGGCTATTGCACCTCCAACTATATTGAAAATGCCAAAGTCTGAAGCACCAAGTGTATTTAAAACAATACGAGTAGCCCATAAGGTTGTGAACAATTGAACACCAACCTTCACATAAAGCCATATCGTATTTTTTATAACTCTATTTGCAACAGAGGTACGAGACATAATAATAATAATCAGTTTTTCTTCCCATCCAGCCAGTCCTGATATACAAGCCACCAGCCCTTACGTTCAAAGTGTGTACGAAGAGTAAAGAGTCTAAAACCTCGACTCTTCTTTAATCTGACAAGAATAAAGTATGTACCCCATACAAAGATAGCGCCAGAAAGGATGACAAGATACAATTGTGTCTCTGCTGAGAAACCAAACCAATAGGCAACATTACTCGTCAGAAACACCACCAAACTGATAAGTATCTCACTAATGGCAGCAGAAATATGGCTGAAGCCACAATCTACAAAAGCATGATGAAGGTGTGTTCTGTCTGGTGAGAATGGACTTCTACATTGTAACATTCTCATGACCATTACGCGAAGGGTGTCGAATACTGGTACGCTCAGGATACTGAGAGAGTTGGCAATAGGACAGAGACCGCCAGGAAGTCCTCTCTCAACGCCATAGAATGAGAGATATTGAATCACAAACCACGTAAGGAGAATACCCATCATCATAGTACCCGCATCACCGATGAACATCTGTGACTTCGAGCCAAAAACATTATGCACATAGAATGGTATTAAAGAAAACACCATTGTAAAGGCGAGAACAGCATTTGGCATATCGCCAAGGTGTAAATAGTTTGCACCGAAAAAAAGGCAACAAGCCATGCATAGGCCAGAGGACAGTCCATTAATACCATCTATCATATTGATAGAATTGATGATACCGACTCCTGCAAATACAGTCAGCGGAACTGAAATAGTCCATGGAATCTTGTATATACCCCATAGTCCATTGAAGTTATCAATACACATGCCACTACCATAAATAAGCGCAAGTACAATAAATATCTCCATGATAAAACGAGATATAGGCGATAGTCCTATAAAATCATCAAGAGCCCCAATATATAGCATTATTGCCATCATCATCACGACTGGGAAGACATGGGTAAGGTCGGCCATAGTACAGGCGATTCCAAGGCCACAGATTACACCTATAAAGACAGCAAACCCTCCAAGTACAGGAACAGGATGACGTTGACTTTTCCTTTTTCCCGGCGTGTCGGTCAGATTATGCTGCCTTGCTATTTTCAGTATTTTGGAATGTGCATATGATACTGAAAACAATGCAACAAGTGATGATATAATGATAATCAAGTAAACTTTCATTTATCAGTAATCTTTAGTTTTTAATGATTTAATTCCGTAAATCTTATTCAAAATGCGGATTTAATTCAAATCACAAACAACTAAGGGCAAATACACCTTCCTTTTAACATCTTCATTGTTCATTGATCGTTGTTCACTCTTTCATTCAGCCTTCTTCTTACCAGCACGACGATGCCCAGTTAACACCACAACCTCGCCTTTACCGAGCAAACTGCGAACCAACTTGATATAGCCGCTGCGATTTATTCTCTCCATGATTAGAATTTTTCGCAACAATACAAAAACTTTTCAATATACAGCGAATCAAACGCCAATTATTTAATATAAGATGCACTTGTGCATGACATTCCACTCTTTTCAATCGATTTAGCTAAATACATCCCACAAAAGAATCAACTTTACTGGTTTGGGCATGTCTTCTAACACTTTTATCTTTATTCCATCACTCCACGGTTCTTTCTGGTGGATAGCATACGGCTATGAGTTCTTGCCCTTTTGCAGATTTGAGCCAAGAGATCATACGATGTAGATTTGCATTGGGATGATCCTTGCGGTATATCATATACAGTTCATCACGTAGCGGATAGCATGGGTCGGTGACCGCCGTCCCATCTACAGTTATCATGTGTGTCAGGGTGTTTGCATACATGCGAGTGTAGTATGAGCTGAATGTATAGCAGATGCCAGAAATGTCTTTTGCCACATCATCAATAATATCTGGCATGGTGTGTATTTCATGATGGAACTCGTCAATATTGTTTCCTCTGACGATTTTTTCAAACGCCGTCTGACTGCCATTCCCACGCTCTAATTGATAAGTATGAATGTGAAGTTGTTTTCCGCCCAGTTCGCTCCAATTGCTGATGTGACCAAAATAAATGTCGTGTATCTGGGATACCGTCAGGTTTTTCACAGGATTATCTCTGTTCAACAAGATGGCGATGGGTTCCGTCCATATCTTTTCTTTGACAAAGGGGAGCCCTGTTTGGTCAAGCAGATGATTAAAGATTTCGTTGCCGTCATTCCCAATCAGCAAGTCTGTTTTCCCTTCGGTCAATTCTTTAAAACCAACACCGGAAGCGACCCGTTTTAGCCATTGCATCTCGGTAAAGGCAGCAGGTTCAAGAATAGCTTGGGTGACCTCTGCCATGAAAGGCCAGAATGCGCTGACGACATCAATGCGCAAGGATGCATCGTCAACATGGAAAACTACCTGATGACTGCGCAAAACTTTTCCCTTGCGAAAGGGGATGAACCGCCGAGCATCTACCTTTAAAACTGTCTTCTCAAAGCAATTTTCCATCATTTTGTGGTTTATTATTTTTTAGAAATGAAAACGATTCAAAAAAATCATGCGACTCGTTGAGTGAGCAGAACATCATCGTGATGGTGATATGGCGTTTTCCGTCAATCATAGCACATAACAGTTTCTTTTCAGTCCCTCATCATCACTGTGGATGACACACATTTTGCGGTCGTCCACCTTGTTCGTCACAGGGGCACTACTAGTGCGAAATACACCGCTATCGAAATAGCGGTCGTCCATGCAGAGCATCATGCCACAAACATACTCATCATATTGTTTACCCTCCCATAAGCAAGGATACGTACGCTGCATAATGAATGGCTGCAATACATTATACATTGAAGCCAAAGCATTTCTCCAAATTTCTTCATCGGTCATTACGCCAGCGAACAAACCTACGCTTTTGCCCAGGTTATAGGGCTTGAGAATGTACCTATCCTTGTTCATCTGGGCATCCTCCCACATCTCTGGATGCTCATTAAACAAATAGGTGGGTATGGTGCGCTGGCGCAGGAACATTGTATCCTCCTCCGTGAGACACTGACGCATGAAATCATCAACGAAGATGAGATGCAGGAAACGCTTGTCGTGAATTAGGAAGATGGTACGGAAGTCGTTCAGCATACGCACATCTATCATGGTCTGCAGAGTCTCCATCCTAAAGGACAGAAGGTCTTGTTGATTGAGTGCACTGAACACAATGGCATCATGGCTCCATTGGTCTATATGTGCTTCCACTTCAGTCGCCTCATAGACGGTCACCTCATGTCCATAGTACTCATAAAACTTCTTATAGAGGGCAATCTCACTAGTCGGATCACTGCTCTTCAGCACGTAGATGGGACTGCCAGCAGGAATGATGTCGCGCATGTAGGTCATCAACTCATCGTAGCGATTCTCGCAACAAACTCCACCATGTTCTGCCATAAACTGTTCGGCCTTGACCACCGAGGGGTAGTTGAACCAGATGCCGTGTCCAAAGAACCTGCAAGTGATTTCTACCAGCAATAGCCGGCCATCGTCGCTGATGAGATAGTCAGGACGGTAGGCTCCTGCCCGGAAAGGATAACGACTCTGCCGTTCTAGCACCTCCATGATTTTCTCGTTTAAGGGCATGTACTGGGGCACCCACTCGCGGTAGTGCTCCGCCATATAGGCGATGCACTTATAGAGCAAGGCCTGCATACGCCTCAGTTCGTCGCGCCGCTCCGAGGTGATCAGCATTGGTTTGGTGTGATACCAACGGTGGTAGTAGTCGGTCTTGTCAGCGAACAATTGAAAGCAAATGTCCTGGCAGGATTTCATTATTGTTATTTAACCTTTTTACTTTTTTACTCTTTAAACAGTTTCGACTGGTAACCCAGGCACTGGAATCCGTTACGATTGATAATGGGGATAATACTGGTGGGTACTTTTAACTGGTTACGCACCCAGAAGCAGATGCTGGTGGACATGCCAATGGTTTCGGTATATTTCATCAGTCGCTGGATGTTCTCTATTGAGAGCACACGGTTTGGGGCTGTTCGGCCGCGCTGCTTGCGATGGTCAGCGTTCTTCGGACTGATATAGTCCATGTAGAGGTCGCGCTCCATATTTTTGTCAAAGTAGCCAAGCCACTGTCCTAACTGTGCCAGGTTCTCCATGCAGGCTGTAAGGAACTCCGGCTTGTAGTTAACAATGCCGGCCTTGTGGAGCATGTCGAAGAACTCCTTGATGTGCTCATCGGTTAGATAGGGTACGAAGATGGGTTGCACCAAAGCCGAGTTGGCTTGTATACCACGATCCTGACACATCTTCACGGCAGCCAGGCGCTCTTCAATCGGTGCAGCATAAGGCTCCAACAGATCACGGAACGGGGTGGGCATGATGCTAACCGATGTATTGAACTGCATCTTGTTCTTCAACTGCTCGAAGAGGTCGAGGATAGTTTCGCCCTCGTTCTCCACCAAGAGATGTTTGGTACCGGCCTTTGATGCAATGAACAGGCGGGCGTTGGAGTTGGGATAGCGCTTGAAGTGGGAAATGAACTCACGCAGGATGCGGTGGGCGATGCCAGTGTAGAGTGTCGGCTCCTGCAGGGCTTCAGTCTTGGGCGTGAAGTAGTAGTAGTGGTTCCAGTTCTTGCCCCGGCTCAGTGCCACAATCTGCCGCTCTATGTCCTTCTTCTTCTCCGGTGCCTCGACGATGGCATTGGCCAGTTCCTGCAGCAGTCGGCTACGCTCCTGAATGTCTTCCTTCTGCACAACATTCGGCTGTTCGCTACACGCACCATTCATCTCCTCTAATAGTTTTCGCACATAGAGATGGTAGTTCTCGTAGGCCACAAGGCGCTGCTCATGTACACCGTCAGTCACCAAGCAGTATTGGCATCCCACATGACAGCCTTTGATGGGATTCACCTCGAAAGTCAGCGTCGGACAACGCCCGGTGTAGTTGTGAATTTCGGTTTCCACGGAATCAGGGTCACATTCCTCTAAATAGAGCATGGATTTGGGGATGACAGTGTGTTCCCCCAAACGTTTAATAAACATTTTGGACCCTCGGATAAGTCCTTGCAATGTTTCATCCGAAGGCTCAATAGTAACACCAAGATGTTTCAAATAGTCGGCATCGACAATCTGCGGCTTAAAGCCTTCAAGATTGTATGCATCAGTATTATGCTCATAAAGATTATGTATTTCAACAGGTTCTTTCATCATGTAAAATCTCTTTTATGTTATCATTATTATCAATTGACAAGTTTCTCGTCCTCATGTCCAGTTTTCCTAATCTCCTTTCGCAAGTTCCGGTTATTACGATATAAGACCTTGACAATCAGGGAGGGGTAGGAAGTGAGGATAAAGGCAATCATAGGAAATAGTATTCGTCGAGCATTTGCCGTATCTCATCTACAGAGCAAAACATCAGCAAATCGATGATGGAGAGGTCGGGGACGAAGTTGCCACCAAATTGCGGATATCTGATTTTTTCGTCACGCCGCAAAAACTGGAGGTTGATGCCCATCTTGCGGAAATAGTTTTTATCATAGTAACTCATTCCTGCACCAGAAGGGTTGATGTAGTTAGTAAAACCAAAATGCTCGCAAGTGAGACGTATAATATCCGAAGGGCAACAATCCCATCGGTCTGCCACCTCTGATAGCATCCTGAATTCCGTCCTAACACCTAAATACTCAGCAACTGCCCTCAGTTGACCTGTGAGGTAGCGTGTCAAGTCTGGTTCTTCGTCTAACAAGATAGGTCTGATGACTTCCATCGCCTCACTGTAGTGCGGTGCTCGCTCATAGTAGAACTTCAATACCCGGCACAAATAGTCGGCTCGTTTTCGGTCAACCACCCGAGTCATCTCATTAATGCGACGGTTCGCTGAAGCATGGCTAACTTCTATACCGAAATACTGAGGCTGCTTTCCTTCTCCCAAGATGCGGTTGCGGTTAATCCAGCCGTGCCTAATATAGTGGACACTGTCGCCAACAACAAATAAATCGACGGCATGAATCAACTGCCAGTACCCGATATACGGGAAGAAGTAGGGTTGCATGACAGCTATTCTCATATTCCCAGTTAATTTATAATTAGGTAAGAGCAATATACAAGGCAGTAAAAGTTTCAAAGCCAAACGCAATTAGTCGTCAGCGACCACCCAAGCCGGATAAGAAATCACATCTGCAAATTTGATTTCTTCCATACAGGGTTTAATTAGAGGTCCCTAATAATTAAAGTCTCTATTACCCATCCTCCTAAAAAAGCCTATCCACTTTCTATTATAAAAGAATATCATTAAGGATATTTTTAACAAATGGCACCTCTTTAGTAACACAAATAGCCCTGAAGATGGTTTTTTATATGTAAATAGTGGTTTAAAATTCTTATCAAATTCCATAAAACACATAAGAACCTTATTATATTTATTCTGTATTCTACGTGTAAAACCAACACTTAAGTTGTCACGCTTAGCAAGATATAACCTCATTTCTGTTGAGGCAACTCTAAACCTAAGCCATTCTTTGATATTTGTACTCATAGTGAATGAGCCTTCATTCTTCCTATAAACACAAGTTTCGTCTGGTATGAAAAAAATATCACCAATCTTACTGAGCGAATACCATAAAGGTATATCTCCCAGTATAAAATAACCGCTAAATAAAAAGGGGTCAGAAAGTTTTGCTTCCAGATAGGCATTAAGCCTTATTAGCACTGTGCAAGTCCTGATACGATAATTGCTTAATACATCCTCAGGAGAAAGTCCTTTATTTAATATAGTTTGATTAACATATACACTCTTTGATGAGTAAAATTTCTTATCAGACTCATAATAATATTGAAATGAACTGTGGCACATTACATAATCAGGTTTTTCTTCCAGCACTTTTACTTGCTTATGTAATTTACAGGAATCAGTCCAATAATCATCACCTTCGCAAATAGCTATGTATTTTGCCGATTTTACCCAATTTGATATATATTCTTCTATTAGACTGAATTTACCAGACACACTATAGTGGTTATATTTTAATAAATATACTGCAAAATAACAATTCTCATTTTCCTTATGCCTTGCAAACATCATATAATAATCATTATTATCCTCTTCTAAATATAACTCTTTGTCATTAATATCAAAATTGTCAATAAAATATTTATTTATGATATCTTGTTCGCCATCGTTACTTGCATCATCAATTATACATGAAACTACAGGAAAGTCCGTTTCTTGTCTTACAAAACCATCCAACGCATCTTTAATAAAATGAGAATGATTATATGTAAAGCACTTTGTGCATACCATATACTTATATTCCTGATTCATATCACTTATAGTTATGTTCAAATACAATATGACTCTTAACGCTACAACGGAATGAAGGTATCTAACGATTATAAATTCACGACATGTTGTGAGATTAACTACAAACGCCATGTTGTAATCTTGACTCTACCATCTTTTCTAATTAGCTGATTATTTCACTATCAGTTTCAAAATTTTGTTAACATCTTCCTCTGTTAGTTCTTGATGCATGGGTAGGCAAATCACCTCGTTAGCTATTTTTGTTGCAACAGGTAGATTCTCTAGAGCTGAACTTGGCAAGCTACGATAGGTGCTGAAAGTGCTGATAAGTGGATAGAAATATCGTCTGCCAAAAACGCCCTGATCCTGCATCTTGAAATAAAGCTCATCGCGGGTCATACCATATTCCTCGACGTTGATAAATACAGGGAAATAGCCATAGTTGTGTCGCACACCCGGCATATCATCAAAGAAACGGATACCAGGAACACCCCGAAGGGCCTCACGATACAGCCCTGCTATCTTCTGGCGATTGGCAATGGCCTGGTCAACCTGCTTCAAGTTCAGCAATCCGTATGCACAGCGCACCTCGTCCAGCTTACAATTTATGCCTGGCGCTACGACTTCAGTCTCGCCAGTAAATCCAAAATTTTTCAGATAATCAATATTTTTCTTTGTATCCTCATCATGCACGATAAGTGCACCGCCCTCAAGGGTGTTGTAAACCTTGGTAGCATGGAAGCTCAGCGCACTCATATCCCCAGCCGTCAACACGCTATTACCACCCACTTCAACGCCAAAAGCATGAGCAGCATCATAAATAACCTTCAGACCGTAATGGTCGGCTATCTCCTGTATGCGCTTCAGCTTCACAGGATAGCCATAGCAATGCACGGGCATGATGGCCGTCGTGCGAGGGGTTATGGCCGCTTCTATCTTCTCGGGATCCATTCCGCAGGTTTCTTCCTCAATGTCTACAAACACGGGCGTACTGCCATTCCACCAGATGCTGTGGGTGGTGGCCACGAAACTATATGGCGTCGTAATGACTTCTCCTTTTACACGAAGTGCCTTAAGTGCTATCAAAAGCGGCATAGTGCCATTCGTAAACAAACTGATGTATGGCACCTTCAAATACTCAGCAAGGGCCTTTTCCAACTGCTCATGGAACTTCCCCATGTTTGTCACCCATTTTATCGTCCAAATCTCTTTGAGCATCTCATGAAACTCGTCGAGGTCGGGCAGCAACGGTGAAGTAACAGTGATTTTTTTCATTTCTCTATTACTTATACGTTCCATCTATCGAGGCTCTAGCCCTTTTACATTGTACACCTTACATCTTACAAATGCCACATACGCCAAGCAAAGGATTAAAGATGCCCCTATCAGATACCACCAATGTGCAGTAGGAGTATTCGGACACAGGAAGATGAATCCAAGTGAGACAACCAACTGCAAAGCCATATACAACAACGACACCTTCAGATGTCCCATCTTCAACTCATTCGCCATCAACTGATAAGCATGCTTGCGATGCGCCTTTCTCAGATTCTCGCGCAACAGCAATCGGTGCACAATAGTCAGGCAGCCATCCACGCCATACACCAACAACAGAATCAGATAAGTCACATCCTGTGTCTTCACAATCAACCGCCCGATGGCGAACAGCAGGATAAACGCAATACCGATGCTCCCCACGTCCCCGGAGAAGCACAGGGCCTGATCCTTCGGACGGAAATTGAAATAGCCGAACACCAATATGCCCATGGCAGCCATCATCAAATAAGACGTTTCAATAAAGCCCGAAGAATTGTCAATCGTCCATTGTCCATTGTCAATGATTAACAGCGGTACCAATACCGCCAAGCTATACCCCACTGTCATCCCATTGATGCCATCCATGAAATTGAAGATATTCACAGCTCCCCCGCACACAACCAAGGCAATCAGTACTATCCACCACATCTCCCAATGTATGAGTCCCAGACTCCAGAACATCAGCACCATTGTCGTGACTTGAGCCAGTATTCTTATCCAAGCCGGTACATAATTGAGATCATCCCACAAATTGACTCCTGCCATCAGCAGTAAGCCACAGAGGAAAGGAACAAACATGCTAATATCCTGTTCCTGCACAAGCAACATCAGCGCCCATGCTATCATAGACAGGGTAAAGATAACACCCCCTCCTCTTAACACGACAGCCGAATGGGATGACCTCTCATTCGGCTCGTCAACGATATTCAAACGCTCTGCCACCTTGATGTAAACCAGTTCAAGCACCAGTAGCAGAACCAACATCATCAAATAGGTAATCCACATACAATCAATTCACCTGATAATGCTCCAACACATCCAGCGGCTCCCAGCCTAATTCCCTGCGAGCCTTCTCGTTGCTGAATGTCAGAGACTTTGTCATCTTCTCCAATTTATATGTATTGAACGGAGCCTTGTCACCCAACAAATCCCCCGCCTTGGCCAGGCACCATGCCATCCAATAAGGAATATTCATGGGCTTTCTCTTACCCAACTGTTTGGCTATCGATGCAGAGATCTCGCCAAATGACGGCTGACGTGTGTCACAGACATTAAAGACTCCCCCCTTCTCAACCAGCAACGGGAACAGCCTGAAAATATCCTCTGCCATCAGAATGCTCTTCACCACCTTGCCCCCTGCGATATTCGCATAAAAGCCTTTCCTGATGCCATTCACCATGGCACCCAGGTTACCAGGAGCATCCTTACCTGCCAACAAGGAAGGTCGCAGGATACCCAGCCTCACCTGATGCTTCCCACACCATTCAGCCAGATACCGTTCCGCCATGATCTTACTTTTCGCATAAGGAGTTAAGCCTTCCAGCGGATGCTCTTCCGTAATCATCTCCCCGAAATCACATCCATAGACGGCCACAGAAGAGATGAAAACCAATGCTTCGGGAACCCCCACCTTCTCCAAGGCGGCACAGATATTCACCGTCCCCTGGTAGTTCACATCATAGAACTCCTGTTCCTCAGCCTCCGTTCTTGGCACCGTGTGAACCTTACCGCAGGCATGTAATACCACATCGTACCGTTCAGGCAATGCAGGAACCTTCTTGGCGAGGTCAACCTTCAGCATATCATCAGGAGCAATGCCACAGGTAGTCACTTCATACTGTTTGTCGAACAGCGATTTCGTATTCTTTCCCAGGAAGCCCGTCCCTCCTGTATATAATAGCTTTGTCACGTTCAATGGTTATAGAGACTGACGACCAACTTCTTCCATGCCCAGCAAGGCACATAGATGAACAGGAACCACAGGGTGGCTTTCAGCTTCGACCAACCAAGCGCAACCTGATATGCGGCAATGTTATACTTCACCAACGAGAGCTTATCCTTCGAGAGCGATTCGTGCCCTTTTCGGTAATAAGTCAGCGGTTCAACCAAGCCGTATGCCGTGCCACACAACTTCAAGAGTGTCATGTTCAGTCCCCAATCCTCAATCTTGCGGATAGTTGGAATGAGCACCTTTCCCACCTTGCCAGTGTCGTACATCAGCGTCGAGAAACCTATCTTATTATCCCTCTTGCTGTCAGCCAGCGTATGTCTCTTCGGACATACCACCACGCCGGTCACCTCATCATCACCGTCACAAGTCAGGTAACTCGTAAATGACATCGCACAGTCTTTCTTTTGCATGAAAGCCACCTGCTTCTCCAGCTTGTCTGGA
Source organism: Bacteroidaceae bacterium (assembly GCA_017534535.1). Taxonomy (GTDB): domain Bacteria; phylum Bacteroidota; class Bacteroidia; order Bacteroidales; family Bacteroidaceae; genus Bacteroides. Next base: position 39,338 of record JAFXVZ010000003.1, on the reverse strand, counting down.
GCCCACATGTCATCCCCGTCCAGGAAAGCGATAAACCTTCCGGAGGCATGCTCTATAGAATGATTTCGAGCCACCCCAGGTCCGCTGTTCTTCTCCAATACAAAATATTTGATACGGGAATCCTTTGCAGCCTGAGCCTGAATGATGGCAACGGTGTTATCCGTCGAGCTATCATCCGTAATCAGCAACTCCCAATCCTGGAACGACTGTGCCAGTACGGATTGAATCGTACGCAGGATAAAGGCCTCACAGTTATAAGTCGGTGTGATGATTGAGACAAGCGGTTGCGACATAATCAGCTATTTATCTCCAACCATCCTTCTTCCTGCCACCGCCCCACCGTGGCCAAAACAGATATTGGCAGAACTGCCAGACAGACTTAACCAACGATTGCATTCTTAATGGTATCTACGATATACCTGACATCCTCATCCTTCACATAAGGACCAGCAGGCAGGCACATACCCACCTTGAATATAGCTTCAGAAACGCCATTGATATATGCCACACTTGTCATTGAGGTCTGGCAAATCGCACCACATGGCAATTCTTCATTATTCATTGCTATTTTTTCATTTGTACGGCAGTACACCGGCTGCTTGTGCATTGGTTTCCACACAGGACGAGCCTCAATGCCAGCCTTGTCCATAAACACACGCAGAGCCTCCACGTTGTCATTCGGCTGACAATCCGTTGTAGCAGAATCCGCCACATGAATCACACCTGCAGCACCACCCACGGCACTGGTCACCAGTGTCTTATAGGCATTCTCCTGACCTTTGATCTTCAGCTCTGGATCCAGCGTCATCGTGCAGAGCCAATAATTGCTGTCGTAAACCATTGACGATTGACCATTGACCATTGACCATTGATCATTGGGTTGTGAATGGACTGTAATGCCAGGCACATCAGCCAGCAGTTCCTCATAGAGAGCCTGCACATGCTTGTGATGGGCCAGATGGTCATTCACAATTGTCATCTGGCCACGACCAATACCTGCACAGATGTTCGACATGCGATAGTTATAGCCAATCTTCTCATGCTGGTAGTACGGATAACTCTCACGATACTGAGTGGCGTACATCATAATTTCACGCCAGGAATCCTCATCGGGCGTAATCAGCGCACCACCGCCAGAGGTTGTTATCATCTTGTTCCCATTGAACGACAGCACACCGTACTTGCCGAATGTACCCAGCACCTGACCTTTATACTTAGAGCCAAATCCCTCAGCAGCATCTTCCACTACGGGAATATCGTACTTATTGGCAATCTCCATGATACGATCAGCCTTGTATGGCATGCCATACAGAGCCACAGGCACAATTGCCTTCGGCTTCTTCCCCGTCTTGGCGATGCGGTCCTCGATAGCCACCTCCAACAACTCCGGATCAATGTTCCATGTATCAGGCTCTGAATCCACCAATACAGGAGTAGCTCCTAAATAAGTTACTGGGTGCGTAGAAGCACAGAACGTGAAGCTCTGCACAATCACCTCGTCGCCAGGCCATACACCACAGGCAAGCAATCCAAGATGCACAGCAGCCGTACCACTTGACAACGCCACCACCCGCTTAGCAGATAGATTTGAATTGTCAATCGTCAATTGCGAATTGTCAATTGCAGAGACGAAAGACTCCAAATCCTTTTCAAACCCATTCACATTCGGACCCAGTGGCACCACCCAGTTCGTATCGAATGCCTCCTGGATATACTTCTGTTCCATACCCGTCTCACTCATGTGAGCCAAGCACAAATAAATTCTATTCGCCATAATATATAAATTTATTAATAATCAAACCTTTAACCTTTAACCTTTAACCTTTACACCAGCCTTCTCACAACATCATAAAGCAGCTTCCTCCCCCATTCACATCTTGAGACGGCCACGATTCCTGCATAAAACAACCATGACAAATAATCATGATCATCGTATAAAGCCTTCAGATACGGTTTTGCAATCTCATGCAACTCCTCACTCTTCTGATTTCGAGTCATCTGAAAGACGACATATCTTATAAAGTATCTCGCCTCCTTCCCGGCTTCACCTGCCGTGAAGTTATTGGCAATCTCATCATAAACTATCTTCCAATGCTTAATCTTCCTCTCCCTGTCCGTTCCTAAGGTAATGGATTGTGGACGCTTGTAATGCAGGTAAGTGACATCAGGTATCAGATAAACATGACTGAGGTGCTTCAGCAGGAAGAAAGTCCACAGATTATCCTCCCATAGCACACCCTCTTTGAAATCTATCAGATGCACATCCAATAGTTCTTTCTTCACCAACTTATTCCAGGAATTAACATAGAAACCTCTTTGGCAGAAGAAGAAATCCCTGACAGCCTTCTGTGTATTGACATCCCGTTCATGTTGCTGACGTGTTGTCCATTTGCCTTGAAGAGAATAAGTCGCATAATTCCCCACCACCATCTCAACTGTCGCATCCTCCTCCACAGGTCTCATCAACCTCTCAATACAGTCTTGTGTCAATTCGTCATCACTGTCCAGGTAAAGCACATAATCACCTGTAGCAGCATCCGTTCCCGTGTTCCTGGCAGCAGACAGGCCTCTGTTATGCTCATGGTGTAGGATTTGGAATCGTATAGGCCCCGTGTAAGCACCAATCATCCGCTCAGCGATAGCAATGCTGTCGTCACTCCCACAGTCGTCCACCAGCAGACACTCCATATCCCCTGCATAAGTCTGCCCCATCACACTCTTCAGGCAAGACTCAATATATGGAGCCACATGATAAACAGGAACAACAATCGATACCCCCAACACCCTCTTTAACCTTTAATCTTTAACCTCTAACCTTTACTCTTCCATCTTACTTCTTACTTCTTAAACGATTCAATCGTCCTCTCCAGCCCCTCTTTCGCCCTCACTGGCATCTGTGTAATGCCCAGTGCAGCCTTGATCTTCTCATTGGACACCACATAATTCTCCGTCAGCTTAGTGAAGCGTTTCGTGTTCAAAGGCAGATGCAATACGTTACCAACCTTGGCGAAGCGTTCCATCACACCCTTACTCACATGCCAGATACGAGCCTTCTTGCCCACCGACTGGCACACAATCTCTATCAGCTTATTCGTTGAGATTGTCTCATCATCCGCCACGTGATAGACACCACTGGCAACAGGCTTCTTCAGCAAACCATCCACCACGAAGCAGAGGTTATAGATGGAAGTGAAGGAACGCTGGTTTTCGAAACTGCCCAACGGCCAAGGAATGCCCCAGCGTGTCACATTATACAACAGGTTCAGGTCACCCTTACTGTTTGGGCCGTGAATCACGCAAGGACGCAGAATATACACCTCCTTATTCTTCCTTCTTACATCTTCCATCTTACTTGAGATATACTTCTCTGCCGCCAACTTGCTCTCTCCGTATGGGCCTTTCGGTGACGGCACCACATCTTCCGTCAGCACATCACCCTCAACCACATCAGCAGCAGCCTTCACAGAGCTCAAGAAGATAAACTTCTTCATCTTCGATGCCAAGAAGAAGTCAAAGATCTTCTTTGTCAATCCCACGTTCACATCGAAACAATGCTGTGCATCCGTGTTTTTCTTGTTGTCAAAAGCAATACCTGCCAGATGAATGACAGCATCCAGTTCCATACCCTCCAAGTCATCCAGAGCAGACCAGTTGAACGTATGCTCTATACCGTCTCTTTTTGGAGACACCAGATCCAGCCCATAGATTGTATGGTCATGTTTAAGACTGTCCACCAGATTCATTCCCACGAATCCGTGAACACCTGTAATCAAAATTTTCATTAGCTTTATCCTTTCAAAGAAATCTTCTGTAGTTTCCCTGATATTAGTTATATATAGATTTTTAAAGATTAAATTCCGAGAATCTTATTAAAAATGCGGATTCAATTCAAATCACAAACAATTAAGGAGAAAAGCGTCTTTCTTCTAACTTTTTCATTGTTCATTGATCATTGTTCACTCTTTATTCAGCCTCCATCCTTCTTCCTTCGTTTCAATTTAATTTCGTTGACTTTTCTCCCGCTCGCGGCATTTCATATAAAGTCCAAGAGGAATTGCCTTGCAGAACAAGCAACGATTCCTGAGTCGTGAATCAGCCCCACGTTCGGATCCATTGTCACCACATACTTGGGGTAATTGTCCTTTATCAGTTTCAGGTTGCCAAACTCCCGCTCGTAAGTCTCTTCGCTGCTTATCTGAACGGCAACCTGCACATATATCACCTCGTCACCCCGACGAGCCACAAAGTCTATCTCCTTCCCGCTGAGCTGCCCCACATACACATCAAAGCCACTTCGTTTAAGTTTCAGATACACAACACCTTCCAGCACGTCTGTGCCCGGTCAAAACTACAGCCTCACCTTTTCCCAGCAAACTGCCAACCAATGCTATATAGTCTTTGCGATTTATTCTCTCCATAATTAGAACTTTTTGCAAAAATACAAAAACTTCTCAATATACAGCGAACCAAAAGCCAATTATTTAATAAAAAATGATATAAAGATGAGTTCTCACATCTTATCTTCACCTGGATAGAGCAACAGCCTTCTAAGCTGTGGGTCATGCGTTAGTCATCAAATAGCAAAATATGGAGTTCAAGATTGGATAAAACATTCAACGAGGCAATAGCCCACTTGCCAGAGCGTTGGCTTCCCAAGCCGAAGGTCACAGGTTCGAGCTAAATCTTTGCTAAAAAGAAACTGCCATCGTAATTTCATCATCCCTCTTCCATCTTACATCTTCCATCTTCCCTCTTACATCTTACATCTTCCCTCTTACATCCCTCTTCAATTCCTCCCATTAAACGCCTCCATAGCAGCTTGACCTTGTGCTTGTTTGAATACTCTCTTCACCGCCTCATAACTCTCCAAGTTGCCAATGTCATAGCGTTTGCCAGGCATTTCCCAAGCATAGACAGCAGTCTGTTGGCAGAGCCAGGAAATGAAGCTGCCTGGAGCATCCGTACCACAACCATCATCAATGGCTTGCTGAATCAAGTGGCTATCTTTGCGAGTGTAATAATAGAAAGCTGGAACACACCAATGGCTACGAGGTTGTGCAGGTTTCTCCACAAAGGAAAGGATACGTCCATCTGCATCTATATCTGCCACACCCGACTTGTGCAACTTTGTTTCATCCTCCACATAATAACGCATCACGCAAGTAGCATTCTTTTCTTTGCCGTAGCGGATGAACTCAGCCAAGCTGAAGTCCAGCAGATTGTCACCAGCCATCACCAGCAAGTCGTCATCCAACTGCAACTGCTCAATGGCAAACTGAATGTCCTTTACAGCACCCAGACGATTCTCGTTGCTGGTAGATCCATCATCGAGAATTGACAATTGACAATTGACAATTGATAATTCCTTTTTACTATCAGCCCAGTCTTTAAAGATATGCGCAAACTTATGATTACTAATGACTATATACTCATCCACCAATCCCGTTTGAGTCATATCATCAATCAGCCAATCCAGAATAGGCTTGCCAGCCACCTCCAACAGTGGCTTCGGAAAATTCTTTGTCAACGGATACAACCTTGTGGCATATCCAGCTGCTAAAAACAAACACTTCACTTTATTTAATGAATAATGAACAATGAATAATGAATAATCGTCAATTGTCAATCGTCAATCGTCAATCGTCAATTGCCACGCCATCGGCGCTCTCACAAACAAACATCTCATATTTACCTGTCATCTCTGGATAAGATGCCAAGTACTTCTCCTTTACCTGCCTACGAATAGACTCCTCAAAGGCAGGATCAATCAGTGCCATGCAGCACCCCTTGAAGCCAGCACCACTGAAACGACCCCCATAGATGCCATCTGTCTCCGTCATAATCTCATACAGGCGAATCTGCTCAGGGGCACCAGACTCCCAGTTGTGGATGCTACTCCATCCCGACTGGAAAGACAGCTTTCCGTAAGTCTCGATGTCACCCCGACGCCATGCCTCAGCCCCCTGCTGCACACGCTCGAACTCCGTGTACCAATGCTCACAGCGTTTCGCCCAAGGTTCAGGCAGGCGGTTCTTATATTGCTCATACACCTCACGAGGCACATGACGGGCATATGCCTCGTTGAACTTGCCATACTCCATGCCCGCAAAAGCCTGCAGCGCATACACGCCAGAGCGAAGCTCATCCACACGCATGTTGAACTTCGAGCCTGCCAGGCTATGCTCCAAACCCGAGAAGAAGATGGCTATCTTATAAGGCTTCATCTTGGGGTTCTGCGGTATCAGCTCATAATGACCGTCGAGCGTATCCAGGTACAGCAAGTGATTCTTCCTGCTCAGCACCTCGCAGCTCTGATCCAGCTTGCCAACGCTTACACCCACATAGTTCAGTTCAGCATCGAAGGCAATGTCAATAATCTCCTGTTGGTTTAACTGGATATCATTCACCTTACACAGGGCAGTCAGGAAACTGATGATGACAGCTGCACTGGAAGAAAGGCCACCAATGGGCAGGCTCCCCTCAATCACGCCACACAATCCTACACTCAGCTTATGCTTCTTTTCCAAAGCCCACGTGGCACCTCTCAGATAGTCAGCCCAGTCGTTCTGTTTCTGAGCAGGAATGGAGTCGATATGCCACTGTGCCCGTTTCGGGAACTGCAGCGACGCCATCTCCACCACCCCGTTCAGCTTCGGAGCGTATGCTATATGGATACCCTTGTCGATGGCCAGGCCTGTTATCTTACCTAAGTTATGGTCGGAATGGGCACCTATCGGGCAAATACGGTAAGGGCAGAAAGACAATCCCTCCGCATCACGTCCGTATATCTCATAAAATCTTTCTTCGCAAAGCATGATCAGTCTCTTCTAAACAAATCTCTGGTATAAACCTTATCCTCCACGTCAGCCAAACAAGGGTCAAAACGGTTGGCAAGGATTACATCACTCTGTTTCTTAAATGTAGGCATATCATTCACCACCTTGTTCGTAAAGAACTCACTGCCATCTTCCAAAGTAGGTTCGTAGATGATAACAGTCACACCATTTGCCTTCAGGTGCTTGATAATATCCTGTATAGCAGAAGCACGGAAGTTGTCAGAGTTGCTCTTCATCGTCAGACGATAAACACCAACAGTCTTAGGCTTACGCTTTAAGATAGTATCGGCTATAAACTCCTTTCTCACTGCATTGCTCTTCACCACCGCCTCAATCATCGTCTGAGGCACGTCCTTATAATTCGCCAACAGCTGTTTGGTATCCTTTGGCAGGCAATAGCCACCATAGCCGAAGCTTGGGTTGTTATAATGCCCACCAATACGTGGATCCAGACATACGCCATCGATAATCTGCTGCGTGTTCAAGCCCTTTGCTTGTGCATAAGTGTCCAACTCATTGAAGTAGCTGACGCGCACTGCCAGATAAGTGTTGGCGAACAGCTTGATGGCCTCTGCCTCTGTTGGATTGGCAATCAGAATCTTCACATCCTTATCTTCGGCACCTTCGCGTAGCAGTTCTGCAAACATCTCAGCCTCTTTGCGCTGGTCCTCGTAAGCACCCACCACGATGCGGCTCGGATGCAGGTTGTCATAGAGCGCCTTGCTCTCACGCAGGAATTCAGGTGAGAAGATGATGTTCTTCACACCATACTTCTTACGCACGGAATCCGTATAACCCACAGGGATGGTTGACTTGATCACCATCAGCACATTCGGGTTCACACGCAGCACATGCTCGATGGCATCCTCTACAGCAGAAGTGTCAAAGAAATGATTTTCATCATCATAGTTGGTAGGCGTTGCAATCACCACCAGTTCGGCTGAACGATAGGCAGCATCCTTATCCACGGTAGTGTGCAGGTTCAGCTTGCGCTTACCCTCTTTCACCTCTCTGAAAAAACGTTCAATCTCATCATCCTGAATCGGACTGATGAAATCATTCAACTTATCTGCTTTCTTGGGAGTAGTGGTTATCGCCGTCACTTCATGGTGCTGGGCGAACAGCACTGCAAGAGACAGGCCCACGTATCCTACGCCGGCAACTGTAATCTTCATAAATTAATATGATTATTATATTATTATCTTACAAAACAAATAATGTTTAATTCCTTACTATTAATATCAATTATGTCCATTAAACGCCTCCATGGTGGCTTGACCTTGTGCAGATATGCCCTCGCATTTGATAATCAACAAGATAGTAAGAAAAAAAAGTGATATGGTTAATTATCCTTATTCTTTATACATCATCTGCCTTCTTTCTTCTAGATCAATAGGCATTATACAGGGACTATCTTTAAACCATAAGTTTAATACCATTCTATAATTTTCTTCCAATCATATGGATTATCTTTAAATGTCTGAGATATGAATCTCGCGAAGCATCTTGTAACATACGCAGCAATGACAATAACTGCAAACATTATTATCAGATTCAATGGAAAAATGTTATTCATCTTGTCTGTAAATAAATAATGTTGAACCAAATATATTTCTAAACATAATCCACCTATGAACCTAATAAGGAAGAAGCCAACCTTGCTTTTATATACTTTTTCAGCCTGTTTACTTGCACATACTTTGTAGAAATAATAAACTGCACACAACAAAGGGATAAAGCTTAAAAATTGTATTCCATGTAAAGATGATATCTTAGTTGATGCAATAAAAATAGCATAAAAGCTACCTATACTGACAAGTAATAGAAGAACGTCAATAGCAGGTTTGCTTTTAACATTTTGTTTACTGCCCAACTTAGCCCCGAATAACATAAAAATAAAAAAGAGCAACCAACGAATATACTGTTCTGGGCTATATAATGTTGTAAAATCGGGATTTTTATATACAGAATAAAACCATATTGCACTGCCAGCCACAACAAGAAGAGCTATGACTTTTAATTTATCCATGAAATACACACCAGTTATAAAGATGCCTATGTAGTAAAGCATAATACAACTAACAAACCATCCACCACCATGAATAAGAATCGTGTTAATATCATTATGATTTCCAAAGAAAGTACATGCCAATATTGCAACAGAAAAAACTGTTGGATATATCCGATTAATTCTACGTTTATACCAATCAGGAAACTCAGAGATGCTATTCATTGGCTTTAAAAATAAGGTATAACCAGAGCAGAAAAAGAATAAAACATCGCCGAATGCTCCTCCTGTTGCCAGCACATCATATTTACCATAGAGCATATCCATATGAGAGTTAGTAATAAGGATGGCAGCAAGACATTTCAAGATGTCAATACTAACATTTCTTTCTTTCTTAATAACAAGATGATTATTAATGTTCCTAAATCAAACAAACTTTTTTAGAGATGGCTCTACAGAATTTGGAACTTGAACAGTTGCCAAATATGACGATATAAAACAAAATGTTACAAATTATTTTTATCACACTCTTTCGGGAAATAAACATTCCTTCCATTAATTACTCCCATTAAATGCTTCGACGGTCGCCTGGCCTCGCGCCGAGATGCCCTCGCGTTTAAACACCTTCAAGATAGTCAGGAAGAAAATCTTGAGGTCAAAAGCGAAGGTAAGGTGGTCAACGTAATACACATCGTACTTGAAGCGTTCGGTAAAGGGCAGTTCGTTACGCCCATGAATCTGAGCCCAGCCTGTTATGCCAGGTCTCACCTCATGACGGCGCATCTGCTCGGGTGTGTATAACTTCAAGTATTTTGGCAACAATGGTCTCGGACCAATGAATGACATATCACCTTTCAATACATTAATCAGCTGAGGCAATTCATCAATTGATGTTGACCGCACAAACTTACCCACCTTTGTCAAACGTTCAGCATCAGGAAGCAGATTACCATCAGCATCCCTTTCATCCGTCATCGTCTTAAACTTGATAACCTTGAAAATCTTGGCATCCTTGCCAGGACGTTCCTGCATAAAGAAAGCCCCTGCCCCTTTGTTGGCAAAATGCAGCCAAATAGCCACGATGATAATCAGCCATCCGATGCACAACAAAGCCACCAAGGCTATCGAAAAGCCTAGTACACGTTTGAAATAATTCTTATACATAATAACTTTTTGTCTTTTATAAGTTGTTCTATATTATTGTTTCTTCACCGCACGCTCCAAAATTGATTCATAAATCCTATAAACATTTTCAACATTGAAGCGTGATTCCGCCAATCGCCTGCTTTCTATCGACATACAACGTTTTTTATCATCAGGTAAAGATATATACCTTAGCATAGCATCAGCCAAAACTTTAGGTCGTTGGACAGGCACAAGAAAGCCGTTCACCCCATCAACAACCAACTCACGACAACCAGGCTGATTTGTAGTGATTATAGGTTTCCCCGCTGCACATCCTTCCATTAGCGAACGATTTAATCCTTCTGGATAATATGAAGGTATGACCAATACAATCCCAGCATCTTCCAATTTCTTTGCCATATCGATATAACCAAGATAATCAACGACATCAGATGTTTTAATTGCTTCTATTTCCTCTGGTTTCAGACTACAAGGAGAATGGATATCAGCACTTCCTGCTATCTGGAACCCTACTTTTGGATACAGTCTCTTAATCTCTCCTGCTGCTTCCAAAAAATCAAGTACTCCTTTCTCCCTCAACAATCTGCCAACAAAGATAAAACAGACCTTATCACTTAAATTGTCATGGTATTGAAAACGTTGCAGGTTAACCCCTTCACCACCCTCCAAAAAAATAATCTTTTCAGAATTACACAATTCTAATCTTTTGACAGACTCCACATTACTCTCATTCAGGAGAAGAAGATTATCAGAAAAATTCAAAGCGACACGATACAATCCTCTTGCTAATCTGCTTGACAAATTATTATTCGAAAAAGGATAGCCAAGTCCAGCCATCATCATCGAAGATGAAACCCTAAATAATCTTGCAGCTAATGTAGCATAGATATTAGGCTTAACCGTGTAGTTAAACACATAATCAGGCTTCTCGCTTATAAACACCCTCAACAACGAAAAGAAAAAACTCAAATCATGATAAAAATTTTTAGATGTTCGATGTAACGGCACATAAAGAATTTTTAGCCCATTAACATCCAGTTTGTTCCTATCCGATGAAGGCACAACACCAACCACCTCATACCCGATAGATTTTAAATGCATCATAACATCCATCCGAAAATGGAAAAGTCCGTTAAGGCTATTGCTTACAAACAGAATTTTCATTACGCCTTATTTATATACCATCTTGTAAAATAAACGATTAACGAAAGATCCAAAACGATAGCCAAACAGCTTAGCCAAGAGTATCAGCATTGATTTGAGGGTCCACTCTGCAATTAACTTTTTCAAGTTTATTCTTGAGGTTGCCGTCTTTCTATAATACGTGGGTGTCATTCCACTCTCCACCCTAAGTCCTGCGTAAGCAACATTGATTTGAAAATGAGTCTTTCCTTCAGAGTAAACATCAGATTTCATATGCTCATCTATCCAATCCTCGATAAATAACAACTGCCTGTATGAGTTGAGAGTTACATGGCTAGTATAATTATTTCCACCTTGTATTCTTCGGTAGTGATAAAAAGGTTCTTGAAGGCAGACCAATTTGACAGGATACAGTAAAATCTTAAGCATCATTAATAAGTCTTCACCCATATCAATTCCAGGCTCCCACGAAAGTCTATATTTCTCGAACAAGTCGCGCCTAAAAAGTTTGTTCCAAATTGAACAAGGGAATCGTCCATTTAGCATATCTTTGATAACCCCCTTGTTATCTGTCGGAATTATATTGCGATAGACTGATGTCTGGCTAGTATCTCCATACTCCCTCCAACTACCACACATCACAATATCTGCATCGGTCTCAATAGCCTTGTTAAGGAGTCGTTCGTACATCTCTGGCTCCATCCAATCATCAGCATCACACACACAGAAATAATCTCCTGTTGATGCTTCCAATGCTGCCTGTCTAGCAGAAGCCAACCCACCGTTAGGCTTATGGATAACCCTCATTCGGCTGTTCAATACAGCATAACGATCACAAATGGCTCCACTGGAATCCGTACTGCCATCATCGATAATAATTATCTCTAAATCCTCACATGTTTGTTTTGTCAAGCTATCCAAACATTGCTCTAAATAGCACTCAGCATTATAAACCGCTAATCCTACAGACACCTTCATTTAATACTCTTTCCTTCCCTTCAACAATGCTTGATTTAATAAAGCCAAATCGCAAGAAATTCTATAATTACTGTAATGCTTGAATTCGGCGAGTACATTATAGACTTTCAAACATAGTTTATCTTCAACACTAACATCCCCTCTTCTAATTTTACGAAGGGTTTTAACCGTTATATTGGCAGAGGAAGCAAGTTCCTCCAATGTGTGAAAATGTTTATAATCAGTCAACATGTAATTGATTAGACTTGCCATACATTCATGATAAGCTGCGTAATTGAGTTCTCGGCAATTAGTTGTATTCAATATGGCTGTAAGTGTTAAACAAAGTGAACAAATGGAATTTGAATTCCATTTTTGATTGTTTAATCTTAAAACCTAAAGAATAATCGCTATCTCACGGATTGGTTTTGTAAATATCACCTATTTTCGCAACGTCAGAAAGCCGGCAAGTATGATTTAAATGTTAAAATAAAACAAGCAAATAATAACGTATTACATTAAAATATATGGTAAAAGAATTAAGAGTTTCAATTTTCGCCAACCTGCAGGCGTATGCCAGCAAGGATTACAGCATCGACGAAGTTATCCGTCTTGTCAAATACGACACCTTCGTCAAACAAAAAACGGCAGCCTACAGACAAATGGCAAGCATCATCAGTAGGGAGGAAGCCAACAAACGCGTGAAGGTAGAACGTACGGAAGCGTTCGCCGTGAGCGTACTATATGATGGTTCAGGCAAGCAGCCTGAAAATATAGTCAGGTTCACTGGCTTAGCCATGGTTGACTTAGACAAAATTGACAATGGACAATTCTTTGCTGTGCAAAGCGGCAGAGCCGAGCGGACAAATGTCGATTACCATGCGGATACCAGTAAGTTAACTCAGCTTATGCAGAAGATTAACTCTGACCCTCACACCTTTATCTGTTATAAGACCATCAGTGGTGATGGAATCCGAGTAATCTATCGCTACCAAAGAGAATCAATTGTCAATGGTCAATCGTCACATTTTGGAGCAGCGAGTGCTAAAGATGCTTGCATCAATTTAGCCGAGTCGCGACAAAATAGGACGGAGTCAATTATCAATGGTCAATCGTCAATGGTCAATAGTCAATCGTCAATGGTCAATAGTCAATTGAACGGGGTTCCCTGGCGAGCAGCCTTTATCTGCGGTAATGAGTACTACAAGCAGTTGACGGGTTGTGACTATGACAGCGCTTGCAGCAACTACGGTCGGTTGTCAGGACTGGCACATGACCCGGATGTGTATTACAACCCCGATGCAGAACCATTTGTCATTACCGACGAGATGATCGTTGAAGCCAACTTCGCAGAAGGCACCCAGGAAGGCAGACCTTACAAGGAACAGACTCCTGGCTCTCAAACCACCACTGCCAAAGAAGCATGGTCACGCGTTCAGGAACTACTCTCCAGGCGGAATATGGTTTACGAACCTCAGCATCGTCACGACTACATCCTCCATGCCTGCTACCTCTTCAACCGTTTCGGTGTGCCGGATAACGAACTTCGTACATGGGCTGAAAATCAATGGAATGACTTCGATGCCCGTGAAAGGGAGTCACTCATTACTCACTGCTATAAAAAAGAAGGTGAGCACGGTACCTGGCGCCTACATAACAACCATCGTAAGAAGAGTCACGAGAACTCTATGATTACCATAGCGGAAATCCGTCAATGGTTATCTAATCATGTCGAGCTTGCCTATAATGTGGTCACCGACCAAACGATGATTAAGACGATTGACGATTTACGATTGACAATTGACGATTACCATGCGGGACCAAAAGATGAGAAGCAAAATAAAGTAAGTATAAGTCAATGGTCAATAGTCAATAGTCAATGGTCAATAGTTGATGATCGTATTTTGGCGACCTTACGTTCGCAAATGGCAGTGGATACCGACAAGCGAGTGCTCAAAAGCGATGTTTATGATGTCATCAAGAGCGACTTCGCACCTCTGGTACACCCTGTCAGAGACTACATCAAGGAACTGCCCAAATGGGACGGTACAGATCGTATCTCTGAACTTGTCTCTCACATCCATGCCGAAGCCCTGCTACCAGGACAGACGCAGGAAGAGGCACAGCAGGATCTCCTGTGGGCGTTCCATAAATGGATGGGAGCCATGGTAGCGACCTGGATGAGTGACCAGGTAGCCAACCACGAGATATTCACCATCATCGGACGTCAGGGCATCTATAAGACCACCCTGTTCCGCTATCTCCTGCCTACCGTTTTGCGCACCTATTTCTGGGAGAATGCCCACAACACCTTCTCCACCAAGGACGACCACCTGGCTTTAGCGGAGAACTGCCTGGTAGATATCGAAGAAGTGGAAGCCTCTACCCAGCATGAGTTGTCAGAGCTCAAGTCACTTGCTACCAGTGACACTGTCAAGGAACGTCGTCCATACGCCAAGTTCAGAGAGCCCAAGCACCGACTAGCGTCCCTCTGCGCGACAGGTAACCAGCAGCGGTTCCTGACCGATGAGACTGGCAACCGTCGTTGGCTGTGCTTCAAGGTAAGCAGTATCGATGATCCCAGAACATGGAAGCTCGACTACAGGCAGCTATATGCCCAAATCTGGGAAGAGCTCCAGCAAGGTTTCCGTTACTGGTTCGATGGCGATGACGAGAAACGTGTGGAGCGCATCAACCAGCCCTTCCGGGTGGAGAGCGATGAAGAGCAGCTCATCCAGATGCGACTGCGTCCACCCCATGAGGGAGAGCCTGTCAAGCTCATGAACGCAGCCATGGTCTGCCAACTGATCAACGGAGGGCATGTGGGCTATCCCCTATCCACCCGCAAGGTCAGCGTGGCAATGGTCAAGCTCGGTTTCGAGGTAGTCCATACCAGGCGGGGCAATATGTTCCGTGTCTATGAGATACCATACGACCAGATTCAGTCGTCATTGGCTGCCGACGCCTATAATGCCAGTCAGCAGGCAGAGACTGATCCCGAGCCAGAACTGCCATTATAAAGTCCTGCGTGAAGCGGTGAAGCAAGGTTCAGCAACTTTCCCTATATACAATAAACTATTTCAACTCTATATAGTTTTTTCACGTATATAAAAGTTAGTATAGGAAACTTCACCGCTTCACACAAGCTGTATATTTCAACAAAAAAGCCACAGGCTTAACTTGTCCAAACCATAGGTTAATCACCTGTAAACATAGTGTTAAACCCTCATAAACAATAGAGTTATGAAATCAATGAGCAAACAACAACTTGCCAGCTATGCGGGAGTGACCGTCAAGACCCTGATGCGCTGGCTCAAGCCTTACGAGAAAGAACTTGAGCAGATGGGCATGAAACGCAATGCCAAGGTAGTGCCTCCAAACGTCGTAGAGTTCATCCTCAAACGGTTTACCATCATTCCAGAGCCTTGAGAAACTGCTGGAAACGGAATAATACGGAAAAAACGGGACGAAACGGAAGCAAGCGGACAGTAGGGCTGCACGGTGTTGTATCTTTGCACTGTCATTGAAACTCAATGGCGGACAAAAGTCAAGCGCGCGACCAATGTTCAGTTTTCAATCTTTAATGTACAATTATTCAGTATGATTCGTTACATCTTGAAGCAGTGCAAGAACGTCAAGCAGGCCATCTACGGCAAGCTGTTCGCCTATCCTGTCATCGAAGAGACCATCAACGAGGATGACCTGGCAGAACACATGGCCAGCCACAACACCCCGTTCTCCCAGGGAGCCATCAAGGGTATGCTCACCGACATGGTTCACTGTATCCACGAGCTGCTCTTAGAGGGCAAGAACGTCAAGATTAGCAACCTGGCCATCTTCTCCATCGGCATCAAGAACGCCAAGGGCGGTGCTGAAGATGAGGAAGACTTCTCCGTTCAGAAGAACATCCAGGGAGTCAAGCTCCGTGCCCGTGCCACAGGCATCATGCTCGCCAAGGGTCTGAAGCTCAACGCCACCTTGAAGAAGGCTGTAGCCCTAACTGGTGTCTCATCCACCGGCAGCTCTAACGGCTCTGGTACTGGTGGGAACACGGGCGGTAGCACAGGTGGCTCAACTGGAGGTAACACCGGAGGTAATGATGGTGGTGGCGGTGGTGATGATGGCCTTGACATCTAAACTCCAAACTCCTCCCCTAACATAGGGGAGGTGCCCCCAAGGAGCGGAGGAGTAAAAAGCTTCTCATAAGTTAGGGGAGGTGTCACGAAATGGCAAAGGGTTATAACCTCCCCTCCCCTTCTTCCTTTAAACTTTAACCTTTAACCTTTAAAGAAACGTATGTTCAAGAAAATCAAAGTCAACTGGAACACCGTCATCCAGGCCTTACTGACTGCAGCTACTACTATCGCAAGTGCCATCACCTTCAACTCCTGTTACAACCTGATATGAGAACCATCACCCTTATCATCCTGCACTGTTCAGGCACGCCAGAAGGCAAAAGACTGACCTTCGAAGACTGCAAGCGAGACCACATCAAGCATCGTGGTTTCAAGGACATCGGCTACCACTACTATGTGGAACGTGACGGTTCTCTGCATGTAGGCAGACCATTGGAACAGGTCGGTGCCCACTGTGCGCTCCACAACACCCACTCCATCGGCATCTGCTATGAAGGTGGTCTGGATGAAAATGGAGAGTCTGCCGACACCCGAACAGAGGCACAACGTGACACCCTGTTAGATTTGCTGATACGCCTGAAGCAGCAGTTCCCCAACGCCCTCATCTTCGGTCACAACGAGTTTGACAGATCCAAGCCCTGCCCCTCGTTCGACGCAGAAGAGTATCGTGCAATCTTCAATAATTGAAGCCTTTATCAAAATCCAGCCTCCTAAAAGGCTGGGTTTTCATTCATTATATTAAACGTAACCAATAGTTCCTAACTTATCGTTTCGGTTACTAAAGTATAACAACGATGTTCGCATTCTATTTCTTAACGCAATAATAAATCCCCTTATAATTAAGATAACTATGATCCAAATCATAAAAAAAGATATTGTCTGTAATCGGTTTTCTTTTGCTTTCAGGAGGGAGCTGTGTATAATCACCATACTGGTCTCTCAAATACTCGTCATATCCAACAGGAACAGGCATTTTATAACCCTCAAAATCCAAATATACAGCCTTGTCATATAAACATTTACGCCTTAAATCCGTTGACAAATAACGTACATATTCATAGTCTCCATCAAAATCATAGCGCATAAGGTATTTTTCAAGCATTCTCGATACTTTATATCTAATTCTATGAGTAGGAAACAATGTCAACAGAACTTTAGACATGATTTCTACAGCTTTTGATTTTCTATTAGGAACACGCTCTGCCCTTAATAACGCAAAGAGTTTCGAAACAATTTCATTGATTTTCCTCTTCCATTTTTCATTAGGTACACCATCTAAAAATTCAATATCAATTTTTAGCCCTTGGCATATATCCATATCAACGCTATGATCAAAGATGCATGTAGTATCCATACTACGAGCCAACCCCATTTGAAATTTTACACATTTAGACTCATCTGTCCTTTCACAACGGAATCTAGACTTGTCAGCATCCCTTTCCCACAATTCAAATAATTTCTCAAAGTCTTTCCTAGGCATTTGCACGTCCAAATCATCATCCCAAGGAATAAACCCATGATGACGAACAGCACCAATACAAGTACCTGCGGCCAAATAAAAACGGAGATTGTGAGATTCACAGAAATCTCTGAAATAAACTAAGATGTCTAACAGCTTTAGCTGCCATTTCCGTAATTCGTCTGCAGAGAAACTCTTTACGGAGATAAGTTGTTGCTTTTCCATTCCCTTAAAAAGTTATGCACAAAGGCGAGTTACATATATATTGTTTGATATACAATCTAATTTATTGGTATTTAGGCGTTTACCCCCCCCCGCCACCACACCACACACATCCGTCAACACACTACCGTCATCAGATGGCTTATGTCCATGATTTATTATCTGATAATGGTCGTTTAACTCAATACCAACACGCAAGACTTTTGCTGGATTACCTGCCGCTAAACAATGGTCAGGTATATCTTTGGTAACAACAGCACCTGCACCGATAAAACAATGATTACCTATCCTCAGTCCTGGCAAGATAATTGCTCTGCCCCCAATTGATGTGTTATGTCCGATATATGTATCACTCTGCTCCTTTCCGCGAAAATAGTCGTGCCCCAACACCATTGCTTCTATTGAGATCCTGGTATTGTCACCTATATGAACTGATTTGGGATATGCTCTTTCCATCGTTGCAGACTTTGAAACGGAACAATTCTTGCCTATATCCATTCCTTTCAGATATTTCAAATATCCATAGGTGTATAAGCCTCTTACAATTCTACTAATGCGCTGTCGCAATGTTCTTTCCATATTAATTAATATTTATGTTATACTATTATGATATCGTAAAACAACCATCTATCACCAAGTTAGATCCGGATGTATATGAACTCACATCCGAAAGTAGATAAAGAATGTATCCAGCTATCTCGATTGGCTCAGCATAACGCTTCATCGGATATTCCTGCTTGTTAGCCTCCACCTGTTCCTCAGAAATGTTATCTCGCTTAAGCAGTGGAGTATTGACACGTGCGGGTGAAACACAATTGACGCGAATGCCACGGCTAGCAAACTCCAAAGCTTGAGTGCGTACGGATCCCATAATTGCACCTTTTGACGCTGCATAGCATGAATTACCGATATGACCAGTAACAGTACCATCAATGCTGGCCATATAGACAATTGACGCCTTCTTATTAATCTTATTGCTTTTAGCCAATGATTGCACAAGATAAGTGGGGCCAAAAAAATTGATGTTCATGATTCGGCCAAGTTCTTTCTCTGAACAGAACTTAAATGGCAAGGTCATGCCTACACCAACACAATTCACCACACCATCCAGTTTTCCAATTTGACTGATGAGTTTTTCTCTCTCCTCTGAACTAGTAAGATCACACTTATATATTGCATGTGATCCCTCCTCCAACATAGTAAATGTTTCATGCAAACCTGTCTCATTGAGATCAACTAAAACCATGCTGGCGCCCAACTTAGAGGCCTCGACAGCCACACAACGCCCGATACCAGATGCAGCACCTGTTACCAAAATTTTTTTGCGGAGCAAGCTAAATATATTACTCATATTCAGACATTCCTATATATTTAATATCAGATAGCCTGAAGATTGTACTGCCCCATGAAAGACCAACGCCAAAAGCAGTTGCAACAATCTCTTTGTCCTTCAACTCTGAAGCATTATTGAATCGGTAGTCAATAGTCAAAGGAATAGTAGCACAGCTCACGTTACCAAAGTCTTTCATGGAATATGGCACCTTCTCTTCTGCAATCTTTAGTTTTTTGCGAATTTTCTCATTCATAAACTTATTAGCTTGATGAAAAATGAAGTAATCCACCTCATCGACTGTCTTACCTGAAAACTCCAATATTTCCTTTGTCACTTCTGGAGCTTTGGTAATACCGAACGAAAAAACATCCATACCATTCATGGCTGAATGCATGGGTGTACGTATTACTCCTTCCTCATACTCAGTCTCCACGAGAGATGATGCAGAGAAAGGGTTGCGGCAACCACCATCAGGAACAATGATAGAATCATATTTATAGCCGTTGGCATAAAGGGCAAACCTCATTTCTTCAGCATCTTCCTTAAACTCAATCGCGGTAGCTGTTCCTGCATCACCGAAAAGAGGTCTTGCTGTCTTATCCTTGGCAGACTTGAAAGTGGAAGTTGTATCGCCCACAAGCAACAATCCCTTTTTCATTACGCCACCAGAAATCATGGCAGAAATGACGCTTAAGCCATATACCCAACCTGAACAACCATATGAAATGTCAAAACAGCAACATGAGTTGGGCAAGCCCAACTTCCCTTGAATGACACAAGAAGTTGCTGGTAGGATGTAGTCATGTGTCTGACTCACGAAAACCAGACAATCTATTTCTTCCTTATCCCAACCCAAACCCTGAATCAAATCTTCTGCTGCCTTGCTACACAGGTCACCTGATGTAACACCCGGGGACACAATACGTCTTCTCTCGATGCCTGTAGAAAGAATTACTTTCTCTGCCTCCCCTTCCTTGAAAAAAGGCAGAGATGTATTTTCCTCCACATTCTTCGGCACACAGGTTGTAATACCAGCAACACTTACATTTTTAATAATTTGATATGCCATTTTCTAATCTATTCTTAATTCTTTATACAGCACTTTGCCTGAATCTGAACGAGGAATCACGTCAATATGTCTGACAAAGAATACTGTACGAACAATTTTAGTTCGACTTACAATAAAATCTATGATTTCACTCTCGTTGTAGCCAATATCTGTGGTATATATGATAAGCTTTGAGTCGTCACCCACACAAACACATTCTTTCAACTTAGTCTTGAGCAGTGTTTCAACATAATCAAGGCTGATGCGATTGCCAAACAGTTTGAGGAAACGCTTCTTACGTCCAACTATGAAATAAAAGCCATCTAAATCACGATAGGCAAGATCGCCTGTATATAGCACACCATGATTATCATCATCCTTCATCAAGTCGGCAGCACACTCCGCATAGCCTAAACAAACATTGGCCCCTTGATATACCAATTCCCCTACCTCATTAGCAGTCTCAATAATACAACCATCATCATTAACCAAAGAAAAAGTACCACCAGGAATGCCTTTGCCTATACTTCCAAGTTTTGTCTTTCCATACATTGGTTCCAAATAACTCATGCGTGCTGTTGCCTCTGTCTGTCCATACATCAAATAAAACTTCACGCCCTGTGGTTCATACTTCTCCATAAAGAACTGTAGCAGTTCGTTGCTCAATTTTCCACCCGCCTGTGTCAGGGTATGAAGCGTTGGCATAGGTTGTTTCCAAAGCTTCAGCTTCTTCATGATCTCATAGGTGTAAGGAACACCCGAGAAGGATGTGAAACCATTGTCATTGGCAAACTGCCAAAACTCACGTTCTATATATGATGCTGGGGTCAGCAAAAGCGTTGCGCCCATGAGTAAGTGACTGTTGATAACAGACAAACCAAATGAATAGTACATGGGCAAGCTCGTTATTGGTCGCTCATCTGCAGTAATGTGTAGATACTCTGCTATGGACAACGCATTGCTCTTCAAATTCTCAGTTGACAAGCGCACTAATTTAGGCGAGCCTGTGCTGCCTGAAGTGGTAAGCAATACAGAAAGATGGTCATTTACAGGAGTATCATTTGACTTGAACTCCCATAAAACATAACTACCCACTGCTAATATTTTGCTACCATATTCAGGAGCAATAAAATCTTCTGGAACCCACAAGTAATGTGGACGATATGCCTTATATAATTTTACAAATGCAGATTGTTCTATGTGAGTGTCCAACAATAGCGTAGCATCTCCTTTGTTTACAAACGACACATAACCTGCAACTGACCCAATAGAATTGCTGCACAAGCAGAATACCAGCTGATGAGGTTTCAATTGGGCCTCAATCTTAGCAGATAAAGCCTGCAATTCACTATAGGTGACACACTCTCCTGAAGGAGTTATACAAGCTATGTTATCCTTGTATTTAAGCAGTTCGAACATCAAATGTCAATTATAATTCAACATCAAATTTAGTGGCAAGCATCTCCTTTCCTATTAAATAGGATTTTAACTGAAAAATGTCATCTGTATCAAAATCCAAATTAAATGCATCTTCTATCTCTGCCACAAGTGCTATATGAGCCATTGAGTTCCACTCAGCTGTCTCTTTATACGCCAAAGACGTTAATTCTTTGTCCGTCACATTGAACATCTTTTTAAAGATGTCATTATACTTCTCAATATTAGTCATATTACTTGTTGATTTGATCAAATAAATCCTGGATGGTCTTAGCATTCTTGAAAGTATCACTGGCAATAGAAATGCCATATTCCTCATCTACCATAGCAATGACAGATAATGCTGCCAAAGAACTCCAATCGTCCAAGTTACGGAATTCTGTTTCAGGGGTTAATGCTTCAGCCTCTGTATCATCTAGCTGCTCAGCAAAATTCTGGATAAAATCTTTAATTTCCATATCACTAAAATCTTATTGTTTATACTATTTGAATCATCATAATTATAATTCCATTTTCTTAGCAGGATTCCCCATATAAAGGCATCCGTCCTTAGGCTTCCTCATCAGAACGCTTGCCGCGCCTAAACGTATATTATTCCCAACCTTAATTTGTTGGAGAATAATAGAACCCACTCCAAAAAAATTACCATCACCTATAGTCACTTCCCCGGATATGCGCATAGCTGGCATAAAAGTATTGAATGAACCAACCACATCATCATGTCCAAAAACATCAGCACCATCCATTACATTGAAATCACCAATAGTAACATCACAAGAGAAACTGCAATGCTTCTGAATAATATTGCCTTTACCAATTCTGAATGTCTCAGGGTCGGCGAAATAGACTGTCGGGGCAATAATGTTTGGGAACCAGATGTTAGGGTTGGTGATATTTGTTATGATCTTCTGCACAATCTTAGGATTGCCTATCGTAATGGCTATGGACAGTTCTCCACCCCACGCATTAAGTTCGTTGATACCGCCTAGCACCTTGCCGAAATGAGACACCTGCGTCCCTTTTTCAACTCCATCATCAAAGAAGCCAATAAGCTCCCAAGTGGGTTCAACTTCATTTATCTTGTTTAATAGGCAAGCAACTTCTCTACCAAAGCCGCCTGCCCCGTATATAGCAATTTGCTTCATGATTGTCTTTTTATAACTTTCTCAAATATTAGTTCAAGTTCTCGGGCAATTGAATCTGAAGAAAAATGCTGTCGGCAATCATTTGATATCCATTGCCTATCATATTCTTTATAATGATGGAACATATAGACGAGCCTTTCTGAAAGGTTATCAGCATCATCAATGGGACATGTCAAACCATTTTCAGCTTTTACAAAATCCATTGCCCCGCCACATCTTGTTGCAACTATTGGCAGACCACATGCTAACGCCTCTATAGCAGCTACTCCAAATGTCTCAGAACGAGAAGACATCACATAGATATCACTCTCCTGCAAAAAACGAACAACATCATCCCTGCTCTTTCTTCCCACCAAATGAATATTATCTTCTAAGTGGAAATTGTTTATTAGCGAAAGCAAGTGATTATATTCTTTCCCCCCACCAATGATTGTCAACGACCAATTCTTTTCTGGAAGATATGCTTTATGGAATGCCTCAATAAGAATATCGAATCCCTTAACAGGCAAGAGATTACCTGTTGACACGAATTTCACCACTGCATCCTGTCGCATGTTGGGCTTATAGCAAAATTCATCTCCTAACATATTATTGACCACGACTGATTGGATGCCGAAGTTCTTTTCTATATTCTTTTTCAAAGCTGTTGATACAGCTACCAAGCAATCAAGCTCTTTATAGACGTTTCCAGCCCACTGCTTGATATTCTTCTTGATGTTCTCATAACCGATTTCACTCCAATGTTCTATGCCTACAACGGGTATGCCATATTTCTTTTTTGCAGCTATGGCAATAGACGAGCTACCAAGGTAGTGTGAATAGATCAAGTCAGGCATACCCTCCTGTTTGACAACCTTTTCAAAAAGATATAAGAAAAAAGCTCTACATGCTTTAATATGCAGTTTGATAAAAGTATTCCGTAATGCTTTACCCCATATCCACCCTACATATAAATTATAGACAGATATGCTACCATGCATTGAATGAGTGATGCCATATTTTCGGTAATACTTACGGAATCGCGTATCAAAACTTAGCACCACAATCTGATGGCCAAGTTTACTCAAAGCTATAGCCTGGTCTCGTTCAAAGCATCCCCACTGAGGTTCTCTCTCAGATGGCCAACCTCTTGCAACAAAAAAGATTTTCATAATCAATCTTTATCTTAATCTTCTTTTAATACAACATCACAAGCAAGTAAATAATGGTCTGATAGTTTTGTTTTGTAAACTTTAATTCCTATTATATCAAGACCTTTGCAAATTATATTATCAATAGCCTTACCTCCTTTATTTGACGGAAAGGTAATAATATCATTCAATATGCCATGATTAGCCATCGTATATCCATTTACAATGAAAGGTTCATACTCTTTTGAATCATTAATATTAAAATCACCACATATAATAACATATGGGTCATCAGAAAAAGCACTAATCAATTCTTCAATCTGCTGTGAGCGTTCCATTTCATATTGAGGAGTATCTAAATGAGTTGATACAATTTTTATAGATGTTCCATTCACAGACATATTACAAACAGCATAATACCTGTGTTGTTTATGGATTCTATAATCAATCTCTTGAAAATTTTCCAAAGGGAAACCTAAGGATGCAATAAAATTACAATTAGCTCCATATCTATTACCTTGATGGGCATAGCTATACATTGAAAGGATGGCATCCTTTGTCAAATCAAGAGAATCTTCTAACAGGCTATCTGTTATGCTAAAAAAAGGAGCATACTCATTTATGGATAAAACATCTGCACCCACATCATTAATCAACGTATGGAAATCTAAAATTCTTGCGTCTCTATCAGTTTTTGAGATAGATGTATGACCAGATTTTCCCTTGTTTAGTTTCCCAATATTCCATTGGGCTACACGGAAACGGATTCGTTCTTTAGTGTTTTTTTCATTTGCATTCATTTTCATATCATACCGCCAATCATTCATTATATCAAATGAGGAGATGAATAAAAACAAAAATAAAAACACAACTAATTTATGAAATAACTTTTTTTCCATATGACATAATAAGTTTGTATAACACTTCAGTAGCATTTCCTTTTTCAGCAGAACCTATAATATTCAGAAAATCATCAATTCTATTCCTGTAATTGGGAGATTCAAACAACTTTAACATTGCTGGTAATTGTGAATTATTATTAACCGAACAAAAAGGCAAGTCATCTATATTTAAATAAAAACCACGATCATATGTTTCCCTGTCGGGAGTATATATAATAATAGGCTTATAAGAATACATAAAATCGAACATACATGAAGAATAATCAGTAACCAACACATCTGCCGCATACAATAATTCAATCATATCAGGATAAGAAGATGCATCAATGGTATCTGATGAGAATCTTTCCAAAAAGCCTTCTTTGTTCCTAAGTAGATTCGGATGTAGTCTTACCAGGTTGACATATCGATCACCGCTATTCTGCTCAAAGAAAGTTTTAATTCTTGGCAGATCAACATCATAATAAGTAAAATCACCTCCTGCTCGAAATGTTGGTGCATATAAAATAATTTTAGTATCAGCTTCCAGGCCATAGAACGCTCTGACTTTTTTCCTTACCTCTGGCTGATGCTGAAAGAAAATATCATTTCGTGGAGTACCTATTTCATGTATAATTTGTATAGGATAGAGGCACTTTTCATGAAGAATTTTAGTCATAAAGCGAGAGCCTGAAACCACTATGTCTGTTAGCTTTGCATTGTATTCAGTAATCATGCCACCTGAGAAGAAATCACGCCAAGCACGTTTCCGATTGGTATACATATCTATACCGATACGTTTTAAAGCTGTTCCATGCCACGTTTGGACACATACTTGACCCTCACGCTTTACCAACATCTTCTTGTCTAATGACACATTGGATAATATATATTTAGAAGTCAGAATATGGTAATAATACCTAAACGTATATAACTTAACTTTATTATGTTCACAATCGGTCAAATGATAAAAAACATCTGTGAATCCCCATATTATGGAGGAAGAAGGGTTATGACTGGCAATATAATCCGACAAACACTTTATGCTGTCTCCATAACTATTTCCAGTCATGGAAATACAAAAGAATTTGTTTTTCTGAAGTGGGATAAAAGCTACAACACATCTCGCAAAAAGATAGGATAGCTCAATCTTAACGAGTTTAATTGCTTTGGTATATCTTGATATCATAACACAATCTTACTGACGTTTTTAAAAGAATTAAAGAGATATCTTCCAATATTTATACAAATAGCAAATGAGCATGGTTATCAGAAGACATGCTAACACGTATAGGAAAGGATAAGCACAGATCAGCTCAGCCCCTCCAACGTGCCTTAACCCTATCATTGGCAACCTTTGATATATATATAGAGGGAACAAACTCACACCAAACCACAACAACAATGGGTTTCTAAGGCGCACTTTCATGCTCATCAGAACGATTGTTATTACAAAAAAGATACAAGCTAAGTTATAAGTCAAACCATATAGGCGGGGAATACCAAATGCTCTATGAAAATACAAGATAAGAAAGAGTATTATCGAAGCCACCAGTATTACATGATAACGCTTGTATATCCGCTCTTCAATCCACTTGATGTTCCATGAATAAAAAACACCTGCAGGGAAACAAAGAATTGTATTATACCATCTATACTCCTTGACTTGGGAGAGAATGAGCATGATGACGAGTAACAAACACAACAATCCCCACCTGTTAATCTTTAAACGATAGCTGAAATAAAAGGCAATATAACATACCAATATCACAAAGATATACCAGTTGCTGTTACCGACTGATTCCCAACCAATGAGCGACAAAAAAACACGTCCTACAGAGAGCTGGTTGCCTATCACAAAACTCAACAAAATGAACGCACAGACCGCCACATCAAAATTCAATAAAGTTGTTAGCAGTCTTTTACGGGGAAAACTGTGTAGATAGTCCCCATCCTTTTTCTTCAGGGATTCCATCACTCCAAAACCCGAATAAAAAAGGAATACTGCTACCACCCATTGACCAATATGTGTACTTAAAGTAATAAACCAGTTGTCTAATAGAGTGCCACTTACGAAGCCATTATTCAGCATATACCTAGTTATGTGACTATAAAAAATCAATAGAATGAATATTCCTTTGAATGCATTGCACTGCTCTTTCCCTATATAATCAGCATAAAAACCAGATTTCTTGTAAGAGGCACCAACAAGAATCAATAACGATAGGAAAATATAGAATGCTATCATCGTTTGACGGATTAAAGAATTATTTGACTACTCTTCCACTATTCACCTTGTATTCATAGCTATGCAAACCTTCTTTTCTGAAGTCCTTATGATAGCGTGCCAAAACATGCTTGAATACCTCTTCATACTGAGGGATGAACAAATCATTCTTGTTTTCAACATGCGCAATAATCTGTTCAGCCAACGATTTGGTGATACTTAAATCAGTCTTTCCCTGGTTGAAGCTCGTTCCTTTGATGGAGCCAGGAGACACATTTAAGATTCTGTTAGATGTGCCTGCTTTCTCCAACTCAACGTTGACACTCTCAATAAATATCTTTAAGGCTGCCTTTGAAGCACCATAAAGAGAGAAGAACGGTGAAGACATAAAGCCTGCGATGCTCACCATTACGCCGCAATAGAAGTCTTCGTCCTTCAGCATCTTATCATAAAAATGTTTGATTACGCGAATGACAGCAACGGTATTTACAGTGAAATACAACGGTATCATGCGCTCGTCAATGTCTTCAAACAAAGAGAGCTTACCAAAACCAGCCGTAATAATCAAGCAATTTATATCATTGAAACGGTCGAATATTGAATAATCATCGCTGGTCAAATCAAACTGATAACTCTCAATCTTGTCTTCCTGGTATTCACTTGCCAATTCAGCCTTGTCTACAATATAGACTTTCTCAATCTCATCTTTGGCAGTCAACACCTTTGCTATGGAAAGGCCAATGCCATTGGCACCACCAACTACTAATACTCTTTTCATATTTCCATAAAGTTCTTACGTTCCATAAATTGCTGCATTATCTCAGCCATTACCACACTCTCACGCCTACGCAACCTTGCAGTACTGAAACGGTGATTAAAAATACATGAAACGAATTCTTGAATTTCATATCTCAACCCCGCACCATCCCATTTGTAGAAAAACTTCTTGTTCAGGTTTTGGTCTTCAAAACGGAATTCATAATAATCTGTCAGCCACCAGGGAGATGGAACATATGCATAGCCTTTGGTTCCAGAAATGACCAAGTTTCCCTCTGTTTTTACGCCTAAACCGAGTTGGAAAGAACATACACCATGAGGATATCTAATCACTCCACGAGTATATACATCAACACCATCCCTCATCTTCGAATAGAAATTAATATTAGTATAATCAAGACCCATTAGTTTGATGATAGGAAGGAGAGTATATGATCCCATTTCAAACATCGACCCACCAGCTTGTTTAGGGTCGAGCTCTCTAGTGAATCTGTCACCCCAAAGTTTCGATTCCGAAGCACTTACATCAACCACATCACCAATTACTCCACTTTTAATCATAGTTATTAAATGATTGAAAGCTGGGGAATGGGCTGTTTTGTTTGCCTCCATCATAACAACACCATACTTTTCAGCAAGTTTGAACAACTCCTTTGCTTCAACACCATTCAACACCATTGGTGTTTCACATAATACATGTTTTTTCTTTAGAATTGCTTTTTTACACAATTCATAATGTGACAAATGTGGTGTCGCAACATATACAGCATCAACGTTCTCCAATAATTCATCATAGGAATGTCGCACATTAACTATTCTATTCTGTTCAGCAAAAAAACAAGACTTTCCGAAATCAGTGTCGAAGACATCTGTTATTTTAACATAGCTAACAAATTCAGACTCTGGAACAAAACGCTTAGCAATACGACCAGTTCCGACAACGCCTATTCTTATATCATCCTGTAAGTCTTCACGCAACATTGTGGATGAAATTCCCTCTGTACGAGGTAAATAAACCACACGACAATATTCATTAAGATAATCAAACTTCCCTTCCCAATCAGAGCCTATTGCGAAGATATCAACATCATATTTTTGAATATCATCAATTTTTTGACCAACATAGTCTTCTATAATTATCTTATCAGCCAACCCCGTCGCTTTTACAGCTTCAACTCTTTCAAGCACATTATTAAACACATTCAGTTTACCACGCTCACGGTCGAAACTATCATTTGTAACACCTACAATTAGGTAGTCGCCTAGTTCTTTTGCTCGGCGCAAAAGATTGATATGTCCTTGGTGTAAGAGGTCATATGTGCCGTATGTGATAACTTTAATCATTGCTTATGTAAAGATTTATTTATCTTTCCTATAATTGAGTAAGGTAAATACATAAAAGAATAAAACAAAAAATGAGATAACAAACCACATTTTTTACTCCTTATTTTGGCAGATTTCCAATATACATTCTTAACCTTATATTTTTCAAATAAATTAAGCTTATTATACAAATTTGAATGTTTGTTATAGATATAAGCTGCGGATTTTTTCCATTCAAAATATTTATTCGACAAACGTTGAGAATCAAACCTATTTACCCTCATAACAGTCAACGGTTCATTAACAAAATAGAAAGGCTTTCGTTGAGCCAAGCGAATAGTAAGTTCATAATCTTGCCAAAATTTAAGATCTTCATCAAACATCCCTATATCTAACAAAGCCTGCCGTTTTATAAAAAAGCAACTGGTGGGTGCTGTTTGACTCGTAAACAATATTTTTTTGTGCATATCTCCCCAATGATTTGGATCTGGCAAAGTATTTTTATATTCCACTTCATCATTAAAAACAATCTCGAATCTTCGTCCACAATGCACTAATTCACAATCCATTTTTTCCATCAACGAAACTTGTTTCTCAATTTTAGATGGCAACCAATAATCATCATCATCCAGAAATGCACAATAATTACCTTGGGAAGCCTTTATTCCCAAATTACGGGCATAATTACCACCACGACTTTCTTCTTTCGGAATGAAGATATAATTTATTCTTTTATCCACACAAATATCTTTCGTCCCATCATCAGAAGCGTCATCGACCACGATTAGCTCTAAATTGGGATATGTTTGTTCAAAAACACTATCAATAGCCCTTTTAAGTAACTCTTTACGATTGTGAGTAGTAATGATTGCAGATACTAATTTTTCCATTTCAAATCACTTATATTGGGTTAAAACCACCCGAATAAATAATAATATTTCATAAGAATACAGAGAACTCAAATAATAACGATTTGGTTATTAGTTTTTGTGTTGTCTCATAAATAAGATAATACAGAATTAAAGATAAAACAAAGCATAGCCCCCCATTTAATTGTTAGTATTCTTTAAGTTTGGCTGACGGGCGACCTAAATAATTATATAATTTCTCACGATCAGGATCTATGCTTTTCTTAATCACGGAAGCATAGGGGAAATATTTCACATATTCATCTTTATCTTGAATTTTTCCTCTACAAATTAGAAACATTATAGGAAAAAACAGAATAAATGCACGAGCGTAGTTCATAGCCTGAGTGAATTTAACAGACTTAGCCAACGTGACAAATCCATAAGCGAAAAGGATGGCAACATATATTGCATAATAAGCCACATAACGATAGGCAATAACAAATCCTGACTGAATTAACATAAAGACACAAAACAACATCAACAATGGTTCAAAACGTAATATGTCGTTGGATTTATCATGCCGTTTCAAATACCCAAGAATAAAAAAGAGATACGCAAAACGAGTGCCTATCGTAACAATTGCCCCCTTTAACACCATTTGGGCACTATACTTTTCAGAGTTGGCATAAGTCAACATCTTGTCGCCTATAGAGGTGTTCTCTTCCGACATAAACAACACGGCATAGTCGTTAAGAAGTATACCTGCGACCTGTCCAAGGAAAAAAGCCGCAACAAGAACCACTATACCTTTCTTATTAAAACGCAAAAAGAACAGGAATGGCATGACAAACATCACCAAAGTCTGGGCATGAAACATCAGTGCGATGACGAGCAGAGAATATCCTTTAAGCCATTTTCTGCGGAGAAAGTAGTCATTTGCGTATAAACAAATGACTATACTCATGCTACCACGCATAACCTGGGTGTTGTAGTAAAGGTATTCCATGATAGCATAGAAAAAGATGCAGGTAAAGATGTAAGGGCTATGTCGTCGTATATATTTGAACACCAACCCATTGACAATAGCTGCATGAATTAATTGCACTATATAGAACTTACCTCCAAGGAAAAGCACCAACGAATTCAATAAAACGAAGAGAGGATCTTTACCCACATACCAATCTTCTAGAGAAAAATCCTCAAGGGCAGGATATTCGTGATAAAAACGGTAGAGATAAGTGACCGTATCGGTACCGATACGGTATCTCAGACCCGAAACGAGAATAAAGATGATCAGCACAATGATGTAGCATTCATCGCGTCCTCGTTCCTTCCCTCGAATATCGTAACGGAAGGAAAGGATTAAAAGTAAGACAAGGATAAAGAGGTAAATCATTTCAGATTCAAGCTTTTAGATATAATCTTGCACTTATTCCAACTCAAGCTTTTTTTTTAAACAGCAATTTCCTTAGATGTACCATAATACCTAATAAAGAAAGGATTGTATTATACCGCTGCCAAATTTACAAAAATCAATTATATAAATGCACATAATAAATAAAACAGAAAAATCATGAACAACAAATCAAAAAAAAACAACTTAGAATAATAACTATCCTTTTCTAAAGTAAAAAGAAATACCATGAAATAAAGCAATTTCTTTGATAGCAAGCCATAGAGCCTTTAAAAAAGTAGCCAAATTGATATCCAATGCACCAAAAACATACCCTATAATTGGTAACTTCTTAAATCCGTACTTGCTAACATATTTATTTCTTCGTATTTGTATTTTAAGTCTTGTAAGATAATTATTAGAATCAACTTTCCTTGAATCCCAAAGACTTCCAGTCCTGTGAGTTACTACATATATAATCTTATCGCAAACAGCTATTTTCTTTGCAAGACAAGTTGCTTTTGTTGTGAACATTGTATCATTACAAGCCATAACTTCATCAAAACGTATATGATGTCTTTCTACAAAATCACGTGATATTAATCTACACCAAGGTGATTGAACGGCTATGGAAGCCTCTTTAACTGTTATCAAATCATTCAAACATTCGTCAATTCTATTGTTTATATTTTTGTTCCTATTATTAGGCTCCAACGTAAAACAATCTACACTATTAGCCTTAAACATAATCATTTCCGCATCAGAATCGAAGAATTGAGAAACAATTTCGTAAAAACCAGAAACAAAGAAATCATCAGAATCTGCAAATAACAGCCAATCACCTTTAGCATGAATTAAGCCAATATTTCTCGCATAACCAGCACCTTTCCCCTCTTTTGTCAAATAAATATGGACATTCATTCTATTATTACCTGGGAAGTTGGAAAAATTAACCAATTCTGGATTACTATTATCATCAACAACATAAACCTGTATTTCTTCAGTCTCTGGTATAGAATCAATACAACGCTCAAGTAATTCAGGTGTATTATGATGTGGTATAATGATATCTAACTTTTTCATATTTAAAGATACTACAAATTACAAATAGCGTCGAGAATAACATATTCTTATGAACGACCCTTTTTTAGATTCCAGATTTCATCCCACATAGCTCTGGATTGAGCTTGTATCTTAGGAAGTTGTTCCCTCAAATGCAATCTCATCTCTTGGTTTTTATTCTCACTAAGGAATGGCACTAATCGCTGCTTAACAGAGAGCAAGTTGTCAAGAGGCAGGACACAATCGCTTAGACCATAGTCTTTAAATAACTCTTCATATTTATGACTCCAACTGGTGGCCAAAGCAGGAACACAGCTATTCAATGCAGAAGCAAGTCCATGGAAACGGGAGGTGACAACAAGATAGGCAGAGGCTATCAGTCCTTTCACCTCCAAAGCATTCAATCCAGTCACCACCTCTATACCACTGCCAATACACTCCCTGCATTTGTATGCAAGCATTTCGTCTTTTTTACCTTCATGATTAAGCAGATATACTGGACGATGAGTTTCACGTGCCGACTCTATGATTGAGGAAAGCAACTTTATATAATTATCTAACGATATGGTTCCCTTGTCAATCATCCGCATATTAGGTATAACACATACAGCATTCTTAAGATGTTCATAACCAGTAGGGAAAACGCCTTCAACCAAAGAAGTGAAGTCACTATAAACCCGAGTCTTCCTCATATCAACCACACCAGACTTTTCCAGATAGTCATACGAAACGCGTTCTCGGGGTATTATTAAGTTAGATTTGTCACTGATAACCTTCAGAACTTTCTTGGTATTGGGCAGCTCTACAGGGCCAAAAGCCTGGGGGAGGAATATTATTTTACAGCCTTGAGTGTACAATTTGTTCAGCATTATCTGCCACAACTTTACATTCGATTCACTGATGTTCCACTGGTCAGAAAAAGCAAACCCGCTCCCATCTATGAACCAGTCGGCTCCTCGTACAACATTTGTCAATGACAGCCATCCTGTAGGAAGTTTCAAATGCCGAAGAATACCACCAAGATGTGCCTTGTAAACGAACTTACTAAAAGGAGTAAACCTGAAGTCAAGCGGAGTCTGAATATAACTTAAACCCTGTTTACATCTTGGATAGGGAATATAGACTTTAGCATCAGGAAACTTCCGCTCTATCTCCTGAAGTATCGCATAAAGCATCAACTCCGCTCCTTTATTATTGGTTTCTACACCCCATAGAACAATCTTCATAATTCTTCGTTTATCATTTAACAATCTTGTCTTTTATGAAGGAGACAACGTTTTTTCCTAACACACTTTTAACTGTCTTGGCTGTCTTTATCATCTTATCCTCGTTAGACTTCATCAACTTCATCAGGCACTGCTGCTCATCTTCAGTCGTCGTAAATACTTCAAACAGAATCGGACGCTCTCTATAATCCGGATCGAGATACTCCCCATACACTTGTTCGAATTCTTCCTTATTACTTGCAGACAAATACTTGTAGCCTAAATCCTGTGCAAAATGACGAACCAAATCACGAGATTGCCTACCCCAATGACCAGCCGCAGCCACAAAATCATCAGCGTCATCACCCATGAATGCAGCCTGATGGTTCAAATGACGGAACTCGATACCTTTTCCATTATTGACCAGAAGGATGCGCAGGTTATTACCTATACAGTGGTTGCCCATGCTATTCATGTCATAGAAAAAAGACAGGTCGCCAAGGACAACAAAAGACAGTTGGTCGGGATTTGCAAATGATGAACCTATGGCTGAAGACAATGTACCATCAATACCAAATCCACCTACATTGCTATAGGTCCGTACTTTTGAATTAATCTCCACATAATTCCACATTCGCAAAGTATTGAGTATTCCGAGATAGAGAACGGAATTATCAGGAATCTCTTTCCCCAACTTCTGACCTATATAAAGATTTGAGAATGGCATTTCAGGAATAGACTGTATGATTTTCTCATACTCAGCCTTACACACTTTAATAAAGTCATTGGATGGACAATATTCTTTATTTGTGTAATGCTTGAAGAAATCAATCTCATCCATTTGGAATACGTATGACAGTTTCTTGAAAAAGTCCCTAAATTCGCCATCGGGATTAACACGCCAACAACTCCTTGCACTGTACCCCGCACCAAATGTATGATAAGCACCAGAAACCTCTCCTATATGAATTACTAAGCTAAAAGGTGTTATAGAAGATTTGTAGTTCTGCTGAGCACCAATTATGGAATATGGTACTCTATATTTACCATGGTATTTACTGGTATGGTCCACGACTACAATGGCATCATTACAAGCACAGAAATTGTCTAAAGCCTCTGTCTCTTCCACTGACCAAGCCTTATGTTCACCACAAAAAACGGCAATCTTCCCAGAAGGCAAGGCGGGGAAATCATCCTTGGGCATGATACGTCTGATAACATGAGCCTTGGGCAGTTCAATAACATCATAATTATTAGAGATAGCGTCAGTAATGTTAATATGAACAGGCCCTTTCCTTAAATTATTCAATGCTCGGTTAATCTTCACGTTTGCATCCCATTCATCCTGCTTATCC
This sequence comes from Bacteroidaceae bacterium, assembly GCA_017534535.1. GTDB lineage: Bacteria > Bacteroidota > Bacteroidia > Bacteroidales > Bacteroidaceae > Bacteroides. The sequence continues at coordinate 4,264 of JAFXVZ010000003.1, read as the reverse complement.
TTTATGGTTTGAATATGTGCAAAATCAACTATGATATCATTGGGATGAGCCCTACGATCCGTCACCTGGGGCATCAGATGTCCGATACGTGAAAAATCACGGCTGGAAGTAAGCGCAACGATAGGAAGTTTCCGGTAAAAAGCTTCCGTCAATCCTGGCATATAGTTTCGTGAAGCTGTTGCACCAGTACAGCTCAAAACAACGGGTTCACCAGTCTCTTCTGCCCAGCCACATGCCATATAAGCCGCAGAACGTTCATCTACACAGGACTTCATCTCGAAGAAAGGGTCTTGTTGCATACTTGCAACCACTGGAATATTAATGGCCCCAGGCGAAGCAATAACGCGCTTTATGCCGTATTCCTTAAAGAGAGCCAATACCATCAAGACATTAGGCTCCGCAGAATAGTGAAAATTCATATCTAACGAAAATTAAAATTTACATCCTCATTTGTCACAATGCCACCACCACCACTCATAAATATGGTATCACCAATAATGGTGCGTGACATATCACTTACTAATATTACAGCCATATTAGCTATTTCTTCAGGAGTAGCATACCGCCCAAGGAGGCTCCTCGGATGACTGATGTCACCATCTGAACCTCCTTTCTTGTTTAACATAGGGGTTGCCGTTGGTCCTGGAGCAATGGCATTAACACAGATACCATAAGGTGCCAAGCTCCTTGCCATACCCTCAGTAAGTCCCTTCATGGCCCATTTGGACATGTGATAAGCTGAGACGGCAGGCCGTACAGATGAAGCAGAAGTAATGTTCAGGATATTTCCCTGAATGCCATTGCTCACCATATACTTAGCAATCATCTGGGTCATGAAAAAGGCCCCTTTGGCATTGGTATCCATTATATCATCATACTCCTCTTCTGTAGCATCTGATATATGACCACCCCTAAGGCCGGCATTGTTGACAAGAATATCAATTTTCTTATCACCCACAAGATTCTGCATATTCTGAAAAGCATGTTTATAATCAGCCACCTTTTTATTGTCCAACTCAACGCCATAAACAGTGCAACTACAAGCAACATCAACCCTTATTAATTCACATGCTTTTTCTAACCGCTCTTTAGAACGGCCTGTTATAATGACAGTCGCACCGGCTTTGACAAATGACTTGGCTATCGCAAGCCCTATTCCAGATGTGCCACCTGTTATCAGGGCTGTTCTGCCTTTCAACAATTCGTTTTGAGGTAAACATACAATCTGAGGGTAAACAGATCTCTGAGGAGTACCAGATATTATATATTTGAAACCTCTTTTTAAATAGCTCTTGAGTGACATATTTGTTATTTTTAACGCCTTATCTTCTTTTTTATGTATCCTGTTAAAGCAAGTCTTTCACCTTGGTTCAAGCCAAGCCAGTATACACACAGAACAGTTGATATAACAGAAGTTAACACCGTTATTATCATTCGGTGTAGGGAAGTAGGAAACTGACTGACTAAAATCAGGGGCAAAGGGAGTGATGCTATAGTCACGAGTACAATTTTGACGACAACCTCTCGAACAAACCTTGATATAGGAAAATCAAGGAGTCCTTTCAGAATCCACAACCTAACACATTCAACAAAAATATAAACAATTATGAATACAATATACGGAGCCTCTGAAGGTGCACCCCATAAAAGTACAAACCACGTAATTGGAAATACAAGACAGCCGACCGATGTGACCCAGATAACATATCTACGGATTGTTCCCGTTGCCATAGCTGCCGTATAACCTGTCTTCCCGATTATATTTACCAAGGATGCAATGATGGCAAGACGCACAAAAGTAGCTGCATGGTCAGGAACTATTTTCAGCCATAACTTTAAAATGTACTCTGTTTCCACCAGGATAGGTAATGCCATCAGAAACAGTAGCATATAAGAGAATTTGGCTCCTTGACAGACCAGCGAAAACATTGCTTCTCTATTGCCTGCTGCGTAATTCTTGGTAATTTGAGGGTTTAATGCTGTGGTGAAACTGTTGACCAAATGCATAATGGCATGATCGACCTGTGATGCTATACCTCTCGCGGCATTGACTGTTACTCCAAAGAAAATGTTTACCAGTATGTTTATACCCTGAGTGTTGAATATATAGGCACCATTTGTAAAAAAATTCCAACCAGCAAAACCCGACATCTCTTTCAGTAATCCACGCTCATATACCAGCCTGTAATGGCTCTCTGCAAAATGTCGGTGACAATAAAAGCCATAAGTAAAACGGATGATCAAAGAAACACAAACAAGAAGGACTGCGTAGCTGATAAGCTTATCCCAGGGGGATATCATAATCAAATAGCAGATGCCAAGCTTCAACAGGACCTCAAAAATACTGATGTAAGCAAAAGCATCCATCTTTTCATGGGCAATGATACATGCATTGTATGGGATACTGATAAGATTCACGCAGAACGTGATAAGAGAACACTGTAAAACCCAATTAGCTGCATATAGTCTTTCAGATGGGATGTTCATTTGATTATTAAGGAACCAAATCCCGACAATTTCCCCAATCAATATAACTATCAGGGATAATCCTATCTGAATATTTACACTTGTGGAAAAAACGATGGCTAACCTATTCTTGTCTTCCTTTCCAAGCTCAAAAGTAATAAACCTGCTAATTGCAGCGGACAGAGCTCCTGAGATTGCACTGAACATGGCAACTACGCCACCTACAACATTGTAAGTTCCATAATCCTCAACTCCGAGTACATTCAATATGACACGACTCGTGAAAAGTGAAACTACAAGTATCAATAAGGTTCGGAAATACAAAAAAAGTGTATTCTTGGCAATTCGTTTATTATCCAATGTCTCTTTAGGCATATAAATAATTATAACAACCTTCTGACCCGTATACTTGGTAAGAGTAATTGTGTGGACAAGTGGATGTAGTTTCGGGGAGGATGCTATGTTTTATGTCACACAGATTTCACAGATTCCTCTTTGTCACCATCCAGGCCAAGGACAAAGCGAGTGAGGGGGATGAGGTAGCCTTCTTTATGAAGGGCATAGCAGCAAGTAATGAGGCCGGCAAGGAAGCAGAGTATGATGACAATCCTGGCTCGATGTGGGCCATCCTTTTCTACTGGTACCGTTGCGCCACGTATGGTTGTAAAGGCTGGGGTGTCTTGCTGTACCTTTGCCTCTGCAGACTGCAATTGAGCTGCTACGGATGAATATGCCTGATACTTGATTTGCATGTCGTTCTCCAACTCAATCAACTTACTACGTGCACTCTGTAAGACCATGCCTTGGTTGGCATCGGCAAAGACGGCATATTTCTGACGGGCGTCATCGTAATTACGCTTCGTCTCCTCAAAAAGTTTCTTGTTGTATTCCAAATCTACTCTTGCCTTGCTGGTGCGATAAGTTGTAATAGCATTCTGCAGTCGATGCTTGACAGAGTCAGCTATCACAGCAGCTATTAATGGATCCTGGTCAGTTACGCTGATGCTGATGACCAAGGTCTGAGCATCAACATCACAATTTATCTTTTCATTTAGCTGATATTTTATCAAATCATATTGCTCCTTGGTGAGCATGAAAGGATTGACTTTTGAATTATCAACTTCTTCATTACTAACAAAGAGGCTTTTGATTGCTCCAATCATTACATTTTTTAAGCCAAAAATATAACTCCACCATGGCTTGCGCTGGTGGTCAAGTAGGTATTCGTAGTAGGTCATTTCCTCATCACTATCTATCTCATGTACCTTAATGGGAAACAGGCTGGTTTTGAACTCAACAGAGTTCATCATGTCGGGATACAAAGTAGGGAAGATGGCTTCACTGCTACCACTGGTATTACCACCCATATTGATGCCAAATGACGCTGCTAAGGAGCTTAATGAATTGGAACTTGCTCTTGACAATTCGGGTGCCAAAGTGACTGTGGCTCTGTAGTAGTTGGGGACGCACAGGGTCAGGAAGCAGGCTATGACAAAAGTAGCAACGAGGACTTTGATGCCAAGACGCTTATACTTAAGTAATGCGTTCCAAATATCTTTAATACTTATTTTCTTTTCCATGTATTTTTATTGACTATTGACAATTGACAATTGACGATTAAAATAACTATATTACAATTAAGGGATTAATTGATTAGGCGGATGATGGAGGCTACGAGGGCTGCCATGGATGCCATGGTGGTGCCGAGGGATACGAAGTCACTCCACTTAGCCGGTTCTCTTGGCTCCTTGGACGGGATAACGATTTCACTACCGGGTTCTACCTTCGCGCCCTTCTT
>JAFXVZ010000019.1 GCA_017534535.1 Bacteroidaceae bacterium | reverse complement strand
TTATAATATAATATATATAATATATAGATATAAAGTTTCTGGCTGATGGAAATGGGGGAATGTAGATGTCAAAAGTGAGTAAGTGAGTAAGTGAGTAACCTCCCACCCCAGTTACCTGCAGTAACAGGACAGCAGGCTTGTCTGAAGCCTGATATTATCAAACTGCCCGTCGTGGATTTGAAAACCTGCGTTTTGGTTTCTGTTGGCCGACGCCATTGACCCTGCGGATGAATCACCCTACTTTTTTGCAAAAATCCCCCCAAACATTTGGCAGTTTCGGAAAATCTTTGTAACTTTGCCATTGCAAAGCAATGGCAATGCAGGCTGCGGCTCAGCATAGCACAAGCAAGCGTGGTTCTGCATTCGCCTTGCACTACAATTGCAACAAAGTTGCAAAACCCGATGGAAAGTCGCGAATTTCGCATCAGGATGCAGCTTCTATAGCCCCAAGGAAATCGACTAAAGGAAATGGCCAGATCCTAACTTTCAAATTCATTTTAATTATGGCAGTTCAAAAGATTGCATTGGGGATTAATCTCCGAAAGAACAAGATTATTGGTAATGCTGGCTTTGGCAAGTACTATCCGGAAATGGACCGTCAGGCTCCGCTTAGCTTGCGTAGATTCGCCCGGCACATGGTGGACATGATTCTCCGTTCGTTCGGATTTGTAATCCGAACGAACAGGTTCAGTCGGTTAGGAATGAAAAATCAATATCGCCTGAATGAAACTTCAAGATTATTTTTTCTAACGCCTCCAGAAACTTCATTCAGTTCCTTGTCAGAGATTTCTTCTCTTTCCACTTCGACTTCAGGATTCTTAACTTTCTCGTCGAGCTCATCGCTCACTACGTTTTTGTTGTTTTCTTCTGCCATAATATCAATTATTAATGTGAATTTGTGCAAATGTAAAGTATTGTGGCTTTCGCAAAAACTACAGGAAACATGCTTGCTAGTTTTGAGTAGTTGCAGCGCAACTTTGAAAATTTCTAAAAACAATAGGGTTAGGAGGTATTACTCTTTTAAGGTAACCTCTCCCTGATTGTTCTCAAAGCTATAAACGCCGCCTTGTTCACTCAACTCAAACACCGCCATTCTCTCAGTAGCATTATCCACGATGATGACGGAGCTGGCTTCCGCAAAACGCGTGATGCTAAACGTCAGTGGCTCGCTCTGAACAGGAGCGTTATAAAGCACACTGTCGTTCACCAGCACCTGCACATCCTTGCCTGCAAATCCCTTTACCAGCGAGATGGCATAGGATTCCTGATACCTGTGCTCCTGCTTTTTACTCTGCTCACGAAAACTCAGGTAAAAGAACAATGCCACAATGATAAACACGGCAAATGCCAACAGTCCATTGCCAAGCATGAACTGCTTATTCGTCTTCAAATGGTCAGTATTGTGATTAATCATATCCCCCCATATTTATTGATTCCGACTGCAATATTATATAAAAAAGGTGAAAGTAGCAAGAGTTTAGACTTAATCCTTTATTTAATCTTTAATAATAACAAAGATGAAATATACCAAGACGCTTGCATTTCAATGGGAGAAACACTATATTTGCACTAAGTTTTATCAAGATAGTACGAGGTCATAAACAAAAGTGGGCTACTTATGGAAAAGAAAGGAGATTCAGCTGGCAAGATGCCTTTAGATATTGCACGTGAGCAAGCCAAGCAAGGTGATGCCGAAGCCATGTATCAGCTTGGCAGGTATTACCTTGAAGGAAAAGGTGTTGAACAAAATAAAGAAATTGCATCTGATTGGTGGCTGAGAGCTGCCATGAAGGGGTATATCCCAGCATGTCATGAATTGGGGTTGTATTATTTCTTTTTAAAGAATGATGCTGAAAATGCTATTAAGTGGTTAAACAAATCTGCTTCTGCCAATTATGCTCCTTCATACCTTATTTTAAGCAACATCTACATCAGCGGATGGGATGGGGAGCCTGATATTAAGAAAGCACTCGAGTTCAGCTTAAAAGCTGTAGAGCTAGGAGAATGGAGGGGAGCGATTGATGCTGCAAAGATATATCTGACCGGAGAAGAAGGCGTGGTGGATGTTGACTATGACAAAGCCATAGAACTCCTTCAGATACCTGTGGATAATGGGGATATATACTCGTGCTTTGCACTTGGATATGCCCTGAATGCTAAGTGTGAGATGGTGAACAGCTATTCATGGGAAATGGTTGAAAAGGCATTCGGGTATATGATGAAAGCAGCCATGGATGGATATCCTGAAGCCATGTTTCGGGTGGCATATTCCTATATGGAAGGACGAGGTGTTATTTGGGATATGGACAAGGCACGTGAGTGGTTCGACAAGTCTCTTGCCAAGGAATACCGGGTAGATGACATTAATGACATTATCAGCAAGTATTACTCGGGAGACGGCAGTAATATGTTATATCCAAGCCTTGTCTATTGGCATCAGATCTCAAAAAACAATCCCGACAAAATCACGGAGAAAGAGCCATATACTGACGAGGAAGGTTATATGAACCAATCAGCTGTAGCTCGAGGCGCCGCACAATGCGGTGATATTAATGCCAATGCCTATTTAGGTTATGCTTTGATGGACTCCGACCCAGACAAGGCATGGGATTATTTTGATGTTGTCATTAGGCATGGTTATACTAACTTTGCAGAAATTGTTGGCAAGGAGTATTATACCGGAAAGAATGTCAAGCAGGACCTTGCAAGGGCTGCAAGGTATTTTGCCTATGGTAGCGAATTGGGTGATATCCAATGTACACTGTCGTTAGGTATGATGCTGACTTCTGATGGCGTTTCCAAGGATATGGAAGAAAAGGGCAAGTTACTACTCCAGTCAGTCTGTGAAGCTGCAGATGAAGATAGTGAGACATATAGGTATGCCAAGACACAGCTTGACAGGCTCGAACAAAGAGATAATTCCACTATATCCAAGCTCTCGAAAGGCCTTAAATCAATGTTTGGCAAAAACAAATGATGTTCAATATAAACAATTAAAAAAAGAATATACCATGGGAAATGTCGTAAACTTGGAACCATCCATTGAGTTGGAGAAAAAACTGGCAGAGCAGATACATAATGCTTTGCAGGGTCAGGTGGTCAGCCTGGTGCTCCAACAGCTGAATGACTCTGGAAGTGATGCTTGGTGGCGCAGTAATATGGAAGGCCATAGCCTGAAAGTGGCAAAGGAACTGCTTCCAGATATGTATGAGCTGTGCACTTCAGTGAAAGAGCGTCTGGGGTTTACAGAACCCGTTGATTTCTATATCACAGGCGATTCCACCGTCAATGCCTTCTCTGTCGCAGCTGAAAAAGAGGACCAGCCCCATATTGTGAATATCAACTCAGGACTCATAGCCCTGATGACAAAAGAAGAACTGGAGTTTGTGGTTGGTCATGAGTTGGGGCATCTCATCAACAGAGACACAGCCCTCTCACGTCTCATTTCCTTTGTGTTCCCAGAGGGAAGTGCACCTCCCATCACGTTGCTTTATAAGATAAGGCTACATAGTCAGTTGGCAGAACTTGTGGCTGACAGATTCGGTTATATGGCAACAAACAACCTGAATGCTTGTGTCACAGCTTTCTTCAAGATGGCTTCAGGCTTAGACCTCCAAAAGATGAACGTGAGCATTGACGTGTTACTGAAAGACAATATGAAACATCTTGAATATTTCCTGAAAGACAAGGGACTGAGTCATGCCACACACCCCGTAAACCCTATCCGTGTTCAGGCACTCAATCTCTTTGCTAATTCAACATCGCAAGAGGAGCTTGACAAGGAAATGGAGCAGCTTATCTCTATCCTGCTGAAGGTTGGTAACAGTGAACAGGATGAGTACTTAGCTCGTTTCATTGCCACTGCAGGATTGCTCATAGCCAACCTGGACGATGACGTTACGAAAGAGGAAACAGATACAATCATTGAGAATCTAGCCTCGTTAAAGATATTCCCAATGCAATTCCTGGAAGAGATGAAGAAGACCGATGTCACTGAAGTGTTCAACGATGCGGTGGCTAACCTCATCAGACTGAACCCCACCCTTCGTGAAGGTATGATGAACTATATGATCAGCATCGTTATGTCCGACAAGAATATTTCCAAAGATGAGGTGGATTTGCTGACCCACTATGGCAGTAAGATAGGCTTCTCCCACATGGAGATTGCAAACCTAATGGCTGTTGCCATCCAACAACGCTTTATGCCAAGCCTTGATTCAATATGGTGAAGATGGCGGTATATTGAAGGCATTGTGGAATCGCTCTGCGCGTACCCCTGACCGATGACCCAATCCGCAGCACAACTGTTACCAGATATGCACGCGTTCCTCTGGTTTACGATAGAGTTTGTCGCCTGGCTTCACATCGAAGAGGTCGTACCAGGCATCGGTGTTCATCACCACGCCATTGACACGCTCGCGTTCCAAACTGTGTTCATCCTTGCCCGCACCATATTCATTTCTGCCCAAGGTTCGCTCCCGTGCATATAGCGCACTGTACTTGGCCTGCCACATATGGGCGAAGGCAAGATAGAAACGTTGCTGCTGAAGCCGCAGTTGTTCTCCCTCGAAGCCCTGACGCTTCAGACGGTTGGTATAAGCCTCGTAGGCCATCTCCAGTCCGCCCAGGTCGGCAATGTTCTCACCCAGCGTGTAATTGCCGTCGTTGAAGACACCGGGCAGCTGGTCGGGCATCACCTCTAATGAGCTATAGCAGTCGGCAAGTTGCTGTGAGATTTGTTTGAATTCATCCAAATCAGCCTGCCCGACGAAGATGTCATTCTTCTCGCCGTTCTTGTCATATAGAGCCCCAGAACTGTCGAAACCGTGGGTCATCTCGTGACCTATAACAACAGCGGTGGCGTAGATGATGGCTTCGTTGACATCGGTGGGCATCATGGGAGGCATAATCATGGTTGGCATGATCATCATGGCATTGAATGCTGGCATATAGCCTGAGTTGATTTCATATAGATTCATGGTATTGTTATAAATCAAATAATTGAAGGTATTACCTTTGCATGGCTTCCCAATCAACCAGGCTTCAAAGTAACGTCTGCTTTGGGACAACAATAGTTGGTCCTCTATCAGGCTGTGGCTTGCAGAAAGGTTGGGCATGGCTTCTTCTACCCAATAATCGGGTTTGCCGATATAGAACTCCATGGCATCGAGTTTCTCTATAGCACTGGCCCTTGAGGCCACGTCGAGCCAAGTGCAGCGGCTAAGTCGGTTGGCGAAGGTCTGTTTCAGTTCCAGGCATATCTCCTTGGTGCGCTCTATCATGGCGGGGGTCAGGTAGCGATCGGCAAAGGCGCGGTTCTTCTCATAGGTGCAATAGTCGTTGTAAATATTCTGGGCAGACTCGTCGGCAATGCTTTCCATGTCCTTGACCGTCGACTCGAGGAAGATGTCGCAAGCAGCCTGCTTGTAAGATTCCAGGTCCATCGCCTGCAAAGCCATCAGTTCGTCGTCCCACTTCTGTATGTGTGGCTTCACCTGAGCCTCAGAGATCGTCTCCATATTATATGTCTTCCATGTCAACACATGTTCAGGATTGGCACCTAAGCCTTCGCACCACGCCACCAGCATGGGCCATTGCTGACTCTCGGCTCCACGTGTCATGTAACTTCCTGCCAGAGGCATCAACAAGTCCTGATAATCGGGGCTGTTGATACGTTCGTTTAAGACATTGACGTCTGGCATCGGGAGGTTCATTTCTTTAGGAAACATGATGGCCGTGAGGACGGTGTGGTAATTCAGCATGACCAGACTAAAGTTGAATGTCAGTCCCTCGGCAATGAGTTCGCCGGTGGTGCGCCAGGCCTCTTCCAGGGTGGAAGCCTCTTTCAGGGGTTGTAACCTTTGTGTCACGAAAGCCTCCATTTCCTCTCTTTTGGGTTTCGGCAGTGCCTTGTGTGCCTTGAGCACTTCCATCGAGGGTAAGGCAAGGTCGGCAAGCATCTTATTTATATCCGAGGCGACGACGGATCTAAAGAATGAGACAATCATCACAGAATCCTCTTGCACGGATGTCGATTTCCAATAATTGCCGTTGCTATACATGAAGAAGTCGTCACCAGGCCTCACATTCGGGTCCATATCGTCGGCGCTGATGGTCCAGGACTTGTTATCCGACACCAAAACATAGTCATCATCGCTGCATGAGGTCAGTACCATGGAACTGCCTATGGTCATAACGAAGGCAAGTATCATCCACTGTTTCATAATCTATATCTTGTTGAATTTCTAATTTTGCGATAAAAATAGGAAAACAAATCCGTGACGCCAAACGAAACAACGCACATTATGCGACGTTTTGCTCAATAACATAAAAAAGACAATAAGACAATAAAGGGGGAATAACAAGAGAGGGGGAAGCATTTACTTCCCCCTCTCTTCAAAATGTTAGCTTAAAGCATTATGCGCTAGCATGTGCCTGAGCTTCTTTCTTGCGCTTCTTCTCTGCCTCCTCAGCAAGGAGGTCCTCAACAGCAGCTTGAGCAGCAGCCAGACGAGCGATAGGAACGCGGAATGGAGAACAGCTCACATAGTTCAAGCCTACACGGTGGCAGAACTTAACTGATGATGGCTCACCTCCATGCTCACCGCAGATACCGCAGATAAGCTCTGGACGGGTGTTGCGACCCTTCTTAACAGCCATTTCGATGAGCTGACCAACACCTTCCTGGTCGAGCACCTGGAATGGGTCAACGTTCAGGATCTTCTTCTCCAAATATACTGGCAAGAAGCTGGCGATATCGTCACGGCTATAGCCGAAGGTCATCTGAGTCAAGTCATTGGTTCCGAAGCTGAAGTACTCGGCATGCTTAGCAATCTTATCAGCTGTCAGAGCAGCACGAGGAATCTCGATCATGGTACCGATGCGGAAACGAACCACAATACCTTCATCCTTGAACATCTTCTCTGCTGTCTCACGGATCACTTTCTCCTGCAAGTCGAACTCATTCACCAAACCAATCAGTGGCACCATGATTTCAGGACGTGGGTCGTAACCTTCCTTGCGCAACTTGATGGCAGCACCGAGGATGGCACGTGTCTGCATAGCAGTGATTTCAGGATAGGTATTACCCAAGCGGCATCCACGATGGCCCAGCATTGGGTTGCTCTCATTCAACTCAGCCACACGTCTCTGGATTTCCTGTACGGTAACACCCATATCTTCTGCCATAGCTTCCTGACCAGCCAAATCGTGAGGTACGAACTCATGCAATGGTGGGTCAAGCAGACGGATGTTAACTGGGCAGTTGTCCATTACCTTCAGGATCTCGTAGAAGTCAATCATCTGGTAAGGCAGAATCTTCTCCAATGCAGCCTCACGGCCTTCTTTCGTATCTGCCAGAATCATCTCACGCATAGCGCGAATCTTCTTAGCCTCGAAGAACATGTGCTCTGTACGGCACAGACCAATACCCTCAGCACCGAAGCTGTGAGCTACAGCAGCATCACGAGGAGTATCAGCATTGGTACGTACATGCAGCTTGGTATATTTGTCGCAGAGGTACATCAATTCAGCGAAGTCGCCACTTACCTCAGCAGCCTTGGTATCGATACGGCCTTCATAAACCTCACCTGTGCTACCGTTGAGTGACAGGTAGTCGCCCTCATGCAGAACGGTGTCGCCAATGGTCAGCGTCTTGTTCTTGTAGTCAACAATCATGGCGCCTGCACCTGTTACGCAGCACTTACCCATACCACGAGCCACAACGGCAGCGTGGCTGGTCATACCACCACGGCAGGTTACAATACCCTGAGCAACGGCCATACCAGCCAAGTCCTCAGGAGAAGTCTCCATACGAACCAGGATGACACGCTTGCCCAAGCCATGAACGCGAGCAGCATCGTCAGCAAAGAAAGTGATATGTCCGCAGGCAGCTCCTGGAGATGCTGGCAAACCACGAGTCAGCACCTTGGCGCGACGCAGTGAGCGAGGCTCGAATACAGGGTGCAGCAGCTCATCGAGCTTGTTAGGCTCGCAGCGCATGATGGCTGTCTTCTCATCGATGACATCCTCACGCAGCAGGTCCATAGCAATCTTCACCATAGCGGTACCTGTGCGCTTGCCGTTACGGGTCTGCAAGAACCAGAGCTTACCTTCCTGTACGGTGAACTCCATATCCTGCATGTCCTTATAGTGTTTCTCCAGCTTGTCCTGGATAGCATACAGCTGCTTGTAGATGTCAGGCATAGACTCTTCCATTGAAGGATACTTGCTGGCACGTTCTTCCTCGCTGATGCCCTGCATCTTTGCCCAACGGCGTGAGCCCTCGAGGGTAATCTGCTGAGGAGTACGGATACCTGCTACCACGTCTTCACCCTGTGCATTCACCAGGTATTCACCGTTGAAGATGTTCTCACCTGTACCAGCATCACGGCTGAAGCATACACCTGTAGCAGAAGTGTCGCCCATGTTACCGAATACCATTGCCATCACGCTGACAGCGGTACCCCACTCTGATGGTATGCCTTCCATCTTACGATAGAGGATGGCGCGCTCGTTCATCCAGCTGTCGAACACAGCGCAGATAGCACCCCACAACTGCTCAACTGGGTTATCTGGGAAGTTCTTGCCTGTGCGCTCCTTGATGGCTTCCTTGAACAGTTTCACCAACTTGCGGAGCTCATCCACATTCAGGTCTTTGTCGAGCTTGATGCCACGCTCTTCCTTTACCTTCTCTATAATAGCTTCGAAAGGATCAATTTCTGTCTTGTCAACTGGTTTCATGCCCAGCACCACATCGCCATACATCTGTACGAAACGACGGTAGCTATCATATACGAAACGTTCGTTGCCTGTTTTCTTCACCATACCCTCAGCCACCTTGTCGTTTAGACCCAGGTTTAGAATGGTATCCATCATACCAGGCATAGATGCACGTGCGCCAGAGCGAACGGACACCAGCAAAGGGTTCTTAGGATCACCAAACTTGCTGTTCATCAGTTTCTCGATGTGAGCTACTGCCTTTTCAACATCATCCTTGAGGAGGGCGATTACGTCGTCCTTACCCTTCTGGAAATACTCGTTGCAGACTTCTGTAGTAATGGTGAAGCCTGGAGGAACAGGAACACCAATCAGGTTCATCTCGGCACAGTTGGCACCCTTACCGCCTAAAAGGTTGCGCATGTCGGCGCGTCCTTCAGCCTGGCCGTTACCAAAAGTATAAACTCTTTTGTCTTCCATAATAAATTCTATAAAGTTTAATTAAATTATTGTCAAAATTGTGGGGTACACCACACATTGCACCCTTATTAGCATGCAAAGATACGGTCTTTTTTTATATTTTTTGATTTTTTATTCAAAAAAGAGGGAGAAAAAGGCGTTTTATTTTGCAATGTTAGTTTTTATTCTTAATTTTGCAGCCGTTATGATGAAAATGAGGAGGGGCTTAAGGCTCCTTTTTTTATTTTACAAAGTTAAAGCGTAATTATGATTAACAAAGAAACGATTGAGAACATCGCACAGGAATGGCTAAAGGAAAAGGATTATTTCCTGGTGGATGTGGTGTTGGGTGCTGACAACAAAATCAGCGTTGAGATTGACCATCAGGATGGCGTGTGGATTGACGATTGCGCCGAGCTGAGCCGCTTTATTGAAGAGCGTTTGGGCGAGGAAGGTGCCGACTATGAATTGGAAGTGGGTTCTGCCGGATTGGGACAGCCCTTTAAGATTTTGCGCCAGTATGAGTGTCACGTGGGCAAGGATGTGGAGACATTGACAACAGATGGTCGCAAGCTGAAAGGAATTCTCAAGGAAGTAGATGCAGACCATGTGGTGATTACCGTTGAGCAAAAAATCAAACCCGAAGGTGCAAAGAGACCTAAACTGACGGATGTTGACATCTGTCTGAAAATGGATGAAATAAAATATACTAAATACTTAATCAGCTTTAAATGATATGGCTAAGAAAGCAGAGACCGTGAGCATGATTGATACCTTTAAGGATTTCAAAGACTCACAAAGCATTGACCGCACCACGCTGGTGAGCGTGATGGAGGAGAGCTTCCGAAGCGTAATCGCTAAGATTTTCGGCTCGGACGAGAATTATGACGTGATTGTGAACCCTGACAAGGGTGACCTGGAAATCAGACGTAACCGTGAGGTGGTGCCAGATGGTGAGGTAACCGATCCGAACCTGCAAATCTCACTCTCGGAAGCAAGACAAATAGACGAGGACTACGAAGTGGGGGAGGAAGTGACTGACGAGGTGGATTTCAGTAAGTTTGGTCGTCGTGCCATCCTGAACCTGCGTCAAACCCTGAGCAGCAAGATCCTGGAATTGCAAAAGGATGCCGTGTATAACCGCTATATAGATAAGGTGGGCACCATCATCAGCGCAGAGGTTTATCAGATTTGGAAACGTGAAATGTTGCTACTGGACGAGGATGGCAACGAGTTGTTGCTACCGAAACAGGAGCAGATACCAACTGATTTTTACCGCAAGGGTGAGACAGCCAGAGCGGTGGTGGCTCGAGTGGACAACAAAAACAACAACCCGAAGATTATCTTGAGCCGTACCAGTCCGCTGTTCTTGCAGCGCCTGTTTGAGCTGGAGGTGCCTGAAATCAACGATGGCCTTATCACTATCCGTAAGATTGCCCGCATCCCTGGCGAACGTGCCAAAATTGCTGTTGAGAGCTATGACGACCGCATTGATCCAGTAGGCGCTTGCGTGGGCGTGAAGGGTAGCCGTATCCACGGTATCGTACGTGAACTGAGAAATGAGAATATCGACGTAATCAACTACACCTCCAACACAGCTTTATTCATCCAGCGTGCCCTGAGCCCTGCCCATGTAAGCAGCATCCATCTAAATGAAGAGGAACGTAAGGCTGATGTTTATCTGAAACCTGAGGAGGTGAGTCTGGCCATCGGTAAGGGTGGTATGAACATCAAGTTGGCTTGCATGCTGACTGACTATACCATCGATGTATTCCGTGAACTGGAAGGTGAAGGAACACAGGATGAAGACATCTATCTGGATGAATTCCGCGACGAGATTGACGATTGGGTGGTTGATGCCTTCAAGGCTATTGGCATCGAGACGGCTAAGACCGCACTGAACACACCTCGTGAACTGATTATCAAGAAGACCGACCTGGAAGAGGAGACGGTTGACTATGTTTTGGAAGTACTGAGGAAGGAGTTTGAGGAGGATTGAAGTACGATGAATAATTTATTAACTGGAACAATGGCAGGAACTTGATTTTATCCACAAGGATATTTTTCATTTTTCAATATTCATTGTTCATTAAAAAGAAAAACTAGTGGCTGTAAGATTAAATAAAGTAACGAGAGATTTGAACGTGGGTATCAGTACCGCCGTGGAATTCCTAAGAAAGAAGGGATACGAGGTGGAGGAAAACCCGAACGCCAAGATCACTGATGAAGAGTTTGACTTGCTCCGTCAGGAGTTCAGCACCGATAAGGCTCTGAAGGCTAAGTCTGACCAGTTCATTCTCGGCAGAAAGGAAAAGGACAAGGATAAGACTCCTTATGTGGCTATCAGCGGCTATGAACTAGCCCCAGAAAAGGGAAAGCAGAAATTCAAGCCATTGGGTAAGATTGACCTCAGTAAAGTGGGTAAGCCTGTTAAGGTTGCCGACGAGAAGGCGGAAAAACCCGCTGATCCTCAACAAGCCAAGGTGGAGACTAAGCCACAGGAAACGCCAGTGACTAAGCCTATCAACAAACCAACTGAGCAGGAAACCAAGCCTGTAAGCGAGCCTATGGCTATTAAGGAAGTTACCTCAGAAAAGCCTAAGACCGAGACCCCTGCACAGCAGGTGACCAAGCCTCAGCCAGCAACTCAATCTCAGGCAAAGACTCAGGTGCCCAAAGCAGAGGACAATAGGGAACCTAATGCGGAACCACAGAATAGATCGCTGGAACCGCGTGAATCCGCCAACAGCGATAACATTTTCCGCTTAAAGACTGACGTGAAGATGAGAGAGCTGAATGTGGTGGGTCATGTGGACCTCGACCAACTAAACACTTCTACTCGTCCAAAGAAAAAGAGTAAGGAAGAGAGGAAGAAAGAGCGTGACGAGCGTGAGAAACAACGTCAGAGCCAGCGTCGTCAGATGAAAGAAGACATCATCAAGGAGATTCGTGGCAACAGCTCCGAAGAAGCCAATGAAGGTGGCAAGGAAGGCAAAAGCCAGGAAACCAAGAAGAAGCGTAACCGCATCGGCAAGGAGAAGGTGGATATCAAGAAGGCTGCCCGTGAAAATGATAACAAGCGCAAGCGCGAAGAGCAGGGTGGCGAACGCAATGATAACAACAAGGGTAAGCGAGGTGGTAAGGACCGCTATCGCAAGCCTGTGTTTAAACCCGAAGTGAGCGAGGAAGACGTAACCAAGCAGGTAAAGGAAACCTTAGCTCGCTTGACGAACAAGACCAAGAGCAAGGGTGCAAAGTATCGCAAGGAGAAGCGTGAATTAGCTTCTGAACGCTTGATGGAGCAGGAAAGCCTGGAAATGGCAGAAAGCAAAATCTTGAAGCTCACTGAGTTCGTAACCGCTAATGAGTTGGCTAACATGATGAACATACAAGTAACTCAGGTCATCGCTACCTGTATGAGCGTGGGCATCATGGTAAGCATTAACCAGCGTTTGGATGCTGAAACCATCAACTTGGTGGCTGAGGAGTTTGGTTATAAGACCGAATATGTGAGTGCAGAAGTTTCCCAGGCAGTGGTGGAAGAAGAGGACAATGCAGAAGACTTGGTGCCTCGTGCTCCTATCGTGACTGTAATGGGTCATGTGGACCATGGTAAGACTTCATTGCTCGACTATATCCGCAAGAGTAACGTGATTGCCGGCGAGGCAGGTGGTATCACACAGCACATCGGTGCTTACAACGTTACGATGGAAGACGGAAGAAAGATAACCTTCCTCGATACCCCTGGTCACGAAGCATTTACCGCTATGCGTGCCCGTGGTGCCAAGGTAACGGATATCGCCATCATCATCGTTGCAGCTGACGACAGTGTGATGCCTCAGACCCGTGAGGCCATCAACCACGCTGTAGCTGCTGGTGTACCTATCGTATTTGCCATCAACAAGATTGATAAGCCAGGTGCTAACCCTGATAAGATTAAGGAAGAACTCGCCGCTATGAACTTCCTCGTGGAAGAATGGGGTGGCAAGTATCAGAGCCAGGACATCAGTGCCAAGAAGGGTATTGGTGTGGAGGAACTGATGGAGAAAGTACTGTTGGAGGCAGAGATGCTGGAACTGAAAGCTAACCCGAACCGCAAGGCTACAGGTTCTATCATTGAGTCATCGCTGGACAAGGGTCGTGGCTATGTGGCTACGGTGCTGGTTAGTAATGGTACACTGAAGATTGGCGACATCGTATTGGCTGGTTCAAACTTCGGACGTGTGAAGGCTATGTTCAACGAGCGTAACCAACGCATTCAGAAGGCATTGCCTGCTGAGCCTGCCCTGATTTTAGGTCTAAACGGCGCTCCTGCCGCAGGTGACACCTTCCATGTGTTCGATACCGACCAGGAGGCTCGTGAGATTGCCAACAAGCGTGAACAGCTACAGCGTGAGCAGGGCTTGCGTACTCAGAAGATGCTGACCCTCGACGAAGTAGGTCGTCGATTGGCTTTGGGCGATTTCCACGAATTGAACATCATCGTCAAGGGCGATGTGGACGGATCTGTGGAGGCATTGAGCGACTCACTCATCAAGCTTTCTACCGACAAGATTCAGGTGAATGTGATACACCAGGGTGTGGGTCAGATTTCAGAGTCCGACGTATCTTTAGCTGCTGCATCCGATGCCATCATCGTGGGCTTCCAGGTTCGCCCATCTACCGGTGCCGCCAAGTTGGCTGAGCAGGAAGGTGTAGATATCCGCAAGTACTCTATCATCTATGATGCTATAGAAGAGGTGAAGGCTGCTATGGAGGGTATGCTGGCTCCAACATTGAAGGAGCAGGTTACCTCAACCATCGAAGTGCGTGAGGTATTCAACATCAGCAAGGTGGGCATGGTAGCCGGTGCAATGGTGAAGACAGGTAAGGTGAAGCGTACCGACAAGGCTCGCCTGATTCGCGACGGTATCGTAATTTATACAGGTAACATCAATGCCCTGAAGCGTTTCAAGGATGACGTAAAGGAGGTACTCACCAACTTTGAGTGCGGTATCAGCCTGACGAACTGCAACGATATTCAGGTGAATGATGTGATTGAGACATTTGAAGAAATTGAGGTTAAGCAAACTTTATAAACGTCAATCGTCAACCTGATTAAACATTGTATATTATGCAAGTAATTGATATTATCATATTGGTATTGCTGTTGGCTGGCGCCGTGATGGGGTTCCGCAAAGGCTTCATCAAGCAGTTGGCCGCGTTGGCAGGTCTGTTCGTAGGTCTTCTTGCAGCTAAGGCACTCTATAGCGTAGTGGGTGAGAAGTTGATAGGAACTGTCACCTCCAACCCCACCTTCGCCCATATCCTGGCATTCGTGCTGATATGGATTGTGGTGCCCATCGTGTTTACTATGGTGGCTTCTTTACTTACCAAGGCACTGGAGGTCATCGCCTTAGGATGGCTCAACCGATTACTCGGTGCTGCATTGGGAGCTGTGAAGTGCTTGATTTTCATCAGCATCACAATCAATGCGATAGAATATATCGACTCAGACAACAAAATCATTGAGAAGAAAACCAAGGAAACATCGGCCTTATATTATCCCTTGCGAGACTTAGCTGGCATGTTCATGCCTGCCGTTAAGGATTTTGCGGAAGATATCCTGAACAACGAGAATGGAAGAGCAGGACAGGAAATATAATGACAACAGCTATGTACGCCAGGTGGCTGAGGAGAAGTATAAGTATGGCTTCACCACCGACGTGCATACGGAAATCATCGACAGAGGCCTGAACGAGGATGTGGTGCGTCTGATTTCAGAGAAGAAGGGAGAGCCCCAGTGGTTGCTCGACTTCCGACTGAAGGCTTACCGCCATTGGGTAAAGCAGACGATGCCCACATGGGCACATCTGCGTATTCCCGACATCGACTATCAGGCTATCTCTTACTATGCCGACCCCACGAAGAAGAAAGTGGACGATGGTAAGAAGGAGATTGCCCCCGAGTTGATGAAGACCTTCGACAAGCTGGGCATTCCTTTGGAGGAACGCATGGCACTCAGCGGCTTAGCCGTTGATGCCGTGATGGACTCGGTGTCTGTTAAAACCACCTTCAAGGAACAGCTAAAGGAGAAGGGTGTCATTTTCTGTTCTATCAGTGAAGCGGTGCAGGAGCATCCCGACCTAGTGCGTCAGTACTTAGGTTCGGTGGTGCCTTATACCGACAATTTCTATGCAGCCCTGAACTCAGCTGTATTCAGCGACGGCTCGTTTGTGTATATCCCAAAGGGAGTGCGTTGCCCTATGGAACTATCCACCTATTTCCGCATCAATGCCAGGAATACAGGGCAGTTCGAGCGAACATTAATTGTAGCTGATGACGATGCCTATGTTTCTTACCTCGAAGGCTGTACGGCTCCTATGCGTGATGAAAACCAGTTGCATGCCGCCATCGTAGAGATTGTGGTGATGGAACGCGCTGAGGTGAAGTATAGTACCGTACAAAACTGGTATCCAGGTGATGCCGAGGGCAAGGGTGGTGTGTATAACTTCGTGACCAAGCGAGGACATCTGCGTGGTGAGTCAAGCAAATTGAGTTGGACACAGGTGGAAACAGGCTCTGCCATCACGTGGAAATATCCCTCTTGCATACTGCAAGGCGACAACTCCACGGCTGAGTTCTACAGCGTGGCTGTGACGAACAACTACCAACAAGCCGACACGGGTACAAAGATGATTCATTTAGGGAAGAACACCCGTAGCACCATCGTGAGCAAGGGTATCTCTGCTGGCAAAAGTGAGAATTCCTACCGAGGACTAGTACGTGTGGCGGCTAAGGCGGAGAATGCACGTAATTATAGTCAGTGCGACTCACTACTTTTAGGCGACCAATGTGGTGCACACACCTTTCCTTATATGGACATCCATAACGAGACGGCGGTGGTGGAGCATGAGGCAACGACCAGCAAGATTAACGAAGAGCAGATTTTCTACTGCAACCAGCGAGGCATCTCTACCGAAGATGCCGTTGGCCTGATTGTGAACGGCTACGCCAAAGAGGTGCTGAATAAGCTCCCTATGGAGTTTGCCGTCGAGGCACAGAAGCTGCTCAGCGTCAGCTTGGAAGGAAGTGTGGGGTAGTGAATAATAAGAATGAACAAAGAACAATGCTTGAGATAAAAGACTTACATGCCAGTGTGGCTGGCAAAGAGATATTGAAGGGCATCAACCTGGTGGTTAAACCAGGTGAGGTGCATGCCATTATGGGCCCCAACGGCTCAGGAAAGAGTACCCTCTCATCCGTACTGGTGGGCAATCCCCAATACGAGGTGACACAGGGCACGGTGACCTTCAACGGCAAGAACCTGCTGGAGATGGCGCCCGAAGACCGTAGCCACGAAGGCTTGTTCCTGAGTTTCCAATATCCTGTGGAGATACCAGGGGTGAGTATGACAAACTTCATGCGTACCGCCATCAACGAGAAGCGCAAGTACCTCAACCTGCCCGCTCTCAGTGCCAGCGAGTTCCTGAAGCTGATGCGTGAGAAGCGTGCCATTGTGGAACTCGACAACAAGTTGGCGAACCGCTCGGTGAACGAGGGTTTCTCAGGAGGTGAGAAGAAACGTAACGAGATATTCCAGATGGCGATGCTGGAACCTAAGTTGAGCATCTTGGACGAGACTGACTCAGGCCTCGACATCGATGCCCTGCGCATCGTGGCCGAGGGGGTGAACAAGCTCAAGACGCCTGAGACCAGTTGTATTGTCATCACACACTATCAGCGATTGCTCGACTATATCAAGCCCGACATCGTGCATGTACTCTATCAGGGTCGCATTGTGATGACAGCGGGTCCTGAGTTGGCACTCGAACTGGAAGAGCGTGGGTACGACTGGATTAAGAACAGAGAAGAATGACTATGGAGATAGCTGTTGCAAAAGGGGAAGTAGTAGAGAAGACCGTGGAACTGACGACTGACAAAGTGCTGCATATCCACATTGGGCATGGCGGAAAATTGCGTCTGTTGCTTTGTGGCACTTGCCAACAACTGACCACCGAGGCCATCGTGGGTGAAGGGGCTTCCCTCGATCTCTGCGACCTGGACACCAACCCTGCAGACATCACATGCCAACACCTTCTGCACATACGCCAGGAGGCCAACAGCCAAGCCTTTGTGCAGAGCATCAGCCTGGGTCAGGGCAGCACCAGCAACACCACACGGGTTGACCTCTGTGGTGAGGGGGCTGAGCTGAACCTCGACGGACTGGTGATTGCCAGTGGCACGCAACACATCGACAACCATACGTATGTAACGCATACGGTACCCCACTGCACCAGTTACCAGCTTTTCAAATATGTGCTCGATGAGCAAGCACAAGGCACCTATGCCGGCTTGGTAAAAGTGAACCCTGGGGCTCATCACACCCACTCTGAGCAGACCAACCACAACCTCTGTGCCACCCGCCAGACGCGTATGTTTGCCCAGCCTCAGTTGGAGATATACAACGACGATGTGCGATGCAACCACGGCTCAAGTACTGGTCAGCTAGACGAGTCTGCCCTGTTCTATATGCGTCAACGAGGCATTTCCCTGCGCGAGGCACGCCTTTTGCTGATGACAGCCTTTACCAGCGAGGTAATTAATCACATCCGCATCCCTGCTTTACAGGAACGTTTGCATGAGCTTGTGGAGAAAAGATTTAGAATGAACAATAAAGAATAACGCTCAACATTCAATGGTCAACGTTCAATACATCAGGCAAGATTTCCCTATCCTGGGAACAACAGTATATGGTCACCCCTTAGTCTATCTTGACAATGGTGCCACCACGCAGAAGCCCCGTCAGGTAGTAGAGGCCATCACCAACCAATACTACACCACCAATGCCAATGTGCATCGTGGTGTGCATCATCTTTCCATGGTCGCCACCGACATGCTGGAGCAGAGTCGTGAAACCGTTCGTCAGTTCATCCATGCAGGCTCAGCCAGCGAGATAGTCTTCACCCGCGGCACCACCGAATCCATCAACCTGGTGGCATCATCGTTCTGCCAACAAGAAATGCGAGGCGGCGACGAGGTAATTATCAGCACGATGGAACATCATAGCAACATCGTACCTTGGCAATTGCAGGCCCAGCGCAAAGGCATAGTCGTGAAAGTTATCCCCATTACAGATGATGGCATCCTGTTGATGGACGAATATGAAAAGCTGTTTACCCCCAAGACCAAATTGGTGAGTGTGACGCATGTCAGCAATGTCTTGGGCACCGTCAACCCTGTGTCTAACATCATCCGCATCGCCCATGATCACGGAGTGCCTGTGCTCATCGACGGAGCCCAATCCGTGCCCCACATGCCTGTGGATGTGCAGGTGCTGGATGCCGACTTCTATTGCTTCTCAGGTCACAAGGTCTATGCCCCCACCGGTATCGGAGTACTCTATGGCAAGCGTGAGTGGCTCGACCGTCTGCCTCCCTATCAGGCAGGTGGTGAGATGATTGGCACCGTCAGCTTTGAGCATACCACCTTCAACCAACTGCCTTACAAATTTGAGGCAGGCACACCCAACTACGTAGGTGCTACAGCTCTTGCCGTTGCCCTTGACTATGTGAATCAAATAGGTATGGAAAACATTGCCGCCTACGAGTCTTCACTCACTCAATATGCTTTAGGACAGATGTCTCAGATACCCGGCATTCGAATCTTCGGTCCAACATCCCCAAGTTTGACATCTCAAGTTGATAAGGATTCTATAGATAAAAGTCAATTGTCAATTGTAAATTGTAAATTACACCGAGGTAGCGTCATCTCCTTCCTCGTTGGAAACATCCACCACCTCGACATGGGCACCTTGCTCGATCGCTTGGGCATAGCTGTACGCACAGGTCACCATTGCGCCGAACCCCTGATGCACCGTTTAGGCATTGAAGGCACCCTCCGTGCTTCCTTTGGCATCTACAACACCCGTGAAGAGGTGGATGCCCTCGTATCAGGCATCAAAAGAGTAGCAAACATGTTTTGAAATTGACAGCAGAATCGACTGATATGAACACAACCTATAGGTCATAGACCTATCTACCTATGATATAGCAGGAAACTTAAAGGGTATGTCAATCTTGACATACCCTCTTCTTATTAGACCTCCATGATTTTTTCTACAAACGTCTTCGTCACCGCAAAGGAATGCTCGGCAATGGTATTCCAGAAATCATGATACTGACTGGCATCAGTATCCTTGAGTGGCATATCGCTGACCACACGAAAAGAAATGAATGGTACATTATTGATATAGCAGGTCTGTGCGATGGCACAACTCTCCATATCCACTGCTATAGCCTCAGGGAAATGGCCCACAATCTCTTGCATCTTCTGACGCGAATCAACAAACCAGTCGCCCGTGACAATGAGTCCTGCATGTATCTTCACACCACAATCCAAGCTTGTTGCTTTCTGTAGTAGCCAAGGGTCTGACATAAAGCGCGCAGGCATACCCTGCACTTGTCCGTATTGTGTACGGTTATCTATGGCAGTGCCACAATACACATCGTGATATGCCAACTCGGCACTTACCACCACATCCTGTACTTCCACCTCGTCGCCATTGCCTCCGGCACAACCACTGGATACTATCACGTCGGGGTGAAACTCATTGATCATTTTCTGAGCGCCTAATGCTGCATTGACCTTGCCAATGCCACACTTGCTCACTATCACGTCAGCTCCTTCAAACAGGCTCTTGAGCTGACGCAATTCTTTGTCCATGGCCACTATAATACCTATTTTCATATCTTAAATCCTTTAGGGACCGAATTATCCCAACTCATGCACACTTTAGCGGCAAACTGCATGCCATAGTGAACCAAGTCATCCCAAGCCTGTTCAGACAGGGAATCCAGGTCGTCGAGCATGATGCCCTTCTGCAACAACCCAAACACGATGCCCGCATTGAAATTGTCGCCAGCGCCCACCGTACTGACGGGCTCAAGTGGTGCCACCTCATAACTCTTACTCAGACTGTCCGTGCGAAGCTGCACCTCCTTTTGTCCTGCCGTAAAGACAAAGTTCTTGCAATAGAACCTCACCTTGTCGCGGTAGATCTTATCCACGTCACTCAGGTTGTAAAGACAGTGGAAGTCCTCCTCCGAGCCTCGCACAATGTCGGCAAACTCCAGATTCTCGAGGAAATAAGGTGCCAGCCTAATGGCATCATGCTTGTGCGGGCGACGGAAATTTAAGTCGTAGAAAACAATGGCATGCTTATCCTTCGCCATCTGCAACAGCTCCACATGGCGCTCTCGCAGGGCTGGATCTACGGCATAGTAAGAGCCCAGCATCACCACATCTCCCTCCTCAATCTTGGGAAGTTCCACATGCAGGCGCTGCTCGGGATAGTTCTTATAGAAGCTGTACTGCGCATCCTGTTGTTCATTAAGGAATGCCAGCGATACAGGACTCTTGTGCTCGGGATATACCTCTAGATGCGAGGTGTCGATACCATTCTCATGCATATAGCGTTGGATGAGCTCGCCCACATAGTCTTGCCCCACCTCGGTGATGAACTCCACGGGTACACCTACGTGAGCCAGCGATACGATGCTGTTGAATACTGAGCCTCCTGGCACAGCTGCCCAGGGCTTGTCGTTCTTGAAGATGATATCAAGTATCGTCTCCCCTATTCCAATTACTTTTCGCATTTTCTCAACTCCTCTCTTGATTTCTCCCCTAAATAGCCACCGTGATGACGTTTCGAATAATCATCGATGGTAAAGCCAGTGCGTTTCATGGTCTCCACCACCAGGATATCTCCCATTACGGTCATCACCGTAGTGCTGGTGGTAGGGGTCATGCCCAGCGGACAAACCTCGTTGGGGTTGCCCGTGCTCAGACACACATCGGCCTCCTGAGCCAACGGACTATCGGGGTTACTGGTTATTACAATACATTTCAACGCAGGGTTCAGGCGGTGTGCCAGTGCCGTGAGCTCCACAATCTCGCGCGTCTTGCCTGAATTGGAGATGAATAGCAGCAGGTCGTTCTCCTGCAAGATACCCAAGTCGCCATGCTGTGCCTCGCTGGGATGCAGGAACACAGCCGGTATACCCGTAGAGCAGAATGTGGTGGCGATGTTCATCGCAATCTGTCCTGCCTTGCCCATGCCCGAGGTCACGAGCTTTCCCTTCCTTTCGTGCACATGTTCCACAATCAAATCCACAGCCTTGGCAAAACCGTCTGTCAAGGGTATCTTCAGTATCGCTTCCGCCTCTTTGCGCAGCAAATCCTGCATTGAATTCAGTAATTCTTTTTCCATGGTCACCAATTTTGCCGTAAAGATAATGCAAAGCAACTTTATAAACAAAGATTTCTTTGTTTTTACGCTCACTTTATACTATTTTTGCAGGCTTAAAGAACAGTTCACATGGAAAGAGAGCAATATTTTACCCATACTTTGCCAAACGGATTGAGGATTATCCTCCAGCATACCACCTCGCAGGTGGCTTACGCCGGCTATGCCGTGAATGCCGGAACACGCGACGAAGATGCCGACAACCCAGGCATGGCACACTTCATCGAGCACATGCTCTTCAAGGGCACCGAGCACAGGAAGGCATGGCACATCCTGAACCGCATGGAGTATGTGGGTGGCGACCTAAATGCCTTTACGAACAAAGAGGAGATGGTGGTGTATTGCTCGTTCATGCTGCAGGACTTCCCCCGTGCTGTGGAGCTGCTCACCGACCTGGTGTTCCACTCTGTCTTCCCCGAGCGTGAGATGGAGAAAGAGCGTGAGGTGATTATCGACGAAATTAAGATGTATGAGGACACGCCTGCCGAGCTGATTTTCGACGACTTTGAAGACCTGATCTACAGCGGT
The DNA here is from genome assembly GCA_017534535.1 of Bacteroidaceae bacterium. Classification (GTDB taxonomy): domain Bacteria; phylum Bacteroidota; class Bacteroidia; order Bacteroidales; family Bacteroidaceae; genus Bacteroides. The sequence continues at coordinate 268,871 of JAFXVZ010000019.1, read as the reverse complement.
CATCCCTTAGGTCGCAACATCTTGGGTAATGAGGAGAGCCTGCGAGGCTATGGCAAACAGCACGCCGATGCGTTCTACCACCGTTACTACCGCCCAGACAACATGATATTCTTCGTGCTGGGCAATTTCCGCCTGGAACAGGTGGTGCGTCAGGTAGAGCGATGGACGGCTGGCATCAGCTACCCTCCGGTGGAGATGAGTCGCCAGCAACCTCCCTTCATCGCCCCTGTGCGTAAGCAGGTCTGCAAGCAAACCCATCAGGCACACGTGATGCTGGGTGGCAGGGCATACAACGGGCAGAGCACCCAGCGTGTGGCACTGAACTTAATCAACAACCTCTTGGGTGGTCCAGGCATGAATAGCCACCTGAATGTGTCTTTGCGTGAGCATCGCGGACTGGTGTATGAGATTGAGTCGAACTACACGCCTTATACCGATACGGGTACCTTCTGCATCTACTTCGGATGCGACCATCAGGATGTGGAGCGATGCATCAGCCTGGTGGAGAAGGAACTGCACCTCCTCTGCGACCACCCGCTATCCGACAGCCAGTTGCGGGCGGCCAAGAAGCAGCTGATTGGTCAGATTGGGGTGAGCTCAGATAATCATGAGAGTCTTGCCTTGGGCATGGCGAAGACTTACCTGCACTATAACCGCTTTGTGACGAGCCAGGAGGCCTTTCAAAACATTGAGCTACTCACAGCAAGTCAGTTGCAGCAAGTAGCTCAGGAAATTTTGTCACCCCAAAACCTCTCTGTTTTGTGTTACGCTGAATAAATCGCAGAGCGATTTCTTATTTTTTCTCTATCGCTTTCCTCAGCTTGCCAACGGCTTCCTCCAGCGACTCAGTAGGCTCAATGATATTATAATCCTCCCAGAACTCCTCATCATAGAAATCCATCACCTTGTCAGAAAGCACATCGCTATTGTGGAACGACTCCTTATAAGAAATGCTCTCCAGCGGACTATCCACACGGTTCGTCACCACCATCTCCGACACCACCGTATAATTCGTGGCAAACAACCGTCGCTTCCAGTCGCATCGGAACTTGAACTCCGCCCGCACATAATTCAGGTAATACCTGCCACCCTGATAGCGGTAAGTCACCAGATAAGTCAGGTTCTGCGCCCTGAAACGCATAGATGCAGGCTTCTTGCGGAGCATCATACGGGTCACCTTGTCAGGGTCGGAGGTATCCACGCTAAACTCTATGCGACTGATGCCCATGCTCTCGCGGTCAATGAAGATAGTACCCACATAAAGCGGGAAGTCCAGCATCACAGGTTTCGGCTTGAATTTGATGGCATACTGCACACGGTCGTCTATGGTCACAAAGTCATCGAATGTGTACTCGTACATATCGATATACTCACTCTCCAACAGCACATCGGGGTTCTTCACCGCATCCACATAGGTCGCCAGGTTAGGACCACCCTCCAGCTTCACACTCAGCGTGTCCCTGATGTCAGGACTCGCCACACTGCGACTCTTCTTGATGCGTACCCTGTCGCGAGCCGTACCTATCGATGAGTATGAGGTCTTGAATGCCTCCGTCACCGCCTCCGAGATGGTGATGTAACGGTTGCGTTTCTGCACCGTCTCACGATAGAACATATAATTCAGCGTCGAAACAGGACTATAGTTCTGCTTCACCTTATCCACCGCCTCCTCCACAATCCATCGTGGATTGATGGGGCTCACCACAATCTCATTCAGTCGGAACGAGCTCTGCGTCAGGAAATAGTCATTGCCTGTACTCGCCAGCCTGTCCACCTCCACCTGGTTCGACTTATAGCCAAGGTATGAGAACTCCAGATACACCCTACCCCCTGGGTCTTTGAATTTCAGCGTGAAGGCACCGTCAGCATTGGTCACCGTACCGATGTTGGTACCTGGCACATACACGTTCACATATTCCAGCTTGCGATTGCTCTTCTGGTCTCTCACCACACCGCTCACGGTGATTATATTCTCATTCATCCGTTCCGTGATGGCCTGCGCCACGGCAACGGAAGGGCAGATCCAGCACACCAGGCAGACCAGCCATAACTTGCATAGCGTTGTATTCATGTCTTTCATAAGCGTAGTTTTGTTAATTATTACATGGCAAATTTACATCATTTATACGAGATTTCAAACTAAATTCGCATCCACAATACAACTGATTGTAAAAATTATGCGCTTTTAACAGCTGATTGCGCCTCTCCTGCAGGCCTCCCTTGCGCCAATTCTGTTCCCAGAAGGTCACCCCCTCCACCTGCTGGGTGGCCCATCTGCCTGCCTCGTTGATTTGTTCCAGGCTCTTCCACCTCGACGAGGCCAAGGTGGTGGTCATCACCTTAAACCCCTTTTCCTGCGCATAGCGGGCGGTGACCAACAGCCTTTGCTTGAAACACAGTAGGCATCGTTTGCCCCGCTCGGGCTCATCCTCCAATCCGCACACCCCCTGAAGCCAAGCCCCATGGTCATAGTCGGCATCCACGAAATCCAGACCCTGCGCGGTCACAAACCGCTTCGCCTCCTCCTTCCGCTTCAGATATTCCTCCTGTGGGAAAATGTTAGGGTTATAATAGAACACCGTAGGGCGTATGCCATTGGCAAGCATGCACTCCACGATAGCCGATGAGCAAGGGGCACAGCAACTGTGCAACAACACCCTACTCTCCCCCTCCGGTGTCACTAACTTCAACATCACTCAATGTTCTTCATGAATGAATAATGAACAGAGAACAATGCATAATCATTCTTCATTGTTCATCCTTCATTCTTCATTGACTGCTTCAGCAGTATCAAACTCTCTGGTCCCAAATTAAACAAAAGATCCACCACACTCAAGTTAGGCAGAAAACCCAGCCTCTCCTGAAACACCTGATAATACGGCACCACCTGAAAGCTGGCATCCAAGCAAGCATAGTCCCGTTTCGGATGAATCACCTCACGCAAGTCCAGACCCTCCACCACCGGCAGATACTCCTCCGTCCTCGACACCTTCACCTCCAGCCCTATCAACCCACAAATCATCTCCTGCAATGCCTCATTGAAATCCACCAGATAATCCCACTTGCGCTCATAGAACGGCACAAAGTCATCGCGATAGAACTCATAATACGGCGTATGCCCGTAAGCCGACTCCAGCGCATACAGATGCATGTGTCGCCAATTCCCGTGGTCACTGATGCGAATGTCCTTCGTGGCACATTTCAGCGTGTCGGGCTTCACCGTAGGCACCGTCAGGTCAATGCGTCCGTTAGGCCCTGCAATGATACACCTGTTCCGGTACGTCTGCTTCATATAATGGTCGTGCACCTCCACCCTTGCCTCACCTGCCGCCATCAAATGCGCATAATACTCCACAGGTGCCAAATACGCTGTTGTCAACCACACGCACGCCATTATTCATTCTTAATTATTCATTATTCATTATTCATTGTTCATTCTTCATTAATCATGAACCCACTTAAACAAGCGGTTCCAGCGAATCTTGCCATCCAGCCAATCCCTATCCTTATCCAGCGACAGCCAGATCAGCACAGGCTTACCCACCACATGATCCTCAGGCACGAAGCCCCAATAGCGCGAGTCGGCACTCTTATGGCGGTTATCACCCATCATCCAGTAATAATCCATCTGGAAAGTATATTCATTCGTCTTCACCCCATTGATATAGATACCATCCGCCTTGCGCTCCAGCTTGTTACCCTCATACGCCTCAATACACCGCTCGTAGATAGGCAGGTTATCCTCGTTCAACTGAATGGTAGCCCCCTTCTTGGGAATCCAGATAGGGCCATAGTCATTGCGTGTCCACTTCGTATAGAGATTCAGCGGGAAGAGCTGTCCCACGAAATTCTCGCGTTCAGGCTCCATCACAATCTTGCTCACCAGCTTCTTGTTCGCCTGCAACTTCTCCAGCATCTCCTTCGTCAGTGGCAGGTTATAGGTAGGTGTCAGTCGTCCGTTCTGCTGGCGTGTATTCAGCCCCATGCTCAGCAACTCGTTCTCCCATGACTGGTCACTGCCCATCTCCCACCTGTCCTCCTCGCTGATGCCCAGCTCGCGGAAAATCTCGTCAGGAATCACCGGACCCGTGGTCTGCACGAAATAGTTCAGCTGCATCTGCTCGGGGTCCTCCATCTGCTTCCCGTTCAGCCATACGTGAGCATTCTTGATCTGCAGGGTGTCGCCAGGTAAGCCCACGCAACGCTTCACATAATTCTCCCTGCGGTCAACTGGCCTCGTAATCACCTCGCCGTAGATGCGTGGGTTACTCTTGATCATCTTCGTACCCTCGGCATAGAAAATATCGTATGCCGTGCGTTGCTGCTCACGTGTCAACGTGCTCATGTCAACCCGCTCCCCATAACGGCGTTTGCCCTCGTTATAGGCAAGGCTATAATAATCTGTCTGTTGGAAATTAGTCGCAACGGTATCCCCTGCGGGGAAGTTGAACACCACAATGTCGTTCAGCTTCACCTTCTCCCAACCTTGTGCCCGCTTATACTTCCACTGAGGCCAGTCGATATACGACTTCGTATCGGTGCCCGGTATCGTATGCAGAGTCAAGGGCAACGACAGTGGCGTATTCGGTGTGCGTGGTCCATAGCTCGCCTTGCTCACAAACAAATAGTCCCCCACCAGCAGACTCTTCTCCAGGCTGGAAGTAGGAATCTGGTAATTCTGGAAGATATACAAATTCACGAAATACACCGCCACCAGGGCGAACACAATGGCATCCACCCAACTCATAATACCCCTGGCAGTGTCATTCTTCCACTCTCGCCAGAAGCCCCAAGGCACTATCTTCGTGATATAAGCATCAAAGATAAACGGCACCACCAGCAAGCCCCACCAACTCTTGATCCAAACGAGGAAAGCCAGGTAGAGCAGCATCACAATGCCCATCGTCACCCACTGTCGGGTAGTTGCATCCTTCAATTTTTGCATAGTCCTTTGTCGTTATGATAATTAAAATCCGTACATATCTTTGTAATAGTCATCGATGGTCAGCAGCCCCTGCTGGTTCACCGTCCACTCAGCCGCCAGCACCGCGCCCAGCGCAAAGCCCTTGCGGTTATGGGCATCGTGGGTGATGGTAATCAGGTCGGCATCCGAGTCATAGCGCACCGTATGGATGCCGGGCACCTCGCCACGGCGTATGTTATCCACGCGCAACAGGTTCCTGTCCGTCGTATCCTCCGCCCATGCAGTCTTGCGGTCAATGCGTCCCACAATCTCCTCAGCCAGCGTGATAGCCGTTCCACTGGGGTGGTCCAACTTATGCACATGATGCGTCTCCTCCATCTCCACGTCATACTGCGGGAACTGGTTCATCACCTTCGCCAAGTATCTGTTCACGGCTCGGAAGATGCCCACGCCGATGGAGAAGTTCGAAGCCCAGAGCAGCGTCTTGCCCTCCTCCAGGCACATACGTCTCACCTCGTCGCCATGCTCCTTCATCCATCCCGTACTGCCACTCACCACCTTCACGCCAGCCTTCCAGGCGTGCAGGTAATTGCCGAAGGCAGCCTGTGGCGCAGTGAACTCAATCGCCACGTCAGCCGTGCGGAAGGCGTCGCTCTCGAAGTCCTGCAGGTTATCGATGTCAATCACGCACACTATCTCATGTCCTCTTTCCAGGGCAATCTGTTCAATCATCTTGCCCATTTTGCCATACCCTATCAATGCAATTCTCATAAACTTCAGTGTTCGTTTAAATAAAAAACAAAAAATATGGTGCAAAGATAATCTTTTTCTTACATTTGCACCACAATTTAAACCATTCTTAACAATGGAACAACTATTACACTACGTTTGGAAGCATAAAATCTACCCCATCAGGGGGATGAAAACCACTGCCGGTGAGGCAGTGGAGGTGGTTGATCCAGGTTTGCAAAACCATCATGCAGGCCCTGACTTTTTCAACGCCAAGTTGAAAATAGGAGGTGTATTATGGGTAGGCAACGTGGAAGTTCATGAGAAAGCAAGTCATTGGTATAGTCACGGGCATCATCTAAACCCAGCTTATGCCAATGTAATCTTGCATGTAGTAGGAGAAGCTGATACGGATGTTACCCGTTATGGCTCTTCAGAGATAATCCCTCAAATGATATTGGCATGTCCCGATGAAGTGAAACGGAAATATGCCTTGCTCAAGCGGACAGACACCTATCCTGCCTGTTATTCAATCTTACATGACATTCCTATGCTGACCATTCACAGTTGGCTTTCTGCTCTGACTGCAGAACGTATTGACCAGAAGATTGGCCTTATCCACGAAAGGGTGCGTATCTGCGACAACAACTGGGAGCACGCTTTGTTTGTAACCATCGCACGAAACTTTGGTTTCGGTTTAAATGGAGATGTTTTTGAAGCGTGGGCAAAACGTATCGATTTTTCTGCTTTGGGGAAGCATAGAGCCCACATTCATCAAGTAGAGGCTATCTTTTTCGGAATGGCAGGTCTTTTGGAAGGGAATCTCGATGACGACTATTATATTTCTTTAAAAAAGGAATTTCAATATCTGAGTCATAAGTTTGGCTTCTCCTCACCCATTCAGAGCGATTTATGGAAACTCTTACGTATTCGCCCGCAAGCTTTTCCCCATAGCAAGATAGCCCAACTTGCCTATCTTTATCAAAATCAAGAATCACTGTTATCTAAAATTTTGGAAGCTAAAGACGTTGAATCCATCAAGAATCTTTTGCAGACATCCACATCTCCTTATTGGAAGAATCATTATTTGTTTGGGAAGGAAACAAATGAGTGCAACAAATCCTTGGGTGATGGTACACTGGATCTGCTGCTTATCAATACGGTTATACCTTTCCTTAGTGCTTATGGGAAACATAAGGGGCACTATGATTACTGCCATCGTGCTTCAGAATATTTAGAGAAGCTAAAGCCTGAAAGAAACTATATCATCCGTCAATGGGAACGCTTTGGCATTTTAGCAGACAATGCAGCAGACTCACAAGCACTTATCCAACTCCGCAAAGAGTATTGCGATAAGCGAAATTGTCTCCGATGTGTCATTGGATACCAATATCTGAAAGTTATAAAAACTTCATAAACTTTGGCAACTATATACAATTAGACGCCAAGTATTATGCTATTATCTATGGCAATGGTGATACAGTTCACCATCTCGATTTTAACAGCTGCATTGACAGCCATGGGAACAACCAGTTGCATGGGTCACGGACCTATCTACTTCTAAAACATATCGCCCCCTGTGGGCGATTGTTTTATCCCCCCCTCACTCCTCATATAGCAGGTATGGTTTTCGTTGCTCCTTGAAACGCTGGACATCGCCCTGCCAACGGGCACGGATGTCATCAGCACTGCTGTCCTGCTTTATCATCTGACGAACCCAGGAGACACCTACCAATTTCTCGAAGAAGCCGGTAAAGAACTTGTCGCCCATGCCTAAGTCACGATAGGCATCTATCAAATAGCTAAGGTCTATGCCCTTACTATATAGCTCGGACTCGGACAAACCGGTGAGGTCAACACCCTGACACTGCTTGCCCAGCAAAGGGGGAGTCTTGGCACCTGGCATGCTCTGGGGGGTGAAGGTGAAGGTACGACCTTTCATCTGGGGATGACCGTAGAGCTGGAAGGGATGGGCGGTGCCCCTGCCTACACTGACGGGAGTGGCCTCGAAATAGCATAACGAGGGATAGAGATAGACGGCACGCATGTTGGGCAGGTTGGGACTGGGAGGGACCTGCAATATATAGGGGGTGTGATGGGTGTAACCCAAACAGGGGATGACGGTGAGCTGAAGGGGATGACGCAGGCTGAGCCAGCCTTCACCTATCGCCATCTTTGCCAACTCACCCAAGGTCATGCCATGGAGGATGGGGATGGGCAGGAGGCCTACTCCACTCTTGTATTTCATGTCTAAGATGGGACCGTCAACAAGATGGCCATTGGGGTTGGGACGGTCGAGGATGATGACGGGCTTCTGATCATCAGCACATGCCTGCAAGAGACGACACATGGTGATGTAATAGGTGTAAAAACGCAATCCTACATCTTGGATGTCAACCAAGAGGATGTCGAACTGACGCATGGAGGCAACGGAGGGACGGGTGGTCTTGCCATCATACAAGGAGAGGATGGGGATGCCGGTCTTGCTATCTACCTGGCTGCTTACATGCTCGCCAGCATCGGCGGTGCCCCTGAAGCCATGCTCGGGGGAGAAAAGGGCGGTGACACGGATGCTGTCGCGGATGAGGCGGTCGAGGAGATGTTCGCCATCAGGCAACAGGGCGGTGTGATTGCCAAAGAGGGCTACACGCTTGCCACTGAGTAGGGGATAGTAGAGGGTGGTGCGGGCATCGCCAGTGACGATGGGCTGGTCGGGCACTACAGCCTCAGCAGGGGCCTCAGCCACGTCTTGCTGACGGGGCTGGGCTTTGCATCCTATGCAGAGGATGAGGAGGGTCAGTATTAAGTAGTGCCTATGCATCGTTGACGATTGACCATTAACTGTGATTTTATTCAATTAATGGGCAGGAAATCATCAAAGGGCATTTTCTTTGATGAGGTACTCTGCTATCTGGACGGCATTGAGGGCGGCACCTTTCTTGATCTGGTCGCCCACAATCCAGAAGGTGAGGCCGTTGTCGTTGGCCAGGTCCTTGCGGATGCGACCTATATAGACGGGGTCCTTGCCTGCCAGGAACAGGGGCATGGGGTATTTCTTCTCTGCGGGGTTGTCCTCAATGACGAGGCCTTCTGCCTTGGCAAAGGCGGCTTTGGCTTCTTCTACTGACACAGGACGCTCGGTCTCTACCCAGATGGCCTCGGAATGTGAACGCAGGGAGGGCACACGCACGCAGGTGGCGCTGACACGCACGTCGGAGTGCATAATCTTGCGGGTCTCGTTGAACATCTTCATCTCTTCCTTGGTGTAGTCGTTCTCCGTGAAGACATCCACCTGGGGGATGAGGTTGAATGCCAGCTGGTACTGGAAACGCTCAACGGTGACGGGCTCGCCTGCCAGGACCTGACGGTACTGCTCATAGAGCTCTTTCATGGCCGCAGCACCGGCGCCACTAGCCGCCTGGTAGGTGGATACATGCACACGCGTGATGTGGCTGAGCTCCTCAATGGGCTTCAGTGCCACTACCATCTGGATGGTGGTGCAGTTGGGGTTGGCGATGATGCCACGAGGACGGACCTTGGCATCGGGGGCATTGACCTCAGGCACTACCAACGGTACGTCAGCATCCATGCGGAAGGCACTGGAGTTGTCTATCATCACGGCACCGTGCTTGGTGATGGTGTCGGCAAATTCCTTTGAGGTGCCTGCACCTGCCGAGGTGAAGGCTATATCTACGCCCTTGAAATCGTCGTTGTGCTGCAGTAGCTTCACCTGGATGTCCTTGCCACGGAAGGTGTATTTGGTGCCTGCACTGCGAGGTGAACCGAACAACAGCAGTTCGTCCATCGGGAAATTTCTCTCTTCGAGCACACGCAGGAATTCCTGTCCTACTGCGCCACTTGCTCCAACAATTGCTACTTTCATTTTCTTTTTTTCTATTGTTTGACTATTGTTTTCTATTATCTTAAGAGTGCAAAATTAGTGCAATTTTTGGATTTCAGCAAGGTTTTGGCGATTATGTGAATTTTTTTTTGTTATTTTGTGTCGCGAAAAGGTGTTTATTGCAAATGGAATGGATGTATAATTATATCAGTTTCCCGATTACCGACCCGACATGGATTTTCCTGTTGGTGCTGGTGATTATTCTGTTTGCGCCTATCGTGCTGGACAAGCTTCGCATCCCGCACATCATCGGGATGATCATCGCCGGTGTGCTGGTGGGTGAGCACGGACTGAATATCCTGGCACGCGACAGCAGCTTCGAGTTGTTCGGCAAGGTGGGGTTGTATTACATCATGTTTCTTGCCGGACTGGAGATGAACATGAACGACTTCAAGGAGAATAAGTACAAGGCACTGACGCTGGGCCTGCTGTGTTTCTTCATCCCCATTACCATTGGCTTTGTGACAAACCTGAGTGTGCTGCATTACGGGGTTGCCACAGCGATTCTGCTCGCCAGTATGTATGCATCGAATACGCAGGTTTCCTATCCGATAGTGATTAAATATGGCTTGTCAAGCCAACGAAGCGTGAGTATCGCGGTGGGTGGTACTGCGGTGACGGATACGCTGACCTTGCTGGTGCTGGCGGTGGTGGCTGGCCTGCACGGTGGAGATATAGGGGGTACTTACTGGCTGTTGCTGGTGGGCAAGGTGGTTGTGATAGGCACAGCCATCATCATTGTGTTCCCACGCATCGCACGCTGGTTCTTCCGCAGGTATGAGGAGGTGGTGACGCAGTATATCTTCGTGCTGGCACTGGTGTTCCTTGCCGCAGCACTGATGGAGCTGGCTGGCATGGAGGGCATCCTGGGGGCTTTCCTTACGGGCTTGGTGCTCAACAGGATGATTCCGCATGTTTCACCGCTGATGGGACATCTAGAGTTTGTGGGCAACGCATTGTTCATCCCTTACTTCCTGATTGGTGTGGGTATGCTGATTAACCTGCATGTGCTGTTCGGCAGTGTGAACGCGCTGGTGGTGGCGGGGGTGATGATTGGCGTGGCACTGACGGGCAAGTGGATAGCGGCTTTCCTGGTGCAGCAGATTTTCGGGCTGAAGCGGATGGAAAGGCGACTGATTTACGGACTGAGCACGGCACAGGCGGCGGCAACGCTGGCGGCGGTGATGGTGGGATATAACATCATCTTGCCCGACGGCTCGAGACTGCTGAACGAGGATGTGCTGAACGGAACGATTCTGCTGATTCTGGTGACGTGCATCGTGAGTTCGCTGATTACGGACAAATCGGCCAGGCAGATGGCGATGGACGAGATGCAACCCGATGAGCATCTGAAACGTACCACGGAGAAGATTCTGATTCCTGTGGCATACCTGGACACGATAGATTACCTGATTGAGCTGGCATTGATGATCAGGAGTACGAAGTTCGAGGATAACATTCTGGCCTTGCACGTGATGACGGATGCAGGGCAGACGGAACGGGCAGAGATGCGGGGAAGGTTATGCCTGGACAAGGCGGCAAAGGCCGCAGCTGGGGCAAATGTGGAGTTGGTGCAACTGAGCAGATTTGACGTGAATGTGTCATCCGGCATTATCCATACAGCCAAGGAACAGGATGCATCGTGCGTGGTGGTGGGCTTACACCGCAAGGTGAATATCATGGACTCTTTCTATGGCAAGGTGACGGAGAACTTGCTGAAGAGCATCCACCGTGAGGTGATTGTGGCCAAGTTCCTGATGCCACTGAACACCATCAGGCGCATTGTGGTGGCAGTGCCTCCGAAGGCTGAGTATGAGGCGGGGTTCCAGAAGTGGCTTCGCAATTGTTGCAGGATGGGCGCGGCTATGGGATGCCGTGTGCATTTCTTTGCCACAGAGAAGACCACGGACTATATCCAGAGTTTCCTGGAGGCGAAGTACAAGCAGACACTGACAAGCTTCTCAATCCTGGAGAAGTGGGAGGATCTGCTTCTGCTGACTGGGCATGTGAATTACGACCATCTGCTGGTAATCATCAGTGCCCGCAGGGGGTCTATATCCTACAGTCCACTGTTTGAGGAATTGCCGAAGCAGATTGGCACATATTTCAACAACAGTAGTCTGATGTTGGTATTCCCCGACCAGCTGGGCGATGAAGTGAAGGAGACCATTACGTTCTCGAAGCCTATTGTGAGCAACGACGTACAGCTGTATCAGCGTATTGGGGCATGGATTTATAAATGGCTTAAAAAACAGTAGAAAATGATAGAGTTGGAAGGTATTACAAAGAGTTTCGGCAACCTGCAGGTGTTGAAGGGCATTGACCTGCACATCGACAAGGGGGAGGTGGTGAGTATTGTGGGTCCCAGTGGTGCCGGCAAGACTACACTGTTGCAAATCATGGGCACACTGGATGCACCTGATAGCGGACGGGTATGCATTAACGGGCAGGATGTGCTGAAGCTGAAGGAGAAGGAGTTGTCGGCATTCAGGAATCAGCATATTGGCTTTGTGTTCCAATTCCATCAGTTATTGCCTGAGTTCACGGCTTTGGAGAATGTGATGATTCCTGCATTCATCGCCGGAAAGGGTATGCAGGAGGCACGGAAAGAGGCAATAGGGTTACTGGCATTCATGGGGTTACAGGACAGGGCTGAGCATAAGCCCAATGAGCTGTCAGGCGGTGAAAAACAACGTGTGGCGGTGGCAAGGGCTTTGATTAATCATCCGGATGTGGTGCTGGCGGATGAGCCATCAGGTAGTTTGGATAGTCACAATAAGCAGGAGCTTCACCAGCTGTTCTTCGATTTGCGAGACCAGTTGGGACAAACGTTCGTGATTGTGACTCACGATGAGGGTTTGGCGCAAATGACGGACAGGTTAATCCATCTGAAGGACGGGTTAATCGTTGACGATTGACCATTGACTATTGACTCCGTCCTATTTTAGATAAATTGCTTTTGCTCAAGATAACCCAAGCAAGCTTGGTTCTCTTTTCGCTTACTCGCATTTTTGTCGCGACTCGGCTAAATTGATGCAAGCATCTTTTGCTCTCGCTACTCTAAAATGTGACAATTGACCATTAATCGAAAGAAAGGTAGTGATTTATCTTTTCTAACTCTGCTTCAGTAAACTCTTCGTAGAGAACGAAGGGTTTAAGGCTGGTGAGGTCGCCATGCTTACGGCGATGTTCCACCAGGGCTTTTGCCTGGTAGAAGTTGATGTAAGGATGACGACGGAGGCGATCGACATTGGCACGGTTAACAGGTATTTTGCGGATATCGGCCTCATCGATACTAAACCATGACATCAGCTGATCGGCATCCAGATTAATTTCACGCAACTGCTCCACTTCATAGTATCCCCCCAACTGATTGCGGTAATTGACAATCATATTGGCTATAACTGTACCGATGCCGGGTATTTTCTTGAGTTCGGTGGTGTCAGCTTTGTTCAGGTCAACCACCGTGCCTGGCTGATATTTCTCTGTCTTCTCATAGCGTGGCAGGGTGTCCAGCAGTAACCGGGGCGTGGTGTCACGATGCTGCGTGGCTGGACGTTCTGGTCGTTCATAACGTGGTCGAGGCTGATAGACGGGCTTGGCTGGCTGTCTTTCAACATTGCTTCTTGATTCGGCATAGGCCCTGCGACGGTTGGCACGCAAGCTATCCACTTGTTGCAGGGAGTCAGCAAAAGCCTGGACTTGGGCATCCGTTTGAGGGGGTATGTCTCGTTGGTAGTTATGCTCCACATAGAGGGTGACTCCGATGGTGAAGGCGATGAGGGTAAGAAGCACCAGAATCGCCCGCTTGTCGGAGGTGCTATAGAAGTGGTAGTCTTTGAGGAATTGCCACATAGGGCCATCAGTTTACAGGATTTCCAACTCGTTGATAAACACGATGGCAATGCCAATAGGAGCAACCACGCGCAGGATGATCACGATAGCCTTATAGACGAAAGGGTGTAACCCTCCTCCACTGTTGAGCTCAGCACGCAGAATCCTCTTGTCAAGATACCACCCCGTGAAGATGGAGATGAAGAAACCTCCTATAGGCAACATGAGCTTGGCGGTCAAGAAGTCGAAGATGTCGAACAGGTTCATGCCAAAGAGGGTGTATTCTTTGCCAACACCCATGGACAACGCACAGAAGACACCGATGACACCACATACGGAGGTGACAAACCAAGCCGCTTTGCGACGGCTCATCTTGAACTCCTCATGCAGATAGACAGTGACGACCTCGTGCATGGAGATGGTGGAGGTCAGGGCGGCTAAGGCGAGGAGCAGGTAAAAGGCCGTGCTCAGTATGTAGGTGAGCCAAGGCAGGCCCGCAAAGGCTTGGGTAAGCACATTGGGCAGGGTGATGAAAACCAGACTGGGGCCAGCATCAGGCTGGATGCCCACAGAGAAGGCGGCAGGAAAGATGATGAGTCCTGCCAGTATAGCCACCAAGCTATCGATGCTCGCCACATTGAGGGCCGTCTTCGTGAGGTTGGTATCGCTCTGGAAATAGGAGGCATATGTGCAAAGGCATCCCATGCCCAGGCTTAAAGAGTAGAAGGTCTGTCCCATTGCTGAAAGCAAAACGCCTGAATTGACTTTGCTGAAATCGGGCTTGAGCAAGAATTCCAACCCTGGTCCTGAACCCGGTAACATGACGGAGCATATTGCCATAATGACGAGCAGGATAAAGAGTATAGGCATCAATATCTTGGCAGAGCGTTCAATACCTTGCTGTACACCTTTGATAATGATAAAATGGGTGGCAAACATAAATAAAGCAAGCCAAAGGATGGGCCGCCACAGATTATTTGTAAAGGTGTTGAACGAGTCGGCAAATTGTTCAGGGGTTTTGCCAATGAACGAGTTACCTGCGGCTTGGACAAAATACTCCAGTGTCCATCCTGCCACCACGGCATAATAGCTCAAGATCAGGAAACCGGTGAGGACGCCCCATCGCCCTACCCACTTCCACTGGGTGCCTGGGGCCAAAATCTGATAAGCACGAGCTGTATTGGAACGGGAATGGCGACCGATGGTAAATTCGGCTATCATAACAGGGATACCGAAGCACAAGATGCAGATGATGTAGATAAGGATAAATGCTGCACCACCATCATTGCCCGTCTGATACGGGAAACGCCATATATTGCCCAGACCTACCGCTGAACCTGCCGCCGCCAATATGGCGCCTATCTTGCTTCCGAAGTTCGCTCTGCTTACGTCGCTCATATTTTGAAAATTTTGTTGCAAAAATACACATTAATTCGTACTTTTGCGACAAATTTGATATTTTTTTAAGATGCAAGCTTTTATTAGACGTTATCCGCTCTCTATTGCCATCATTATGTTGGTGACTTTTTTGTCTCTTTTCAAACCGCCATCGACGAATTTGGATAAAGTGCCAGGAATTGACAAGCTGGTACATATGGGTATGTATTTCGTGATGGCGGGCTTACTATGGTGGGAGTTTTTCCGCGGAAGACGCCAAACTGGGGCACCGATGTGGCATGGATGGGTAGGAGCACTTGTATTCCCACTGATATATGGTGGCATGGTGGAGCTTATTCAGGAATACTGCACGAATTATCGTGGTGGCGAGTGGCTTGACTTTGCGGCTAACTCATTAGGGGTTATCCTTGCTGCTATTGCGGTAAAGATAATCATGAGGAATCGCTGAAGCGATCTGCCTATCACACGAAGCACGAGGCGAATTGCCTATAAAAGCTCGGGCAAGGTAAATAACTTGGTGCCGTTAGATCCCTTGATGAGGATGGTTTTGCCTTGGGGAGGGTTAGCTTGCAGTACCTCGCCCAGGGCATTTACATCAGCGTAACAAGGATAGTCAGTGCCCGTCTTGATAAACTCTTCTCCCACCAAAATGACATCCCGGAAGCCATAGTCTTGGATTAGATTGACCATCTTTTGATGTTCACGGGTGCTTTCCTGTCCCAATTCACGCATTTCTCCCAAAATGAGCATTTTGTTGTCGGCTTCCAGACGATGGAAGTTGTTAAGAGCGGCTTGCATGCTCGTGGGATTGGCATTGTAGGCATCCACAATCAAGGTGTTATGTGGGGTCTTGGTAAGCTGAGAACGGTTGTTATGGGGTTCATAAGCTTCCAACGCCTCGCAGATGGATTGCTCATCCACACCAAACTTGAGCCCGATGGTGATGGCGGCAAGCATATTGGGGAGATTGTAGTCGCCAATCAAATGACTATTGATAGTCAACCATTGACGATTGACCATGGAAAAATGAGAATTAACATCCATCCACTGAAAGTGAAGAAAAGCGGAATGGTCAGACACCTGACCTACTACACGTGCAACGAGTGAGTGCTCACCATAGAAAATGAGGTGTTCAAGACCTCGCTCTTGGGCCATACCAATGAGGTCCTCACTATCAGCATTGATGATGACCTCGCCATTATTCTTCTTCAGGAAGTCATACAATTCACCTTTCGTACGTTTCACCCCTTCGAATGAGCCAAAGCCTTGGAGGTGTGCCCTACCCACATTGGTGATCAGACCGATATTGGGCTCACATACATTCACCAACTCCTGGATATCCCCCGGATGACTGGCGCCCATCTCGATGATGGCAATATCGTGCTCGGGTTTCAGACGCAGTACGGTGAGTGGCACCCCGATGCTGTTATTGAGATTGTCCTGCGTATAGAGAACATTGTATTTCTTCGACAGGACAGCTGCAGTAAGCTCCTTGGTGGTAGTCTTGCCGTTCGTGCCTGTGATGCCAATCACGGGGATACCCTTGCCACCTGCCTGGCAAGGGATGGGAGAACCCAACTGACGACGATGGTAATTGGCCAAGCGTTGCAGGGTTTGTAAGCCATCATCCACCAAAACGTAATGAGGGTCGTTTTCGATGAGGTATTGGGCATCATCAATGACCACATATTTGCAACCAGCCTCCAAAGCCTTGGACGCGAACGCATTACCATTGAATGTCTCACCTTTGAGGGCAATGAACATAGAGTCTTTCGGACAATTTCGGCTATCTGTGGTTACGCCGTTGCATTGAAGAAATAATTGATAAAGTTTCTCTAACATAATTTCTTGGGTTTAATTCGTGCAAATATAGGGATTTTTCCGTACATTTGTCATCAAAATATCAGAAAGTTATGTTTACGGGTACAATCAATGTGAAGGGACACCTAATGGATTTGTCGATTCCGAGGGTGATGGGCATTGTGAACCTGACCCCTGATTCTTTCTTCGAGGGCAGCAGAACACCAACGGAAAAGGAGGTAAAGGCAAGGGTCACGATGCTGTTGGATGAAGGCGCTGACATCTTAGATGTGGGTGCTTATTCCTCTCGGCCAGGGGCAGATGATGTGCCTGTAGGGGAAGAAATGACACGATTGCGTCAAGGGCTGAGGGCACTTCGCGAAGTTGCACCAGATGCAGTTGTATCAGTGGATACCTTTAGGGCAGAAGTGGCAAAGATGTGTATCGAGGAATATGGCGTGGGGATGGTGAACGACATCACTGGTGGTGACGCTGATAAGCAGATGATGGAAATTGTATCAAGCACACGCGTTCCATATATCATCATGCACATGCAGGGGATGCCTCAAACCATGCAGCAGGCACCTCACTATGATGACGTGGTGAAGGAAGTGATGATGCAATTGGCAGAAAAAGTAAGACGACTCCATGAGCATGAGGTGTGCGATGTGATTTTGGACCCTGGCTTTGGCTTTGGCAAGACAGTAGAGCACAACTATGAGTTATTGGCGAAATTAGAGGCGTTTGAAATCTTTGAGTTGCCATTGCTGGTGGGCTTGTCACGCAAGTCGATGGTGTATAAAACACTGGACATTACACCTGCCGATGCGCTGAATGGTACAACGGTATTGCATACGCTGGCACTTAGTAAAGGGGCAAATATCCTGCGTGTACATGATGTGAAGGAAGCTGTGGAAGCCATCAAGCTTTGGAAGCAGGTGAAAAAGTATAAATTTGAATAATAACAATATATAGACTATGTTTTTCCATTTTGGCATTAAGGATTTTATAGATATCCTACTGGTAGCTATTTTGTTGTACTACCTTTACAGACTGATGAAATCAACGGGCTCGATGAAGGTGTTTACGGGCTTGATGATTTTTGTGCTCTCATGGCTGGTAGTAACACAAGTGCTGGAAATGAGATTGCTGGGTTCCATCTTCGATAAGTTAATCAGCGTGGGTGTGCTGGCAATCATTGTGCTTTTCCAAGAGGAGATACGCCATTTCCTATTCTCATTGGGCTCACACCATAGTGCAAGGGCACTGGTGAAATTGTTTTCTTGGGGCAAGGAAAAGAGTACAACGCATGAAGATGTATTGCCCATCGTGATGGCATGTCTGAGTATGGGAAAAGGTAAAGTGGGGGCACTGATTGTCATAGAACGTAATGTACCACTTGACAATATTGTACGCACAGGAGATACAATTGATGCGAATGTAAACCAGCGCTTGATTGAGAATATCTTCTTCAAAAACAGTCCGTTGCACGATGGTGCCATGGTCATTAGCCACAACCGGATTAAAGCGGCAGGTTGCATTTTGCCAGTATCACATGATTTGGATATCCCGAAAGAGTTGGGATTAAGACATCGTGCCGGCATGGGTATCTCTCAGGAAACAGATGCGTTGGCGATTATCGTAAGCGAGGAAACTGGCGGTATCTCTGTGGCCTACAAAGGCGAGTTTCACCTAAGGTTGAATGCAGAACAGCTGGAAAGTCTTCTGACAACGGAAGAATGATGATAGATAAGAAAAAGACTGCGAAATCGCAGTCTTTTTCTTCATTAATATGTTTCAATCAATTCTTCATTATCTTGTACGAGTACGGCTTCTGGTAGGAGTAGCTGTAGTGGTAGTGCCACTATTTGAAGAGCTGCTCGAGCTGTTGCTACGTACGCGAGTGTTAGTGGTGCCACTCTGCTGAGGGGTGGTCGTAGTGCTATTGCTACGAACACGAGAGCGAGTGGTGGAGGTACCCTGCTGAGGAGAGGTGGTCGTAGTGTTGTTGTTGCTACGTACACGGGTCCTAGTAGTAGTGGTACCGGTGTTCTGCTGGGTGTTACCACCCGTTGCATTACTGTTACTGCGTACTGCGGTGCCTGCATTGGTACGGATATTGCTATTCGTGCCAGTACGAGTACGGGTAGCAGTGCCAGTGTTGGTGTTGGTGTTAGTGCTGGTGGTGTTGCTCCTCACAGCATTCGCATTTGGATTCACACGCACAGCATTCACTTTTTGGTTAGCAATCTTTGCATCAGAGCGTACACGGGTTTCGAATACGTTATAGTTCTGATTGCCAACGATGGACTTCACCGCACGGGTATATTCCTTAGCTGCGGCCTGAAGGTCGCGCTCGGTTAGATCCACATCGTAGTTTGAACGGTATCCACCCTGTCCACGTCCATAGTAGTTGCCATAGCCATTGCCATAACCACCTCCATAAGGTGGGCGGTTAGAGCCGCCATAATAACCAGGGCCAACAGGACCACGTGGAGGTGGTGGAGGTCCAGGATTGAAGCTATAATATCCAAAGCTGTAGTTCGGCATGCTGTGGAAGATATAGAAGTATCTTCTATTCAACTCCAGCAAGCGAGCAGCACGTGCACGGTCAAGTGCCATCTCCAACACCATGCGATTGGTGATAGCGTCGATCACGTTAGCATCATAAACATAGCGATAGCCATTGTTGATGATGATGTACTCGGTGGTATAACCGTAGTTGTAGTCGTTATACCCATAGCCATCGTAGGTGTCATAAGGGGTTACGCATCCAGTGAGTGCGAAGCCCATAGCCAAAGCAAATAAAATCTTCTTCATATCTATGCCCTTTCCTTACTTTAAATGGTTATTGTTTTATTAGATAATGAGGAGAGAATATAAATACTGCACAAGAAATTGCATTTTTCTTGTGCAGTATGTCATTTTTTTGCCTCAAGCGTTGACAATATTCATAGTATCTTGGGCAATCATTAACTCTTCGTCAGTTGCCAAGATTACCACCTTCACCTTTGAGTCTGGAGTGGAAATAATGCCTTCCTTACCTCTTACAGTTACTGCATTGAGCTCAGGATCAAGCTTTATGCCTAAGAATTCCATGCCTTCCAGGGCATTGGAACGCATACTAGCCTGATTCTCGCCTACACCACCTGTGAAGACAATCACATCAACACCACCCAATGCTGCTGCATAGGCACCGATATACTTTTTAATGCGATAATTGTACATTTTGTCAGCCAGGATGGCACGTGGATTGCCTTCTTTCTGTGCTACCTCAAGCTCACGCATGTCACTTGACACGCCAGTGATACCCAGCATACCACTCTTCTTGTTGAGGATATCACTCATCTGTGCAGCATTCACACCTAACTTATTCTCCAAGAAGGTAACCACACCACCGTCGATGTCACCACAACGGGTACCCATCACAAGGCCTTCCAGCGGAGTGAGACCCATTGAGGTATCTATTACCTTACCATCCTTGATTGCAGCAATAGAAGCACCGTTACCAATGTGGCAAGTGATGAGCTTGAGGCCTTCCTTCTTGATGCCCAAGTATTCGCAAACATACTGGGTGATGAAACGATGAGAGGTGCCATGGAAACCATAACGACGAATCTTATATTTCTCGTAAAACTCGTATGGCAATGCATACATAAATGCATAGTCAGGCATGGTCTGATGGAAAGCAGTGTCGAACACGCCAATCTGCGGCACATTAGGCAGGATGGCCTTTACGGCATTCACACCCTTCAGGTTGGCAGGATTGTGCAGAGGAGCTAGGTCATTGCAAGCCTCAAACTCCTTCAACACTTCAGGAGTCAGGAGCATAGACTCAGTGAAACGCTCACCACCATGCACCATGCGATGACCCACAGCATTGATTTCGTCATAACTCTTGATAGCGCCATACTGAGGGTCAATCAAGGTCTGAAGAATCAATTCCACACCTACGGTATGCTCTGGAATGTCTTTATGTATGATTTTCTTCTCTCCATCTGGCAACGCAAACTTCAGGAATGAGTCGGCCAAGCCAATTTTCTCAATACCACCAGAAGCGATGACAGACTTATCAGTCATGTCAAACAACTTATATTTGATTGACGAACTTCCGCAATTTAATACTAAAATTTTCATTATATCAATATTTATTCGTTATTTACTCTTTGCAGCTTGAGCCTGGCAAGCGGTAATGGCTATCATATAATATACATCGTCAATAGAGCAACCACGACTTAGGTCGTTCACCGGACGGGCAATACCCTGCAGGATAGGACCAATGGCGAGTGCGTCACCCAAACGCTGAACCAGCTTATAGGCAATATTGCCTACTTCCAGAGTCGGGAATACCAATACATTGGCATTGCCGGCAATCTCACTTCCAGGAGCTTTCTTCTTACCCACAGATGGCACAAGCGCAGCATCAGCCTGGAGCTCACCATCAATCTTCAGCTCAGGAGCCATCTCCTTAGCGAGTTTGGTGGCCTCAAGTACCTTATCCACCACCTCATGGGTAGCAGAGCCCTTGGTTGAGAAGCTCAACATAGCCACTCTTGGGTCAGCAAAACCTCCCACAGCCTTAGCTGTCTCTGCGGTACATACAGCAATCTGAGCCAATTGGTTGGCATCTGGCATAGGAGTAACAGCTACATCGCCCACCACTAATACGCCATCTTCACCATATTGGGGCTGTTGGGTAATCATCAGCATAGCTCCACTGACGCAAGTAATACCCGGTGAGCACTTGATGATCTGCAGGGCAGGACGCAAAGTATCGCCAGTGGTGCTCAACGCACCAGAAATCTGACCATCAGCATCGCCAGTCTTGATAATCATACAACCTAAATAAAGAGGATTCTTCACTAGTTCACGAGCCTGCTCAATGGTCATGCCCTTCTTCTTGCGAAGCTCTGATAAAAGCACAGCATACTCCTCAGCCTTGGGATTGTCCATCGGGTCAATCAGCGTGGCCTTATCAATGTTCTTCAATCCAAATTCATCAGCCATACGGTGAATCTCTTTGATGTCACCTATCAGGATGATGTCAGCAATGTTCTCACCCAAAGCACGGTCGGCAGCTTTCAGCGTGCGCTCTTCAGTTGCTTCAGGAAGTACGATGCGCTGGCGATTTGCCTTAGCGCGTTCAATGATTCCTTCAATGAGTTTATTCATAGGTTTTAGCTTTTGTTGATTATTATAGCTGCAAAAATAATGATATTTGGTCAATATTCCTTGTAAAAATGGGAGGGAATTGAGCTCTGTTGTCGGATTATTGGATAATTTAACAATTCAGGGCGCTATTGTACGGAGTAGGGGGCATAGCTTATCCCTAATAAGATATGCCATGCCCCCTTCTAATCCTTCGAATAACCTTATTACTCTTTGTTCATCTCGTCAAGCACGTTGGCACTGACTTTGAATTTGATGGTAACACGTTCAGGAATATCATGGTACTCACCGTTACGTGGGTCGCGTCCCGGACGTTTTGGCTGACGGTGAGGAACGAATTTACCGAAATATTGGAGTTTTACTTCCTCTCCCTCGCACATCTTCTCAATGACTAACCTGTCGTATGCATCTACGAAGGCTTTTGCTGCTGTGTCGGTAATCTGTAATCGACGCGCTAATTCTTTTACGAAACTAAATTTATTCATAATTTTTGATCAGTTGTTGTTTCTATCGTTGTATGTTTTTAAAAATATGATACAAATATACACTATATATCGTTTTAATAATCTAAACAAATGTAAAAAAGTGTCAACAAACCCCAATTTTACTGTTAAAGGAGTAAATTTTTATGTCCATGAGCAGTTTATTTTGCTAATAGTAATGCGTAAATCCACTTTTTCTGCTAACTTTGCAACACATATTAAATTAATCGCGATTATGAAAAAGTTATTTGTTTTAGTGATGCTACTCATGACTGTAGGTCATTTGAGCGCTCAACAAGCTAAGTACGTGTTCTACTTCATTGGCGATGGCATGGGCCTGAACCAAGTGAACGCAACCGAAATGTATCGTGCAGAAATGGAAGGCCGCATCGGCATCAAGCCATTGCTGTTCCCTTCATTTACCGTAGCAAGTTATGCTAACTCACACTCTTCTTCCAATTCCATTACCGACTCAGCCGCTGGTGGTACGGCTTTGGCAACAGGTACAAAGACTTACAACAATGCCATGGGTGTGGATGCCAACAAGAATGCGGTAGAGTCTTTTGCCGAGAAAGCTAAGAAGGCTGGCAAACGTGTGGGTATTACTACCTCAGTAAGTATCGACCATGCTACCCCAGGATCTCAGTATGCACACGAGGAGCACAGAAGCATGTATTATGAGGTGGCAAGCTGGTTGCCTAAATCCAACTTCGATTTCTTCGCAGGTAGTGGTTTCTTGAAGACCAACAAGACTTACGATGGCAAGGATGCTCCTGAACTTTTCCCTATCTTTGAGCAGGCTGGATACACCTTGGCTCGTGGCGTGAATGAGTATAAGGCTAAACGTAATAGTGCCCAGAAAATGATCCTAATGGAGAAGGCAGATGCTGACCAGGCAAGCTTGCGATATGCTATCGACCGTCAGCCAGGTGACCTGACTTTATCAGAAATTGTAGAGAGTGCCATCGACTTCCTGATGAAGGAGAATGCCAAAAAAGGTTTCTACCTAATGGTGGAAGGTGGTAAAATCGACTGGGCATGCCATGCTAACGATGCTGCTACTGCCATTCAAGAGCTGGAGGATATGGACAATGCCGTGAAGGTAGCTTATGAGTTCTATAAGAAGCATCCAAAAGAGACACTGATTGTGATTACGGCTGATCATGAGACTGGTGGTTTCTCATTGGGTCGCTCTAGCGGTGGTTATACCCTGAACCTGAAGGCGTTGTCTTACCAAAAGCAATCTATCGATGTATTGTCACGTTATATTACCGACCTGCGCAAGGAAGGCAAGACCACATGGGAAGATGTTAAGGCATTGCTGGGTGAGAAGATGGGCTTCTGGAAAGAGCTGACCATTACCTGGGAACAGGAGAAGAAATTACGTGACTGCTTTGAGGAGACCTTTACCCGTAACAGAGCTAAGTTTGATGAAAATATGTATTCTCGTTCTGAGCAGTTGGCAACTGTAGCTAAGGAAGTGATGGCTGAGCAGGCTCACCTGTGGTGGTCATCAGGTAGTCACACAGCTGCATATGTCCCTGTATATGCTATTGGTGCCGGAGCTCAAGAATTCGCTCATCACATGGATAACACCGAAATCATCCGCACTGTTGCTAAGGTGTCTGGAGTGAAGTGGTGATTATACCTATTATATATATTAGGAAATTGCTTGCTAAGCAATTTTGAAAATTGACACTTTGCATGATTGAATTAAAAAGGCTGCGTAAAACGCAGCCTTTTTATCATAATCGCTAAGCGATTTCCCAGTCTTCATTCGTTTGTAACACGATCTCAATCCTTAAAGTATTGGAAGGATATAATCCCAGATTAGGTTAATCTCAGCCTGCATATCACCAATATTAGCAGTAGTGGCGATCACAGCATCCTTATCAGGAATCACGATAATGTACTGACCATTGGCACCATCGGCACGGAAGGCATTGTGACGGCAACGCCACATCTGATAGCCATAACCCTGTACCCAGTCGCTGTTTTCCTTGTTTAAGCCCATCTCCACAGCCTGTTGAGGCTTCACACCTGCTGGCACACAAGGCACTTGAGCCTTCTGCATCTCTGCTACATAGTTGGCTGGCAACACCTGCTTGCCATTCCACTTACCACCCTGCAGAATCAGCTGACCCATCTTTGCCAAATCCTCGGTCTTGAGGAAAAGGCCCCAACCACCAGTATTGATACCCTGCGGACTCTCCTGCCATTCTGGCTTGTCAATATGCAGAGGCTCAAATAGGCGAGGCATGAGGTAATCCACCACCTTCTCACCCGTAACTTTCTGTACAATAGCCGACAACATATAGGTACCTAAGCTATTATAGCAATAGAATGTGCCAGGTTTGTGCTCTACAGGATAAGCCAGGAAAGCCTTGATCCAGTCGCCATCTTCAGCATTACGTATAATGCGTGTTGGGTCGGTATCATGACCACAGTTCATAGTTAACAAGTCATGCACTGTAATAGCCTTCAGGTTGTCGCTTTGCTCAGCTGGCAACTTATCGGGGAAGAAATCTATGAGCTTGTCGGTCAACTTCATCTTACCCTCTGAAATAGCCAAACCCACAGCTGCTGAGGTGAAGGTCTTACTCACAGAGTTCAATATATGAGGCTTGTTCTGCTCACCCTCACTCAGCCACTTCTGGTAAATCACATTGCCATGCTGCACCACCATGATGCTATGCAGGTCTTGCTTGGCTTCTTCCACGGCATTGAAATAGCCATCCATCGCTTGTGAAACCTTAGCTGTTGTTTCCACGCGCGGTAAATCAATAATCTCAACGGATTCCTGTTTGCCATTACTTTTGCATGCTGTCAATGCCATCAACAGCATACCCACGAATAAAAGTTTCTTTGTCATTGCTCAATAGTTTTAGTTGATATTATTGGAACAAAATTAGTGATTTATTTGCAAATTTCACTAAAAATTACGAAAATTGCACATTATTTTATGAAAAAACTACGATTATGAGAATCAAACATCTTTTTGTAACGATGCTGGCGCTGGCAGCTATGCATCTGACAACGCCCTTAGAGGCTTGCACGAACTTAATAGTAGGTAAGGCAGCATCAGTTGACGGCTCGGTGATTTGTACCTATAACTGTGACGGTTATGGTTTTGCGGGCTCTATGAGCCGCACTCCTGGTGGCAGGCATGAACCCGGTGAAAAGATTGCTATTCGTGGCTGGGGTAACAACGGACAAGTCAGGGGTTACATCGATCAAGTGGAATATACCTACGATGTGATTGGATATATCAATGAGAAGCAGGTGAGCATTGTGGAAACCACCTTCGATGGCCGCCTGGAACTTCAGAATCCTGAAGGCTTGCTGAACTATGACACCATGATTCAGTTAGGTTTACAACGTGCAGCTACGGCTCGCGATGCCATTATCATCATGACTGACCTCCTGCAGGAATATGGTTATAACAGCACGGGTGAGACCATCACAGTATGCGATAAGAACGAGGCTTGGATTCTGGAAATCATGGGCAAGGGTCCAGGTAATAAAGGTGCCGTATGGGTAGCTATTCGCATTCCTGACGATTGCATCTGCGCCCATGCCAACATCTCTCGCATCCGTCAGTTCCCCCTCAAGGACTCTAATAATTGCCTCTATTCCAAGGATGTGATTTCTTTTGCACGTCAGAAGGGTTACTTCAGTGGCAAGGACGAAGACTTCAGCTTCCGTGATGCTTATTGCCCATTGACATTCGAGAATGTCCGCTATGCAGATGCCCGTGTGTGGAGCTTCTTCCGTCATCATGTAGCTGATGTGGCAGAGATGGATCAGTACTTGCCATATATCAATGGCCAGTTCGATGTATGCGACCATCTGCCTTTGTACATCAAGCCTGCTAAGAAGCTGTCTGTTCGCGACATTATGAATGATATGCGTGACCACTTTGAGGGCACCCCACTTGACATGACAGCCGACATGAGTGCTGGTCCTTGGAGTTCTCCTTACCGTCCATTGCCAATGAACTGGGAAGTAAATGGTAAGAAGTATTTTCGTGAGCGTGCCATCGGTACACCACAATCAGGCTTCACCCTCGTGTCACATTTGCGTGGTTGGTTGCCAGATGATGTAGGTGGTGTGATGTACTTCAACTGCGATGATGCCAATATGATTGCTTATGTGCCAGTATATTGCGGTGTACAGGAAGTGCCAGAAGCTTTCCGCAGGGAAAACAACCAAAGCAATGTCTATAGTGAGAAGAGTGCTTTCTGGCTGAACAATGTGGTGGCAAACATGATTTATCCACGTTATAGCGTAATGATAGGTGACCTTCGTGATGCACAGAAAGAGTTGGAGGACTTCTATGCGGCCGACCAAGAGCAAGTTTTGAAGGATGTGGAAAAACTCACCAAAGGCGAGAAAGCCACCTACCTCACTAACAAGACCAATGCTTACACCAAGCAAATGATGGAGCGTTGGGACAAGCTTTTCCGCCTCATTGCCGTCAAACATAACGACCAGATTGTGAAGCCATCCGAGAATGGTGTAGTCATCCAAGGCCAGCGTGCCACACCTGGTTACGACCAGATGTTCCGTGAGGCAATTAGCAAAGGAACTGGCGATCGCTACGTGATGCCAGAGAATGCCCAGGACATTAAGTCACTGTGAGTGAGTTCTTATATCTGGACAGAGTTATAAATAGGAGACAGGGGGGTGCCCCCCTGTCAATTTTATTACCTCTAAATCATCAGTTATCAGTTCATATATCATCTAGGCTTACAACTGCTGATAGTCAACACCCTACATATTATCATTCACTTAATCCAAGACCAACCACAGACTTGTTTCCTGCTCAGTAGGCACACGTTAGAGATAACCAATCATGGTTTCCAAACTCTCGGTCTTCATGAAATGATTCAGGAGCTGGATTACTTGAAGCTAATGGCTCGATTACTTGAAGTAATCGGGGCAATTACTTCAAGTAATTAAAACTGACTGCAAAAACAGGAACAGAATGATGGTGTTGAAAGGAATAATTTAGTATCTTTGTACCCAAAATAGTATGGTATGGAAAGTATACTGGTAACAGGTGCAAGTGGGTTTATAGGAAGCTTTATCGTGGAGGAAGCTTTGCGGAAAGGATTCTTTACGTGGGCTGGCGTGCGCAAAAGCAGTAGCAAGACTTATTTACAGAGTCCTGATATTCAGTTTATTGACCTAGACTATACTCACCCAGACATGTTAAAGAAACAGCTGAAGGAACATGCTTCACAGCATGGCGCTTTTAGCTATATTGTGCATTGTGCAGGTGTAACGAAATGTGTCGATAAGCATGATTTTGAAAAGGTTAATTACAAACAGACACGGAACTTGGTGGATGCACTGATTGCCACAGGACAGACACCTAAACTATTTGTATTTATCAGTACGCTGAGCGTATTCGGTCCTATTCACGAAAAGGATTACCAGCCCATTACGGAGCACGATAAGCCTCAACCGAATACGGCATACGGCAAAAGTAAACTGAAAATGGAGCAATACCTGCAAAGTCTTGCTGATTTCCCCTACCTCATCCTTCGCCCCACAGGTGTGTATGGCCCGAGAGAGAAGGATTATTTCCTGATGGCTAAGAGCATTCAGCAACACGTTGATTTTTCAGTGGGCTACAAACGTCAGGACATTACCTTTGTGTATGTGAAAGACATTGTGCAAGCTATCTTTTTAGGCATCGAAAGAGGGGTGAAACAACGGGCTTTCTTTTTGAGCGACGGACAAGTATATCAGAGTCGTACGTTCTCGAACCTCATCATGCGCGAACTGAAGGCGACAAAGGTGCTACGCATCTGTGCACCTCTTTGGGTGTTGAAGGTGATTTCCATCATGGCGGAATGGTGGGCTAAGCTACGCCATACCACCAGTACGTTAAATACAGACAAATACCGTATCATGAAGCAACGCAATTGGCGTTGTGACATTACTCCTGCCATCGATGAATTGGGTTATCAGCCTCAGTATCAGTTGGACAAGGGTGTGAAAGAGACCATTGCATGGTATAAGGAGGAGGGATGGCTTTAGATTGGTTACAAAGAATAGGACCCAGCAAAGGAGAGTTCCTGATTGAGAAGGTGGCAATGGCTTATACCCTACTTACCTCCATCGCTATCGTGGTACTCTATGGGCAAATGGACCATCCGATGCTAATGCTGTTGGAGAGACTGGCGATTGTGGTGGTGACTTTGGCTTTGGTGGTGGTGTATCACAAGTACCCCTGCAAGGTGACGGCTTTTCTGCGTGTGGGTTTCCAATTAGCGCTGTTGAGCTACTGGTATCCTGACACCTTTGAGTTCAACCGTCTGTTACCTAACCTCGACCATCTTTTTGCCGATGCAGAGCAGGCTATTTTCAATGCCCAACCAGCCTATTGGTTCCATCGCTGTTATCCGCAAATGTGGATTAGTGAACCGCTGAATATGGGATATGTGGCTTATTTCCCCCTTATTGCAGTGATTACATGCTGGTATTTCGTGAAGCATTTCGACCTGTTTGAGAAGATAGGCTTTGTGCTAACGGCTTCATTCTTCATCTACTATATTATATATATGGTGTTGCCTGTTGCTGGCCCTCAGTTCTATTTCCCTGCCATTGGCGAGGAGAATGTACTGGCTGGCATCTTCCCTGCTGTAGGCGATTATTTCAATCTTCATCCTGAGTTGATGCCTTATACAGAGCAGGGGCAAGGGTTCTTCTACCATTTGTTGGAACTGTCACATGAAGCAGGTGAGAGGCCAACAGCAGCATTCCCCAGCTCGCATGTGGGCATCTCAACAATTATCATGTTGATGGGATGGAGAAGTAGTAAGAAGTTGACGTTGTGGATGTTGCCGTTCTATATCTTATTATGTATCTCTACTGTCTATATTCAAGCGCATTATTTGATTGATATCTTTGCAGGGTGGATTTCTGGATACTTGCTGTATGTGTTTACAAGTTGGCTATTCAGGAAAGCTGCTTAAGTCAAGCTTATCAAATATATCAAACAAATCTTTTTTTGTTTCTGCACGAAGCATCGCAATGCGGGTTTCACGGAAATTGGGGATGCCCTTAAAAAGAGGACTGGCAGCTATGTGACGACGTACATGAAGGATGCCACGACGCTCATCCAAGAGATTGACGCTATCCAGTACTTCTTGACGCAAGACATTCAATCGCCACTCGGCACTTAGAGGTGGTAAAGGCTCACCTGTTTGCAAGTAATGCTTCACTTCCTTGAAAATCCAAGGGCGACCAAAGGAGGCTCGGCCAATCATCACGGCATCCACTCCATACTTGTCAAAACACTCTTTGGCACGCTCGGGAGTGGTGATGTCACCATTGCCAATGATGGGGATATGCATGCGAGGGTTCTTTTTAACCTTGCCAATCAGTGTCCAGTCGGCTTCGCCCGTGTACATTTGTGCCCTAGTTCTGCCATGAATGGTCAAGGCACTGATGCCACAATCCTGCAACTGCTCTGCCAAATCCACGATAATCTTGCTATTTTCATCCCATCCCAAACGCGTCTTTACGGTGACGGGAAGCTTGACTGTATCCACCACGGCACGGGTAATCTCCAACATCTTGGGAATGTCACGCAATAGACCTGCCCCTGCTCCCTTGCCAGCCACTTTCTTGACAGGACATCCGAAGTTCAGGTCGATGATATCGGGCTTAGCTTCTTCCACCATGCGAGCTGCCTCTATCATGGCATCAGTGTTTTTGCCATAAATCTGGATGGCCACAGGACGTTCCTCTTCGCTGATGTTCAACTTACGCATCGTGCTGTTGACCGAACGTACCAAGGCATCGCTCGATATAAACTCGGTATAGACCATATCTGCACCAAAACGCTTGCACATCAAGCGAAAAGCAGGATCAGTGACATCCTCCATCGGAGCCAGGAATATGGGGCATTCTCCAAAATCAAGGTTAGCAATCTTCATGTCTTTTCATTAAATCGAGGCTAGTAAAGTCATCTATTCAGCCAATTCTTTGCAAAGATAAGAAAAAACCACTAACTTCGCACACTCAAATGTCTTAAAGATATGCAATATAACATCAACGACTTTGAAATCATGGCACCTGTGGGGTCAAGGGACTCCCTCCAAGCTGCCATTCAGGCAGGTGCCAACTCGGTGTATTTCGGAGTAGGACAGCTGAATATGCGCTCGCACTCTGCCAACCCCTTCACCATTGACGACCTGCGTGAGATAGCGTCCATATGTAATGAACATGGCATCAAAAGTTACTTGACGGTAAATACCATCATTTATGATAATGACATGGAGCAAATGCATGCCATCGTAAATGCAGCCAAGGAAGCTGGTATCAGTGCCATCATAGCAATGGATATATCAGTATTGACCTATGCACGAAGTATAGGTCAAGAAGTACATCTGAGTACGCAACTTAACATCAGTAACGTGGAGGCGTTGAAGTTCTATGCCCAATTTGCCGATGTGGTGGTACTGGCTAGGGAGTTGAACTTGGATCAGGTGGCAGAGATTCATCGGCATATCGTGGAGGAGAACATTTGCGGCCCCAGTGGTGAACAAGTACGCATCGAGATGTTCTGTCATGGTGCCTTATGCATGGCAGTATCGGGCAAGTGCTACCTGTCATTGCAGGAGGAGAATAAGTCTGCAAACAGAGGGGAATGTCGCCAGATTTGTCGTAGAGGTTACATTGTAACCGACAAGGACACTGGCGATGAACTACAGATAGACAATAAGTACATTATGTCACCCAAAGACCTAAAGACCATTCATTTCATCAATAAGATGATGGATGCAGGTGTTCGGGTATTCAAGATAGAGGGCAGGGCGAGAGGACCAGAATATGTGCGCATTGTGGCGGAGTGTTATCGCAAGGCCATCGAAAGTGTGATTGACGGCACTTTCTCTGCCGAGAAGATTCTTGATTGGGACAAACGCCTCAGTACGGTGTTCAATCGTGGCTTTTGGAATGGCTATTATCTAGGTCAGCGTCTGGGTGAATGGACACATACCTACGGCTCTGCTGCTACGGAACGTAAGATTTATGTGGGCAAAGGTATCAAATACTTCAATAACATAGGTGTGGCTGAGTTCCTGTGTGAAGCAGCAGAACTGAATGTAGGTGATAAGGTGTTGATAACGGGTCCTACTACAGGAGCTATATTCTTAACCTTGGAAGAAACACGTGTGAACCTGAAGCCTGTACAAACGGTGCATAAAGGTGAACATTTCTCACTGAAAGTGGAGAAGATTCGTCCATCCGATAAACTGTTTAAGTTGGTAAGCACCCATGAGATGATGCAATTTAAAGGACTAGAACCATGAGCCAATACATTTATGAACTGGAGATGAAGGTACGCGACTATGAGTGCGACCTACAGGGTATTGTGAACAATGCCAATTACCAGCATTACCTGGAGCATACTCGTCATGAGTTTTTGCTCACTACCGGTATCAGCTTTGCCGAGTTGCATGAACAAGGCATCGATGTGGTAGTATCAAAAATCACTATGTCGTTTAAGACGCCTTTGCGAAGTAATGATGAGTTTGTTAGCAAGCTCTATCTGAAGCGGGAGGGCATTCGATTTGTTTTCTACCAAGACATCTTCCGTAAAAGTGACAACAAATTGAGTCTGAGGGGTGTGGTCGATGCCGTCTGTGTGGAGAATGGAGTCTTGACGCGAGGGGAGATGTTTGACAAATTGTTTGCTGAATATTTATAAATTAAAAACTAAATAACTTATAAACTAAAACTCATAACGATGAACAACGATGAAAGAGTTTCTTCCATTGCCTTGACGCTATGTGAAGGTATCGGTCATATCAACGCCAAGCGTTTGATAGATGAGATAGGCAGTGCTACTGCCGTGTTTGAGAACCGGCTACACTTACCTGAGTTGCTTCCTGAAGTGAATCAACGGTTAATAGATTTGCTGAATTGCCCTGAAGCTTTCAAGCGGGCAGAGCAAGAATTGGATTTCTGCGAGAAAAAAGGCATCCAGTGCCTTACCATCAAAGACGAATCCTATCCTTCCCGTCTCAGAGAGTGTGAGGATGCCCCTATCGTATTGTATTTCAAAGGGCAGGCTAATCTAAATAGTCTGCATGTGGTGTCAATGGTGGGTACACGTAAGGCTACGGAATATGGCAAAAAGTTCTGTGCCGATTTTGTGAGGGACTTAGAAGTGCTATGTCCAGATGTAATGATTGTCAGCGGACTGGCATACGGCATCGATATCCATTCACATCGTGCAGCTCTCTCCAATGGTCTCCCTACCGTGGGTGTATTGGCACACGGATTGGATAGAATCTATCCTCCTGCACACCGACAGACAGCCATTAATATGTTGTCCAATGGAGGTTTGTTAACTGAATACTTGCCCAAAACAAATCCCGATCCGTTTAACTTTGTGGCAAGAAACCGCATCGTAGCAGGAATGGCTGACTGTACTCTTGTGGTGGAATCACCTCTGAAAGGAGGCTCAATGATAACTGCTTCATTGGCAAATACCTACAATAGAGAATGTTTCACTTTGCCTGGGAGAATCAATGATGAGATGTCGAAAGGTTGCAACAACTTGATTAGAGACAACAAAGCCGCCTTGATTACCAATGCCGAAGATTTGGTCAATGCTATGGGTTGGCAACAAAAAGGTGTTAAGCCTGAGGCCATTCAACGCAATCTGTTTGTAGATTTGACGCCAGAAGAGACGTTGATTGTCAAAATACTGAAAGCAAGAGGCGATCTGCACATTAATAACCTGACGGTGGAGGCCGATATGGCTATTTACAGGCTCACCCCCATCCTCTTTTCTTTAGAAATGAAGGGAGTGGTGAAGGCACTCGTAGGTGGTGTTTACCATTTGATAGAGTAGGCTCAACACAATCCCTCACCCTAAAAGGGACCTCCTCTAACAAAGAGTGGAATTATTAGGACAGCTGCTATATTTTCGTTAATTGTTCGGCTTAGTAGGTGATTATTCCCCAAAGTTTTATTACTTTTGCACCATTATTATCATTAAACAGCTTATGAAGAAGATTATACCAGACATCATTTCCATACTTACATTTGTGGTTATCTCGTTCGTGTATTTCTATCCTGCTGACATCGAAGGGAGAATTCTTTTTCAGCATGATACCACGGCTGGTGCAGCTGCTGGTCAGGAAGCCAGTGAGTATTTTCAACGAACTGGAGAACGTACCCGTTGGACTAATTCTATGTTCGGAGGCATGCCTACCTATCAGATTTCACCCTCCTACAATTCAACTGATACTTTGCATCAGGTAGAAAATGTCTATCAACTTTGGTTGCCTGAGTATGTGCGATTGGTATTCATCATGCTCTTAGGTTTTTACATTTTATTAAGAGCTTTTGGCATGTCTGCATGGTTATCTGCTTTAGGAGGTATGTTGTGGGCGTTCTCATCCTACTTCTTTATACTCATAGCTGCTGGTCATATCTGGAAGTTCGTTACTTTGGCTTTTATCCCTCCAACAATAGCAGGTATGGTGCTCGCCTATCGAGGTAAAATTTGGCAAGGTGGCATCGTCTTTTCCTTGTTTGTTGCCTTGCAAATACTCTCTAACCATGTACAGATGAGTTACTATTTCCTATTTGTGATGCTTTTTATGGTCATTGCTTATGGTGTGGAGGCTTATCGCAATCACACCATGCCTCAGTTCCTGAAAGCCTCGGCAGTTTTGGCATTGGGAGGTGTGATGGGCATTGCCATCAATATCAGTAACCTCTACCATACCTATACCTATAGTTTAGAGACCATGCGTGGTAAAAGCGAATTGACGCAACATCTTGGAGCTGGGTCATCGGCCACTGGTGGATTGGAAAAAGAATACATCACACAATGGAGCTATGGCGTGGACGAGACACTGACTTTGTTAGTTCCTAACTTCAAAGGTGGTGCCACGGTGGCCATAAACGAGAACAAGACAGCTATGACCAAGGCGAACCCTAAGTACAATAGTTTGTATGGTGCATTGCCCCAGTATTTCGGTGACCAA
Organism: Bacteroidaceae bacterium; assembly: GCA_017534535.1. Taxonomy (GTDB): domain Bacteria; phylum Bacteroidota; class Bacteroidia; order Bacteroidales; family Bacteroidaceae; genus Bacteroides. The sequence goes on along the minus strand of JAFXVZ010000019.1, from coordinate 234,611 downwards.
CCTGGTACTGCTGGTCCTGTGTATGTAGGAGCCTTCGTATTGTTTCTCTTCTTTTTGGGCTGTTTTATTGTGAAAGGTACGATGAAATGGGCACTTTTAGGAACTACCATCTTCTCTATAATACTTTCTTGGGGAAAAAACTTCATGCCTCCTACCGACTTCTTCATCGACTTTGTGCCGATATATAATAAGTTTAGAGCTGTATCTTCAATCCTTGTGATTGCAGAGTTTACTATACCTTTGTTAGCGATGCTAGCATTGAAAAAAATCATAGAGCAGCTATCATTGTTGAAACCATTGACTCCAGCTTTTCTTGTAAGTTTACTAGGTACTGCCGGCCTCAGCTTACTTATCTGGATCTCCCCTTCCGCCTTTACCGATTTCATCCCTGTTCAAGAAGCACAAATGTTGCAAAATGCCGTAGATCAGGGAGGGATTCCCGCCAACGAGTTAGCTGGTATCATGGCCAATCTAAGTGAAATGCGTGCAGCTATGGTATCATCAGATGCTTTGCGTTCTTTCATTATCGTTATGGTGGGTGTGTTAATTCTATTCCTTTTCTATAGAGGGAAGTTGCATAAAGACTTGACGATTGGTACCATTGCCTTGCTATGTCTCTTTGACATGTGGCAAATCAACAAGCGATACCTTTATGACAATCAGTTTGTGGAGCCAGACATTAAAACTACTACTTTTTCCCAGACGGAGGCTGATAAGTACATCCTGGCGGATACCGACCTGAGTTATCGTGTGTTGAACTTTAGCGTGGGCAATCCTTTCAATGAAAACACCACTTCATATTGGCATAAAAATGTAGGTGGCTATCATGCAGCTAAATTGCGTAGGTATAACGAGTTGATTGAAACTCGCTTAAAGAATGAGTTGCAAGTGGCTTACCAAGCAATGGTCGAGGCTGGTGGTGATATGGAAAAGGTGGATCACAACAAGTTCAATGCACTGAACATGCTCAACACCCGTTATTTCATCTTACCTACTAAAGAGGGAGAGATGCCTGTGGAGAATCCATACGCCTTCGGTAATGCGTGGTTTGTGGATGAAGTGAACTATGTGGCGAATGCCGATGAGGAGCTTGACAAACTGAAAGAGGTGCACCCCTACCTCACCGCAGTGGTAGATAATCAGTTTAAGGAGGCTTTACATAATGTCACCACTCTCGACGTGGGGAAGGATGCCATAATAGAACTGACGGCATACGAACCCAATAGTGTGACTTATCACTCTGAGAACCCATTAAATGGTGTGGCCGTCTTCTCAGAAGTCTATTATCCTGATGGTTGGCATGCAACCATTGATGGGAAGCCTGTGGAGTTAGCTCGTGCCGATTATGTATTGCGTACACTCTTCATCCCAGCAGGCTCGCATACCATCCAGATGACATTCGACCCACAGAGCATCCATGTGACTGAGACTATCGCATACATCGCTATGGTCCTATTATTGATAGGTGTGATAGCCATCATCGCCTTGCAAATTAAAAAGAGAAAAGCTGAAAAGATATGAATAAAAGAATTACCGTGATAATATGGTTTTGTTGCTTGCCTCTATGGTTGATTGCAGCAACACGAACAGCAATAAAGATTGATACTGACGCCCTGAGTCTAGTGTTTCAAGTGGGCGATAATGGCAGGCTTTACCAAAGCTATTTGGGCAAGCGTTTACATCCACAAACTGATCTCTCGCAATTGTCCTTGGGCACTGAGGCATACATTACGCATGGTATGGAGGACTATTTCGAGCCTGCCATCCATGTAGTGCACAATGACTTCAACTCTTCATTGTTGTTGAAATATCAATCGCATGAGGCGAAGCAGGTTTCTGATGGTGTTTCTGAAACTATCATGACCTTACAAGACGACAAATATCCTGTAACGGTGACTTTGCATTATGTGGCATATGCCCATGAGAACCTCATTAAGACATTCACAGAAATCAGTCACCAAGAGAAAAAGCCTATAGAATTGCAGAAGTATGCATCTTCGATGCTCCACTTCAACAATGCACATTATTTCTTGACGGAATATAGTGGCGACTGGGCAGAGGAAGCACGTCCTTCCACCCAACCACTCTATTATGGTAAGAAGGTCATTGACTCCAAGTTGGGTAGTCGTGCCAATATGTTTATATCACCTTTCTTCCAATTGGCTTTGGGAGATGAAGCCAGTGAGACTGAGGGTGAGGTAATTTTGGGCTCCATTGGTTGGACAGGCAATTTCCAATTTACCTTCGAGGTAAACCAACTGGGTGGTTTGCGTGTGATTTCAGGTATCAACCCTTACGCATCAGCTTATAAGCTGAATCCCAATGAGGTATTCCGAACACCAGATTTCTACTTTACCTATAGTTATAATGGTATAGGTGAGGCAAGCAGGAACTTCCATCGTTGGGCTCTTAAGTATCAGGTGAAGGATGGCGAAAAGACTCGTTACACCTTATTAAATAATTGGGAAAACACTAGCTTCAACTTCGATGAGGAGAAACTGGTTAACCTGATGGGTGAAGCAAAGTCTTTTGGTTTGGATATCTTCTTGCTGGATGACGGATGGTTTGGTACCAAGTATCCTCGCAATGACGACCATCAGGGTTTGGGTGATTGGACGGAGATTCAGGAGAAGTTACCTCATGGTGTGGGCTATCTCACAGAAGCCGCAAAGAAGCAAGGCGTTAAATTTGGCATCTGGATTGAGCCTGAGATGGTGAACCCCAAAAGTGAGTTGTATGAAAAGCATCCCGATTGGGTAATTCATCTGCCTAATCGTGACGAGTATTATTTCCGCAATCAGTTGGTGCTTGATTTGAGTAACCCTCAAGTACAGGACTTCGTTTTTAGTGTATTAGATAACCTGATGACAAAGTACCCTGAAATCGCTTTCTTCAAGTGGGATTGTAATAGCCCGATTACCAATATCTACTCATACTACCTGAAAGAGAAGCAGTCACATTTGTATATTGAACATGTGCGTGGGCTTTACAAGATATTGGAAAGAGTAAAAGCCAAGTATCCTAACTTGCCAATGATGCTCTGTTCTGGTGGTGGTGGCCGTACTGATTTCGAGGCTTTGAAGTATTTCACCGAATTTTGGGCAAGTGACAATACAGACCCTATCGAGCGTTTGTATATCCAATGGGGCTATTCTCAGGTATTCCCTTCCAAAGTAATCTGTTCACATGTCACATCTTGGAATCGCAACACCAGCATCAAGTTCAGTACGGATGTGGCGATGATGGGCAAGTTGGGCTTCGACATCAACCTCTCTGGTTTGAACGAAAACGAGGCATCTTTCTGTAAACAAGCCATACACAACTACAATACCTTAAAACCTGTAATTCTGGATGGTGACATGTATCGCTTGGTTTCTCCTTACGTGGGTAATCATACTTCCACCATGTATGTCAGCGAGAACCAAGACAAAGCCGTAGTCTTTGCTTTCGACATCCATCCTCGCTATGCTGAAACCGTATGGCCAGTGAAATTGCAAGGTCTTGACCCTCAGAAGCAATACAAGGTGCAAGAAATCAACCGCATGCCCAATGCCCGAGGAGGGCAATATGCCGAGCCCAAGACTTACTCGGGTGAATACCTAATGCAAGTGGGCCTCAACCTCTTCTCCGCTTATAGCACCAGTAGTAAAGTGATTGAAGTAACTGCAAACTGAATTTGGGATTATCACCAAATTTCACTATATTTGTGCAAATATTAAAAGAATAAAGAAAAATGGACAGTACAAGACAGAATAAAATTTCTCGCTTGATTCAAAAAGAATTAAGTGACTTGTTTCAGAGACAGACACAAGGCACACATGGTGTGTTGGTGTCTGTAAGTAACGTACGCATCAGCCCTGATTTGAGTATCGCCAAGGTGTATCTCAGCATCTTCCCTTCTGAGATAGCACCTGAGTTGCTGAAGAATATCACCACCAACATGCGTACCATTCGCTATGACTTGGGGCAAAGAGTGCGTCATCAGTTGCGTATCATCCCAGAACTGAAGTTCTTTGTGGATGACTCGCTCGATTATGCTGAACATATCGACAATCTGATCAAAGAAGCAAAAGGTGATGGATATAAGTCGCCTGAAGGTCCAGAGGAAGACTATTTGAACAGTGAACATTGAGTTTTATATTGCTAAGCGTTACCTCTTTTCAAAGAAGAAGCACAACGCCATTAACATCATCTCCGCCATTTCAGTATGCGGAGTGGCCCTTGCCACCCTCGCTATGGTTTGTACCCTTTCGGTATTCAATGGTTTCCATGAGATGGTGGAAGGCTTGTTTACAGCATTCGACCCACAACTGAGAATCACTACTTCACAAGGCAAGGTATTCAGTCCTGATGACCCTCGCATCCAACAGGTTATCAGCATGTCAGAGGTGGAGTTATCCATGCAGACAATTGAGGAAAATGCGATGGCGCAATATAAAGACGAACAACTGATGGTGGTCATAAAAGGAGTGGAAGACAACTTTGAGCTACTCACTAACTTCGATGATATTCTCTATGGAAGCCAACGATTCCTATTGCATGAGGAAGGGGTGGAATACGGCATCTTAGGCATGGGTGTAGCTTCTACCTTAGGCACTGGTTTACAGTTTGTTGATGCCTTGCCCATAATTGCCCCTAAGCACAATGTCAAGGTGAACATTGCCAACCCCAGTGCTGCTTTTGCCAAAGACTATCTTCACTCGCCTGGCTCTGTATTTCTAGTCAATCAAGAGAAATATGATACTCGCTATATCCTTACCAGCTTGACTTTTGCCCGCAAACTGTTTGGCTATCGTAATGAGGTAAGTGCAATAGAGTTGAAATTGCATGCTAAAGCTAATGAAAGTAAAGTGCAAAGCAGGATGAAAGAAATACTTGGAATTGACTTCAAAGTGCAGAATCGCTATGAGCAACAAGCCGATGTCTTTAATATCATGGAGATTGAGAAGTTCATTTCCTACCTTTTTCTAACCTTCATACTCATCATCGCCACCTTCAATGTGATTGGCTCGTTAAGCATGTTAATCGTGGATAAGAGAGAAGATGTCCAGACTTTGCGAAATTTAGGTGCAAGCAATCGCCTCATTGAACGAATCTTTATGCTGGAAGGTTGGTTGATTGCCGCTTTTGGAGCCTTGATCGGTATTGTGATTGGCATTGTGCTTTGTTTGATACAACATCATTTCGGCATCATTTCCTTGGGCAACAACTTCATCGTGGATGCTTATCCTGTGAGTGTAAATTTTACGGATATCTTGCTGATTTTCATCACAGTTCTTGTAGTTGGCTTCCTATCAGTCATTTATCCTGTGAAGTACATGAGCAAGCGTTTAATGCAACGATTGTAGCCCTTACAAAGAAAAACCACTGAGCTCCATAATAAGGCACCATAATGAACCACGATGCATAATCTATTGCACTAACGAATTTATTCCAAGCCAAAATAAAGTCAGAGATGACAAACAAAATAGCTCCTAAAGCAAACCATTTGTCTTTTTGCTGAAGAGCCGACCATAACATCGTCAATATCAGTAAACAATATATGCTTACGCCTATCTGAATAATACCAGGAGGAGCCATAGGCACCACCTTGATAATAGCGAATACTCCTATTATCATACAAGGAATAGCAAAGCAGATGGCATTTTTCCCTCCCATTTTTCTTTTGATTCTACTGATAAAATAGCCAATATAAGCCAGATGTGCCAAGCCAAAGAAACACATTTGGCCCAAGAAATAACCCTGTGTGCCTTGCCAATCGCCCAAGGCAGAGAACACCAGTCCGCAAGCCATCCATATACCAATGTGCTTGTAGTCAATAAGGGCCATTACCCCTAAGAAAGCTACAGGGTAAGTCAACTTGCTGGGCAAGTGGGCATTGGTGAAATATAGTGCACAAAGCACTACATAAATGACGCTTATGATAATTATTCGTTTCATATGTTGGCAAAGATAGTAAAAAAAGATTAAATGTTAGTACGATAAGATATCAACTTATATGAGAAATTCTAATTTTGCAGGCAAAATGAACAATAATCTTTAAAAACGTTTAGACAAATGAAAAAGTTATTTATGATGCTGATGGCAGGTTTGTTCATTACGGCTTGCACATCAAAGCCTCAGGCTCAATCTTCTGAAGAGCCTACCAAGAAAGCACTTGTGCTTTATTTTTCTGTTACTAACACCACTAAACAAGTTGCTGAATACATCCAGCAGAAGACCGGTGCCGACATTGAGGCTATTCAGTTGAAGGAGCCTTATTCTACTGTATATGACGAGATTATTAAACGTTCAGGAGAGGAAAGAGCTGGTAATGTATTGCCAGAGCTGTTGCCCCTGAAGGCCAACTTAGCTGATTACGACGTTATTTTCTTGGGTTATCCTCTGTGGTTTGGCACTTACGCTCAGCCTGTCAAGACTTTACTGGCCAATGTGGACTTCAAAGGTAAGAAGGTAGTGCCTTTCTGCACCAGTGGAAGTAGTGGCATCAAGCAGAGCTTGGGCGACTTGAAGAAGGCCATTCCTGGGGCACAAATCCCTGCTTCAGTAGGTGTTCGTAGTTCATTGATGGACAAGATGCCAGCAGCTGTTGACCGTGTGTTGATCGACTTAGGTTTAATGGAGGGCAAGAATGAGGTGTTGGCTGATTATTCTGCTCAGCAAGCTCCATCAGCTGAAGAAACAGCTATCTTCGATGCCGCCATCTCTACTTATCCTATGATGAATGGCACAAAGGCCGTAAGCGTTGGTAGTCGTAAGACTTCCAAAGGCACCGACTATAAGTTTGTAGGTGAGGCCAATGGTGCTAAGATGGATGTGTATATCACCAAGGAGAATGGTGATGTAGCTCCATACTTTACTGCTGTTGATAGATAATACCTATCTTTATATATAGGCGAGCTCCTCTGGTGTTTCCAGAGGAGCTTTTTTTCTTCTTTCAGCATTATCCCTAAAGAGTTGCAATATGATTATAGGGCAATTCTTCAACTTCTTTTGCCTTCATCTACAGCATTGTAGAGAATGCGAATGATCTTAACGCGATTTGCAAATTCATTGTAGTAAGATTGATACTCTTGAGGTATCTCATCGCCATCATATACTTGAATGTAATCGGTTTTATCGACAGTGTGACGCCTAATATTCACTTTAATCAAACCACCATCATAAAAGTAAAGACGAAACTCATACAAAGAGCCAAACTCCACATCTGGATTACTGGCAAAGATGAAGGCAATGTCGCCATTTTCGTTATATAAATATTCCTCGTAATACTCGCGAACGGCGAAGTTATAGTGGATGGTCACAAACTCCAACCAATGAGAAGGCCATATTTCGTGGTCATCCCTTTCACCATAATACATATTTACCACCTCCTCATGACCTCCTGTTCCAGGCAAATTCTGAGCTACCTTCACTTGATAATATTCAGATGGCAACTGCACTGCCTCCATTTGTTCAATACGCTGTTTTACAGCATAATAGTGATTTCGAATAGCATCTACATCATTTTGTGCATGAGCCTTCGACAAACACAGGAACATACTAAACAAGGCCACAAAACTACCTAACATAATTGTCTTCTTCTCCATAACCATATTCTTTTAAGTTTGCACAAATATACAAACAAAAAATGACATTACCTTATTAAATTTGAACTATCCGTTGATTTTGGGGTTCTAAGCCTATTTAGGTGGCAAGAATTATAATCCATGTGAAATGAAATGCCTTTTGAAAAGGTATTCTGCTTGGAAGGAATGACACATTTGTAAAAAGCTCAAAATAAGAACGCCCCTGATAGGCTCTAAAATTCTCTCGAGAATTTTTGCATTTAGCCCAAGTAAGCGACCCGTTTACTTCAAGCAAGCAATGAAATTCTCTAGAGAATTTTTAAGGGGGCTTTAACCTATCCACGCATTAGCCTTATCATAACAGTGCATCAGCTTGAAGTAAAAGACGAATTGTGCATATAGTCATCCTTTTTCTGTCATTTTTTCATTTATGATTTCTTTTTTAAAGAAAAAATAGCTAATTTCGGCTCGAGTTCTAATAAGTAATGAGATGAAGAGGATAACCGTTATTATGGCAATTTTGGCAGTATGTTTTGGAAGTTGCTCGGAAAACTCTGAGAGTAAACGCATTGAGGTAGCTGTGAGAACGTTGATTAGTCAATATCCGCAAGCCACCTTGCAGGATGTCTATAAGAGTTTCTACCAAGAGCGATTTGGACCTGGGCACATGATACCCAATATAGAGAATGCCAGAAATTACTTGATGAATGAGATGGCTCAAGCATCAGAAAACTCTGGAGCTTACTATGAGCTAACAGGAAGTGAGGGCAAATATATAAGAATTTACCTCAATGCTGTTTCTGATGGTAAAATCAGCGCCGAAAAATTGCTCGATGCCTTTGTGGAAAGTGCCAACCATGTAAAGCCTCGCCCAGATAAATGGGTTGATCAATGGGCAAATATCGTGAAGGTGATAGAGGAAAAACAGATTCCTGTAAGTTCGTCAGAAAATCTGAAGCAATTACTCAAGGAATGTAGCGAACAGGAAGAAGCTGTGCATCATAGCGAAACATACGAGCAAGCTTATCAACCACACTATCGTATTGTGGAACGTAATATCTTTGAGAAGAACTTGAAAGGACTATTGGAATAATAGTTCTTTCTTGTTTTTTTACCCAACTTTCACTATCTTTGCAAAAGTAATAAACCAAGAATTGACTATGAACAGGTTTTTAATTGTTTTGACATTGATGCTGACTTGCTTGACAAGTATGCATGCTCAGACGAAGCATAGTGCGATGATGGACGGAGGAGGCTCAGGCCCTTATAAAGCCGTGATGATAGACGATGAAGGATTGCCTGGCTTCACCATCTATAAACCTGCTGACATCCATTCGTCAAGTAAAGTGGAAGGTGCTTTGCCTGTGGTACTCTTTGGCAATGGAGGATGCTACAGAAGTTCGCAACCTTATGCTAAGTTCTTGACAGAGATTGCCTCGCATGGCTATGTGCTGATGGCAGTAGGGCAATGGAGCGAAGAGCAAGATCCTGAAGAAGCGAAAATTTGGGAAATAGACGACAAGCAGTCAAGCCTCAAGACAAACGATGCCAAATCGCTGATAAACAAAGCTTTAAATTGGTTGGAAAAAGAAAACCAGAAAGTTGGAAGCGATTATTATCAAACAGTAAATACCAACAATGTTGCCGCTATGGGCTATTCTTGTGGAGGTATCCAGGCATTGGTAATGGGCACTTTAGGCGACCCTCGCATCAAGACTGTGGTAGGTATGAACACGGGAGCTTTCCAACCCGGAAGTGCCCTCGACGGTATGATTACCAAAGCAGACTTGCAGAAACTCACCACACCTATAATCTATATGTTAGGTGGTAAAGAAGACGATGCAGCTCCCAATGGCAGAGACGATTATAAGCAAATCAACCATGTGCCTGTGGTGCTTGCCACCTATCCTAGTGTTGGACATTTGGCAACATATCATCAGCATCAAGGTGGCACCTTCGCCCAAATGGCAAGAACTTGGCTCGACTATCAGTTAAAAGGTCAAAAGCAGTATGAAAACTTATTCCGTTATAGCGATAAGGGCAACGATTTCGAGGGTTGGGAGATTACCCAAAAGGGCTTCGACAAGATGAAGACCATGCGCCTTTATGACCAACCTATTACTAATAATGAGGTTGTGCATACCAATGATATCGGCGAGGTGACGATGTATGAGAAAGTGAACGACCCTACCCTCACCATTAGCTTACCAGAATCGAGCAAGGCCACTGGCACAGCTGTAATCATTTGTCCTGGAGGCGGTTTAGTATCTCTCTCTTGGCAAAGTGAATTCCAAGATATTGCCCGTTGGCTGAATGCCAGAGGCATAGCCGCTATTGGCTTAAAATATCGCTTAAGAAATGGATTCCCTGATATGAGCAAGGTGGATACCAGCAAGGGCTTGCCTCATAGGATTACAGTCAATGAGTTTGACATCATCAAGAACGCCAATGCCAACCCTTCCGTTTTGAAAGACGGAGACCCTGATATCGATAATGCCTTGAACGATGCTTTGGAGGCGATGAAGATAGTTAAAGCACATGCTAAGGAATGGCGCATCGATCCAGATAAGATTGGCTTTATGGGCTTTTCAGCTGGTGGTGGTGTAGCGGTAAATGCCACAGTAAAAGCAACTCCTGAGCTGATGCCTGCTTTCCTCTGCTCACTCTACGGTCCTGCATTGGATGACGTGATTGTACCAGAAAAAGCTCCTAAGTTGTTTATTGGTGTACATGCCGACCATCCCAGTGTAGCCGCTGGTTGCTTGGCATTGTTTATGGAATGGAAGAAAGCTGGTGTGGATGCTGAATTGCACATCTATGGCGACAAGACGGGTGGTTTATTTGGAGGAGGCCCTTCAGCAGACAAGAACACACCTAATGGCTCTTGGCAAGAGACATTCTACAGTTGGCTAATAGCTAATGAATATACGAAACCCATCAAATAAAATCTATATACTATGAGCAAACCGAAAGAAAAGAAAGCGGGTAAGCGCATGAACAAGAAACAGCTTACTGAATTGTTATTGGCATTGTTCCAACAACACCCTACTGAAGAGTTGCCCCAGAAATACATATTCGATACTTTGAGGCTAACTACCCATCCGCTAAAAATGTTGTGTATGGAGATTTTGTATGACTTCATGGCAGATGACTTTATCAAGGAGTCGAGTAAGCATCGCTATAAGTTGAATAACAGAGGTGTAGAGATGACGGGCACTTTCCAGCGCAAGAGCAATGGCAAGAATACTTTCATCCCTGACGATGGAGGCGACCCCATTCTTATAGCCGAAAGAAACTCTGCACACGCTATGAATGGCGACAAAGTGAAAGTGGCTTTCTTCGCCAAGCGAAAGCGTCACATGTTGGAGGCTGAAGTGGTAGAAATCTTAGAGCGAGCTAACGATACCTTCGTAGGAAGACTGAGTGTCAACAAGTCGTATGCATTCTTGTTGACAGAGAGTCGTACTCTCGCCAATGATATCTTCATCCCAACAGACAAGCTGAAGGGTGGCAAAGACGGCGACAAGGCAGTGGTGAAAGTGGTGGAATGGCCAGAAGAGTTCAAAAACCCTATTGGCGAAGTGATTGACGTGCTTGGACCTGCAGGCGACAACAATGCTGAAATGCATGCTATCTTAGCTGAGTTCGGTTTGCCTTACACTTATCCAAAACGCGTGGTAACAGCTGCAGAGAAAATCAGCACTGAGATTACAGAAGAGGAGATTGCCAAGCGAGAAGACTTCCGTAACGTACTAACATTCACCTGCGATCCAGCAGATGCAAAGGACTTCGACGATGCATTGTCTATTCGTAAAATGGAGAACGGATTGTGGGAAGTAGGTGTACATATTGCCGATGTGACCCACTATGTGCAAGAAGGTGACATCATCGACAAAGAAGCTTTGAACAGAGCCACTTCTGTCTATTTGGTAGATCGCACCATCCCGATGTTGCCAGAGAAACTCTGTAATAACCTTTGCTCTTTGCGTCCAGATGAGGATAAATTGGCCTACTCAGTTGTTTTTGAAATGGATCAAGACGCCTACGTGAGAAATGCTCGTATCGTACATACCATTATTAGGAGCAATCGTAGATTCTGCTATGAGGAAGTGCAGGAGATCATTGAAAGCAGAAAAGGTGAATATGTGGATGAAATACTGGTGTTGGATGGTATGGCGAAGAAATTGAGAGAAAGACGTTTCAAGGATGGAGCAGTCAACTTCGACAGAGTGGAAGTGAAGTTCAAGATTGACGAGAATGGCAAGCCTTTGAGCGTATTTTTCAAGGAATCAAAAGATGCCAACAAGCTGATTGAGGAGTTTATGTTGCTGGCTAACCGCACTGTAGCTGAGAGGATTGGACGAGTGGGCAAAGCCAAGAAAGCGAAGACTTTTGTTTATCGTGTACATGATTTACCAGACCCAGAGAAACTCGATAACCTGTCGCAGTTTATCTCGCGATTCGGTTACAGACTTAGAACCAGTGGCTCAAGAAACGATATTACCAAGTCGATCAATGGTTTGCTGAAAGATGTTCATGGAAAGAAAGAGGAGAATTTGATTGAGAATATTACACTTCGTGCTATGCAAAAAGCATATTATAGCACCACCAACATTGGTCACTATGGTTTGGCCTTCGATTTCTATACCCATTTCACCTCACCTATCCGTCGTTATCCTGATATGATGGTGCATCGTTTACTGACCCGTTATTTGGAAGAAGAGGGTCGCAGTGCCAATGAAAAGAAGTATGAAAGCATGTGCGAGCAATCGAGTAAGATGGAGGAAGTTGCAGCTCAGGCTGAACGTGCCTCCATTAAGTACAAGCAGGTGGAATTCATGAAGGACAAGATTGGGCAAGTATTTGACGGAGTGATATCTGGCATCAGCGAATGGGGTATCTATGTGGAATTGAATGAAAGCAAGTGCGAAGGCCTGGTTCCTATGCGTGACTTGGACGATGATTATTATGAGTTTGACGAAAAGAATTATTGCTTGCGAGGGCGCAGAGAGCATCATGTTTATCAGTTGGGAGATGCGATGAAAGTGAAAGTGGCAAGAGCAGACTTGGATAAGAAGCAATTGGATTTCGAGTTGGCATAAGTATTTTATTGAGCACAAAGATTGGGCATTTGTGGGATTATTCCAATAATTCTCCGTAACTTTGCGACCTAATAAACATCATTTTATGCAAGTAGGTAATTTTTCGGATACATTGGCCACCGTGGTTGAGGAGCTTTCAGATAGCCAATCCTACCAAGGTTTGTTCCATCGTCACACCGATGGGAGTCCTTTGCCATCGGCAAAAACCATCCATCAGTTAGTGGAGGAGTTCAGGACTTTGCTCTTTCCCGGCTATTTCGGCAACTCTGCTGTGAATAGTCGAACTATCACATATCATATTGGGGTACATACCGAGAAAGCCTACAACCTGTTGAGAGACCAGATTTTGGCAGGGCTCTGCTTTGACAATACCGATGAAACTTGTGAATGTACAGATTGCCAACAGCATGAGGCCAACGACTTGGCATTGAAGTTTATGACTTCTCTGCCTGAATTGCGACGCATACTTGCCACTGATGTTGAGGCGATGTTCAATGGCGACCCAGCTGCTCATAATTACGGCGAGGTCATCTCTTGCTATCCTGCAATTAGGGCTATCACGAACTATCGTATTGCTCACCAGTTGTTGCTATTGGGAGTGCCTTTGATACCTCGCATTATTACCGAGTTGGCTCATAGCGAAACGGGTATTGACATTCATCCAGGTGCTCAGATTGGTCATAGCTTTGCCATTGATCATGGTACTGGTGTGGTAATAGGTGAGACTTGTGTGATTGGCAATAACGTAAAACTATATCAAGGTGTTACCTTAGGTGCCAAAAGCTTCCCCTTGGATGCTGATGGCAAACCCATCAAGGGCATCCCTCGTCATCCCATTTTGGAAGACGATGTCATTATTTACTCCAATGCCACTATTTTGGGACGCATCACCATTGGTAAGGGTGCTACCGTAGGTGGTAACATCTGGGTTACGGAAGATGTGAGACCTGGAGCTAGGATTACCCAAAACCGTGCTAAAGAAATAGACAATTTTAAGAATTATGCAATATAACGAGAACTTTACATTGATTGCCAAGACTTTCCAGGGACTGGAAGAGGTGCTGGCAAAGGAACTGACTACTTTGGGAGCGGAAAACGTAGAGATAGGCAAGCGCATGGTGAGTTTTACTGGCGATAAGCGCATGATGTATCTCACCAACTTTTCTCTTCATACTGCCTTGCGCATCCTTAAACCAATCAAACAATTTGAAGCTAAAAATGCTGACGAGGTTTATGAGGCTGTAAAAAGCCTGGCATGGGAAAATTACTTGTCTGTTGACCAAACCTTTGCCGTTGATGCTACCATACATAGTGAGGAGTTTCGCCACTCTATGTATGTCAGCTATAAGGTAAAGGATGCCATAGCCGACTATTTCCGTGACAAAGAGGGTAAACGCCCTAGCGTCAGTGTAAAGAACCCTGACATCATGCTTAATATTCACATTAATGATAATCAGTGTACCCTTTCACTCGATTCTTCCGGTGAGTCACTTCATAGACGCGGATATCGTTCTGAAACAGGCGAAGCACCTCTGAATGAAGTATTAGCTGCTGGCTTGATTATGATGACAGGTTGGCAAGGCGAGACTGATTTGATTGACCCTATGTGTGGCTCTGGCACTATTCCTATAGAAGCAGCTCTGATTGCAAAGAATATGGCTCCTGGTATCTTCAGAACACAGGGTTACGCTTTCGAACGTTGGCCTGATTTCGATGCAGAACTGATGGAGTCCATCTATAATGACGAATCTCAGGAACGTGAATTTGAGCATCATATTTATGCCTACGACAACAATCCTAAGATGGTAGCTACGGCTCGTGGTAACATTAAACGAGCAGGAATGACTCGTATTATCGACATCGAGATGAGGGATATCAAGGATTTTGTGCAACCCACTGAGAAATCACTAATGATTACCAATCCTCCTTATGGCGAGAGAATCTCATCAGACAATATACTGGGGTTGTATTCCACCATTGGCGAAAGACTCAAGCACGCTTTTGTAGGTGGACAAGCTTGGATACTAAGTTATCGTGACGAGTGTTTCGACCAGATTGGTTTGAAACCCACCCGTAAGATTGACGTATTGAATGGAGATTTGGAATGCTCTTTCCGTGAATATGAAATTTTTGAGGGTAAGTATGTCCACTTCCGCGAGGCTGGTGAAGAGTTGGATAAGAACAAAGAAGATAATCCAAATGAGAAGCCCAAGAAGCGTGTCAACCATAGCAAGTGGCTCACACCAGAAGAGCATCGTTTAGCTGAGCTGGAACGTTATGAAAAAGCAGAAGCCAAGCGTAAACGCCTCGAAGAGGAGAAATTGCATCCTGAGCTGAAGGCAGAACACTCAAAACAGTTCCGCAAGGATGGCAATAAGAAGCCTTTTAGAAAAGAAGGAGATCGCAAATCGTTCCACAAGGAGGGTGATAAGAAACCTTTCCGTAAAGACGGAAATCGTAAAGATGATGCCAAGAAACCATTCCGTAAGGATGGCGACAAACCTTTCCGCAAAGATGGTGCCAAAAAACCATTTGACAAGAAAGGTAATGGAAAGCCTCATAACGAATCTTATCCAGAAAGGAAGAAACGTGAATTGAAGGAGAAAGGAAAATGATATGATACAGCATGTTTGGAGAAAAATGGTGATGCTCATTGTAGCATCTTTGACAATGGGAAACCTTATGGCTCAAAATTTGAAGCAACTTACCCTGGATGATTTGCTTCCAGGTGGTGAAACATATCGCTATGCAGAAAACATCTATGGTCTGCAATGGTGGGGAGATGTTTTGGTGAAACCTGACATTGATCGTATTTCTACCGTAGATCTTAAGAACGGTAAAGAAACCGAGTTGCTGACCATCGAGCAAGTATCTGCCTTATTGAAGAAAAACAATTTAGATGCAAATGTGCCTACTTTGCAAAATGTTCAGTTGTTATGGCCTGGTAAGACTCAGATGCTTATACGCACTCGAACAGGCTTATATGTCTTGGACTGGAAGAGCGAAGCTGTTGTGGCGAAGCAGGAGATGCCAAGAGGAGCGGCTAATGCCGACTTTAGCAAAGAGGGCTACAATCTTGCCTATACCATCAAGAACAACCTCTTTGTCAATGGCAAGCAACTGACTGATGAGCCAGAGGGTATTCTTGTAGGACAAAGTGTGCATCGCAATGAGTTCGGCATCAACAAGGGCACCTTCTGGAGCCCTAAGGGTAACCTGCTGGCTTTTTACCGTATGGATGAAAGTATGGTAACCGAGTATCCTCTGGTAGATATTGATGCCCGTATAGCAGAACTTACTCCAATCCGCTATCCTATGGCTGGTATGACCTCCCACAAGGTTACTGTTGGCGTATATGAAGTAAAATCAGGTAAAACCATTTATCTCGATGCGGGTGACCCTACCGACCGCTATTTTACAAATATCAGTTGGGCTCCTGACGAGAAAAGCATTTGGCTTGTAGAACTGAACCGTGATCAGAATCATGCTAAGTTATGCCAATACGATGCCCAGACGGGTAAGTTGATGGGTGTATTCTATGAGGAGGAACATCCCAAGTATGTGGAACCAGAAGACCCTATTATATTCTTGCCTTGGGACAACACCAAGTTTATTTATCAGAGCGAACGAGATGGATTCAAGCATCTCTACCTGATGGATACACAGACAAGCGTTTATCCAGAGAAACATAGTGTAGCTGGTTCTACCTATAAAGAATCTTTCAAGACAACTCAGTTGACTAAGGGAAATTGGTTAGTACAAGGTATCTTGGGATTCAATGAGCCAAAGAAGGAAATCATCTACGCCTCTACAGAAGTATCCCCTTTGCAGACAAATATTTACAAGGTGAATGTCAAAACGGGTGTAAAGACCACGCTGAATGACAGCGAGGGTGTTCATAGGGCACAGGTATCTGCTTCAGGCTCTTATCTGTTTGACAGCTATGCCACTCCTTCCATTGCCCGCAAGATTGATGTATATGATACTACAGGAAAAGGGTTGGCTAAGGCCATCAACCTTTTGACGGCAGAAGATCCTTTAAAGGACTTTGCTTTGCCACAGATAGAAACGGGCACCATTAAAGCTGCTGATGGAGTGACCGACCTATATTATCGTATCATCAAGCCTATAAACTTCGATGCCAATAAGAAATATCCTGCTGTGACATATGTATATGGTGGTCCTCATGCACAAAACATCTCTGCTTCTATGCGTTATGGTGCTCGTGCTTGGGAGCTTTACATGGCCAGCAAGGGTTATGTGATGTTCTGTTTAGACAACCGTGGTAGTGAAAATCGAGGATTGGTATTTGAGCAGGCTACCTTCCGCCACTTGGGTGTGGAAGAGACCAAGGATCAGCGCAAGGGTGCTGAGTTCCTAATGAATCTGCCCTATGTTGACAAGAACCGTATGGGTGTGCATGGATGGAGCTTTGGTGGACACATGACCACCAGCATGATGTTGCGCATGAATGACGTTTACCAAGTAGGTGTGGCTGGTGGACCGGTTATCGACTGGCAATGGTATGAGGTGATGTATGGAGAACGTTATATGGACACCCCACAGACAAACCCAGAGGGGTATGCAGAAACCAACCTGCGGAGTTTGGCAAGTAATTTGAAGGGACATCTGCTGATGGTGCATGGATACCAAGACGGAACTTGCGTACCTCAGCATACGTTGGGCTTTATCAAGGCTTGTGTAGACGCCAAAGTACAACCCGACCTCTTCCTATATCCTGGACACCAGCATGGAGTATCAGGCAAGGATGCCGTACATCTGTATGAAAAGATGACTCAATATTTTGAAGATAACCTCTAAAACTTAATAAGAAATGAAGATATTATTGTTAGGCTCAGGTGGACGTGAGCATGCGTTAGCATGGAAGATTGCACAAAGCAAAAAAGTAGAAAAGCTATATATTGCTCCTGGTAATGCAGGAACTACCCTTGTGGGCGAGAACGTAGCGATGAAAGCCACAGACTTTCCTGCTATCCGTGAGTTCGCACTAAAGAATGCCATTGATATGGTAGTGGTGGGTCCTGAAGATCCATTGGTAGAAGGAATCTACGACTACTTGAAAGGAAATGCCGAAACAGCCCATATCGCAGTTATTGGACCTACGAAGGCAGGTGCCCAATTAGAAGGCAGCAAGGAATTCGCCAAGAGCTTTATGATGCGTCATAACATTCCTACTGCTCGTTACCTGAGTGTTACCTCTGCCAACTTGGAGGAAGGTATGCATTTCTTAGAGCAGTTGGAGGCTCCCTACGTACTGAAAGCTGATGGTCTTTGCGCAGGAAAAGGAGTATTGATATTACCCACCCTTGAGGAAGCCAAGAAAGAGCTGAAGGAAATGTTAGGTGGAATGTTTGGTGATGCCAGTTCTACCGTATTGATCGAAGAATTCTTAAGTGGTATCGAGTGCTCTGTTTTCGTTTTGACGGATGGAGAGCATTACAAAGTATTGCCTGTAGCCAAGGACTATAAACGCATTGGTGAAGGCGACAAGGGCCTCAACACAGGTGGTATGGGTAGTGTGACTCCTGTTCCATTTGCCGACGACACATTTATGGAAAAAGTGCGTACTCGCATCATCGAGCCTACTGTTAATGGCTTACGCGATGAGAACATACTTTATAAAGGCTTTATCTTCTTAGGTCTTATCAATGTAAAGGATAATCCTTATGTCATTGAATACAATTGCCGTATGGGTGACCCAGAAACAGAGAGCGTGATGCTTCGCACTAAGAGTGATTTGGTAGAACTGTTTGAAGGAGTGGAAACTGGCAACCTCGACCAATATACTCTTGAACACGACCCACGTTGTGCAGCTTGTGTGATGCTAGTAAGTGGAGGCTATCCCGAGAAGTATCAGAAAGGTTTTGAGATCAGTGGCTTAGAGATGGCTTCAGAGACAGGTAGCATTATCTTCCATGCTGGTACAGCCATCAAAGATGGTAAAACTGTTACAGCTGGTGGACGTGTGATAGCCGTATGTTCCTATGGTGAAACTCGTGAGGAAGCACTGAAGCAAAGTTACTTTGCTGCCAGTATGATTGAGTTTGAAGGAAAATATAATCGTAGAGACATAGGCAAAGATCTTGGTTAGGAGATTTCAAAAACAAATAGTTACTCACCAGCTGAGCCTTACGGCAAGCATCCTGATTTCAGTCTTGTTATGGTCAGTTGGTTACATCATTCGACCCGTAGCAGGACTATTGGAAACGATTGGTGCATATGCAATGTATGCCCTAATTGGCTACCTGTTGGTTGTACTTAACAAAAGCTTTGCCATCATTCGTTTAAGGGCAACCTTCCAGACTGTTATTTTCATGATACTGATAGGCGTTTCTCCCAAAATACACGCTATTTATGAAGGCAATATAGTTGCTTTGTGTTTCCTAGCTTCATTGTTTTTATATTTCAGTAGCTTCCAACTTGAACGTACATCAGGCTTGTTGTTTCATGCCTTTATGATTTGGGGAGTCGCATGCCTATTGGTACCGATTTTGGTATGGCTTATTCCTTTAATTTGGTATGCGTGTTTCAAGTTCAGAGGGTTGAACATCAAGAGTTTCATTGCCTCCATCTTTGGATGGTCAATCCCCATTGGAGCCTATGCCACCTATATGTTTCTGACCAACCAATGGGATAGTTTTCTTGTCCTCGCAGCTAAGCCCATCACTTTAGGTAATACCATTTTAGAGAGTATCCAACCATCTTCTATCGTTACCTTGGGATGCCTGTTTGTTGTCTTCTTGATCAGTGCCACCCACACGTTATCAAATGCATTGGATGAAAAGGTACAAGCACGCTATTATTTGTTTCATATCATTAACATCACTTTAGCAACGTTTGTCTTGATGTTCTTATTCCCATTTGAAGTCAGGCAATTATTACCTATAGTACTGGTTTGCCTTTGCATCTTGTATGGTCATTATGCCACACTCACCGATAGCAAATGGTCAAACATCATCTTCATCTTGGTACTTCTCTGCTCAATACCAGTATTTCTTATCCACCTACTCTACTAATTATGGATGCATTTGTTCAACTTATGACTGACTGGGGGTATATTGGCATGCTACTCACAGCTTTTCTAGCGGGTAGTCTCATACCTTTTAGCTCCGAGCTAGTGCTCACGGGTTTACTATCATTGGGATTGAGTCCTATAGGCATTCTCATAGCTGCTACCATCGGTAATACTTTAGGAGGCATGACTTGTTATTGGTTGGGTAGCTTGGGAAAGATGGAATGGATTGAGAGATATTTCCATATCAAAGAGAAGCATGTATTGAAAGCACAGATATTCTTACAAGGCAAAGGTGCCTGGATGGCGTTCTTCGCTTTTTTGCCTTTCATTGGTGGTCCCATAGCCGTTGCCCTGGGCCTGATGAGAAGCAACTTGCCCATTACCATCACTGCGATGTTTTTAGGCAAGTTGCTAAGATATATCATTCTAATAGGTGTGCTATTAGCGGTTTTCTAAAAAAGATGAATAATCTTTTGCTCTACTTAATGCTATTCTGTATTTCCTGCATTGACAGGCAAACCGATGCTTCATCGCTCTTGCCAGAATTGCAGCTGGCAGAAGAGCTGATGTTTGCTGATACAGAGCTCAAAGTATTTGATACCAATGAGGAGGCTGTAGCTTATGCCAAGGAATTGATGGGTATCTAATACTTTCTCAACCTTTCACCATGCAATGTTTCCGCATTTCGGCATTTAATAGGCAGTGATGCGGGAACTAATGTTTAACTTAAAAAGAAAAAGAACTATGAAGAAAACAGTATTGATGAGTGTTTTGATGACATTGTGCCTTTCCTCTTGTAGTGACAGCGACGATGCCGAAATCGTTCTGAATGGTGGATACCATCCTTTGAATTATATGAATTACATACAAGAATCAGATTTCATAGGATATGTTAGAAACAATATATTCAGGTTTCAATCCTATGGCTTGTCAAATGATGAACCTGTGGCTTACACGAGGTTATCACCACCTCCAACAATCTATGAGGACGATTTGAAAGGTGAATGGTTGAAATACTGTCCTATATCATTCTGGTTCGATGATGATTTGATGTATTGCACTCCTCAAATGGATTTTACCACTTATCAGCAATGGCATGAATTTTCCGAAACTCATGAGGTAGAAGTATTTGTCCGCTCAGGCTATAAATATAACCCAGAGAATGGAATTCTGACTACAGTCAACGAAATCCTCCCAGCGGAGAAATGGGGCATATCATATCAGATGGGGTTAAGCAAATATGGATCCAACGAATTATTGGGATTAGATATTAAGCTTAACGAGCCTTTGTTCAGCGATATTAACAATGAAGCAAAATATTATCGTATTTATATGTTTTATGAGCGTGTTTCTCGAAATTATCCTTTCGATACAGAACTCAAAGTATTTGACACGAATGAGGAGGCTGTAGCTTATGCCAAGGAATTGATGGGCATTTAATACTTTCTCAACCTTTCACCATGCAATGTTTCCGCATTTCGGCATTTATAGGCAAGAGATGCGGAAACTAATGTATAACTTAAAAAGAAAAAGAACTATGAAGAAAACAGTATTGATGAGTTTTTTGATGGTATTGTGCCTGAGTGCTTGCAGTAAGGAAGAAAAAGAAGGAGGATTATTAAATTCACCTGCATGGTCAGATTATAATAATTCTATCAATTACATGTCAGAAAAAGAATTCAAAAATTTTGTGGAAGACAAATTCTTTGAGCATTACTCCTATGTATTATCAAACGACGAGCCTAAAAACAAAGCAAGTTTAAGATTTGAGCCTGTACAGATAAGCAGTGACAAGTCAAACAAGTGGATAAACTATTATCCAACTTCATTCTGGTTTGATAATAATGAATTGTATTGTAGCGCACAATTCGACTTTGAGACTTACGAAAGATGGATGAGGTATTCAACGAAGAATAAAATAGAATTATTTGTCCATTCACCTTATACTTATGATGAAGCAGACGGAAGGATAATAACAGAAAAGCAAATTATTCCAGCAGAAAAAGCAAATAATATCTGCCACCTTGCAATGAATTGGGGTTCAGGAATGTACACTCAGTTGGTAATAAAGCTGGTTGAGCCTCTTGGCGGAAATCTTTGGAATAGTAGCTATGACTACATGTACATAAACTATAATCGTGAACTTCGCAGCAACATATCATATAACATCCTGAAAATATTCAATACGAATGAGGAGGCTGTAGCTTATGCCAAGGAATTGATGGGTATTTAATTCTTTCTCAACCTTTCACCATGCAATGCTTAACTAACTATAAAGTTTCTTACGATCTTACGAATATTCTTAATAGGAAATGAAGATAATACTCTTTCTCTTCGTAAGATGTTCGTAAGTTCGTAAGAAAATGAAGCGGAAAGCCTCAAAAATGTGCATGATAGCACCTATGATAGGCTGCAATTTTAAACAATAAGGATTAACGCCACTCAAATACAAATTACCAATAAGGCTCTATACTGCCAGCTAAGTTAGTCAGACGGCAACTGCCTGTCAGTCACAAAGCAATTGACAATCAGTCCTATGGCATAAGCCTACTGGTCTGATGCTATAAGACCAATAGTCAGTTGGTGTCTGACCAACAGTCCTTCAGCGTCTGACTGGCAGTCTTTTGGTGTCTGACTGGCAGTCCGATACCGCAGGACTGGTGCGGACTCAATTACTGCTGATAATCAGCACCGTAACTTATGCCGCCTCAGCACGATGAAGTGATTGGATTAGTATTGTGTTTTTATGTTGGATTAACTTGATTTATTCCCCTTTCGGTACTTTTTCTTACGAACATACGAATATCTTACGAAGGCATTAACCAATGATATTAAAGCGTTATCTTAAATATTTCGTAATTCGTAAGAAAAAGTTATAGTGCTGACGATAGCTTTGAGTTTACTGAATCTTTGCAGCAAATCCACCGCCAGGAGCTAGGTGAATCTGCAACTTATTACCTACTCTTTCACTGATTAACTTGTAATCAGCACCCTTGCGATCGGCATTCACACCATCCTTGAAGAGCTGCATCTGTTTGCCGTTCAAGAAAGACAAATCGATAGTCAGGTCTCTTGCTTCACGATTGGTCAAGCCACCTACATACCAAGTGTTGCCACTACGGCGGGCCGTCACAATATACTCTCCAACCTTACCGTCAAGGATACGAGTCTCGTCCCAGACAGTTGGAATCTTAGCGATGAAATCGGTACATTCTGGCTCGCGCAGATAATTCGCAGGAGAATCACACAACATATTGAGCGGAGAATCCAGCACTACATACAAACCTAACTGATGGCAACGGGTACCTTGGCTCATTGGCTCAGTATTCACAGGATGATAATTCCTGATACCACCATTGAGCATAGCCCCCTGGGTATAGTCCATCGGTCCAGCCAATTGGCGGATATAAGGAATAGTCACATCATACTTCAGCTGGTCGCAGGTAGCAGGTTCCCATTTCATCTGCTCCAAACCATGTACCCCCTCGAAATTGATGACATTGGGGTAAGTACGGTTCAATCCAGAAGGCTTATAGGTTCCATGAAAGTCGGCCAACAGATGATATTTGGCACAGGTAGCAGCAGCACGATACATAAACTCAGTCATTAGCTGGTCATCACGGTCCATGAAATCTATCTTGAAGCCTTTGACACCCATATCTGAGTAATGCTTGCACACATTCTCCATATCACGATTGAAAGCATAGTAACCAGCCCAAAGGATAATGCCCACGCCTTTCTGCTTGCCATAATCCACAATTCCTTTCAGGTCTATTTCTGGTACAATCTGCAGTAAGTCAGCCTTCAAGTTTACAGCCCAACCTTCATCGAGAATCACATACTCAATCCCTTTCTGAGCAGCAAAATCAATGTAATATTTATAAGTTTCAGTATTGATGCCTGCTCGAAAATCAACACCAGAGATATTCCAATCGTTCCACCAATCCCAAGCCACCTTACCAGGCTTTATCCAACTATAATCAGATAACCTGTTGGGGTCACCCAATTGATATCCCAATGTGCTGGCAGCAATGTCTTTATCTTCCTTAGCCACAACCGCTATACGCCAAGGGAATGTACGAGGGCCTGAAATCTTGGCAATATAATCTTCGCCTTCGCTTACTGGCTCCTGCAACATATTATGCCCACCCTGCTTCATGGTCTTGGGATATGGTGCATTCACACCTCGCAATGTTTCATTACCTTGAGCCAAGAGATACAAGCCAGGATAACTTTCGAGGTTAGTTTCTGTAAGACAAACCTTACCGTCTTTACCACAATCCACCCATACAGGCAGGAAAGTCAGACGTTGCTTTTTCATCTCCTTTATTTTACCAACGCTATAGATGTTCTCAAACGAACTACCAAACTGAGAAGTGAAATCGCCATCCTTACCAGCAGTAACATAGGAAGCAATCACTGTTGCATCGTCGTCAAAGTTGAAACTGGCATTATCTTCTTTAACCACAAATGGCGCCTTACGGGTGGTAGAGAATCGATAAGCAATGCCATCATCATAAGCACGGAACTCCACCGCATAATCGCCCTTGAATGTCAGTGTCAGAGCATTGTAGTTTTCTTTAAGTTCCTTAGCACGATACATTGGAGAAGGTATTATCTGATCAACATTCTGTCTTTTCTGAGACTTCAACTTAGGATTCTGTCCCCATACTTCACCTGTTGTCAAGGTCATACCGATAGGTGAATCACTCATCAGCTCCTCGCCATTTAACGAGATAGAATAAGTAAGTTGCCCTCCAAGTTCAATTTCAGTCGTTACCCTTCCATTCGGAGAAGCCAACTTAAAATCATTCTGTGCAGACGCACTCCAAGCCACACAAAGTGCTATTGATGCAATAAATAATCTTTTCATAAATTTATTATTCATTATCCAATGAATGGCAAATGCTTGAATTCATACGCCTTAGCTGGGCCTCGTCGAGCTTAATCACCTTACGGTCATAAGTCATCAAACCATTCACCTCAATCTCCACATCGGTGGTCTGAGTATAAACTGCTGCAGAGAAGCCTTTTGGAATATAGTCTTTCAGCATCTGAGCATATTTCAGATATTCATCCGTCACTTCTTTCTCCGTATTAAACTGTACATAGCCCCAGTTTCTGTCTGGTTCCCAAATGTTCTCTTTGATTACGCGTCCGATGCCACCATATTCACCCAGCACATTCACACGAGAACCATCGTAGAGGTACATATCTGGTTGAGGATAATTGTGTAAGTCAAGAATGTCACCCACAGGATAGAAATTACCACCACTGGCTGGGTTCACCAGACGAGATGGGTCATACTGCTTGGTCCACTTCGTAATCTCTTGAGTCTTGAACTGTCCCCAAGCCTCATTAAATGGTACCCATACAGAAATACAAGGATAGCTATAGAGGGCATCCATAATTTCCTTCCACTCCTTGCGATAGTTAGCCTCGCTCTCAGCACTGCGATGCAGTTCGGTATCAGTAAAATATTCCTTGTTCTGCCAACGAGGATTTCTATCACCACTTGGCATATCCTGCCAAACCAAGATACCCAACTGGTCACAATAGGTGTACCAACGAGCTGGTTCTACCTTGATGTGCTTGCGAATCATGTTATAACCAAAGTCCTTGGTTTTCTGGATATCATATTTCAAAGCCTCATCGGTAGGAGCAGTGTATAAACCATCAGGCCACCAACCCTGATCCAATGGACCATACATAAAAATAGGCTTATTGTTGAGCTGCAAACGCATAATGCCGTTCTTATCCTTACCAGTTGAAAGCTTACGCATAGCAGTATAGCTATCTACCTTATCAACCTCAACACCATTCTTTAGCAAACTAACCTTCATAGTATATAAGAAAGGTGAATCTGGGGTCCACAACTTGGCATCTGCTGGCATCTGAACAAGTACAGGCAAGTTGTTCACAGCTGCACCTTCAGCTACCAGTTTTTGGCCATCGAACACGCTTACTTTAGCCTGATAGCCTTTGCCATTCAAGCCTTCCGTTTGAACTTCTACCTGCAATTGATGGTTGTCGATATCAGGAGTAGTCTTCAGATTGGCGATATGAGCCTCAGATACTGGCTCCAGCCAAACGGTCTGCCAAATACCAGTTACTGGAGTGTACCAGATACCACTTGGGTTAGTTACCTGCTTTCCACGAGGCTGAAAACTCTTGTCGGTTGGATCCCACACACGCACGATCAACTGATTGGTACCTCGAGCATTCAGGGCATCAGTCACATCCAAATAGAAAGGCACATAGCCACCTGTGTGAGAACCTACGTTCATGCCGTTTACCCAAATATCTGCTTTCCAGTCAACAGCACCGAAATGCAGCAGAACGCGCTTACCAGTCCAAGTTTTTGGCACATCAAAAGTACGCTGATACCACAACTCCTCGTTTTCCTTGACACGCTTGCCAACACCTGAGAGAGCTGATTCTACAGCAAATGGAACAAGAATTTCACCATCCCAACTCTTGGGCATAGCCTCACCCTTAGCCTTGATGGCATAGCTCCACAAACCATTCAGGTTTTTCCAATCAGCACGTTCCATAATAGGACGGGGATACTCTGCCCAAGCATTGGTAGGGCTAACTTGTTCTGCCCATTGGGTCTTGATTTTATCGCCTGCAGGCTTCCAATTCTGAGCCATAGCGAAAGATGCTGTCAGCAACATTGCTGACAGTAAAAGAAATGTCTTCTTCATGGTTATAATCATTTTTAAGTTTATTTTCATAACACAAAGTTAAGAAAAGTGTATAACATACGCAAATAATACAAGAAAAATTCGTAACTTTGCAGCCTTAAAAACAAGATTGATAGATTTTTAATGAAGACTTTCGAAGAATTAGGCGTTTCGGCAGACATTTGCCGCGCCATTTATGAACTGGGGTTCGTTAACCCTATGCCTGTACAGGAGGAAGTAATCCCTTATTTGCTGAGCGGTGACGCCGATGTCGTGGCGTTGGCACAGACAGGTACAGGCAAGACGGCAGCATTTGGTCTGCCTGTGATTCAGAAACTGGATGTGAACCAGCGTGTTCCACAGTCACTGATACTTTGTCCCACCCGTGAGCTTTGCCTGCAGATTGCTGGCGATTTGAAGGATTATTCCAAGTATGTAGAAGGCGTTCATGTGCTACCTGTTTATGGTGGTTCTTCTATCGAAAGCCAGATACGCGCTTTGAATCAAGGTGTACATATCGTTGTAGCAACCCCAGGGCGTTTGCTTGACCTAATGCGTCGCGAAAAGGTTTCTTTGGCCAACATTAAGAATGTGGTGATGGATGAGGCTGATGAGATGCTAGACATGGGTTTCTCGGAAGACTTGAACGCCATCCTTGAGGCTGTGCCTGAAAACAGAAATACGCTGATGTTCTCGGCAACGATGAACAAGGAAATAGAAAAGATTGCAAAGAATTATCTCCACGATGCAAAGGAAATCACCATTGGACGTAAGAATGAAAGTACGCACAATGTGAACCATGTGTATTATTGTGTGCATGCGAAGGATAAATATGAAACATTGAAGCGCATCGTAGATTATCATCCAAACATTTATGCCATCATCTTCTGTCGCACACGCGTGGAAACCCAGGAGATAGCCGATAAGCTGATGCAGGATGGTTATAATGCTGATAGTCTGCATGGTGAGCTTTCACAAGCCGCACGCGACTTGGTGATGCAGAAGTTCCGTTTGCGTCATTTACAGCTCTTGGTAGCTACCGATGTAGCTGCTCGTGGCTTGGACGTAGATGATTTGACACATGTCATCAACTACGGTTTGCCAGATGATATCGAGTATTATACACACCGTAGTGGTCGAACTGGTCGTGCTGGTAAGACGGGTACTTCTATTGCCATCATCAACCTGCGTGAAAAGGGTAAGATGCGTAATATCGAGAAGGTGATTGGCCACGAGTTCCAACCTGGTGAGATGCCTACACGCCAACAGATTTGCAAAAAGCAGTTGATGAAGTCTATCGACAACTTGGAGAAAGTGCAGGTAAACGAGGAGGAAATCAACGAGTTCATGCCTGAGGTTTATCGTAAACTCGATTGGCTGAGCAAGGAAGATGTGCTGAAGAGAGTGGTTTCCACCGCTTTCAACCGTTTTCTGGACTATTATCGCAATCGTCCTGAAATTGAAATCGATAATGGTCGTGAGCGTAGGAAAGAGAGAGAAGCCAGGGAAAGCAAAGGTAGTAAAGGTAGCAAGCGTGGACGCATAGCAGAAGAAGGTTTCAGCCGACTGTTCATCAATTTAGGACGTACAGATAACCTGAACCCCAAGGCTTTGATGAGTATTGTCAATGAGCATATTCATGGTAAGGTTGAGATTGGACGCATTGATGTAATGCAGAATTTCTCTTTCTTTGAGGTGCGAGAGGAAGATGCCGACCGTGTGGTTCGATTCTTGAGTGGCCAAAACTACAAGAACAGAGGCATCACAGTAGAATTTTCAAATCCTGGTGACGGGGATGAGAAGCCCAAGAGATCAGAGAGACGAGGCAAAGAAAAGAGCACCGAAAAACCTACTCGTGAAAGCAAACGTGCCACTCGAGAAAAGGACAAGGAAGTAATGAAACAGTTAAAGGAAATCAAGACTGCTAAGAAAGCTGCCAAGAAGGAGAAAGCTACAAAGACGAAACCGAGTCGTGAAGAGCGTGGCTATACCAAGCCTCGTGGTCGTAAAGACGACTGGATGCAGTTCTTCATGCAGGATAACGACCTGAAAGGTGATGTCCCCAATTTTGATGAAGGCGGTTGGGCAAAGAAGAGCAAGAAGAAGAAGTGAAGCACCGAGCATCCACCAAAATTCTCTGAAAGATTTTTATCATTTGCTTCAAGCAAAAGACCCGATTACTTGAAGCAAATGAACCATCAGGTTGAAGCAAGTACAATCAATGATTCAAACTAAAAAAGGCAGCTCTATAAAGGCTGCCTTTTGAGTATAATAACATTGCTTTATTGTTCTATTAAAAGCCTGAGTTCCTTAGAGTTAGTTCGAGCCTTCATCCACTCAATCATCTTGGTCTTTTCACGTTCATCAATGCGCTTGTTGAGCTGTATTACAGCAAAAGTGATTGTATCCACGCGAGTAGAATCGATGTTCATTTCCAGCGTATGAGCCA
Source organism: Bacteroidaceae bacterium (assembly GCA_017534535.1). Taxonomy (GTDB): domain Bacteria; phylum Bacteroidota; class Bacteroidia; order Bacteroidales; family Bacteroidaceae; genus Bacteroides. The sequence goes on along the minus strand of JAFXVZ010000019.1, from coordinate 205,770 downwards.
ATGAGAAGCGACTTACTTGTGGATATAATACCTTCATTTCAGGCATCAAGGCGCGTGCCATCTCATCGTAAGTAATATAAGTGTCGAGTCGATTACGTAGAGAATCTATCATCAATGCCTGCTGCTCTAACTTCACTTCTCCATTCTTATAAAAATCTTCCAGTACTTGAGCACGTACCGATGTAATATCCATCGTAGCAGCTTGCTGTCCACTAACGCCTTGCAGTACAACGAGTTTAGTATCCTGTAACTTATAATCAGCCATACGACGTTGAGCCATTATAATAGTACTATCAGCTATCTCTTTACCCACCAGAACCACTCGCAATTCTTTCTCACCGTCACGCTTTTCAACCTTTGCATCCACCACCTGTGCATTATCAAAACTCAACTGCTCTGCCACGAAACGATTGACAGAGCCTTCATAAATCGTATCATTCAAAATACCTATAGTAAGATAAATGGCAGGAATCATCGTCAAGATCACCACCCAGATGATATACTTGCGCACTTTCTTCTCACGTTCCTTATCTACATATTTCAGCCGACTGAAACGCATCACCCTTGTTCCAAGATAAGTAGATAAACAAATGAAAACAGAGTTGATAAAATAAAGGTAAAAGGCACCAAGGAAATAAATCAAGTTACCTGTAGCCAAGCCGAAACCTGCTGTACAAAGGGGAGGCATCAATGCTGTGGCAATAGCAACGCCCGGAATAACCGAACCTTTCTTTGTGGTGGAAAGGGCAATAAAACCAGCTGCGCCGCCAAAAAGTCCGATGAAAACGTCATAAATCGTAGGAGAGGTACGAGCCAGCAACTCCGACTGTCCTCCTGATACTGACGGACTGATCAAAAAGAACAAAGTGGAGGTTAGCACACTAAACAGTGTCACTACTAAATAACTCTTGAAAGAACGCTTCATCAAATCGAAATCACCTTGACCAATAGCAAGTCCCACACCCATAATAGGTCCCATAAGAGGAGATATCAACATGGCACCTATAATAACAGCCGTAGAGTTAACATTCAATCCCAATGATGCCAAAAGAATAGCGGCTATCAAGATCCAAATGGTTGCACCTTTCATCTCTACTCCTTCGCGGATAGACTTGATGGCTTCACTCTCATCGGCTTTATCGCGACGAACATCCATATATTCTGCGATAAATGATTTGACTACAAAAACACTTTTCTCTGATTGATTATTTTCCATATTCATAATTTGATAAATCGGTTTACAAAAGGTATATGCCTAAGTGGCAAGTCACGTTTGATGATGTATGCCACAAATATCATCAAGAGGATGGTGCGGAAGAACAAACGAATCCATAAATTCTCTATTTCCAGGCACTGAGCTGCTACATACAAAGCAGCTGCCAGCAATACATAGGTACCAATGGCCTTTAAATCATAGTAGATAGGATACTTTTTCTGTCCTATCGAATAACTGAGTAGCATCGCCACACCATATCCACAGAAACCAGCCCAAGCACAAGCCATATAACTGTATTTGGGGATGAAGAATACATTGACAAGAACCAATGTTGCACATCCAATAATGGAGAATGTGGCCCCCCAATGTGTTTCATCAATAAGTTTGTACCAGAAAGAGAGATTGAAATACACACCCATAAAGATTTCAGCCATCATCACAATAGGCACAACTTTCAAACCCTCCCAATAATCCTTACCTATCAAGTATTTTAACACATCGAGATAGAATACTACTGCCAAATAAGCCAACAGAGTGAAAATGATAAAAAACTTCATACCATCTGCATAGACTTGTTTATTGTCTTTATCACGACTCTTGCCAAACACAAATGGCTCGTAGGCATAACGAAAAGCTTGCGTCAGCATCGCCATAATCATGGCTATCTTAACACAGGCACCATAGATGCCTAATTCCACAATTCCTTGTGCTTCATCAGGATAAACATAAGGGAAGATGATTTTATCTGCAACTTGATTGAGGATACCGGCAATGCCTAATACCAATAATGGCAAACAATAACGCATCATCCTACGGTTCAATTCCTTGTCAAAAACATACTTAAAACCTTTCAGCTCAGGAATCATACAAAGCATGACTGTAGAAGTACAAATCAGGTTGATTAGGAAAGCCTTACCTACATCCTGACCTTTCATTCCTACATAATAAATAAGGTTAAAGGAGATGTTCAAGAAAATGAACAGCAATTTCAGTGAGGCAAACCTTACAGGCTTATTCTTATATCTTAAATAAGAAAAAGGAATGGCCTGGAAAGCATCCATTGAAACAACAATCATCATTATACCCAAATACCAAGGATGCTCAGCATAACCTAAGAGCCCAGCAATGGGTTGCAAAAAAGACAGACCTAAGAGTAGAAATACTATAGAGAAACCTCCCACAGTGAGCAAGGTGGTGGAATAGACCCGCATGGGCTCATCCTTTCCATTGTTGGCAAAACGAAAGAAACCAGTTTCCATGCCACAAGTCAGGATGACCATCATCAATGCTACCCAGGCATAGACATTAGTTACTACTCCATAGCCACCCTCAGCAGCAGGCAAGGCCAAAGTATATACTGGCACGAGCAGGTAGTTGAGAAACCTGCCTACGATACTGCTAATTCCATAAATAGCTGTATCCTTTGCCAATGATTTCAAATTAGCCATATACTTTCAATCAAACAACTCTCCTTGTTGGGAGAAACGGAAACGTCCTAAATGCTTGTATGCCAAGTCTGTTACCTCACGACCTCGCGGTGTACGCTTGATGAAACCCTCCTTGATGAGGAATGGCTCATATACTTCCTCAATGGTGCCAGAGTCTTCACCTAAAGCCGTAGCAATGGTATTAAGCCCCACAGGACCTCCCTTGAACTTGTCGATAATGGTGAGCAGAATCTTGTTGTCAATCTCGTCCAAACCATACTTATCAATATTCAAAGCTTCCAGAGCATAGCGTGCAATCGCCATATCGATACTACCTGTACCCTTAACTTGTGCAAAATCACGAACTCGTCTTAGCAAAGCATTCGCGATACGAGGGGTACCTCGACTGCGTGAGGCAATCTCTGCAGCTGCATTCTTTTGGATGGGTATGCCTAAAATATCTGCAGAACGTTCAATGATTTTCTGCAATACGGCATTATCGTAATACTCCAAATGTAGGTTGATTCCAAAGCGTGCTCTTAATGGTGCCGTCAGCAAACCACTACGGGTGGTGGCACCTACAAGGGTGAACTTGTTCAAATCCAACTGGATACTACGTGCCGATGGACCTTTGTCTATCATGATGTCAATACGATAGTCTTCCATTGCAGAGTAAAGAAATTCTTCAACAACAGGTGAAAGACGATGTATCTCGTCGATGAAAAGCACATCATTCTCTTCCAAGCTGGTTAGGATACCTGCCAAGTCACCAGGTTTGTCCAGCACAGGACCAGAAGTTATCTTAATGCCTACACCCAATTCATTAGCTATGATATTCGACAAGGTAGTCTTGCCCAATCCAGGAGGTCCATGTAGTAACACATGGTCAAGAGACTCGCCTCTCATGCGTGCCGCTTGCACAAATACACGCAGGTTATCCACCACCTTATCTTGTCCGCTGAAATCCTCGAAACGCAATGGGCGCAAAGCATTTTCAAACTCTTTTTCTGAGCTTGATAACTGATGCTCACGTATGTTAAAACTATCTTCCATGTATTTTTCTGTGTCTTTAACAGGCAAAGATAGTATATTTTCTTGAAAAATTCCTATTTTTGCATCAGAAATGAAATGAATTTGTATTATGGTATTGAATTACATTTGGATTGCCTTTTTCGTAATTGCCTTTTTTGTGGCTTTGGGAAAGTTGGTTTTTACTGGTGATACTGAGATTTTCACGATGTTGGTAAATTCCACTTTCGACTCTTCAAAGTCCGCTTTTGAAATAGCCATTGGTTTGACAGGTTTATTGGCTTTTTGGTTGGGCATTATGAAGATTGGCGAAAAAAGTGGCATGATCAATGCACTCTCAAAGTTCCTGAGTCCGGTACTATGTAAGCTTTTTCCTGACATTCCAAAGGGACATCCTGCCTTGGGTTCTATTTTTATGAACTTGAGTGCAAATATGCTCGGACTCGACAATGCTGCTACTCCATTAGGTTTGAAGGCAATGGAGGAACTTCAATCTTTGAACACTAAAAAGGACACAGCTACCAATCCAATGATTATGTTTCTGGTTATTAATACATCGGGGTTGATACTTATTCCTATCAGCATTATGATGTATCGCGCACAGATGGGAGCTGCTCAGCCTACGGATATTTTTATTCCTACCCTGATAACCACTACAATCTCTACGATGGTGGGTATTTCAATTGTCAGTATTACGCAACATATTAACCTATTTAATAAAGCCATTCTTTCATTAGTGGGAGGTATAGCAATATTCTTTAGTGCCTTAATGTGGCTTTTCCTAACAGTAAGTCGAGAAACGATGGGTACCTACTCTACATTGGTTGCTAATATCATATTATTTGGAATTATTATTACTTTTATCATCTGGGGGTTGTGGAAGAAAGCCCAGGTATATGATGCATTCATCGAAGGGGCAAAAGAGGGATTTACCACTGCCGTTAGAATCATACCATATCTTGTTGCTTTCCTCGTTGGAATCGGCGTTTTTCGTGCTTCCGGAGCAATGGACATTCTGGTGGATAGCATAGGCTGGTTAATAGGATTAACAGGTGTTGACACTACCTTTGTAGGAGCTTTGCCAACGGCTTTGATGAAATCACTTAGTGGTAGTGGAGCAAACGGGCTAATGATTGATACTATGCAACAGTATGGTGCTGATTCTTTGGTAGGACGAATGAGTTGTGTGGTAAGAGGAGCTTCTGACACCACTTTTTATATCTTAGCTGTATATTTTGGGAGTGTAGGCATAACAAAGACACGGAATGCTGTGAGTTGTGGATTACTTGCCGATTTATCGGGTATCATTGCAGGTATATTTATAAGTTATCTATTCTTTTCCTAAAGACGTATGATTACATTTCAGACAGAACATATCGAAATGCCAGCTATTGATTTAGAGAAAGTACGGACTTGGGTGAAAGCAGTAGCAGCTACCTATGGGAAAAGAGTTGGTAAAATATCTTATTTCTTTTGCAATGACGAGAAAATACTCGAGGTAAACCGTGAGTATTTACAACATGATTACTATACAGATATCATTACATTCGACTATTGTGAGGGTAACCGATTAAGTGGAGATTTGTTTATCAGCCTAGACACTGTTCGCTCGAATGCTGAGATGTTGGATACAAATTATTATACTGAGTTGCATCGTGTTATCATTCATGGAGTGCTGCATCTTTGTGGTATCAATGACAAGGGTCCAGGCGAACGAGAAATAATGGAAGCGGCTGAAAATAAAGCACTTTTATTATTATGAGCTATTTCATCTGCAGAATTAATTATCTCTCACATTTTGGGTCTAAACCTAAAAATAGTCGGAAGTTTTTATTATTTTTGCAAACTGAGGAAGATAAGGGAAATGGAGTTTAATTACGACATAGTGGTAATTGGTGCAGGACATGCAGGGTGTGAGGCAGCAGCTGCAGCAGCTAACCTTGGCTCAAAGACATGTCTTATTACGATGGATATGAACAAGATTGCACAGATGAGTTGCAATCCTGCTGTGGGTGGCATCGCCAAAGGACAAATTGTTCGTGAAATCGACGCTATGGGTGGCTTTATGGGTATCGTTACGGATAAAACTGCTATTCAATTCCGCATTCTTAATCGCTCGAAAGGCCCAGCTATGTGGAGCCCTCGTGCTCAGTGTGATAGAGGAAAGTTCATTTGGGCTTGGCGAGAAGTACTAGAGAATACCCCAAATTTGCATATTTGGCAAGATACTGTAGAAGAATTGTTAGTAGAAAATGGAGAGGTAGTAGGACTGAAAACCGTCTGGGGGGTAACATTTCATTGCAAATGTGTAATCTTGACAGCAGGTACTTTCCTTAATGGACTGATGCATATAGGTCGTAAAATGGTTCCTGGAGGTAGAATTGCTGAGCCAGCATCTTATAGACTGACAGAATCCATCGCTCAACACGGTATCAGTTTTGCCCGTATGAAAACGGGTACACCTGTCAGAATAGACGGAAGAAGCGTACACTTCGAAGATTTAGAAATCCAGGAAGGTGAAAATGATTTCCACAAGTTCTCTTTCTTAGATACAAGTACCAGACATTTGAAACAACTTACCTGTTGGACGGTCAATACAAATGAAGAGGTGCATGAGATCCTGAAAAGCGGATTAGCAGACTCTCCACTATATAATGGACAGATACAAAGTATTGGGCCACGTTATTGCCCAAGCATAGAAACCAAAATTGTAACTTTTGCTGATAAAGATCATCATCAGCTGTTCTTGGAGCCAGAAGGAGAGACTACAAATGAGCTATATTTGAATGGTTTTTCATCGTCATTACCGATGGAAACGCAGATTTCTGCTCTTAAGAAGATACCTGCTTTTAGAGACATTGTGGTGTATCGACCAGGCTATGCTATTGAATACGATTATTTCGACCCCACACAACTCCATCATTCGTTGGAATCGAAGATAATTAAAAACCTCTTCTTTGCAGGACAAGTAAATGGCACAACTGGTTATGAGGAAGCAGCTGGACAAGGTTTATTAGCTGGAATAAATGCACACATCAATTGTCATGGTGGAGATCCTGTAACTTTATGTAGGGATGAAGCCTATATTGGCGTTCTGATAGATGATTTAGTTACTAAAGGTGTGGATGAACCTTACCGTATGTTTACTTCTCGAGCAGAATATCGGATTCTGCTTCGTATGGATGATGCAGACATGAGGCTTACTCCAAAAGCATATAAAATAGGTTTGGCAACTCAGCATCGTTATGAACTCATGTTTTCAAAGAAAAAGCAAATCGACAGAATCTTAGCTTTTGCAAAGGATTATTCTGTGAAACCTGATGCCATCAATCCTATTTTGGAGCAACTTAGCACTACCCCACTCAGACATGGATGCAAATTGCTAGATTTAATTATACGTCCTCAAATTACTATTGAACAGATGGCTGAGCAGATACCATCATTCCAAGAAGTCTTAGAACAAATTACAGATAGAAAGGAAGAAATTGTAGAGGCTGCTGAAATACAGATTAAGTATAATGGTTATATTGAACGTGAGAAATTAATTGCTGAAAAAGTGAGTAGATTGGATAATATCAAAATTCAGGGGAAGTTTGATTACAACTCCCTGCAATCTCTTTCAACAGAAGCTCGCCAAAAGTTAACGAAGATCGACCCAGTGACCATTGGGCAAGCTAGCCGCATACCTGGTGTTTCGCCTAGCGATATAAATGTGTTGTTAGTGTTGGCTCAAGGCAGTAGCCGCTAATGTTCCTCGTGAAACAATTTATAAACAACCTAATAAAAACTCATTGAAAATGAATAACAAATTACTCATTGAAAATCTGCGAGCAATACCTGATTTTCCTCGTAAAGGTATTAACTTTCGTGACGTAACTACTCTATTTAAGAATGCAGAGTGTTTAAAAATCATGCTTGACGAACTAGAAGAACTTTACAAGGACAAGGGTATAACCAAAATTGTTGGCATAGAAAGTCGAGGTTTTGTAATGGCATCGGCATTAGCTGGACGTCTGGGGTGTGGAATTGTGTTAGCAAGAAAACCTGGTAAGCTGCCCTCTACAGTAATCAAGGAATCTTTCTCAAAAGAGTATGGTGTTGATACTATAGAGATGCATATAGACTCTATTAATGAAAACGATGTGGTGCTCATCCACGACGACCTTCTCGCTACAGGTGGTACAGCTAAGGCTGCCTATAAGTTGGTGGAAAACTTTCACCCAAAAAAGATATACATGAATTTCATCATTGAGATTACAGATGAAGGATTACATGGACGAGACCTGTTTAAGGATATAGATCTCACAACCCTTATGGTGATTTAAAAAGCTTGAGATTGTTTGAAGATAATTGTAAATGAACAAGGAAGAAGAGGAAAACCGACTGACACATCTGAAGGACATCGTCAGCAGATTACCTGAGAAACCCGGCAGCTATCAATACTGGGACGCTGAGGGTATAATCATATATGTAGGTAAAGCGAAAAACCTTAAAAAAAGGGTGAGCTCTTACTTTACCAAGAATCATGATTCCGTCAAAACCCGAATGTTGGTTAGCAAAATTACCAACATTACTTATACTACGGTAAATACGGAAGAGGATGCATTGAATTTGGAGAATAAGCTCATCAAAAAATACAAGCCTAGGTACAATGTTTTGCTAAAAGATGATAAAACTTATCCATCTATTGCTGTTGAGAAAACAGAGTTCCCAAGAGTATATAAAACCCGTCAGTTGACCGATAAAACTGTTATTTATTTCGGCCCTTACACACATGTAAGTACAATGTATGCATTGATGGAACTTATCAAGCACCTTTACCCCATACGAACTTGTCGGTATCCTTTGACAGTAGAGAGCATCCAGGCAGGTAAGTACAGGACCTGTTTAGACTATCAATTGGGGCGTTGCGAAGGACCTTGTATCGGTAAACAGAGCAAGGAAGATTACCAAAACAACATTAACCAAATCTGTGAAATACTGAAAGGAAACACGCGTAAGTTAGAGCAACAGTTGATGGATGAGATGAAAAGATTAGCAGATAAAATGGAATTCGAGGAGGCAGAATTAGTGAAGAAACGCTATCTACTTCTGAAGAACTATAATGCTAAATCTGAAGTGGTTAACTATAACCTTGACAATATTGATGTATTTTCTTTAGAAGAAGATGAGGATCAGAAATCTTCTTTCATCAACTTCATGCATGTCAAGAATGGGGCTATTATTCAGAGTTTCACATTTGAATACAAGAAACGTCTTGATGAGAGTAAGGAAGAACTTTTAGCACTGGGTATCAGTGAGATGCGTGAAAGATTCGAGAGTAAGGCCAAAGAGATTATCGTACCATTTGAAATGGAGATGGAGATGAATGAGGCCATCTTTACCGTCCCTCAACGAGGTGACAAGAAGAAGCTCTTGGATCTTTCAACAATGAATGTTAAAGAGTATAAGGCAGATAGACTCAAACAAGAAGAAAAGCTGAACCCAGAACAAAGGTCTGTAAGACTACTTACGGAATTACAGCAATTACTTCATTTAGAGAAACTTCCTATCAGAATTGAGTGCTTTGACAACTCCAATATACAAGGAGCTGACCCTGTAGCAGGATGCGTAGTGTTCATCAAGGGTAAACCATCGAAGAATGACTATAGAAAATATAACATCAAGACAGTTGTAGGCCCAGATGACTATGCTTCTATGAGAGAGGTGGTAACTCGCAAATATCAACGAGCCATTGATGAGGAAACTCCCCTACCCGACTTGATAATTGCCGATGGTGGAATCGGCCAAATGCATGCTATCCAAGAAGCATTGGACTCACTTAGATTGCAAATTCCAGTAGCTGGACTTGCTAAAAACGATAAGCATCGCACATCGGAGTTGTTATTCGGATACCCACCACAAACAATCGGCATAAAGCAGACATCTGCCTTATTCAAACTCTTGACAAACATACAAGATGAGGTACATCGTTTCGCCATAACTTTCCATAGAGAGAAGCGCAGCAAACGACAAATTGCCTCGGAGTTGGATTCCATCAAGGGTATAGGAGAAAAGACTAAACAGGCTTTGATTAGAGAGTTTAAGAGTGTGAAAAGGATCAAGGATGCTACGAAGGAACAGTGGGAAGCTGTGATTGGAAAAGCAAAAGCACAGATTTTAAGCAACTATTTCAAAAAAAATGACTAAATTTGGCAACGAGATATGAGGGTAGTTATACAAAGAGTAGCACATGCCTCTGTTACAATAGAGGGTACTTGCAAATCAAAGATTAGTAAGGGCTTCTTAGTGTTGTTGGGCATTGAAGAAGCTGACGGACAGGAAGATATTGACTGGCTATGCAAGAAAATAGTGAATTTGCGAGTGTTTGAAGATGAAGCTGGGATAATGAACAAATCTATCTTGGATGAAGATGGTGAGATACTGGTAGTCAGCCAATTTACCTTAATGGCTTCAACCAAGAAGGGCAATCGTCCGTCATATATCAGAGCTGCGCGTCATGAGGTTTCTATCCCACTTTACAAACAATTCTGTAAAACATTAAGCCAAGTACTTGGCAAAGATGTCGCCACAGGTGAATTTGGAGCCGATATGAAGGTGGAACTACTCAATGATGGACCTGTAACTATTTGCATAGACACTAAAAATAAAGAATAATGAGCATAGAAGAAGCACAGAAGAAGGTTGATTACTGGATTAAAACTTATGGAGTTCGCTATTTCAGCGAGCTAACCAATATGGCCGTACTAACTGAAGAGGTAGGAGAACTGGCAAGAGTAATGGCTCGCAAATATGGCGACCAGTCATTCAAATCCGGTGAAAAGGAGAATATCAGCGAAGAAATAGCAGATATCTTTTGGGTGTTGCTTTGCATCGCTAACCAAACAGGCGTTGATTTAACCCAAGCTTTTGAGCAAAGCATTGCTAAGAAGACAATGAGAGATAATACAAGACATATTAATAACCCTAAATTACAAGAACATGGAGCATAATAGTATCCTCAAAAAGGTAAACGACCAAGTACCTGAGAGTAAATATGTAGCTACACTGAAGAAGTACAAAACCGAACTCAATGATGACGAAGTAAAGGCCAGTGTAGAGAAACTGCTGAATGAACATTTGTCAGAGAACAACACATTGGATGTCAAGAAGTTTCTGTTTAATTGTATAGACTTGACTACATTAAAGGAAACAGATAACGATGAATATGTGATGCAATTCACGCAAAAGGTTAATCAGTTTGACGAGGAGTACCCTGAACTGAAGAACGTAGCTGCTATATGTGTTTATCTCTGTTTTGCAGAAATAGTAAGAGACACCTTAGAGGTGGAGGATGTGAATGTGGCATGCGTTTCCGGTGGTTTCCCTTCTTCTCAAACCTATCCTGAAGTAAAAATTGTGGAGACAGCATTAGCCATTAAAGACGGTGCAGATGAGATTGACATCGTAATATCTGTGGGGAAATACTTAGCAGGTGATTATGAAAGTATGTGCGATGAAATAGATGAAATAAAGGAAACCTGCAAAGATCATACCTTGAAAGTGATATTGGAAACAGGAGCTTTAAAGCATGCTTCAGACATAAAGAAAGCATCCCTACTCTCTTTGTATGCAGGAGGTGATTTCATCAAAACCTCAACGGGTAAGATTGCTATATCTGCCACTCCAGAAGCTGCATACGTGATGTGCCAAGCCATCAAGGAATATTATGAGCAAACAGGAATCAAGAAAGGTTTCAAGGCAGCAGGTGGCATCAATACTGTACAAGATGCTATCAAATATTACACTATTGTAAAAGAAATACTTGGAGAAGAATGGTTGGATAATTCTCTCTTCCGCTTAGGTACCAGCAGATTGGCTAATCTACTACTTTCAGAAATTGTGGGTAAGGAGGTGAAGTTCTTTTAATTGTTTCTATCCACTACATAATCAAGATAAGCCATTAGGGATTCCTTGATATCAGAATCAGGAGCATCTGTCAGCAAGGCAGATGCTTTTTCTTTGATTTCATCGATGATTTTATAAGAATACTCGATGCCACCCAATTGCTTAGTAAATTCGATTAATTGGGCAATTTCTACATCAGTTGCAGTAAAACTTCTCACTTTTTCAGCCAACATTAAATAGTAATCATTTTGCGCAGAGTTTAAGGCATAGAGTACAGGAAGGGTAAGTTTACCTTCTTTCATGTCATTGCCTGTAGGCTTACCTAATGCTTGATTATCGAAATAGTCGAAGATATCATCCTTGATTTGAAAACAAAGACCGATTTTCTCTCCAAAATCAGCTGCTTTCTCAATCCATTCCTTATCAGCACCAGCAGCAATTGCACCAGCTCTACCACAAGAAGAAAAAAGTATAGCTGTTTTTTTGCGGATAATGTCGAAATAAACATCATAAGACAACGTGTTATTGGCTATGTTGTAAAGCTGCAACAACTCACCATCAGCTAAAAGTTGACCTAACTTTGCAACAATATCCACAATTTCAAAATGGCGTGTCAAAGAAACTTGTTGTAAGGCTGTTGCCAAGAAAAAGTCGCCAGAAAGCACTGCTACCTTATTATTAAAAGCAGCATTGACGGAAGGTTGGCCCCTGCGCTTATCACTCTCATCCACCACATCGTCATGAATTAAGGTAGCAGTATGAAGCAATTCCAATGATACAGCTGCATGGTAGGCAGCTGGAGTCACTTTGTCAAACATTTTAGTAATCAAAAACAGCAATAAAGGCCTCATCATCTTCCCATGCTTCTGTGTAACATGCATGATTACCTGTTGCAAAAGCACGTTTGATGATGACAAAGATTCCTTGTAAAGGCGTTGGAATTCCTCCATCTCAGCCTTCACTGGATTCGATATAAATGACAAATCTCGACTCATATCAAAGAATTTTCCTACAAAAGTAGTAATAAATTACCGAAATGTGGTTTTTATTTTATACATTTACGCATAAATTTATTGAAAAGTATGGAAACTGGCGATAAACTATTCCTTTTAGACGCATATGCACTCATCTATAGAGCCTATTATGCACTCATTAAGAACCCTCGAATTAACTCCAAAGGGCAGAACACATCTGCCATCATGGGCTTTGTCAATACTCTAGAAGAAGTGTTGAAAAAAGAGAATCCTTCACATATTGGCATCGCCTTTGATCCTCCAGGTCCAACATTCAGACATGAGGCATACCCTAACTATAAAGCTCAACGTGAAGAGACTCCAGAGGACATCCGAAAATCAGTGCCAATTATTAAGGAAATAATCAAGGCTTACAATATCCCTATTCTGGAGGTAGCTGGTTATGAAGCTGATGATGTAATTGGGACGCTTGCAACAGTAGCTGGAGCCCAAGGCATCGATACCTATATGCTGACTCCAGATAAGGACTATGGGCAGCTGGTGAAAGATCATGTTTATATGTATCGTCCCAAGTTCACAGGTGGTTTTGAAATAATGGGACCAAAAGAGGTGATGGAAAAATATGACCTCTCCTCTACCCTACAGGTAATCGACTTACTGGGTTTAATGGGTGATGCTTCAGATAACATACCAGGATGCCCTGGTGTGGGTGAAAAGACAGCTCAAAAGCTAATCAAGGAATTTGGGAGCATTGAGAATCTGTTAGAGAATACCGACCAACTGAAAGGTGCCCTCAAGGCGAAGGTGGAGGCTAACAAGGAACAGATAGCCTTCTCGAAATTCCTTGCCACCATTAAAACGGATGTACCTATCAACTTTGATTTGGAAGCTTTAAAATATGAAACCCCTGACTTGACAAATCTCAAACGAATTTTCGATGAACTAGAATTCCGTTCGCTTTTTGAGCGTGTGATGGGTAGATTGGGGACTCCCAAGGTGGAAGTGTCACAAGACTTGTTCGCTGGAACTTTATTCGCCACCCCATCCCCCACTCCAACTCATCCAACAGATGTAGGAGCTAAAAAGATGCCGATTCAAGGCGATTTGTTTGCAGAAATACCGACCAACTCCCCAATTGTTTTAGAAAAATCGAATCTAAAGACGTTAAATCCAGATGAGATAGACTATCAACTGATTGATACAGAAGAAAAAAGACAGGAAATTATCAGAAAATTCTTGTCTGTAGAAATCTTTGCTTTAGATACTGAAACCACAGGTACCGAACCCATGATGGCCGATTTGGTAGGTATGAGCTTTAGCGATGCCAAAAACAGAGCTTACTACATTCCTGTACCTGCCGATTATGATGAAGCACGTAGAATCGTACAAGCCTTCAAACCCGTGTTCGAAAATGAGGCATCAGTCAAGGTTGGACAAAATATCAAGTACGATATGATTATACTCCATCATTATGGTATCGAGGTGAAAGGTCCCCTCTTCGACACCATGCTGGCTCACTACGTCCTGCAACCAGAATTGCGTCATAACATGGACTACCTGGCCGAAATCTATCTCCACTACAAAACCATTCACATCGATGAGCTCATAGGTGCAAAGGGAAAAAATCAGAAAAACATGCGAGACCTTGCTCCTATAGATATATATAGGTACGCATGCGAGGATGCAGATGTGACACTTCAGTTGAAAACCATCTTGGAGGAGGAACTAAAGAAAGAAGGAGTAGAACAATTGTTCTATGATATTGAAATGCCTTTGGTGCCTGTGTTAGTGAATATCGAAACCAATGGAGTACTTCTTGATACGGAAGCTCTTAAACAAACATCCGTTCTCTATAATCAACGTATGAATGAGATTGAACAAGAAATCTATCAATTAGCAGGCATGAAGTTCAACATCAGTTCACCAAAACAAGTAGGTGATATCTTGTTCAAAGATATGAAATTAATAGAGAAGCCAAAGAAAACGAAGACCGGGCAATATGTTACTTCGGAAGAAGTGTTGGAGAGTTTACGCCACAAGCATCCGATTGTGGGAAAAATTTTGGATTATCGAGGACTGAAGAAGTTGTTAAGTACCTACATTGATGCCTTGCCAGCATTGATAAATCCTCGTACAGGTAAGATACACACCTCTTTCAACCAAGCTGTTACTGCTACAGGACGATTGAGTAGTAGTAACCCAAACCTCCAGAATATCCCTGTTCGCGATGATGATGGCAAGGAGATTCGCAAGTGTTTCATTCCAGATCCCGGTTGTGAATTCTTTTCAGCAGACTATTCTCAAATCGAGCTCCGCATCATGGCTCACCTCAGTGGAGATACGAATATGATAGATGCATTCAAACACGACTACGATGTGCATGCAGCTACGGCCTCAAAAATATATAAGGTATCCATGGAAGAAGTTAGTAAGGATATGCGTAGAAAGGCTAAAACAGCTAACTTTGGCATTATCTATGGTATCTCTGTCTTTGGTTTGGCTGAAAGGATGGGTGTAGATCGTAGTGAGGCTCGCCAATTAATTGATGGCTATTTCGAAACCTATCCTCAAATAAAAGCCTACATGGACAAAAGTATCGAATCTGCAAGGGAAAATGGCTATGTAGAAACCATCTTTCATCGCAAACGCTATTTGCCTGACATCAATTCCCGCAATGCCACAGTCAGAGGCTATGCAGAGCGAAATGCCATCAATGCACCAATCCAAGGAAGTGCAGCAGATATCATAAAAGTGGCAATGGCTCACATCTATCAACGATTCAAAACTTATAATCTAAAAGCTAAAATGATTCTGCAAGTGCATGACGAACTCAACTTCAGCGTACCAACGTCTGAAAAAGAGTTGGTTGAGAAGATTGTAATAGAAGAAATGGAGCGTGCATATTTGATGCGAGTTCCCCTAAAAGCCGACTGTGGATGGGGTAAAAATTGGCTTGAAGCACACTAAAATATGTTGAATAACATTATTTAACTTTCAATCAGAAAGAAAGGTTAACTGTTAAAAAGGGTATCGCCGTGAATGGTTAGATACCCTTCTTTTGATTTATCGGATAACATTTTGTCAGCAAAACAGCACTTTTGAAATGATATCTGTTAACATTAGCTTTACACATTGCTAAAAATAATTGCGAAAATATTTGTTTTGTCCAGAAAAAGCCCTTACCTTTGCGTCGTCATTCTGAAAGAGGAGTGACAATATGTTAGATAATTAAAAAATAGGAGATAAAAAAATGAAGACTTTAAAATTTATCGTATTAGCAGCTTTGATGATGTGTGGTATCAACGCAATGGCAGACAACCACGACAATTTGGTTTACAACAACGAGGAAGTTAATGGCGTTATGGTTGGCCAGACTGTTTACAAGAACGTTGACAACATGTTGGTAAACTACCTGCAGTATAACTACAAGTATGACAACCAGCAGCGCATGACTGAGAACGTTTGCCAGAAGTGGAACGGCTCTGAGTGGATGAATGACATGTGCATCCGTTACCAGTATGAGGGCAAGCAGGTTACCACTACTTACTACAAGTGGAACAAGAACAAGAAGGAATTCGTGCTAGTTCCAAGCATGACCATCACAATGGACGCTGAGACCATGTAAAAAATACTCCATACCTTAATAACCTTATTCATGAAGGCTGTGCTTCAAAAAGGCACAGCCTTTTTTATTATCCAAAATTTATAAACTTTTAAGGAATTATATAGTAGTTAATGCCTAAAAGGCTTTGTGTATCAAAACCAACAAGAAGACTTCTTCCGCTCTTCCGCAAAATCGAAATAGCTTATATGTATCAATGGCTATCATAGCGGAAGAAGATTAATATTCTCAAATAGACTTTGGCACCCGCTCGGAGAGAAAGGACTGGCAAGTCGAAACTGAAGACTTGTCAAGTTGGAGCTGAAAGCAGACGAGGTCGAAGCTGAAAGACCTTCAGCTTCGACCTGATGAGTTGCTTGTTTTGGAGTGAAAGGTTTATCAGATAGGAACTAACAATTATTTAACAAACTTTTAACATTTCGACGTGCAAGGTTTCTGAGTTTTGGCATTTAAGGGATGGAAAAGATATGTTGTTTACTGCCCCGCTGCCTCAGATTTCCAAACAAATAGCATCAATAGTTAATAATTACACCCAGGAGAAATGAGGCAGTGGGGTGGTGGAGCGATTTATAAAGATTTTTTCCACACCAAATCTATAAAAAGTTTTATCTTTAAACAAGATAGGCCGCGTTTCGGAAATAAAAATGAATAAATTCATTTTGTATTTCGCTCAACTTGCACTATCTTTGCAGCCAAAATTAAAAGATTTATCAGATATGGCTTTACAATGCGGAATCGTGGGATTGCCTAATGTGGGCAAATCAACCCTTTTCAACTGCCTCTCAAGCTCTAAGGCTCAGGCAGCTAACTTTCCTTTCTGTACCATCGAACCTAATGTGGGAATGATTACTGTTCCTGATGAGCGATTGGGTAAGCTGGCTGAAATCGTTCACCCTGGTCGCATTGTTCCTGCTACAGTAGAAATAGTTGACATTGCAGGTTTGGTGAAAGGTGCCAGTAAGGGTGAAGGATTGGGTAACAAATTCTTAGGCAATATCCGTGAGACAGATGCCATCATCCATGTGCTTCGCTGTTTTGAAGATGGCAATATCACCCATGTGGAAGGTCCCATTAACCCCGTTCGCGATAAGGAAATCATTGATACGGAATTGCAGTTGAAGGACTTAGAGACTGTTGAAACTCGCATCCCTAAGGTGGAGAAGTTGGCTAAAGTAGGTGGCGACAAAGAGGCAAAAGCACTTTACAATGTACTGATTAAATACAAAGAAGTACTCAGCCAGGGTAAATCGGCTCGCACTGTCCAGCTTGAAGATAAGGATGAACAAGCAGCTGCCCGAAACCTCTTCCTGTTGACAGCTAAACCAGTATTGTATGTTTGTAATGTAGATGAAGCAAGTGTGCTGACAGGCAACCAGTATGTTGAGCAGGTAAAAGAAGCCGTAAAGGATGAAGACGCTGAGATTCTGGTGATTGCAGCACGAACAGAAGCTGACATTGCTGAGTTGGAAACCTATGAAGACAAGATGATGTTTTTGGAAGAACTCGGTTTGAAGGAATCTGGCGTTAACAGACTGATCAAGAGTGCTTTCAAACTGCTGAACCTGGAGACCTTCATCACTGCAGGCGAAATGGAAGTAAAGGCCTGGACCTATCACAAAGGCTGGAAGGCTCCACAATGTGCTGGCGTCATTCATACCGACTTTGAAAAAGGTTTCATCCGTGCAGAAGTCATCAAGTATGACGACTATATCAAGTATGGCAGCGAAGCAGCTGTACGTGAGGCTGGAAAATTGAATATTGAAGGTAAAGATTATATAGTACAAGATGGCGACATCATGCACTTCAGATTTAATGTATAAGACACTATGTTACCACTAAGCATCAATTGGAATCCAGACCCAGTGCTGTTCAGCATTGGTTCGATAAACATCAGATATTACGGCTTGTTCTGGGTCATCGGCATCGCTTGCTCCTACATGATAGTGAAACGAGAATACAAGGACAAAGGTTGGGGCGATGAGCTTTTCGATCCTTTGTTTTTCTATTGCTTCTTTGGCGTTTTGTTGGGTGCTCGCTTAGGGCATTGCTTGTTTTACGAACCAGAATACTATCTGCATAACATCACAGAGATGTTCCTACCAATCAAGTTCTTACCTGATGGTAACTGGAAATACATTGGCTATCAAGGTTTAGCCAGTCACGGAGGCATCCTGGGGCTGGTCATCTCTACCCTGCTCTATTGCAAACGATACAAGATTCACTTTATTGATATAGCAGATATCCTGACAGTTTCAGCTTTCATCTGTGGTTTTTGGATTCGTATGGCAAACCTGATGAACTCTGAGATTATCGGCAAGGTAACTGATGTGCCTTGGGCATTCGTATTTGAAAGACTGACCAATGACGCCAGCATAGCCGACACTTTAGCTCCTCGCCATCCAGCACAGTTGTATGAGGCCATTGCTTATCTTACTTTGGCGATAATCGTATATTTCATCTATCGCAAGTATCAATTGAACCTCAAGCGAGGTTTCTATTTTGGATTCGGATGTGCCTCTGTATTCATCTTCCGATTCTTTATTGAATTCATCAAGGAAGATCAAGTAGCATTTGAGCAAGGTATGACATTGAATATGGGACAGTTACTAAGCATTCCATACATTCTGGTGGGCTTGTATCTGATGTTTATTTATGACAGAAAGAAAAACGTAGCGAAATGAAAAATATCGTCACTTTAGCATTGATTGGCTTACTGACCGCTTGTAGTCAAGAGTCAAATTTGAAGCCTGAGGATTGGGCTTGGCTGGATTTTCAACGCCCAACAGGGATGAACCCCATCATCTCTCCGAATAAGGATATCAAGTTCTTCTGTCCGATGACAGGTGATTCTATCGCTTGGCAAGAGGGTGATACTTTCAACCCAGCAGCTACTATCAAGGATGGCAAGATTGTGGTGATGTTCCGTTCTGAAGATGCTACCCACATGGGCATTGGTTCACGAACCTCTCGCATCGGCTATGCAGAATCAACTGACGGATTGCATTTTGACATTCAAAAAACTCCTGTTGTTTATCCTGCAGACGATGCCCAAAAAGCTAATGAATGGCCTGGAGGTTGCGAAGATCCTCGTGTAGCAAAGACCGAAGATGGTCTTTATGTAATGTTCTATACACAATGGAATAGGGATGTGGCTCGTTTGGCTGTAGCTACCTCTCGTGACCTACAAAACTGGACAAAACATGGACCCGCTTTTGCTAAAGCATATAACGGACGATTTGCCAATAACTTCACCAAATCGGCTTCTATCATTACCAAGATGCAAGACGGACAGCAAGTAATTGCCAAGTTTGGCGACAAATATATGATGTATTGGGGCGAACAATTCGTTAATGTAGCCACTTCCACTGATTTGGTGAATTGGGAACCAATGCTTGATGAGCAAGGCGAGCTCCTGCAAGTGATGAAAACCCGTCCCGGCTACTTTGATAGCGACTTGACAGAATGTGGTCCTCCAGCTATCATGACTGACAAAGGTATCATTCTGTTTTACAACGGAAAGAATAAGGCAGGGGAGGGGGCCGACCCCAACTATACAGCCAATTCCTATTGTGCAGGACAAGCATTATTTGACAAGAACGACCCTACAAAATACATAACCCGCTTAGACAAGCCATTCTTCCAGCCAGAAGCTGACTTTGAGAAGAGTGGTCAATATCCAGCTGGAACAGTGTTTATTGAGGGTTTGGTAAATCATCAGGGCAAGTGGTTCCTATATTATGGTTGTGCCGACTCTTTTGTAGCAGTAGCTATCAAACAATGAACAATGAATAATTAATAATAATCTATACATTGATTTGAACATGAGCTAAATCTAAAGAGATAATGGTTAATGGTCAATGGTCAATGGTCAATAAAAATAATAAAATGGAATATAATTTCAGGGAAATCGAACAGAAATGGCAAAAAAGATGGGTAGAAAACAAAACCTATCAAGTGAAAGAAGAAACCAGTAAACCCAAGTACTATGTACTGAATATGTTTCCTTATCCATCAGGTGCAGGATTGCATGTGGGTCACCCATTGGGCTATATCGCTTCAGATATCTATGCCCGTTATAAGCGTCAGCAGGGCTTTAACGTATTGAACCCCATGGGTTACGATGCTTACGGCTTGCCAGCTGAGCAATATGCTATCCAAACAGGACAGCATCCAGCTATTACCACTACAGAAAACATCAATCGTTATCGTAGTCAGTTGGACAAAATTGGTTTCTGTTTCGATTGGGATCGTGAGGTACGAACTTGTGACCCTGGTTATTACCATTGGACACAGTGGGCCTTCCAAAAGATGTTTGGCAGCTTCTATTGCAATAAGTGCCAACAAGCTCTACCTATCGAAACTTTGGTAGAGCATTTCAAGACTAATGGTACCGCTGGCTTAGATGTAGCTTGCACTGAAGAACTTAGCTTTACAGCTGACGAGTGGAATGCCAAGAGTGAGAAAGAACAACAGCAGATATTGATGAACTATCGTATCGCCTATTTAGGTGAGATGATGGTGAACTGGTGTCCTCAGTTGGGTACTGTGTTGGCCAATGACGAAGTAGTAGAAGGTGTCAGTGTTCGTGGAGGTTATCCTGTGGTACAAAAGAAAATGCGCCAATGGTGTTTGCGAGTTTCTGCTTATGCTCAACGCCTGCTCGACGGCTTGGATCACATCGATTGGACGGACTCTCTGAAAGAAACACAGCGCAACTGGATAGGCCGTAGCGAAGGTGCTGAAGTTAAATTCAAAGTAAAGGACAGCGATGTGGAATTTATCATCTTTACCACTCGTGCAGATACGATGTATGGTGTTACCTTTATGGTGTTGGCTCCTGAAAGTGAGTTTGTAGCTAAAGTAACTACTGAAGCACAGAAAGCAGAAGTGGATGCTTATCTCGATAGAACAAAGAAACGCACAGAAAGAGATCGTATTGCTGACCGCAGTGTAACTGGTGTATTTACTGGCAGTTATGCTATCAATCCATTCACTGGTGAAGCAGTGCCTATCTGGGTTAGTGACTACGTATTGGCTGGTTATGGTACAGGAGCCATTATGGCTGTACCTGCTCACGATAGTCGTGACTACGCTTTTGCCAAGCATTTCAACCTGCCTATTGTTCCATTGGTAGAGGGTTGCGATGTAAGCGAAGAGAGCTTCGATGCCAAAGAAGGTATAGTTTGCAACTCACCAAAAGCTGGAGCGAAACCTTATTGTGACTTGAACTTGAATGGTCTGACCATCAAGGAAGCCATTGCCGCTACTAAGAAATATGTAAAAGAGCATGAGTTGGGTAGGGTAAAGGTGAACTATCGTTTGCGTGATGCCATTTTCTCTCGTCAGCGTTATTGGGGTGAACCTTTCCCTGTATATTATAAGGACGAGATGCCTTGTATGATTCCAGAGTCATGTCTGCCTCTGGAACTGCCTGAGGTAGAGAAGTATCTGCCTACAGAAACAGGTGAGCCCCCATTGGGTCGTGCTACCAAGTGGGCTTGGGATACAGTTAGCAACCAAGTAGTTGAAAATAGTAAGATTGACAATAAGACAGTCTTTCCTCTTGAACTGAGCACTATGCCTGGCTTTGCTGGTTCAAGTGCTTATTACTTGCGCTATATGGATCCACATAACAATAAGGCTTTGGTTTCTCCTGAAGCTGATCAGTATTGGCAAAACGTTGACCTTTATGTAGGAGGTACAGAACATGCTACAGGTCACTTGATCTATTCTCGTTTCTGGAATAAGTTCTTGCACGATTTAGGTGTTTCTGTCAAAGAAGAGCCTTTCCAGAAGTTGGTAAACCAAGGAATGATTCAAGGTCGAAGCAACTTTGTTTATCGCATTAAGGATACCAATACCTTCGTATCTCTCAACTTAAAAGATCAATATGACGTGACTCCAATCCATGTGGATGTGAACATTGTAGCTAATGATATCCTCGATGTAGAAGCTTTTAAGGCTTGGCGTCCTGAATACAACAATGCAGAATTCATACTTGAAGATGGCAAATACATTTGCGGATGGGCCATCGAAAAGATGAGTAAGTCTATGTTTAATGTGGTGAACCCGGATATGATTGTAGAGCGCTTTGGTGCCGATACCTTACGTCTGTATGAAATGTTCTTGGGGCCTGTTGAGCAATCCAAACCTTGGGATACCAACGGCATTGATGGTGTACATCGTTTCCTGAAGAAGTTCTGGGGCTTATTCTATGACCGTCAAGACAATTATCTGGTGACAGATGAAGCTCCTAATGCTGCAGAACTGAAAGCCGTTCACAAGTTGATTAAAAAGGTTACTGGAGATATTGAGACTTTCTCTTATAATACTTCCATCAGTGCCTTCATGATCTGTGTGAACGAACTTACCTCACTGAAATGCAGTAAGAAGGCTGCTTTGGAACAGATTGTTATCTGCTTGGCTCCATTTACTCCTCACATTTGCGAGGAGTTGTGGGAGATGTTGGGTCACACTACATCAGTATGCGATGCACAATGGCCTCAGTATAACGAAGAATACTTGAAAGAAGACAGTGTGAATTATACTGTTTCTTTCAATGGCAAAGCTCGTTATAACAAGGAATTCCCTGTAGATGCTACCAACGATAGCATTCAGCAAGAAGTAATTGCCGATGATCGTTCTGAGAAATGGATGGAAGGCAAACAGATTGTGAAAGTGATTATCGTACCAAAGAAACTGATTAACATTGTCTTGAAATGACACTACGTAAACCAACGAAATTAGAAATCTACCATACCATTAAAGATTATTTCTTTATCACGATTGGTCTGATAAGCTATGCAGCTGCATGGGCAACATTCCTGTTGCCCTATCAAATTACCACAGGTGGTACTACAGGTATTGGTGCTATCATCTATTATGCTACAGGCTTTCCTATCCAATCTACGTATTTCATAGTGAATGCTATTTTGATGATATTTGCCTTCAAATTGTTAGGTATCAAGTTCTGTATCAAGACTAGTTATAGCATCTTGTTACTCACTTTCCTGCTTTGGTTTTTTCAGAAAATAGTCAATGGTGAAGATGGTATTCCTCCATTAATCTTAGGTGAAGGACAGGAATTTATGGCTTGTATCATTGGTTCTGTGCTTTGTGGCTTTGGTTTAGGTGTGGTATTTAATGTGAATGGTAGTACAGGTGGTACAGACATCATAGCTGCAATCGTCAATAAATACAGGGATATTTCATTGGGACGTATGATTCAGTTATGTGATGTTATCATTATCAGTTCTTGCTATTTCGTATTTCACGATTTGAGAAGAGTGATTTTTGGTTTCGTTACCTTATTTATTATAGGATACGTATTAGACTATGTCATTAACAGTGCTCGTCAATCTGTACAGTTTTTTATATTCTCAAAAGAATATGATAAGATTGCTGATGTTATCAATCGTAAAACACATCGAGGTGTAACTGTCTTCGATGGCACAGGATGGTATTCCAAGCATGAAGTAAAAGTATTGTTTGTCTTAGCTTCTAAACGTCAATCCGTAGAAATCTTCAGACTGGTGAAAAGTATTGACAGTAATGCATTTATCTCTCAAAGTGCTGTTATTGGTGTCTTTGGAGAAGGTTTTGATAAACTGAAGGTAAAGGTTAATAAGAAAGAGGAAAAGGCTATTGAGGAAGCATTAATAAAACAAGTATGAAAAAGCTGGTTTTTGCCACTAATAACGAACATAAACTTACTGAAGTTCGTGCTATCTTGAAAGATACTTATCAAGTATTAAGTCTAAAAGATATAAACTGTTTCGATGATATACCAGAAACAGCTGACAACTTAGAAGATAATGCACGTCAGAAAGCACAATATATCTATGAACATTATCATGTAGATTGTTTTGCTGATGATTCAGGATTGGAAGTAGAGGCTTTAAATGGTACTCCTGGTGTTTATTCTGCCCGTTATGCAGCTTTAGAAGGTACTGGTGAAGCCCACGATTCCAAAGCCAATATGAATCGCTTATTGCGAGAATTAAAAGACAAAAATAATAGGAAAGCACAATTCCGTACCATCATATGTTTGATTCAAGACGGAAAAGAACACCTTTTCGAAGGTATTGTTGAAGGAACAATTAACCCAGAAGAACGAGGTTCCTCTGGGTTTGGTTACGATCCTATCTTTATGCCAAAAGGCTATAATCAGACATTTGCCGAATTAGGTGAAGATGTAAAAAACAGCATCAGTCACCGTGCTAAAGCGGTTGAAAAGTTAGCGGAATTCTTAAAGTCCTAACTTTGCTAAGTTTTCTTACATGCGCTGTTTTTCACTCATGCCAGCACCTGTTCCGCGATATTTGCTTCCAGTAGAATTAAAGCGATAAGTAACAGTGAGAGTCAAACGCCGGGAATCGCTTTTCCTACACAATGAGCTGAAAGCTATCTGATAAAATTGGTCAACCTTTTCTCTGCTGCTATAAAATATATCATCAACAGCAACTTTCAGATAGAGTTTTTTGTCAAATAGCTCTTTTGTAACGCCAATGTTTAAATTCTTTGTCTCATATATCCGACTAAATCCATAGTTAAATGTAGAGGTATAAAATGCGTCAAGACTTAATATCCAGTCATGAGGAAATGCCACTTGGTTACGGAAATTTAATCCAACGGCAGGTTTTCCTAATGGTTCGTTTACCCCATACCGCTTTGCGTCAAAAAATTGTTTCTGTAATAGAAACTCAAAGGTAGGATGCCAGATACCAATAACAGGAGATGCAGATAAAGTTATTACCATCAACTTATTACACTTTACATTAATAGGAGAGAACAAAAGAATGTCTGACTCATTATCATAAAGTTTACCAACGTCTAAGATGGCTCTTTTACGGTATTGGTAGAGTGAGGAAAATTGAAGCCAGCCATACATGACATTCAATTCAACATTGTATGAAACAGATGGTTGCAACAAGGGATTGCCTCCCTCATAAGTAAACTGATTATCATACTGGACGTAATTTGATAGCTGATAATAGGATGGTCGGTTCACCTTAGAAGAATAACTGAGCTGGGACTGAAACTTACCGTTTGAATATGAAAGAGACAAATTAGGAAACCATTGGTCATAGATACGACTTTCATTCTCAGACTTTATCCCTGCCTCAAAATAATCAGAAACCACATGCTCATATCTCAATCCTGCACCAAGGTTGAATTTTCCAAAACGCCAGTTTCCTTCCATAAAGAAAGCAAGATTATTCTCAATTACCTTATCGTCAGAGTCAGTTATAATGGATTGCTCATTATTAAAACGCTGCTTACTATACGAACTGGTAAGTTCAGAACCACCAAACAATGTAAAACGATCATTAAAGGGAAATGATAAAATAGCCTTTCCTGCCCATAACTGATTACGAGAATTATTAACACTATTCACTGATCGGTTGCCCCAATAAGAACTGAATTCCTCATTGAAAGTCTTCCTTACTTCCTTACGCCAGAAATAACTTACATTCAAATCCGCAGATAACTTACCAAACTTGTTTCTCCAATATCCATTCAACTCATGTACAGGAGCAGTCTCACCACTCCAATTCATCAGATTGACTATACTACCCGCAAAAATACCATCTTGCGTTACATCCATGCGTAACGTACCTCCATTATAAATATCAGGAAACTCCTTCTTTACATCATATTTTAAACCAAAGGAACGGTCATCATCTATGGTATAGTTAAATCCCAATTGACCAGCCAATTGTTGCATACGCCCCTCACCATCATCAAAAGAACCATCGCTCATAATAAAGTGTTTGTTTCCATGAAGGATAAAGACATTATTCTGCGACTGGTGAAAATAATAGTTTTGATGATTAAGTTCTACAAAAACATCCCAATTTCCAAAACGATAATTAAGTTGTGCCAAATCAGAAAACCAACCTTTACGCTGTTGTGTAGCCGTACCTGTGAGCGTTGCGCTAAGTCCATCACCTATATTATGAATGGTATTTATTCTTATAACCGACTGAACACTCGCATCATATTGAGCTCCAGGATTAGTCAGTACTTCAACACTTTTTATATCCTTCGATTCCAACTTCAATAACTCATCATTATTTTTCAGTTTCCTGCCATTTATGTATATTTCCGGCTTTCCTTTACCGAATACCACATATTCGCCATCTTTTTCTGAAACTCTCGGCAAACGGGTCAACACATCCTTTGCCTTGCCGGCTTTACTGAGTAAAGTGTTATCTACTTGTGTCACAAAACCTCCATTCACTGTCCTATATTTAGGCAAGTCGGCTTTAATGACGACACCTTCCAACAGAAAAGACGCAAGCTCCATCTCAATCGTGCCTAAGTCTGAATGTATCTCATTAAGCAAAACCGTCTTATAACCAACCATTGATATGCTGACAATGACATTATTATCTGTAATCTTATTCAGGAAAAAAACACCATCATTATCAGTAATGGCACCCTCTATCATCAATGAATCAGGTAAAGAATAAGCCACTACATCAGCGTATGCGAGTGGCTCTTTGTTTTCGTCTAATACTTTACCAGAAATTTGTTGTGCAAATGAAAATACATTTGCGAAAAGTAATGTCAGCAATACTACAAACTGCTTCATATAGTCTTAAATTTACGTTTATTGTCATCCATTAGACGAGATAGACAACAAAAAAGTTGCAATCCTTGTAGTTTTTTTTCTCAAAATCAAGTTAAGATAATCAAAGTCCCAACTTAGCTGATATCTCCAACATTCGCTGAATGGGTTTGACAGCCTTTTCAGCGATTTCTTTATCTACATGAATTTCAGGAGTTTCATTCAATAAACATTGATATAGTTTCTCCATCGTGTTCAAACGCATGAAGTTACATTCATTACAAGCACAAGTACTATCTTCTGGTGGAGCAGGAATAAATACTTTTTGTGGACAAGCCTGTTGCATCTTATGTAGAATACCTGATTCAGTAGCTACAATAAACTCCTTACTCTCATCTTTCTTAGCAAATTTCAAGATAGCAGCAGTAGAACCTACAAAATCAGCTATTTTTAATACAGCTCCTTTACATTCAGGATGAGCTAATACCTTAGCTTGTGGATAGATTTCCTTTAATTGTATAATCTTCTCTACAGAGAATTTTGAATGTACATGACAAGCCCCATCCCAAAGTAACATATTTCGTCCTGTAATCGAATTTAAATAATTTCCAAGATTATGGTCAGGTCCGAATATTATCTTCTCTTCTGGAGGAAAACTTTCAACAATTTGCTTAGCATTGCTAGAAGTCACTACCACATCAGTATATGCTTTTACAGCTGCAGAAGTATTTACATAAGAAATCACAGTATGATCAGGATGAGATTCTACAAACTTTGCAAACTCATCAGCTGGACAACTATCCGCTAACGAACACCCTGCATTTACATCAGGTATCAATACCTTTTTATTAGGACAAAGTATTTTAGCTGTTTCTCCCATAAAGTGAACACCACATAGTACAATAATATCAGCATCTGTCTTAGCTGCTTGCTGAGCTAAAGCAAGACTATCTCCTACATAATCTGCAATATCCTGTATATCACTTGTTTGATAATAATGCGCCATAATCATCGCATTCTTTTCCTCCTTCAGCTGTCTGATTTTATCTACCACATTCTCCATAACCATTATTATTATCTTTATTTTTATTATTTTAAAAAAATCTTTTTGTTAGTGATGATAGTCTGTTGAAAATGTTGAAAACTTTTTCTTGCATATTTCCAACCCTCTGTCATTCAATAGGCAAAAGTAATCATTTTGTAGAATATATCATACGAATAATGGTTAAAAAAGTATGTTGATACTTGTATAAAAAAAATTTGCTTCTTTATTTGGTTATTTGATAAGAATGTGCATAAGGACATATTCTTTATATTTGCAATAGTTTTCTTTTATTCTTTCTTAAAAAGTTTTCAACAGTTATTAACAGGGTTGTGAACAAATTATTTATCTTTGCAGAAAAATGTGTTTATTGTGAAGGGACATTTTTTTTACATGGTTATTCATGTTAGTTTCTTTGATGACTTTTTATTATTTATTTTATGCGTAAACTAAAGGTTACAGAACTAAATAGAATCAGTGTTGAGGAATTTAAGGAAGCTGAGAAATTACCTTTGATTGTAGTACTTGACAATGTGCGAAGTGTCTATAATGTTGGTAGTGTATTCCGTACTTGTGATGCTTTTCGCATTGAAAGTATTTATCTTTGTGGCATTTCAGCTCAACCACCACAGATTGAACTTCATAAAACTGCTTTAGGTGCTGAGTTTACAGTAGATTGGCAGTATTTTAAAAATACTAAAGATGCTGTTAAGTATTTGCAAAATCAAGGCTATGTAGTATATAGTGTGGAGCAAGCTGAAGGTAGTATTATGTTGCAGAATATTGAATTGGATAAGTCTAAAAAATATGCCATTGTGATGGGACATGAGGTGAAAGGGGTAGAACAAGAAGTGGTGGATATGTGTGATGGATGTATAGAAATTCCTCAATATGGCACCAAGCATTCGCTTAATGTTAGTGTGACTACTGGTATTGTTATTTGGGACTTATTCAAAAAACTGAGATAAACCTAATAATCTTAATATATTATGAAAACAAAAGTATTTTTATTATTGTGTTTTATTTGTCTAATAGCAAAGGCACAGGATAGAGCTGATCAGCAACATCTTTCTGATCCTAATTCATTTTCAATGATTCTCTTGGGTGACCCTCAGGGTTATACTAAGTATGATATCAATCAACCTTTGTATGAATTGACAACGGTTTGGTGTTCAGATAATATCGATAATTTAAATATCAAGGCAGTATTAGTTACTGGTGATTTAGTGGAACAAAATGAGAATATAGTTCGTAATCGTAAGATGTTGAACCAAACCAGTAAACAAATGTGGGAATGGGCATCACATTGTATGGCTCGATTGGACAATAAAGTACCCTATATCATTGCGACAGGCAATCATGAATATGGCTATGTTCGAGGCGATGAGGGTTTTACTCATTTTCCTGAATATTTCCCTATTGAAAGGAATTCTAAGTGGTTGGATTGTGTTGTAGCTGCTTACCCTAATCGTGAGGGTAAGGTTTCTTTGGAAAATGCTGCTTATGAGTTTGAGGATGAACATTGGGGCAAACTTTTGGTGATTGCTGCTGAATGGGCACCAAGAGATGATGTGTTGACTTGGGCTAAAAATTTAGCGGATAGTGAGCAATATAAAGACCATACTGTTATCTTCATCACCCATTCATTCCTGCGTCATCGTACAGCTGAACGTACTACCAACGAGAATTACAAGATTCAACCTCGCAATTATGGTCAAGAAATATGGGAGAAACTGATTTATCCTTGCAAGAATATTCGTTTAGTATTATGCGGACATACAGGTGTTCCTGGTGATTTTGAAGATTCTGTGGCTTATCGTAATGACAAAAATTCAGCTGGCAAGTCTGTACATCAGATGATGTTCAATGTTCAGATATTAGGTGGAGGTTGGGAAGGCAATGGAGGCGACGGTTGGCTTCGCATCTTGGAATTCCTGCCTGATGGCAAGACTATTAAGGTAAATACCTATTCTCCTTTATTTGGCATCTCGCCTGCTACGAAGCACCTGGCTCATCGCACTGCTCCCTATGATCAGTTTGATATGGTGATTGAATAATTTTTTTTAAAGTAACAGAATTGTAACCTCAATCTACTCAGGATTTGAGGTTACTTTTTGTATTTTTGCAACATAAACATGATAAACAAGTAGAATGATAACAATTAATTTAGTATTCAAATTGCTTGGTTCGTTGGCTTTACTAATCTTTGGCATGAAGATGATGAGTGAAGCCTTGCAAAAACTTACAGGATCCAGTCTTCGCCATACTCTTGCAAAAATGACAGCAAACCGTCTGACTGGTATGTTGACAGGGGCTTTTGTTACTTGTGCCGTACAGTCTTCGTCAGCTACTACCGTAATGACTGTTTCATTTGTTTCAGCTGGGATGCTCACTTTGGCACAAGCCATTTCCATTATCATGGGGGCTAATATTGGCACCACACTTACCGCATGGATTATGTCATTGGGTTATAACTTTGATTTATCCAATGTGGTTTTTCCATCATTCTTGATAGGTATGGTGTTGATATACAAGAAGCGTCAAAGTGTAGTAGGGGATTTGTTGTTTGGTTTGGGCTTTCTATTCTGGTCATTGGTGATGCTTAGCACTACAGGCAAAAGCATGAATTTGGAGCAAAATCCTGACATTATGAATTTCTTTGCTTCATTTGATACTAATAGCTATTTCACTATCATTATTTTCTTGATTGTAGGTACACTGATAACCTGTATTGTACAATCTTCAGCTGTAGTGATGGCTATCACCATCTTGCTATGTTCTACAGGTGTGTTGCCCATATACTTGGGTGTTGCTTTGGTAATGGGTGAGAATATTGGTACCACAGCTACTGCTAATCTTGCAGCTATGGGAGCAGGCATAGAAGCTCGCAGGGCAGCTTTGGCACATTTGTTGTTCAATGTATTTGGTGTTATTTGGGTGCTTTGTGTGTTTTATCCCTTTGTAGATATGGTGTGCAAGATAGAAGGTTATAACCCCTTGATGTCTGGCCAGGCAGAACGTTTACCTGTAGTTCTAGCTTTATTCCACACTTGCTTTAATGTGCTTAATACAGCCATTCTCATAGGTTTCATCCCCCAATTAGAATATGTGGTTTGCAAATTGTTGCCTGAAGATACTAAAGAGACAAAGACTACCCTTCATTATATCAATGCAGGTTTGATAGAAACACCAGAAATTGCTGTGCTTCAAGCACAAAAAGAGATTATTCATTTTTCTGAGCGGATGCAGCGTATGTTTGGCATGTCGAGAAACCTGCTTGACGAGAAAGATCATAAGGAATTTGACAGGCAGTTTGAGCGCATAACCAAATATGAGGATATAGCCGACAATATGGAGATTGAGATAGCATCCTATCTAGGCAAGGTAAGCGAGAAACATTTATCTGACGACACAAAGGGGAAGGTGCGTGATATGCTTCGCCAGATAGGTGAGTTGGAATCCATTGGCGATTCCTGTTACAAGATAGCGAGAACCATCCAACATCGTTTTTATGTAAAGGATGATTTTACAATCCCGCAATATACACATCTTTATGAGATGATGCAACTGGTAAATGAGGCACTAACACAGATGATGGTGGTTATCAGTGGAAGGCGCGAAAATCTCACCATCGATACTTCCCAAGAGATAGAGAAGGACATCAACAAGCTGCGTGATCAGCTGAAGTCTGAGAGCATCAGCGAGTTGAATGAGCAACATTCATCCTACTTCATCGTCACCTATTATAATGACATTATTGCAGAGTGTGAGAAACTGGGCGATTATGTGATGAATGTTGTTGAGTCACGTTTAGGTAAGAGATACCTGCGTTTTAAGGGTTTGCAGGTGAATATAGATAAGAAAACCGTGATAGCAGATGATGTGGTTGTGAGTCTTACACGCATTGAGTTTGAACTCCTTTGTCTGTTATTGTCAAACAAGGGACAAGTCTTTTCAAGGAGTCAGTTGATGAATAGTATCTGGCAAGGGGTTATTGTAACAGATCGTACAGTAGATGTTAATATGACCCGCCTCAGAAAGAAACTTGGACCATATGCTCAGCACATTGCCAATCGCCAAGGCTATGGCTATTATTTTGATGATTCAATTTGATATTTGAAAGTAGAGTATATGAATAGTGTTTTCCCTTTGGCACTACAACCCTATTTGGAAGGGGTGGAAACCATTGATTTCAGTGGGCGATCAATAGCCACCACTTTGTATCTGGAAAGTGGCTATTATTTGAAGATAGCTCCAAAAGGCAGTTTGGTGAATGAGGCAATGTTCACCAAATGGTTCAATGCTAAATGATTATCTGCGGAAGTTGTCTTGTTTCTTTCTGAGGACAAAGACTATCTGTTGACCAGAAAAGCAGCAGGAGAGGTGTTGACTGCTTGCTTAGATCAGCCCAAAGTACTTTGCAAAGCATTGGCAACAGGTTTGCATCAACTTCATAGCCTTTCTGTCAAAGATTTTCCTATATTTGACAAGATGGATACCTATTTTCAAACTACAGAGCAGCATTATCACAAAGGTTATTTCGACAAATCCTTCTTGGTGCCTGGGATAGACTTTGCCCATGCTGATGAGGCTTGGCAAGTGTTTCAGGCAAATAAGCATCGATTGCAGAGAAATGTCATTGTGCATGGTGACTATTGTTTGCCCAATGTATTGATGAAAGATAGTAAGTTCAGTGCTATGATAGACCTTGGCCAAGCCGGAGTTGGGGATAGGCACATCGACCTCTATTGGGCTCTTTGGTCATTGTGGTATAATCTGGGTACAGACTTATATAATGATTACTTCCTTAATTGTTATGGACGCGATTTGGTTGATGATGAATTATTGAAAACTATAGCTGCGATAGAAACTTTTTATTAGATATAATAATATTGGGACTCAAAGCCATCACGGTCTTGAGTCCCTAACAAGCTTACTTTAATCCTTTAATAGAAATTTAAAAGTAGCCAAAAGGTATTTATTTATCTGATAAACAATAATTCACGATATTTTGGCAATGGCCACAGACTGTCGTCAACAATCAGCTCCAGCTTGTCAATTTCATATCGGATAGCATCAAACTTAGGTGCTACCGTATCGTGGTAAGCAACTGCCTTTTCGTACTCACCCTCTATCTTGTTGGCTACCTTTCGGGCATTGACAAGCTCCTCTACACCTGCCTCAATGGTGCTGGTTCGTATGGCTATCTCCTCAATGATCTTCAGGTTGCGTGCATTCAACTTCTCTGCTTTGTCGGCAGGGAACAGTTTTGAGACACTATCTACATTTTTCAACAATGCTGTCTGATAACGGGTAGCCACAGGAATGATGTGGTTCATTGATATGTCGCCTAAAACACGGGCTTCAATCTGAACTTTCTTCGTGTAGGTTTCCCATTTAACTTCATTGCGAGCCTCTAATTCCTTGCGGGTCATTACACCGAGGCTTTCGAACATCTGTATGCTCTCTGGGGCGAGATAGCTTTTAAAAATCTCCGGGCATGATTTCTCAACATCAAGTCCTCGCTTCTCAGCCTCAACTACCCACTCGTCGCTATAACCATTACCATCGAAACGTATTGGCTTGCAAGTCTTGATGTCTTCACGCAAAACATCGATGACGGCGTGCATTACAGGATTATGCCCTGACCCCTCGAAATCGTTCTCTATCTCGACAATGCGAGCATCCACACGCTTCTTAAAGTTGACAAGAGCTTCGGCTACGGCACTATTGAGGGTAATCATTGCACTGGCACAATTGGCCTCTGAACCTACTGCACGGAACTCAAAACGGTTGCCTGTAAAAGCAAATGGAGAAGTTCGGTTACGGTCGGTATTGTCGATAAACAGCTCGGGAATCTCGGGGATGTCCATCTTCATACCCTGCTTACCATCCATAGAGAGGATATTGTCGCGGTCAGCCTTCTCGATATGATCCAGCAATTCAGAGACTTGCTTGCCTAAGAACGATGAGATAATGGCTGGAGGAGCCTCGTTAGCGCCCAGTCGGTGAGCGTTGGTGGCACTCATAATGGAAGCCTTCAGCAGCCCGTTATGGCGATACACGCCCATCAGTGTCTCAACGATGAAAGTGGCGAAACGCAGGTTCTGTTCAGGTGTCTTGCCTGGCGCATGCAACAGTACACCATTGTCGGTAGATAAACTCCAGTTATTGTGCTTGCCACTTCCGTTGATACCTGCAAAAGGCTTCTCGTGTAGCAAAACACGGAATCCATGCTTGCGGGCTATTCGTTTCATCAACGACATCAGCAGCATGTTGTGATCAACTGCAAGATTGGTGTCCTCGAAGATGGGTGCCAACTCAAACTGGTTAGGAGCCACCTCGTTATGGCGTGTCTTGCAGGGTATGCCCAGTTCCAAAGCCTCGATTTCCAGTTCACGCATGAAGGAAGCCACGCGCTCGGGAATAGAGCCGAAATAGTGGTCGTCCATCTGCTGGTTCTTGGCACTGTCATGCCCCATCAGAGTACGGCCTGTAAGCAGAAGATCTGGGCGTGCGGCATAAAGCCCTTCATCAACGAGGAAATATTCTTGTTCCCAACCGAGGTTGGATGTTACCTTCTTGACTGTAGGGTCGAAATAATGACATACTTCGGTAGCTGCAACATTGACAGCATGCAATGCTTTTAACAATGGTGCCTTGTAGTCTAGTGCCTCTCCAGAGTAGGATATGAATACTGTAGGGATGCAGAGTGTATCATCTATAATGAATACAGGACTTGTTGGGTCCCATGCTGAATAGCCACGAGCCTCGAAGGTGGAACGGATGCCGCCAGAGGGAAATGATGAAGCATCAGGTTCCTGCTGTACTAGCAGCTTACCAGTAAACTCTTCCACCATGCCTCCCTTGCCGTCATGTTCAATAAACGAGTCGTGTTTTTCTGCTGTGCCTTCTGTCAGTGGCTGAAACCAATGTGTGTAGTGTGTTGCCCCCATTTCTGTTGCCCACTGCTTCATCCCTTCTGCAACAGCATCGGCCACTTTACGATCAAGACGTGCACCATTGTCTATAACGTCTATCATTTTCTCGTACACATCTTTGGGCAGGTATTTGTACATCTTTTCGCGGTTAAAGACCTTATTCCCAAAATACTTTGCAGGTCTTTCTTTTGGCGTGTTAATGTCGAGCGGTTTCTTCTTGAAAGCTTCGCCGACCACCTGAAATCTTAGTGTTTCCATAAATCTTATAAATTATTGTTTGTCCATTTTTCTAATCTCATTAATGCTTCTTCTGTCAGTTCGTGACTTCCAAATGCAGTGAATCGCACATATCCTTCACCTGCAGGACCAAATCCTACACCTGGTGTGCATACGACATTGGCACCATAGAGCAAGTTTTCAAAGAATTGCCATGAACTGCTGCTATCAGGAGTGCGCATCCAAATATAAGGAGCATTCTCCCCACCATATACTTCATAGCCTAGTCGGCGCAGGGTGGCAAGCATCTGTTTGGCATTATGCATGTAATAGTCTATTGTTGCCTTTACTTGTTTCTTCCCTTCTGGTGTATAGATGGCTTCTGCGGCTCGCTGACTGATATAGCTTGTTCCATTGAATTTAGTGCACTGGCGTCGATACCACAAAGGATTGAGAGGGATGCGTTCGCCTGTAAGCGTAGAAGCTGTCAATTCTTTTGGAACGACGGTATAACCACATCTGATGCCTGTAAAACCAGCTGTTTTTGAGTATGAGTGGAACTCAATGGCACAATGACGGGCTCCACGAATCTCATAGATGGAATGTGGAATGTCATCATCCTGGATGTATGCCTGGTAGGCTGCATCGTAGAAGATGAGCGCATCGTTCTTCAGTGCGTAGTTGACCCACTTTCGCAGCTCCGACTTGGTGATAACCATTCCTGTAGGGTTGTTGGGATAGCACAGGTAAATTACATCTACACGACGATCAGGAATCTTTGGGACGAAACCATTTTCAGCTGTACATGGCATGTAGACTACATTCGACCATTTGCCATCCTCTATCGTGCCTGCACGACCTATCATAACGTTTGAGTCTATATAGACGGGATAGATAGGGTCAGTAACGCCTATAGAATTGTCCCAACGTATAAGTTCCTGAATGTTTCCAGTATCGGACTTGGCACCGTCATTTATAAATATCTCATCGATATCAAGGTGAATGCCACGCGGCAGGAAATCGTTCTTTAAGATAGCTTCACGCAAGAACACATAGCCTTGTTCGGGGCCATATCCCTTGAACCCCTCAGCTGTACCCATCTCATCTGCTGCTTTGTGCATGGCATCAATAACGGCAGGACAGAGTGGTTGTGTTACATCGCCAATGCCAAGCGAGATAACATTTGCCTTGGGGTGCATTACCTTAAAGGCATTCACCTTTTTGGCTATATCAGCAAACAGGTAGTTGTTTGACAGTTTCAGGAAATGTTCATTTACTAAAGCCATATTTTGTTAGCGTTTTAGTTACAATTCAAGTTCTATTTCTCCTTCAAAGACGAAAGAAGCAGGCCCCGTCATATACACATGTTGGTCTGCTTCACGCCATTCAATGCTAAGTGTTCCACCATCCATCACGATATCCGATTTACGGCTTGCTCTGCCTGTAGTAAAAGCAGCAACTGCAGTAGCACAGGCTCCTGTGCCACATGCCTGTGTAATGCCACTGCCTCGTTCCCAAACTCTGGTTCGTATGGATCCGTCGGAATTGATGTTAGCAAACTCAATGTTGCAGCGCTGTGGAAAGGCAGGATGATGTTCCAGAAGGGGACCTGTCTCTCCAACCTGATCCACATTGTCGGTAAAAATGACATAATGTGGGTTACCCATTGAAACGAATATACCTTGTGTGAGTTCTTGATTAGAAAGATACTGCTGTTCATCCTGCAGTTTCGGCTTAAGCATATCTACTGTAACGCTTTCAACTGTTTCACCCTCGACATTCAACCAAAGAGTCTTCACTCCAGAGAGTGTCAGTAGCCGAATTACTTTTTGTTTAGTCAGTCCTCTTTCATACAAATACTTACCGATGCATCTAGAGGCATTGCCACACATCATGGCCTCTGAACCGTCAGCATTGAAGATGCGCATGGAATAATCGACTTCTGGAATTTGCGATTTGCCAATTAAAACCAAGCCGTCGGATCCGATGCCTTTATGTCGGTCGCTCAAAAGAATGGCCATTTCTGATGGTGAAGGTACTTCATACTGCATCGTATTGACGTATATGTAGTCATTGCCACAACCATGCATCTTTGAAAATCGGATAATATGTGACTTTTTGAAATTCATCTACTATTTTATTTATACTAAATGTTATGTTTCAGTGGCAAAATTACGACAAATAGATATACAAACAAAACTTCTAGCCACTTTTTGTTTTATAGTGCCAAACATTTCTCCGCATTATTACTATAATCCATACTTTATCTTTCAATTTGTCATATAATCAATAGTAATTTACGTCGATTTATTACTATTTGCTAATTACCTTGAGACATTCATCAACTCTTATGGCTGCCTGACGACCACTAGCCAAAGCTCGTACAACAAGTGAAGCACCATTGGCTGCATCTCCACAGATAAGGACATTTTCAGGATACTGTGGATGCTCAGGTTTTAGGAAGCCCATGGCTAAGAGCACGAGTTCGGCTTTTATGATTTCTGGCTTACCCTTCTCAACCATAATGGGCCGGCCACCTTCAGGATTTTGTTGCCAATCAATCTCCTGTATGCGTACTCCTGTCAGATGACCATTTTTGCCGATGAATTCAAGGGTATTGATATTCCAGCGACGTGTACAACCCTCTTCGTGCGACGAAGTGGTTTTCAGCGTGCGAGGCCAGTTGGGCCAGGGGTTCTGTGGATCATCAGGACCTTCAACGGGTTTTGGCATAATTTCAATCTGAGTAACACTTTTGCATCCTTGGCGATGGGCTGTACCAATACAATCGGAACCTGTATCACCGCCACCAATAACTAGTACATCCTTTCCTTTGGCACTAATTCGTTCCGCTTTAGAAAACTCCATGCCGGCAAGAATGCGGTTTTGCTGACTCAATAATTCAAGCGCTAAATGAACACCCTTTAGCTCACGGCCTGGGATGTTGAGGTCACGAGCTGTGGGGGTGCCGGTGGCGATGACTATGGCATCGTATTCTGTAGCGAGATGGTTGATGTCTGAAGTAAGAGATATCTGCTGGTTATATTTAAACAGAATGCCTTCTTCTTCTAATAATTTCAGGCGGCGATTGATTAGAGCCTTGTTCAGCTTGAAATTGGGGATTCCATAGCGTAACAAACCTCCAGCCGCTTCATTCTTGTCAAATACTGTAACATGATAACCCAACAGGTTTAAGTCGTTTGCTGCTGCAAGTCCTGCAGGGCCGGCGCCAATAATAGCAACTTTCTTGCCATTTCTGACAATATCAGTGCGTGGTTGAATATATCCTTCTTGGAAAGCCATCTCTGTAATGGCAGCCTCATCCTCACGATTAGTTGTTGGCTCGTGATTAAATCGATTTAACACACATGCTTTCTCACAGAGGGCAGGACAAATTCTCCCTGTGAATTCGGGAAAAGGATTGGTATTAGAAAGTAAACGGTATGCCAACTCCCAGTCACCTTTGTAAAGTGCATCATTCCACTCGGGTGCTTTATTGCCTAGTGGGCAGGCCCAATGGCAGAATGGCACGCCACAATCCATGCAACGGCTTGCTTGTAATTTGCGCTCGCGAGTGTTGAGCGTCTGTTCTACCTCTCCGAAATCAAGGATTCTATCGTGTATAGGACGGTAACCTGCTTCCTGGCGGTGTATCTCTAAAAATGCTTTTGGATTTCCCATAATAATAATTGATAATGACAATTAATAATCGCGTTGGATATCGGCAATCTTCTCATGCAGACGTGCCATCTTCTCTTCCTCTAATACTCGTTTGTACTCGATAGGCACTACCTGAATAAAATCGTCAACATATTTAGAGAAATTGTCTAGCATGCGGCCTGCTAATGCAGAGCCTGTATGCAGGTAATGCTGGCGAATCAGTTCAAGAAGTTCTTTACGACTGACGCTGTCCTCTACCAATGAGAGTTCTACCATATCCATATTGCAATAGTAATCAAAAGTGTGGTTACGGTCATAAACGTATGCTAATCCACCACTCATACCCGCAGCGAAGTTGCGCCCTGTTTCTCCAAGCACCACAACACGGCCACCTGTCATATACTCGCAACAATGGTCGCCAGCACCTTCAATGACAGCTATAGCACCTGAATTACGAACTGCAAAACGTTCGCCCACTTTACCATTGATATAGAGCTCGCCAGAGGTAGCACCATAGAGGCCTGTATTACCTGCAATGATGTTATCTTCTGCTTTGAAGACATTGCTACTGCGAGCAGGTGGCAAGATGCTGATTCGACCCCCCGAAAGCCCTTTGCCGAAGTAGTCATTACACTCACCCTCCAGTTTGAGGTTGATGCCACGAACTGCAAAGGCGCCAAAGCTCTGGCCTGCTGAACCCTTGAACTTGATATTGATTGTACTGTCGGGCAATCCTGTCTCGCCGTATTTCTTGGCGATGATGCCACTGAGCATCGTTGTTACTGCTCTGTCTGTATTCTTGATGGCATAATCGAGTGTTATCTCTTCTTGTGTGTCGATGGCGTTCTTGGCAGCTTTTATTATCTCTTCGTCTTTCACGCCATTTACTTTAGTAAACTGCCCCCTGTCCCAATATAAAGGTTTGTCAGTTGCTGGCTGATGCAACAAACGTTCGAAGTCAATGGTTTTCTGCTTCTCTGTTGAATTGATGGTGTTT
This sequence comes from Bacteroidaceae bacterium, assembly GCA_017534535.1. Classification (GTDB taxonomy): domain Bacteria; phylum Bacteroidota; class Bacteroidia; order Bacteroidales; family Bacteroidaceae; genus Bacteroides. The sequence continues at coordinate 166,186 of JAFXVZ010000019.1, read as the reverse complement.
ACCTCAATGAGTTCCGTGTGACCAATGATTTCCTTTAGGCTATGAACTCCTATTTCTGATAGATACTCACGTACATGCTCTGCCAAAAAAGTAAAGAAGTTTACTACATAATCGGCATGTCCTTGAAAATGTTTGCGCAATACAGGGTTCTGTGTCGCTACACCCATGGGGCAAGTATTGGTATTGCATTTGCGCATCATTACACAACCCAATACTATCAGCGGCAAGGTGCCAAATGAAAACTCATCAGCTCCAAGCATCGCCATGATAATGACGTCTTTGGCTGTTTTCAATTGTCCATCGGTCTGAAGGCGTACTTGATTGCGAAGACTATTTATGACAAGTGTTTGCTGTGTTTCTGCCAAACCGATTTCAGGTGAAATGCCGGCAAACCTTATGGAACTGGCTGGTGAAGCACCTGTGCCACCCTCGGCTCCACTGATGACGATGAGGTCGGCTTTGGCTTTTGCCACGCCGGCAGCAATGGTTCCTACACCACTTTCAGCTACGAGTTTCACGCTTACTGCAGCAGTAGGGTTGATATTTTTTAGATCAAATATCAGCTGAGCCAAATCCTCAATGCTGTATATATCATGATGGGGAGGAGGAGAGATAAGCGAAATGCCAGGGATGGCGTTGCGTGTTTTCGCAATGATATCATTCACCTTGAAACCTGGCAACTGTCCACCTTCTCCAGGTTTAGCACCTTGTGCCACTTTGATTTGTATCTCCTCAGCATTTACTAAATATTCGGCGGTCACGCCAAAACGTCCACTGGCTATCTGTTTTGTCTTACTTGATAGTGAGACACCATCTACCTCGGTATGGTAACGTACATTGTCTTCTCCACCTTCACCTGTGTTACTTCTGGTGCCTAGCTTATTCATAGCAATGGCCAGTGCCTCGTGGGCCTCTATGCTCAGTGCTCCAAAGCTCATGGCACCAGTTACAAAGTGCTTTACAATGCTTTCAACAGGTTCCACTTCTTCGAGAGGCGTAGGCTTGGCTGCTTTTTTCCAACCTAAGAAGTCGCGAATGAAGATAGGGCTCTCTTTTTTATCGACCATAGCAGCCCACTCTTTAAACTTCTTATAGCTACCCAATCTTGTGGCTAATTGCAGGTTAGCTATAGTCTCTGGATTCCAAGCATGCAAGATACCGTCCTTACGCCATGAGAATTGACCTTGGTTTTGTAAGAAAGTATGTTTCATGGCTGCATCATGCATACGTTTTGCATCACGTGCAATCTCTTTCAAACCTATACCACCAATGGTACTTACTTCTGTACCAAAGTATCTCCTGAGTAAATCTTCGCTAAGTCCGATACTTTCGAAAATCTTCGCTCCTCGGTACGAGCGAATGGTGGATATGCCCATTTTTGACATAATTTTCTTCAATCCTTTGTCTACTGCTTTGATGTAGTTCTTTTCTGCAGTGGAATATTCTTCTTGGATCTTCCCTTTTTTCACCAGATCATCCAAGATGGCAAAGGTCATATATGGGCACAAAGCTGAAGCACCATAGCCAAGCAACAATGCAGCATGCATCGTCTCTCGTATCTCGCCACTTTCTACAATGAGGGCAGTCTGTACACGCTTACCCACACTGATTAGGTAGTGGTGGACTGCAGATACGGCCAGCAGTGATGGGATGGCAGCATGTTGTTCGTCAATGTCACGATCAGAAAGAATGATGTAGTTAACTCCTTCATCAACGCATGATTCTGCCTCCTTACATAGATCGTCGAGGGCTTGGTGTAGTCCATTCTCTCCACGATTTGCATTAAATAGAATAGAAAGTTTCTTCGTTTTGAACCCCTTATAGCGGATGTTGCATAAGATGTCAAGTTGAGTGTTAGTTAGTACGGGTTGTGGCAAACGCACCATCTTGCAGTTACTAGCGTCTGGCGTCAGTATGTTTGTACCCACAGCTCCAATATATTCCGTTAAGCTCATTACCAATTCCTCGCGGATGGGGTCGATGGCAGGGTTTGTTACCTGAGCGAACTGTTGCCGGAAATAATTGAAGAATAATTGAGGACGGTCACTTATAACAGCCAGTGGTGTGTCGTTACCCATTGCTGAAACGGGTTCCTGAGCAACTGTGGCCATCGGCACAATAATACGATCGATATCCTCTTGCCCGTAGCCGAAATTCACCAACTTACATTCTAGGTCTTTTACACCATTGTCCACATGGCGACCGCTTTTTAACTTCTCTAGTTGTACACGGTTCTCATTCAACCACTTCTGATAAGGATGTGCCTTGGCCAATTGTTCCTTGATTTCACCATCATAGTAAATCTTACCCTCCTGCGTGTCAATGAGCAGAATTTTCCCTGGTTGTAGGCGACCTTTGCTTACCACGTCGCCAGGTTCGAAATCCATCACACCTACTTCTGATGCAACTACCATCATTCCTTGTTTAGTAATGGTGTAGCGACTGGGACGCAGACCGTTTCTGTCAAGCATACCTCCAGCATACCGCCCATCCGAGAATAAAAGAGCAGCAGGGCCATCCCATGGTTCCATTAATATTGAATGGTATTCATAGAAAGCTTTCAAGTCTTCGCTGATGGGGTTCTTGTCGTTGAAACTCTCAGGTACCAGTATTGCCATTGCTTGAGGCAGTGTCAAACCACTCATTATCAAGAATTCAAACACATTGTCAAGGCTTGCAGAATCACTCATGCCTTCCTGTACAATAGGGCGTAGCTCCTTGATGTTGCCCAGCGCTTCGCTGCTTAGCACGCTCTCTCTGGCTTTCATCCAACCGCGATTGCCGCGAATGGTATTAATCTCTCCGTTGTGTGCCAGCAAGCGGAAAGGCTGGGCTAACGACCAAGTAGGAAATGTGTTAGTACTGAAACGGGAGTGCACCAGTGCCAATCCACTTGTAAAGTAAGGATTTGACAAGTCTGGGAAGTACCTCCGTAGCTGCCCGCTGGTGAGCATACCTTTATAGATAATGTTCTTATTTGACAGTGAGCAGATGTAAAAATCTATATGATGAATGTGGTTTTCAATCTTTTTACGGACCTTATATAAGATGCGTTCAAATACAGGGACATCTTCATCGCTGACACCAGTTACGAATATTTGTTTGATATCAGGTTCTACTTCACGAGCGGCAGCCCCAAGTACCTCGGGGTTAGTAGGAACAGACCGAAGATGCATCAACTGTAAGCCTTCGCGTTCTATTTCCTCAATCATGACACTTAGGATTGCCTGTTGGGTTTTTTCTTCTTTTGGAAGAAATACTAGGCCTGTACCATACTTCCCTTTTTCTGGAACAGGAATACCTTGTAAAAGAATAAACTCGTGGGGAATCTGCACCATAATGCCTGCACCATCGCCAGTCTTGTCGCGTGTTTCTGCACCACGGTGCTCCATATTCTCAAGTACCTTCAATGCATTATCTACTAGTTCGTGGCTCTTGTTCCCATGGATATTTACCACCATACCTACGCCACAAGCATCGTGCTCATATGCCTGTTGGTAGAGCCCTTTTTCTTGATTTTGATTTTTACATTTTGTCATAATATCCGAAAAATACTATTCAATATGTTTGAATTTTGTTGCAAAGTTATATCAAAAAGAAATAAACTTAAATGATTAGGTGACCTTTTTACATCTTCAATTTTTGTCATTCTTACAATTTGCAACAAACTATAGACATTTTGCTAATATAATATTATCAAATTTTGATTTGTGGCTTACAAACTGTTACTATGATTGGTTTTTAACAATCAAAATAAAAGCATCTATTTTGTGCTGCTGATAATACATAATAACTTTGCCTCCGAAAGCTTTCAAGATGACACATAAGTATTAATTAAAAAGGTAAAAAGTATGAAAAGGATTGAAGCAATTATCCGTAAAACCAAATTTGAGGAGGTCAAGGAGGCTCTGCTGCAGTCGGACATCGACTGGTTTGAGTACCATAATGTTCATGGCATTGGGCAGAGCAGGCAGGAGCGCATTTATCGTGGCGTGCAATACTCGACTGATGTGATTGAGCGTGTGGCACTGACCATCGTCTGTCGCGATCAGTTTGTGGAGCCTACGGTGAAGGTCATCCTGAAAGTGGCACACACGGGTGAGATTGGTGATGGACGCATCTTCGTAAGCGAAATGATAGATACATGGTCGATTCGCACAGGCGAAAATGGCGATACCGTTTTGAGAGATAAGAAATAATGGATAACACAACAACACAAAGACTTTTAAGATATGAACGAAATAGGATTATCACTTGATACCGTATGGATGCTATTGGCAGCCATGTTGGTTTTCTGGATGCAGCCAGGCTTTGCGCTGTGTGAAGCAGGTTTTACTCGCAGCAAGAACACGGCAAACATCCTGATGAAGAACTTTGTCGACTTTATGTTCGGATCGCTACTCTTTTTCTTGCTCGGCTTCGGATTCATGTTCGGCAGCGATGGTTCTGGCTTTATTGGTACCCCCAACTGGGGCGACCTCTCATTCTACAAGGGCGACCTGCCCGTAGAGGGCTTCTTGATTTTTGAGACGGTGTTCTGTGCTACCTCAGCGACGATTGTCAGCGGTGCTATGGCTGAGCGTACCAAGTTCTCGATGTATTTGATTTATTCGGCCTTCATCTCGCTGTTCATCTATCCCATCGAGGGTCACTGGACGTGGGGCGGTGGTTGGCTATGCAACGAAGCTGCCGACGGGTTTATGATGTCGACCTTTGGCGATGTCTTCCATGACTTTGCAGGTTCTGCTATCGTACACAGCGTAGGTGGCGTATTGGCATTGATAGGTGCAATGGCGCTCGGTCCTCGTATCGGCAAATACACCAAGGACGGCAAGAGCCGCGCTATTCCTGGTCATAATCTGACGATGGCGGCGTTAGGCGTTTTTATTCTTTGGCTCGGTTGGTTCGGCTTCAACCCGGGTTCTCAGTTGGCAGCAAGTGGAGAAGTGAACCGTATTGCCATCAGTCATGTGTTCCTGACCACCAACTTAGCAGCCGCTGCCGGCGGTACTGCCACATTGTTCTTGACGTGGCTAAAGTATGGCAAGCCGTCGCTATCGCTGACGCTCAACGGCGTGCTGGCCGGACTGGTGGGCATCACGGCAGGTTGTGACCTTGTGTCACCGATAGGAGCCGTCATCATTGGTCTCGTCTGCGGTCTGGTACTGGTCTATGCCATCGAATTCATCGACCACCGTCTGCACATTGACGATCCTGTAGGCGCTTCCAGTGTTCATGGTGTCTGCGGTATTCTCGGCACACTGATGACCGGCTTGCTGTCAACGTCGAATGGTGCTTTCTATGGTCATGGTTGGGGGTTCTTCGGGGCCGAGTGTTTTGGGATTCTGGTCATCGACCTTTGGGCTGCCGCCTGCGGTTTCATCCTGTTCTATGGCATCAAGAAGTTGCATGGTCTGCGCGTAGACAAGCGAATCGAAGAAGAAGGTCTCGACATCTATGAACATGGAGAGGCTTGTTATAACTAAACTTGAAGAATTGAAAGATTGTAGAATTTTAAGGTATGAAAAAGATTGTTATATTTGCAATGGGACTGGTGCTGAGCAGCAACACCCTTGCACAGGAGAAGATAGAGACAACGATTAGCGGAGATTTCGTAAGCAGTTATATCTGGCGTGGACAGGACTTGGGCAGCACTGCCGTTCAGCCAACTCTTGGCGTGGGTTACAAAGGAATGAGTCTGACAGCCTGGGGCAGTTATGGACTGGCTAACCCCGACGACGTGAAGGAGTTCGACCTGACATTTGGCTATGCCGTCGGTGGCTTTAACATCGGTGTGACTGACTACTGGTTCAGTGCAGGACTCGACCCAGAAGGCCGCTACTTCAAATACGATGCCCACGGCACGAATCATCTGTTTGAAGCCAACATCGGCTACGACTTTGGTTTTGCCTCATTACAGTGGTTCACCAACTTCGCCGGCAACGACGGCGTGAACAAGGACGGCAAGCGTGCCTATAGCAGTTATTTCGAGGCAAATGTGCCCTTCAGCCTTGTCGGTGTTGACTGGACTGCTACGGCTGGCGCAGTCCCCTTTGCCACTGATTTCTATGGAACTACGGGATTCGCTGTCACCAACCTTTCACTCCGGGCCACGAAAGAGATTAAGGTGACCGACACGTTCTCCATCCCCATCTTCGGACAGGTGACAGGCAATCCCTGTGCACAGAAAGCCTACTTGGTTCTTGGTTTTACGCTGCAACCTTAATCTTTGCCAGGTTCTCCTCTCACCCACCATCGTGTGGGTGAAGAGGCTTTATAGAAGAATGTATAAATGTAAGATAGAATATGATGAAAATCAAGAAACGTTGGATAATCCTGATGGCAGCAATGACATTGATAGCCATTACAGGACTTTGCGTGGGCGAGCCTACGTTTGAGTGTGACTGGTCGGTAATCTCCGCGGCTGATGTAGCCTGGTTGATTACCGCCACTATTTTTGTGCTGATGATGACTCCAGGCTTATCGTTCTTCTATGGTGGTATGGTAGGAGCAAAGAATGTTATCTCGACCATGTTGCAGTCATTTATAGCCATGGGGCTGATTTCTGTGTTGTGGGTGGTTGTTGGTTTTTCTTTGTGTTTCGGAGATGATATCGGCGGTATCATAGGTAACCCACTTTCGTTTGCGATGTTCAACAATGTAGGTGGAGCTGTCTATACAACACCTGCTGGAAATATATTAGGTGGGGCCTCTATTCCTTTAGCACTGTTCGCTCTTTTTCAGATGAAGTTTGCCATTATTACACCATCACTAATTACTGGCTCATTTGCTGAACGTGTCAGGTTCTCTGCTTATATGTTTTTTATGATGTTTTTCTTCTTTTTTATTTACTGCCCATTGGCTCATATGACATGGCATCCCGAAGGTTTGTTCATGCAATGGGGGGTAGTAGATTTTGCTGGTGGTATCGTAGTGCATGCTTCTTCTGGTGTTGCTGCATTGGCGGGTGCCATCTTTTTAGGAAGTCGTAAAGCAGAGACCCGTAAGAGCGAACCTGCCAATATTCCATTTGTATTGCTTGGAGCCGCTTTATTGTGGTTAGGTTGGTTTGGTTTCAATGCAGGTTCTTCACTTCATGCTGATGGACAAGCCATCAAAGCATTCCTGAACACAAATACAGCTTCTGCTACGGCCATGATGACGTGGATATTCTTCGACTGTTTGCGTGGTCGCAAACCATCGGCCATGGGTGCAGCCGTAGGCTGTGTGGTAGGTCTGGTAGCCATCACGCCATCGGCTGGCTATGTTACTGTGGGCCAAAGCATCTTTATTGCGTTTGTCATTACTTTAATTTGTAACATCGCCGTATATTGGCGTTCACGTTCAAGTATCGATGATGCCCTTGATGTATTCCCAACACATGGAACAGGTGGTATTTTCGGAACGGTATTGACTGGTATATTTATTCAAGAAGGTCTTATTGCTGGTACATGGGATGGTTTTGTTATTTTCCTCTACCATCTGCTGGCTATCGTCATCGTATTCGTCTACACCTTTGCCATGAGTTGGTTAGGTTACAAGCTCATTGACAGCCTCATCCCTATGCGAGTATCTGCTTTTAGTGAGAAAGTAGGGCTTGACTTTTCACAGCATGACGAGCACTATGGACTGGCACACATCGGCGAACGCGAACTGGCAGAGTACGAAGAGCACCTTCGAGAAAAGAATAAAATCTAAATAATGATATGCAAACTATCAAACAATATAAAGAATGGAACCTAAGTATATTTTTATTACTGGAGGTGTTGCTTCATCACTGGGCAAAGGTATAATCTCAGCTTCGCTTGGAAAACTGCTGCAAGCACGTGGGTACAACATTACCATTCAGAAGTTCGATCCTTATATAAACATTGATCCAGGAACTCTGAATCCTTATGAACATGGTGAGTGCTATGTAACGGCTGACGGAATGGAAACCGACTTGGATTTAGGTCATTACGAACGCTTTACAGGCATAGAGACAACTCGTGATAACAGCGTGACTACAGGGCGTATTTATTTGAGTGTGATTGAACGCGAGCGTCGTGGCGACTATTTAGGGAAGACTATTCAAGTAGTGCCTCATATTACAGATGAGATTAAGCGTCGTATCTTGCTGAACGCTACCAAGCAGCCGCTCGATTTTGTGATTACAGAGATTGGTGGTACTATAGGCGACATTGAAAGTCAGCCGTTCTTGGAAGCCATTCGTCAGCTCCGTTGGGAATTAGGACCGCAGAGAGCTCTGAATGTGCATCTAACTTATGTCCCTTTTCTGGCAGCTGCAGGTGAACTGAAAACAAAACCCACACAGACCAGTGTGAAACAGTTGCAAGGATTAGGTATACAACCAGAAGTGTTGGTTTTACGTACGGAACATGAATTGAACGACCATATCAGGGAGAAAGTGGCACACTTCTGTAATGTAGATGTGGCGGCAGTCATTCAAAGTCAGGATTTACCATCTATCTATGAAGTGCCTGTAAATATGCTTCGCCAAGGTCTCGATGCGGTAATACTTCAGAAGATGGGAGTAAAGCCCGAAAAAACGCCAGATTTAGGTTCATGGCGTGATTTCTTAGAGAGAAGGAGCAAAGCACAAAAAGAAATTAAGATAGCGTTAGTAGGAAAATATGATTTGCAAGATGCCTACAAAAGCATTATTGAAAGCCTTGCACATGCGGGAACGTATAACGACCGCAAGGTGAAGGCTGTATTTGTGAATAGTGAGGGTATCACCCGTGAGAATGTGAAAGTACAATTGCAGGGAATGGCAGGTATTGTCATTTGTCCAGGCTTCGGATCTCGTGGCATTGAAGGAAAGATTATAGCTGCTGAATACACGCGTAGTCATGACATTCCTACATTTGGTATTTGTTTGGGTATGCAGATGATGGTGATAGAGTTTGCCAGAAACGTATTGGGTTATAGGTACGCAAATAGTGCCGAAATGGATAATAATGCACGGTACAAGGTAATTGATCTTATGGAGGAACAGAAGAAAATAACCCAGAAAGGAGGCACCATGAGGCTAGGAACTTATGACTGCAGATTGTTGGAAGAGAGTAAGACTTGGACTGCTTATGGCAAACAAGAACTCATTCGTGAACGTCATCGTCATCGTTACGAATTCAATAACCTATACCAAAGTGTTTTTGAAAGTCATGGGATGAAATGCGTAGGCATCAATCCAACAACTAACCTTGTAGAGATAGTTGAGATACCGGCACTGAAGTGGTATATTGGTACGCAGTTCCATCCAGAATATTCTTCGACAGTGTTGCATCCGCATCCTTTGTTTATGTCCTTTATAAAAGCTTGCATCGATGGAACAACTGAAGCATGAGTGTGGCGTGGCGTTGATTCGCCTGCTGAAGCCATTGAACTATTACGTGCAAAAGTACGGCACCTGGCGCTATGGGTTTGACAAGCTCTACCTGCTGATGGAGAAACAGCACAACAGAGGTCAGGAGGGAGCTGGTGTGGCGTGCGTGAATCTTGATGCGCCCGCAGGTGAGGAATATATGTTCCGTGAACGAGCAGAAGGAAAAGATGCCATTACAGAGGTGTTCAAAAGAATAGATAAAGGGGAAATGACAACGGATAATGGCCTTGCTTCAGACGATGCAGCTTTGCCAAATTCTCAATTCTCAATTCTCAATTCTCAATTGTTGATGGGCCATTTGCGGTATTCAACCACAGGTAAAAGCGGTCTGCAATATGTGCATCCATTTTTGCGTAGAAACAATTGGCGTGCAAAGAACCTCTGTTTGTGTGGCAATTTCAATATGACCAACATTGACGAGGTATTTTCTTATATTACAGCACAAGGGCAGTCGCCACGTATCTATGGCGATTCATATATCACGTTGGAACTGATGGGACATCGCCTAGATCGTGAAGTGGAAAGATTGTTTGGTGAAGCTAAGGCACAAGGTTTGGAAGGTGTTGACATAACACGCTATATTGACAATCATGTAGACATTACCAACGTGCTGAAAACCACTATGCCTCATTTTGACGGGGGATATGTGATGTGTGGATTGACGGGCTCTGGTGAGTCATTTGCCGTACGTGACCCTTGGGGTATCCGCACTGCTTTTTATTATCAGAATGATGAAGTGGTAGTGCTGGCTAGTGAGCGTCCTGTAATTCAGACGACCTTTGACCTACAGACGGAGGATATCCATGAGTTGTTGCCAGGACAGTCCCTTATTGTCCGCAAAAGTGGTGAGTGTTTTTTAGAGCAGATACTGCCAAAACAAAAGTTTTCGGCATGCTCGTTTGAGCGTATCTATTTCAGTCGTGGGTCTGATCGTGATATCTATAAGGAACGTAAACGGTTAGGTGAACAACTTACACCAGCCATTATCGATGCTGTTGGAGGTGACATAGCTCACACGGTCTTTTCATATATTCCAAATACTGCAGAAGTGGCCTTTCATGGTATGACCGATGGTTTGAGACGGTTAGATCACGATGTAAGAATTGAGAAAGTGGTGTGGAAAGACATCAAATTGCGCACTTTTATCAGTGACGGAGCAGAGCGTAACGACCTGGCTGCCCATGTATATGACATTACTTACGGCTCGCTCGTACCCTTTAAGGATAATCTGGTGGTCATAGACGACAGTATTGTACGAGGTACCACCTTGAGAGAAAGTATTTTTAAGATACTTGATCGTCTGCATCCAAAGAAAATAGTTATGGTTTCGAGCTCGCCGCAGATACGCTATCCTGACTATTATGGCATCGATATGTCGCGACTTGAAGAGTTATGTGCTTTTCGTGCTGCCATTGCCCTTATTCAGGAGAGGGGTGTACAGAGACTAATTGCAGATGTTTATAGGAAATGCAAAGATGATTCTACAGCAGAAAACCATGTACGCGATATATATGCCTCATTTACGGTAGAAGAGATAAACAAGAAAATTGTTGAGATGCTTCGTCCTGAAGGGATGCAGTCGCCCATTGAACTAGTATACCAAAGCATCGAAGGATTACATGAAGCTTGCCAGCACCATCCAGGTGATTGGTTTTTTACTGGGCATTACCCTACGCCAGGCGGCATTCGTATGGTAAATCAAGCATTTGTAAATTATGTAGAGCAGACATTAAAGTTGCAACTATGATGGTAAGGAGAGAAGCAAAGATAGTACTTGATAACGGCACTGAGTTTTATGGTTGGTCGTTTGGTGCATTGAAAAATGTGAATGGGGAGGTAGTATTCAATACCGCCATGACAGGTTATCCAGAGAGTCTGACTGATCCTAGCTATGCAGGACAGATATTGGTGACGACCTATCCTTTGATTGGCAACTATGGTGTACCTGATACAGGGAAGGGTAGCAACGAGTTGCCTTTATTTATGGAAAGCGAAAGAATACATGTCAAGGCACTGGTGGTGGCAGATTATAGTGAGTCTTTTTCGCATTGGAATGCGAAAGAGTCATTAGCAACTTGGCTAAGACGTGAAAACATACCGGCACTTACAGGGATTGATACCAGACGGCTTACCATGTTGCTCAGAGAAAGAGGCGTGATGATGGGAAGGATCATTATTGACGGTTATAAGATGGATGACACCCAAAATAAGAGTGATAACTATGAGAGCGTGAACTGGGTAGAGCAGGTAAGTTGCAAAGAGGTGATATCTTACAAGCCTGATAGGTCAATTCTCAATAATCAACAGTCAATAAAGAAGGTTGTACTCGTTGATTGTGGTGTGAAGGCAAATATCATTCGTTGTTTGATAAGAAGAGGAATTGAAGTTGTGCGTGTGCCTTGGGACTATGACTTTAACAATTTGGAGTTTGATGGCTTGTTTTTGGCAAATGGTCCTGGTAACCCAGAACAATGTGTAAAGACGGTGGAGCATATTCGTACATTCTTAAATAGTGAGAATGTGAGACCATGCATGGGCATTTGCTTGGGTAACCAGTTGTTAGCAAAGGCAGCAGGAGCCAAGACCTATAAACTGAAATATGGACATCGGTCTCACAACCAGCCAGTACAACGTGTAGGAACAACACAATGCTTCATCACCTCACAAAACCATGGTTATGCAGTGGATGCACAGACATTACCATCAGACTGGGAATCTTTATTTGTGAATATGAATGATGGTTCTAACGAGGGAATCCGTCATAAAAAGAGGCCTTGGATGTCTGCACAATTCCACCCTGAAGCTTGCTCAGGACCAGTGGATACTGAGTTCTTGTTTGATGAATTCGTAAAAATGTTAGGGCGATGAAAAAGAAGATAAAAAAAGTATTGCTACTGGGCAGTGGTGCCTTGAAGATTGGTCAGGCAGGAGAATTTGACTATAGCGGTGCCCAAGCTTTGAAAGCCTTGAAAGAAGAAGGCATACACTCGGTGCTTATCAATCCAAATATTGCTACTGTGCAGACCTCCCAAGGGGTGGCTGATAAGGTTTATTTTCAGCCCGTGCGCTCAGATTTTGTGGAGCGTGTTATAGAGAAAGAACGTCCAGATGGCATTTTGTTGTCGTTTGGTGGGCAAACAGCCTTGAATTGTGGTGTGGAGTTATATGAGAAGGGTGTACTGGAGAAATATGGTGTTGAGGTGTTGGGAACGCCAGTACAAGCCATTATCGATACAGAAGATCGCGATTTGTTTGTGAAACGGCTCGATGAAATTGGGGTAAAGACCATTAAAAGTCATGCTTGCAGCACTGTTGAGGAAGTGAAGACTGCTGCTTCTGAATTGGGTTTTCCTGTAATTCTGCGCGCAGCATACGCTCTGGGCGGACTTGGTTCGGGTTTCTGCGATAACGAGGAAGAGTTGATTATACAAGCAGAGGAAGCGTTTTCCTTCTCACCGCAGGTGTTGGTGGAGAAGTCTTTGAAAGGATGGAAAGAGATAGAGTATGAAGTAGTGCGTGACTGTTATGACAATTGTATCACCGTGTGCAACATGGAGAATCTCGATCCATTGGGCATCCATACCGGCGAGTCAATTGTGGTGGCGCCCTCACAAACACTTACCAATAGTGAGTATCATAAACTACGTGCCTTGGCCATCAAGATAATCCGGCATATAGGTATCGTTGGTGAATGTAACGTACAGTATGCCCTCGATCCTCAATCGGAGGACTATCGTGTTATCGAAGTCAATGCACGCCTATCCCGTTCGTCTGCTTTAGCATCTAAGGCTACAGGCTATCCGCTAGCTTTTGTGGCTGCCAAACTGGGTTTAGGTTACGGATTATTCGAATTGAAGAACGCTGTTACGAAAACCACCAGTGCCTTTTTTGAACCAGCTCTCGATTATGTGGTGGTAAAAATCCCTAGGTGGGACCTTACTAAATTCCATGGTGTTAAACGAGAACTGGGGTCATCAATGAAGAGTGTAGGAGAGGTAATGGCTATCGGCCGCACATTTGAGGAGGCTCTACAAAAAGGTTTGCGAATGATTGGTCAGGGGATGCATGGCTTTGTAGAGAATCATGAAATACAGATTAAGAACATTGCCACAGCACTACATGAACCAACTGACATGCGCGTTTTCGTAGTTTCGAAAGCCTTGAAGATAGGTTATAGTATCGACCAAATTCATCAGTTAACCATGATTGACCGTTGGTTTTTGCAGAAGTTCAGCCACATTGTTAGCATTGACCAAAAACTGAAAGGATTTTCCATTATTTCTGAGCTTATCAGTACGATGGACAAGATGGAATTGTTGGAGTTTCTTGAGGAACCAGAGTTTGTCAATACCCTGCATGAAGCTAAAAAATATGGGTTCTCCGATTTTCAGATAGGCCGTGCTTTGGGGCTAGAATCCGCCATGTCAATGGAAAAAGCTGGTCTGCAGGTTCGTTCTTGGCGCAAGGAATTAGGCATTATGCCTATTGTCAATCAGATTGACACCCTTGCGGCAGAGTACCCTGCGCAAACTAATTATTTGTATTTGTCTTATCTATAAAGATTATAATAATGTGTGGAATTGTAGGTTATATTGGTGCCAAACAAGCTTATCCAATCTTGATAAAAGGACTGAGACGTTTGGAGTACCGTGGTTATGATAGCGCAGGGGTAGCTATGATAAGCCAACGGGGTGTACTAAATGTTTACAAAACTAAAGGGAAGGTGGATAACCTGACTGACTATTGTACAGACAAGGATGTATCAGGCAGTATCGGTATTGCTCATACAAGATGGGCTACGCATGGTGAACCTTCTGCTCGAAATGCCCATCCTCATTACTCTCAAAGTCACAATTTGGCCATCATTCACAATGGTATTATAGAGAACTATGCCGATATCAAGGCCAAACTACAGGAAAAAGGCGTGGCATTCGCGAGTGATACAGATACGGAAGTATTGGTGCAGTTGGTGGAGTATATTATGTCGAATAGGAGCTTGACCCTACTTGAAGCTGTGCAAACTGCTCTCTTTCAAGTGATAGGAGCCTATGCTATAGCTATTATAGATAAACGTGAACCCACTCAGATTATAGTTGCCCGCAAACAAAGTCCGCTGGTAGTTGGCATTGGTGAAAGTGAGTTTTTCATAGCATCTGATGCCAGCCCAATTATAGATTATACAGACAAGGTTGTTTATCTCGAGGATGGCAACATTGCCATTATCCGTCTAGGAGAGGAGCTGAAGGTGATGGGCATACATGGCGAGGAGCAAGAATTGAAGGTAAAGAAAGTGGATTTAAATCTAGGGCAGATAGAGAAAGGTGGCTATGAACATTTCATGTTGAAAGAAATATTTGAGCAACCGGAGTGTTTGACCAACTGTATGCGTGGGCGTATCAATGTAGAGGGCAATCAAGTGACCCTTTCGGCCTTGATTGACCATCACCAGCAACTGCTTGGAACTAAGAGAATTGTCATAGTGGCTTGTGGTACCTCCTGGCATGCAGGTCTTATAGGTAAACAGCTTATTGAGAGTCTATGTCGAATTCCTTGTGAGGTGGAGTATGCTTCTGAATTCCGCTATCGTAATCCGGTGGTTTCAAAAGATGATGTGGTGATTGCCATTTCACAGAGCGGTGAGACTGCTGATACGTTGGCTGCCATACAACTAGCAAAAGAGCAGGGCGCTTTTATATATGGCATCTGTAATGCCATCGGATCTAGTATCCCCCGTGCTACCGACACAGGAACTTATATTCACGTAGGACCAGAAATTGGTGTCGCTTCTACTAAGGCTTTTACAGGGCAGGTTACGGTATTGTCTATGTTGGCTCTTTGTATGGCCAACAAACTGGGGACTATCTCTATTGAAAGGTATCGGCAAATGGTGTCTGAGTTGACATGCATACCAAAGAAGATGGAACAGGCGCTACAAGCTAACGAGGAGATAAAGCATTTGGCAAGGATTTTTACTTATGCCAAGAATTGCCTTTATCTAGGTAGGGGCTATAACTATCCAGTAGCGTTGGAAGGCGCTTTGAAGTTAAAGGAAATCAGTTATATCCACGCTGAAGGTTATCCTGCTGCAGAGATGAAACACGGTCCCATTGCTCTGATTGACTCAGAAATGCCAGTGTTTGTCATAGCTACCCGCGACAGACTATATGAGAAAGTAATCTCAAATATTCAAGAAGTTAGGGCACGTGGTGGCAGGGTAACTGCTTTAATAACTGAAGGTGATGAACATATAAAACAGTATGCTGACCATGTAATTGAGTTACCAGATACGTTGGAATGTTTTCAGCCACTTATTGCATCTATCCCATTGCAATTATTGGCCTACCATATAGCCGTTTGCAAGGGCAAGGATGTAGATCGTCCACGAAATCTAGCAAAAAGTGTAACAGTAGAATAAAAGACAAAATTATGTGTGGAATAGTAGCCATATTAAACGTAAAGCAACAAAGTGTTGAACTGAGACAGAAAGTGTTGAAGATGAGTCAGAAAATCCGCCATCGCGGACCAGACTGGAGTGGTATATATTGTGGAGGCAGTGCCATTCTTGCTCACGAGCGATTGAGCATTGTAGATCCTGAGAGTGGCGGACAGCCATTGTTTTCACCTGATCGCCATCAGGTGCTGACTGTGAATGGCGAGATTTATAATCACCAAGAAATACGTCGTCGCTTTGCCGGCCAATACGAATTTCAGACAGGGAGTGACTGTGAGGTGATATTGGCTCTATATCGAGAGAAAGGTATTGGTTTCCTTGAAGATTTGAGTGGCATCTTTGCCTTTGTCTTGTATGATGAGGCTACCGATGAGTTCCTGATAGCCCGAGACCCCATTGGTGTTATTCCACTTTACATTGGTTTTGATAGCGATGGTAAGGTATATGTTGCATCTGAACTGAAAGCACTGGAGGGGCAGTGTGAACGCTATGAACCATTTCTTCCTGGTCATTATTATTGGAGCCGTGAACCAGGTATGAAACGTTATTATCAGCGTGATTGGTTTGAATATGCAGCAGTAAAAAATAATGATGCAGATGTAACAGCTATTCATGATGCTCTTGATGAGGCGGTGAAGCGTCAGTTGATGAGCGATGTGCCTTATGGTGTGTTATTATCTGGAGGGCTTGATTCATCGGTTATTTCTGCCATAGCAGAGAAATATGCAGAAATGCGTATCGAGGATGATTCTCGCACAAAAGCATACTGGCCTCGTCTGCATTCCTTTGCTGTTGGCCTCAAAGGGGCTCCCGACTTGGCAAAGGCAAGATTAGTGGCAGACCATATCGGTACTGTTCACCATGAAATCAACTATACTATACAAGAGGGACTTGATGCTATACGCGATGTTATTTATTTCATTGAAACTTATGATGTGACTACTGTTAGAGCTTCAACGCCTATGTACCTGTTGGCTCGTGTCATTAAGTCGATGGGTATTAAGATGGTGCTTTCAGGCGAAGGTGCAGATGAAATATTTGGTGGCTATCTTTATTTCCATAAAGCGCCTGATGCCAAAGCTTTTCATGAAGAAACCGTTCGTAAACTCAGTAAATTGTACCTCTATGATTGTCTGCGAGCCAACAAAAGTCTGAGTGCATGGGGAGTGGAAGGGCGAGTTCCTTTCCTTGACAAAGAGTTTCTTGATGTTGCTATGCGAACCAATCCTATGGCTAAGATGTGCCCTGGCTCTACTATTGAGAAGAAGATTGTCCGTGAAGCATTTGCTGACATGCTACCTGCAGCAATTGTTTGGCGGCAGAAAGAACAGTTCAGTGATGGAGTAGGCTACTCATGGATTGACACTTTAAAGCAAGTGACTGCTGAAGCAGTATCAGATGAGCAAATGGCGAACGCAGCTAAACGTTTCCCCATTAATCCGCCCCAAAATAAGGAGGAGTATTATTATCGTAGCATCTTCGCCGAGCATTTTCCTAGCGATTCTGCTGCACGCAGTGTTCCAAGTGAAGCCTCTGTTGCTTGCTCAACAGCTATCGCTCTTGAGTGGGATGCTGCTTTTAGAAATATGAATGATCCTTCAGGTCGTGCCGTCAAAGGGGTACATGAACAGGCATATTAGTTTTGAAGAGAAGGAGAATAATGCTGCCGATGTTTTTTTCGGTTACGGGTTACAGCTGTAACCATATGTCCGCAGAAATGACAGAAAATAATATGAACACATGATAAACGACTGGTACATAGCTGTTTTGAATTAAAAAAGAATTAAATAATGAGTAAAAGGGGACATGGTTACAGCTGTAACCTGTAACCATTGCAGATGGGTTAAAGGTATGACATGGGTAAACCATAATCTGTCGATTGGGTTAAAGTCGCAAGAGAAAAGGAAACGAATACGTAGTAATTCATCGTTTGCCTATACTCAAACGGTCATGCGCCTATACCCGAACGATTGTTTCCCTATACCCAATTTCAAACGCATCTAAAACTGATGAACAACTATTTTACAATCCCTTTATCCCTTATCCTCATTATTTCCAATCAAGTCAAAAACAAAAAAGAGGATGTGCCATTGCGAAGTGAAGTGACCCCCTTCTCTTTACACCTGCCCATTCTCTACCAAGATGATGACACGTTCAGTGAGGGCATCGTCACCTTCGGGGTCATAGTGTTTCTTGAGGCTGAAGCCAAACATGGAGGCGAAGATTTGGTAGGTGGTGGCTCGGAAAGAACCCAAGAATGCCTTAACTAGGTCGTAGGTGGTTTGGTTGCTCTGACGGTCAATGAGCCGGATGAGCAACTTGCCTTGACGGGTGGTGAGTTTCTTCAGTCGAGGGGTGTATTGTTGCTTGATACCTTTCTCCAAATCCTTGATGTGACGCTTCCGCTCTTTCTCGTTGGGAATGGTCTGCAGGTATTCGTAGGTCTCAATAATGGCTGAATTTACCTCGTTGGCAATTGGCAACACTTTCTTTACATCGCGAATGAGTCGCTCATATTGCTCATAGTCTTTCTTCTTCTTGAATTTCAATTCCTTGAACACATGAACGGTACGTAGTTGGATCCAAGGGATGGTGTCGCCCTGATAAACGAAGCCTCGGGTAATGTACATCTGTCCCGACTGACTTGTGGATGTTTCGTTTTGAGCCAGACAAGAGAGCTGAATACATAGGGTCAGCATGAAAAACGATATAGCAAATCTGCGAATCATGTCACAAAAATAGATTTATCTTCGATAAGTTGTATTTTTTCTGCCAAAAATTGTGGTAGAATTAACTAATTTATCTACTTTTGTACACAAGTTTAATAAATTATTCATTCATAACAGATGAAGATACTCAAATCTATCTTGACAGCCTTTTGGCTAATGATGCCTGTCCTAATGCACGGGCAGGATGTAAATCTCTTGTTGGAAGACCATTTGGAGGAGTTGGCCGCTGATGACGAAGAGGTCAATTGGGAGGATGTGTTGGAGGAAATATCACAACCCATCGACATCAATACGGCTACTCGTGAACAACTGGAGAGATTGCCTTTCTTGTCTGAAACGCAAATTGAGAATTTGTTGGCTTATGTCTATACACATGGACAAATGCAGACGATTTATGAGTTGCAGTTGGTGGAGGAGATGGATCAGCGTACCATCCAGTTGCTATTGCCGTTTGTGGAAGTGAATGCACAGACCATCGAGAAGCATTTTCCTCAGTTGAAGAATATCGCCCAACGCGGCAAGCATGAGGTGTTGTCTCGCCTTGATATACCTTTTTATAAAAGGAAGGGCTATGAAACGGAGTATCTAGGCACGCCTCAGTATCATTCCGTCCGCTATGAATTTGGTTATGGCGACTATCTACAAGTTGGCTTCTCAGCTGAGAAAGATTCAGGTGAACCTTTGTTTAAACAGCATAACAAGTTGGGATATGATCATTATGGCATTCATTTGTTGCTGCGTAACTTGGGTATGATAAAGGCTTTGGCAATAGGTGATTATCGACTGGGATTTGGACAGGGATTGGTGCTGGGCAGTGCCTTCCGATTAGGGAAGTCGTATTCATTGGCCACCTCAGAAACACGTGCTTCAGGGATTCGTAAACATGCTTCTACGGATGAGGTGAACTTTTTTCGTGGGATAGCCACTACCCTCAACTTGACCAAACAATGGGAGGTGTCCGGCTTTTATTCTTATCGCAAGTTGGATGGCAATGTGAAAAATGATATTGCGAGTTCCATCACCAAAACGGGGTCGCATCGCACTGAAACGGAGGCAAAGAGACGAGGAGTTTTATCGATGCAACTGGCTGGAGGTCACCTGGGTTGGCGAAGTAATAGGATAGATGTAGGCTTGACAGGCATCTGGTATGGGTTCAGCAAGGAGTATATGCCTCGACTCTCGGGTTATGCTGAATATAATCTACATGGGAAGAATTTCTATAATCTTGGCTTGGATTATAAACTGAGATTGAGACGATTGAATATAGCTGGTGAATTGGCGAAGGGTAAAGAGGGATGGGCTGTGCTGAATAGGGTAGTGTATCAGCCATCTTTGAATTATAAGTTGATGTTGGTGCATCGGTATTATCGCTATGATTATTGGGCTTACTTTGCCAGTGCTTTCAGCGATGGAGGTTCTGTACAGAATGAAAATGGCTGGTATTTAGCTGCTGAGGCTTCTCCTCTTAGGCACTTCCGTTTCTTTGGTTCTGTGGATTTGTTCTCGCATCCTTGGTGGAAATATCGCATCAGCAAGTCGTCGTGGGGCTTTGAGGGGAGGGGTAGTGTAGAGTATCAGCCTATGTCTCACCTGCAAATGTTCTTGCATTATCGGTTTAAGCGAAAGGAGAGGGATATCACTGGTACTAAGGGGGAAATCACGTTGCCTACCTATCAGCATCAGTGGCGATATCGAGTGAGTTATCAGACTGATCGTCTGTTGCTTCGTTCTACTGCTGATTTGAATGTGTTTCATCAGCAGGTAAGTAGGATGGGGTGGCAGGTTACAGGCTTGGCTGGTTACAAGTTTTGGAAGATGGCGCTTCATCTTCAGGGCACGTATTTTCATACTGACGACTACGATTCTCGTGTCTATGGCTATGAACGTGGTCTGCTCTACACCTTCACTTCTCCCTCGTTCAGTGGTGAGGGTATCCGCTATTCTGCTCACCTCCGTCTTGATTTGGGTAAGACCCTGATGCTTATCACCAAGTTCGGCCATACGCATTACCTTGATAGGACTATGATTAGTTCTGGTAATGAGCAGATTAAGGGTAAAGATAAGTGTGACCTGCAAATGCAGCTCAGAGTGAAGTTTTAACTACTTACCTTTCAAAATCCGCTTGATGTCATTGAGTTTGTTAAGGGCTTCGAGAGGGGTGAGGTTGTTCACATCCAAGTGGAGGATTTCATCACGAATCTGACTGAGGATTGGGTCGTCAAGTTGGAAGAAGCTGAGTTGGTAACCATCAGCTTGGCGGATGTCACCCAATGGCTTGGTATCTACACCTCTTCCTTGATCCTTCTCCAATACCTTCAGGATCTCATTGGCACGTTTCACGATGCTCTTGGGCATGCCTGCCAGCTTTGCCACATGAATACCAAATGAGTGTTCGCTTCCACCACGTTCCAACTTACGCACGAATATCACCTTACCGTCTATCTCCTTGACAGATACGTTATAATTCTTGATGCGCTCATGTGTCTTCTCCATCTCATTCAGTTCGTGATAATGTGTAGCGAAGAGCGTGCGAGCCTTGGCTTTGGGATGGTTGTGAATATATTCCACAATTGCCCAGGCGATGCTGATGCCATCGTAGGTAGAGGTACCACGACCTAACTCGTCGAACAAAACCAGACTTCGAGGTGAAAGGTTGTTCATGATGTCTGCCGCCTCTGTCATCTCCACCATAAAGGTTGATTCACCCACCGAGATGTTATCGCTAGCACCTACACGGGTGAAAATTTTATCAACCAAACCGATATGGGCACTTTCCGCAGGCACGAAACTGCCTATCTGTGCCATCAGTGTGATAAGGGCCGTTTGACGAAGCAAAGCCGACTTACCAGCCATATTTGGCCCCGTGATGATAATGATTTGCTGGTTGTGACTATCCAACTCCACATCATTGGGGATATATTGCTCACCGATAGGTAGTTGCTTTTCTATCACAGGATGACGCCCTTTGCGGATATCCAACACATCATCGTCGCTGATGACAGGACGGATATACTTGTTGGCTTTGGCAACTTGGGCAAACGACAAGAGGCAATCTATCTTTGCCAACTGATTGGCATCTACCTGAATGGCAGGGATAAATTCCATCAACCCATGTACTAGGTTGTCATATAGCTGTTGTTCCAAGATGAGGATCTTGTCTTCTGCACCTAAGATTTTCTCCTCGTATTCCTTGAGTTCTTCAGTGATGTATCTTTCAGCATTTACCAATGTCTGCTTACGCACCCACGAAGCCGGCACCTTGTCCTTGTGGGTGTTTCGCACCTCTATATAATAGCCAAACACATTGTTGTAACCCACCTTCAGTGAAGGAATGCCAGTAAGCTCGCTTTCTCGTTGTTGCACCTGTAAGAGATAATCCTTGCCCGAATAGGCGATCTGTCGTAACTCATCTAACTCGTCATTGAAGCCACCCTTGATGACACCTCCCTTGTTTACCTGCAAAGGAGGGTCGTTGTTGATTTCTCGTTCAATCCTTTCGCGAATAGACAAGCAGATGTTCAGTTGTTCGCCAACGTGATTGATGATGGGATTCTTTGCTTCTAAGCAAGCATCTCGGATAGGCTCGATGGCATACAAAGCAGTCTTCAACGCAACCACCTCACGAGGATTTACCCTGCCTACAGCCACTTTGGAGATAATACGTTCCATGTCGCCAATCAGATGTAACTGTTCCTCTATCAAGGTCTTAAAATCAGGTTCACGGAAGAAATATTCTACCACATCCAGGCGCTCATTGATAGGGGCCACATCTTTCAGAGGGAACACCAGCCAGCGACGAAGCAAGCGAGCACCCATGGGACAGATGGTTTTGTCAATTACATTCAGCAGACTGCTTCCTCCTTCGTTCATACTTCCTATCAGCTCCAGATTGCGAACAGTGAACTTATCTAGACGGACGAAACGATCTTCCTCAATGCGAGCCAGAGAGGTAATATGTCCTATTTGCGTATGCTGTGTCATCACCAGATATTGCAGGATAGCTCCGCTGGCTGTGATACCATTTCTAAGGTGTTCTACGCCAAATCCTTTCAAAGTCTTTACCTCAAAGTGTTCCAACAGTTTCTCCCTACTAGAAGTTTCATTAAACACCCAGTCCTCCAGTTCAAAAGTATAATATTTATTGCTGAAGTTTTGTTCAAACAGTTGTCTTTTTCCTCGCTCGAAGATAATCTCTTTTGGGGCAAAGTTACTCAGCAGTTTATCGATATATTCATAGTTTCCTTCAGCTGTCAGGAACTCGCCTGTAGAGATATCCAAGAAAGCAATCCCTACATTCTGTTTCCCGAAATGGATGGCACACAGGAAATTGTTCTCCTTGTAGTTCAGCACATTATCATTGATAGCCACACCAGGTGTCACCAACTCAGTGATGCCTCGCTTTACCAACTTCTTAGTCAGCTTAGGGTCTTCCAATTGGTCGCAGATGGCCACACGCTTGCCAGCCCTGATGAGCTTGGGCAGGTAAGTGTCAAGGGCATGATAAGGAAATCCTGCCATCTCGATGGTCTTGCCTTTGCCATTAGCACGTTTGGTAAGTGTAATCCCTAAAATGTCAGATGCTTCGACAGCATCTGTGGAATATGTTTCGTAAAAGTCGCCACAACGAAACAGCATCAAGGCATCAGGGTTCTTGGCTTTTAAGCCCAAGAACTGCTTCATCATGGGGGTCATTTCAATATCTGCGTTCACTTTTCCTGTTATTTAGGCAGCAAAGATAAGCATTTTTCTTCATCATACCAAGTTTTAAATAATGTAATAAGCGTGTCATAAAACAATGTTAAAATCTTAACAAATGCTTACATAATACTAAAACATGTTATAAAACACATTAATTTGAGGTTTAAATTTGTGGTTTTGTCAAAAAGCTGTACCTTTGCACTGTGTTTTTCATAGTATTAAGATTTAAGGTTAATTAGGATTGGAGTACGGGATGTACTCCTTTTTTTAATTTTCTACCTACGAATCTGAGAAATAATGTGTATCTTCGCAAGCTGAAACATAAAACAACTCTAGAAATGACAGTAATCTATCCATCACCGATATTTGGCCCTGTACATTCCAGACGACTGGGTGTGTCACTAGGTATTAACCTCTTGCCTGCTGATGGCAAGCTATGTTCCTTCGACTGCATCTATTGCGAGTGTGGCTTCAATGCCGACCATCGTCCTAAGCTTCCGATGCCCACCCGTGAAGAGGTGCGTGAAGCTTTGGAGGCCAAGTTAAAGGGTATGCAGGCAGATGGGCCTGCTCCTGATGTGTTGACCTTTGCCGGTAATGGTGAACCTACGTTGCATCCCCATTTCCCAGAGATTATAGTCGATACTTTAGAATTGCGAGATAAGTATTTTCCCCAAGCCAAGGTGAGTGTGCTGAGCAATGCCACTATGATTACCAAGCCTGAGATAAGGATGGCTTTAGCGAAGGTGGATAACAACATCCTGAAGCTCGATACCATTGATATGAATTATATCTATTTGACAGATAGGCCAGTTGGCAAGTATTCGGTTGAAGATATCATAGGTAATATGCAGACATTTGAGGGCAATTGTATTGTGCAGACCATGTTTATGAAAGGCACTTACGAGGGTAAGGATGTAAACAATACCACTGATGACTATGTGATTCCTTGGTTAGAACAGGTGAAGGAGATTGCCCCTCGTCAGGTGATGATTTATACCATAGACAGAGAGACGCCAGCGCACGGATTAATGAAAGCCACGCATGAAGAACTTGACAGGATTGGGGAGCTGTTACGAGAAGCTGGTATCCCTTGTTCTGTTTCCTATTAAAAACTGAATACCCCAAGAGTCAACGCTTCTTGTGGTATTATTTTGCCGTTCAGGATTATTGCTTTAGAAGTTGATGGTGAAAGATCCACCAACGGTGAAATAACGCATCTTCATTGTTCTCTCAAATTCGTATGGACTAAGATCGATTCCCACACCGGCATATAACTCTTCCAGATTAGGAGTCGCAACATATACATAGCGATAGGGGTCATACCTTAAATTGAATTTCTTACGGGTGTAGTCATAGTCGAGGAATACCTTCCATGAGAAATTTGATTTGTAACGGTAAGTAATCGAGAAGCCAGTACCATAGGTAGTGCTGGTCTGACCACCCATTGTCAAATAGTCCCATTGAATATCATAATCGTCTTTGGTAGAATTGAATCGGGTAATTTCCAAGCTTGTAGGATTACCATCCACCACACTCATATTAAAGCCGATGTCTTTAATATTACCCTTGTAGTTGGCATCGAGGTCGAGCTCCTGCATAATGCTGCGACCCACTAACGCCTTGGTACCAATAGAGAATCGCTTACTCAGGGGCAGATTTAAGTAAAGACCCACGCTGGCAGAAAACTCACTCAGGTGGTCGCTCTCAACCGTAATATTCTGTTCGGTTACCACATCCCTGCCATTGTTCATCATCATCTCTGTGGCTGCTATATATTCAGGGGTGGTTTCAGTCCAGTCATTGATATACAGCATGAAGTTCTTCATATCCTGGGAAAGCTCTTGATTAGCCTGTTCAGGTCTATAGGAGATGGCATCCCAGTTCTTGGCAGGCATGGTGCGAACACGCAAGCGTCCACCTACACCTATATACTTATTAAAGAAGTAAGCGCCTTCGGCATCTACCGTTGTAGCTGAACGGAAATCTACTCTTAAAAATTCTTCATCATCAAATAGATCTGCAAACTCATATTTGATGTCTTTCATGCGGAAACTTACATCTTTAGCCCCCAAGCCTACACCCATAGATACAGAGAAGAACGAAGGACTATCGAAGTTGCCCTGTAAGTCGTTGCGAAGCAGACCTTTCCCCTTGAATATTAAATCTGCCAAAGCATAACCCAACTCACCTGCGAAGATACCTATACCTGCGCCAGACATCACATCGCTTACCCAGTGGCGATTGTTCAATACACGCATCACACCTGTTGCAGTAGCGATACCATAACCTGCCACAGAGAACCAGGGTGAGCGAGTCAAACCATATTCTTTATGCAAAACTGTTGCACCAACGAATGAGTTGGCGGTATGACCAGAAGGCCAAGAGTTGGCGGTAGAGCCATCAGGACGCATTTCCTTGGCTGAGTACTTGATGGTATTTACCAAAGCACCCATTACACCATATGAGAGGCCTGCACTCACCAGGAAGCGAGTCCAATCGCTACGGCCTTCATAGCCAAAGATTTTTAAACCCAGTGTCATTGCAGGACCAAAGTACTGCGTATAGTCATCGATAGAGCTCTTAAAGTGGGTAAGTAAACGAGTGTTGGCATGCCATTCGTCGTTATAATTCTGACGGAATGCGTTCTTTTCACTCTTAAGAATCATACCACCCACAAACAAAGGAACACCCACGAAAGTCATGTCATCCATAAACTTATAGGGTTTTGTACCAGGATTCGTTTTCATCCACTTAAAAGCCTCCTTTGTAGCTTGCGTATTGTTTACCGCATTCACAGAAGCATTCATTGGCATATCGCCTAGCCTCATTTTAGGAGTTGTTGTAGTTACTGAAGAAAGGCTGTAATTCCATTCAGGCATTTCTACCTTCAATGGCTCTGTTTTATAAAAGCCAATAATATTGTTAGCCGGGGCTGTCAGGCATACCAGCATCATTAAAATGAGTGTAGTGAGATGTTTCATAAAGTCACATTTTATAATTTTTCACAAAGGTAAGCAATTTTTTGCAAACGATTACCATTTTCTACCTAAAAAGTTCTGAGTTTCTTAATTATACCATCTCCAATCGCTTACTTCATAACGGCTTTCTACAATGTCTTCAATGTTATCAGGCAAATTTGGGAAAAAATCCATACCCGTTTTTTGCTCGATTTCATCGATGGAATATGCTTTATAAGGACGATCAGAACCGTTGTTTTCGAAGATATAACCTATGGCTCTCGCTGGTTTGGTACTGGTTATTAGAATTACTTTAAAGAACTGTTCTGGTACAATGATGTCGTGTTCTTTGCCTATTCTTTTTCCCTTTCGCTTATCGATGATGGGTCCACAGACAATATAAACCTCACCATATTTATTAGCCCAACGTCTGCAAGCAATCTCCAGGTCATTCCATTTGCCTGTATTCAGTTCATGGTTTTGAGGACAGATATTGCTCATATAGAATGACTCATTCATAGCTTTGGCATCAAAATGATTGTCGCCAGCAGGACACATATGCCCTCTATCATAGCCAGAACCAGAATAATCCCAAGGCTCTACTTGGTTGACTTTGGGCAATTCGGGATCTGAGGTAAACTCCTCATTTCGATTGTTTTTACCCTTAGTCTCGTTTTTGTTCAACTCCCAAGCCACCCAATTGGGTAAGTTCCAGTTGCGATTATAAGATACAGTATAGTTGCTTCGCCTCATAATCTTTTCAGACCTGTCTTTTAGTTTAGCAGGAATCTCCAAGTTTACAGTTCGGATAACCGTTTCGGCCTCGTTTATGTCTATATGCCTTGTGTCCGTTTGTGAAGTAGCTTCTTGGAAGTTAATTTCCGTTTCAGTCTGTTGGTTGTTTTCCACCACTACCTCCTGCTTAGGAAGCTCATTCGCAACGTTTTTATTGTTCAGCTTCTGACTGATGGGAAAATACGAGAGCAGAGCTGCTAAAATAACCGCAAAGGCCGACCCTGCATATTTAGTGGTGTTCTTTTTCTTTTTCTTACCCATATTTTTTCTATTTATGACGCAAAAGTAAATAAAAAGAATTATATTTGCGAACTGTAGAACTAACTAATTTTTGAATACTATGGCAAAAAGTGTAAAAGGCACACAAACAGAGAAGAATCTGCTGACTTCATTTGCAGGTGAGAGTCAGGCTCGCAATCGCTATACATTCTTTGCAAGTGCCGCAAAGAAAGAGGGTTTCGAGCAGATAGCTGCTATTTTTTTGGAAACGGCTGAACAGGAGAAAGAACATGCTAAACGTATGTTCAAATATTTAGAAGGTGGTAATGTGGAGATTACTGCTTCATTCCCTGCTGGTGTAATTGGCAAAACCATCGACAATCTGCAAGCAGCTGTAGCTGGTGAGCATGAGGAGTGGGCAGAGGCTTATCCGCATTTTGCAGAGGTAGCTGATGCAGAAGGTTTCCCTGAGATTGCTGAGATGTATCGTCGCATCGCTATTGCCGAGAAGGGTCATGAAGAACGTTATTTCGCTTTTGTGAAGAACATCGAAGCAGCTAAGGTGTTTGCTAAGGACGATGAGGTGGTTTGGCAATGCCGTAATTGTGGCTACATCCATGTAGGTAAGGAAGCTCCAGAGGAGTGTCCGGCATGCAAGCATCCACAGGCTTACTTTGAAGTTAAGAAGGAAAACTATTGATAGTTAAGTGTACGAAACTATTTTTTCCTGTATTCTTGGGGTGAAAATCCCATAAGTCTCCGGAAATATTTGCAAAAGAAGCTGGGATTGGCAAAGTTTAATTCATTGCTGATCTCAGCTATTGTTTTGTCCGTATGCTTGAGTAACACCTGCGCATCAGTAATCACCGCCTTATCTATCCATTCTTTGGCCGTCATGCCACTCTCTTGCTTGATAAGCGTACCTAAATAACGTTCTGAAAGACAGAGCAAATTAGAATAGAAATCCAATTGACGCTCTTGATGACTATGCTTATTAATTAAACCGATGAATTGGTTAAAGACCTCACGGCTATGGCTCAAAGGTTTTTGAGGAAGGTGTTTGTGTCTGAGGTTTAAATGGTTGATGTAATGTAACAGGGCACCGAATATGTTACCTACGGAGTCACGGCTATAGTCTGTCTGGTGCATCATCTGCCACGCTGCCTGAAATAAATGTTCTATTACCTCCATTTCAGCATACTCAACAGAGATGAATAATGCAGGATAATCGTTCAGCAAAGGATTATCCTGACGATTGGTAAATGAAGCTGTCAGTAGATAGTCACTTAATGCCATGCCAGCCATTTCAAAATCATCGCTGACTTGATTTATTTGTATAATAGTACCTCGATTGAGAAAAACAACTGTCCCCTCTTTAAATTTGTAGGGCATCAGGTTGACAACATAGTCGGCTTCACCCTTTCGGATAATGCCAACGCGTACCTCCTCTAATAAAACAGGAGTTTGTAGAGGCAACACTTTATCTATCTTGTCTTTTCTCCCATCCATCAGCATGGCTACATTATCTGTCAGCATGGCGTGATCAGGGGTCTTCGTTCCCAATAGTTGGTACAAAGTCTCAAAGTCATAATGTTTCAGTTCCTTCCGATCCATAAATACATCATTTTTTATATAAGATGCCACGAAATTAATAAAAAAGTTTGAGGTATATAAAGGGAATCTTACAAAAAGGACATAGATTGATGGTTTTTGATTGTCAAAATCTCTTTTTTTGTTCTTAAATTTGCAACAGAAACAAAAACAAATAAAATATGAAACCATTAAAGGTACTAATCATCCTCTTGCTATGTCCGCTTTCCTTGTGGGCACAAACGATGACGCTCGATGAATGTCAGCGTTTAGCACAGGAGAATTATCCACTTATCAAGCGGTATGGCTTGATAGAGCATACCACTGGCTATACCTTGGAGAACATCAGTAAGGGATGGCTTCCACAGATTTCTGCTACTGCCCAAGCCACCATACAAAGCGATGTGATGAGTTTCCCTGAAGCTATGAAGGGGGTGTTTGCGCAAACAGGACAAGAGTTGAAAGGACTGAGCAAAAGTCAGTATCGTGTGGGTGTTGATATCAACCAAACAATATTTGATGGTGGTAGCATCAGTAGCCAACGCGAGGTTGCAAGGTTGCAAGGTGATGTTCAGTCAGCACAGAATGAGGTGGATTTATATGCTATACGCCAAAGGGTGAACGATCTTTATTTTTCTATTCTACTTACCGATGAGCGCCTGAAAGTAAACGATGATTTTCAAACGTTGTTGGAGTCTAATCTAACCAAACTCAATTCTATGTTCATCAATGGTTTGGCAATGGAGAGTGATGTGAGTAGTATGAAGGCTGAGCAACTAAAGGCTCGTCAGCAACGTACGGAGTTGAATGCCACCCGTAATAGTTTATGTCGTACGCTTGCATTAATGTGTGGGATGGATGAAATACAGCAAGTGAGCAAACCATTGAATAGTGTAATTACTAATGGAAACAATCGTCCAGAGTTGAGGCTCCTCGACACACAATTACGCCTTGCTGATGCAAAGGAGAAGTTGTTAGACACAAGTCTGCTACCCCGAATGAGTCTCTTTGCCCAAGGTTATTATGGCTATCCTGGTTATAACACTTTTGAAGACATGTTCAGCCGCAAATGGTCATTGAACGGCATGATTGGTGCTCGCCTCACTTGGAATATGTCACAATTCTACACCAATAAGGGTGAAAAAGCAAAGCTACAACTGCAACGCCAACAGACCGAAAATGCTCGTGAAACTTTCCTCTTCAACAACAACCTGCAACAAGTGCAACAAAATGAGGAGATAGACAAATATCGCCAATTGATGGAAGATGATACCAACATTGTTAACCTTCGAGAAGAAGTAAGAAAAGCGGCAGAATCGAAGTTGGCTCATGGGATTATCGATACCAATGCCCTTTTGCAGGAAATAAATCGTGAAAACCAGGCCAGGATAGAGTTTGCTACCCATGAGATAATGATGTTACAACAGATA
Organism: Bacteroidaceae bacterium; assembly: GCA_017534535.1. GTDB lineage: Bacteria > Bacteroidota > Bacteroidia > Bacteroidales > Bacteroidaceae > Bacteroides. The sequence goes on along the minus strand of JAFXVZ010000019.1, from coordinate 135,929 downwards.
GAGAATTTGAAAAACACTTTAGGAAATTAGGAGATAAGATTATGAGCAATAAATTATTCTTTTCATTATTCATTATAATGACTGCATGTAGTGGAAACAAGAATGACTATGATGCTACAGGAACTTTTGAAGCAACGGAAATAACGGTATCTGCTGAGCAGAATGGTCGTTTGCTGAGTTTTAACATTACTGAAGGCATGAAGCTGGAAGCCTTGCAACAGGTAGGGCTTATTGATACAGTGCAATTAGCATTACAGGCAAGAGCTTTGGGGGCAACTAAAGAGAGCATTGCTAACCAGCGTCCTGATTTGACCAAACAGATTGCTGCTACTCGTCAACAATTGGAAAAAGCAGAGATGGAACAAAGGCGTTTCGAAGCTTTGTTCAATGACAAGGCTGCTACCCAGAAGCAAGTAGATGATGCCCTTAGTGCCGTGAATGTGTTGCGTAAGCAATTGGAGGCTCAGATTTCTTCCTTGAATAACACTACTCAAAGCCTGAATAGCCAGGTGAGTGCTACTGATATTCAGCGCCTTCAGGTGCTCGACCAATTACAGAAATGTCACATTATAACTCCTATCAGTGGAACTGTACTGAATAAATATATGGAAGCTGGTGAGTTCGCCACCATCGGTAAGCCCTTATTCAAGATGGCAGATATAGAGAATATGTACCTTCGGGCTTATGTTACCTCTGCTCAACTCTCAAATGTCAAGATTGGGCAGGGTGTGAAGGTGTTTGCCGACTTTGGGGGTGGCGACCGCAAAGAATATCAGGGTACGGTAACCTGGATTTCAGAGCGTTCAGAGTTTACTCCAAAGACTATCCTGACGAAAGATGAGCGTGCCGACTTAGTATATGCAGTGAAGATTGCCGTGAAGAACGATGGCTTTATCAAGATTGGCATGTATGGAGAGGTTTTGATTGGCGATTGATGATTATGAACGCGATAGAGGTAAATAAGGTTTCGAAGAGTTTCGGTAGGGTTAAGGCACTCGATGATGTGTCTTTTTCCGTAAAACCAGGCGAGGTGTTTGGTTTGATTGGTCCTGATGGAGCAGGAAAGACCACGCTTTATCGCTTGCTTACCACCTTATTGTTACCTGAAAGTGGTAGTTTGAAGGTCAATGGCTTTGATACCGTAAATCAGATGAAAGAGATACGCAAACGGGTAGGCTATATGCCTGGTAAATTCTCACTTTATCAAGACCTTACCGTTGAGGAAAACCTGAAGTTTTTTGCTACCTTATTTGAGACTACCATCGAAGAGGGATATGACTCCATCAAGGCCATTTACTCACAGATAGAGCGTTTCAAGGACCGCAAGGCAGGAGTCCTGTCTGGTGGTATGAAGCAGAAGTTGGCACTATCATGTGCCTTGGTACATAGTCCCAGTGTACTCTTTCTCGACGAACCCACTACTGGTGTTGACCCAGTAAGTCGCAAGGAGTTTTGGGAGATGCTGGCCTCCTTGAAAGAGCGTGGCATCACTATCATAGCTTCCACACCTTATCTCGATGAAGTAAGATGTTGTGAACGTGTTGCTTTTTTAGATCATGGGCAAGTAAGAGGCGTTGATAAACCTGAGGTGATTCTTGACCAATTCAAGGATATCTTCAATCCTCCTGGCATCCAACAAGAAAAGACTGAGGAAGTAAAAGATGAGAATGTGATTGAAGTTTCCCATTTGGTAAAGGCTTTTGGTAGTTTCCATGCCGTCGATGACATCAGCTTCTCTGTAAAAAGAGGTGAGATCTTCGGCTTCTTGGGTGCAAATGGAGCAGGTAAGACAACAGCTATGCGTATGCTTACAGGTCTTTCCCAACCCACCAGTGGAAGTGGTACTGTAGTGGGTTTCGATATAAGTACCCAATATGAAGACATCAAGAAGAACATTGGCTATATGAGCCAGAAGTTCTCACTCTATGAGGATCTGACCATCGCTGAAAATATCCGGCTCTTTGCTGGCATTTATGGTATGAGCGATGAGGACATTCGGCGAAAGACAGATGAGTTGCTTGAAAAGTTACATTTTTCTGAACATAAAGACGATATTGTAGCATCTCTGCCTTTGGGTTGGAAACAGAAATTGGCGTTCTCAGTTAGTATTTTCCATGAACCTGGCGTGGTATTTCTGGATGAACCAACTGGAGGTGTGGATCCTGCTACTCGTCGTCAATTCTGGGAACTGATTTATGATGCTTCCAAGCGAGGCATCACGGTGTTTGTGACCACTCACTACATGGATGAAGCTGACTATTGTGATCGTATCTCCATCATGGTGGATGGTAAAATCAAGGCTATGGATACTCCTGAAGCCTTGAAGAAGAAATATAACCAACCCGATATGGATCATGTGTTTACCTACCTGGCTCGTCAGGCAAAAAGATCGGGAGATTAGTGCCATGAAGTTGTTCTTGTCATTCATATTGAAGGAAACGAAGCACATCTTGCGAGATAGGCGTACCATGTTGATATTGTTCGGCATGCCTATTGTGCTGATGCTGCTCTTTGGCTTTGCCATCACGACTGATGTGAAGAATGTGCGGACTGTTGTGGTAAATGCCAATGCAGATTATGCTACGCAACAAGCTGTGCAAAAACTCAGTGCTTCTGAATACTTTAATATTGTTTCCACCGTTTCCACGCCCCAAGAGGCAGAACGCTTGATTAGAAATCAGCAGGCGGATATGGCGATTGTATTTGAAGCAGATTATGCATCTAAAGGTTCTGGCATCCAACTGATGGTGGATGGTAGTGACCCCAATATGGCACAGCAATGGACTTCTTATGCCCAGCAAACCCTGTTGGCAAACTCCTCTTCTATCATAAAGGTGCCTGGAAGTGTTGTCAATCTTAAGATGCTTTATAACCCACAGATGAAGAGTGCCTACAACTTTGTTCCTGCCATCATGGGCATGTTGCTGATGCTGGTATGTGCCATGATGACCTCTATTTCCATTGTGCGTGAGAAGGAGCGTGGCACTATGGAAGTGTTGCTGGTTTCACCCGTCAAGCCCCTGATGATCATTATCTCCAAGGTCATCCCTTACTTGGTATTGGCTTTCTTCATCCTCACTTGCATCTTATTGATGGCTCGCTTTGTGTTGGATGTTCCCTTGCAGGGTTCCATCCTGTGGATCTATCTGACATCTACTATATATATTGTGTTGGCACTTTCTTTGGGAATGCTTATCTCGAACATAGCGCAAACCCAGTTGGTGGCCTTGCTGATGTCGGCTATGGTGTTATTGCTGCCTATTGTCATGCTTTCAGGTATGCTCTTTCCTGTTGAGAGCATGCCCCAGATTCTGCAATGGGTATCTGCGGTTATCCCTCCTCGTTATTACATCCAGGCTATGCGTAAGCTAATGATCATGGGTGTAGGCATTCAGGAGGTTGCTAGAGAGTTGTTCATCCTGCTTGGATTCACCATTGTCCTGTTAGGATTGGCGTTAGCTAAGTTCAAACAAAGACTTGAATGATATGACACTGAAATATCTCATACATAAAGAGTTCTTGCAGATTAGGCGTAATAGTTTCCTACCTCGTCTCATCGTGATGTTCCCCATCATGATTATGTGTGTCATGCCTTGGGTGATGAATATGGAGGTCAAAAACATTGTGGTGGATATTGTTGATAACGATCATAGTACACTCTCTCAGCAATTGGTTCATAAGGTTGAGGCTAGCAATTACTTCATTTTCAATGGCCAGAAGGCCTCTTATTCGGAAGCCTTGAATGAGATAGAGCACACCCAAGCCGATGTGGTGCTGGTTATCCCTCCTAATTATGAGAAAGACATGATGAATGGTCAGATGCCTCAGGTTCTCATAGCCGCCAATGCCGTGAATGGCACCAAAGGCTCTATGGGCTCTGCCTATCTTTCGCAGATAGTGAATCAAGTGGAAGGAGCTTCTGTCCTTTCGCTCTACAACAAGAATCAGAATTACAAGGTATTCATGATTCCTGCCTTGATGGCCATCCTGATGATGATGCTTTGTGGCTTCCTCCCTGCGCTCAACATTGTGGGTGAGAAAGAAGCGGGTACCATCGAGCAGATGAATGTCACCCCTGTCAAGAAGTGGGAGTTTATCTTGGCCAAGCTGATACCTTATTGGCTCATAGCTCTTTTTGTCATGTCTGTTTGCTTCTTGCTGGCTTGGCTCATCTATGGTATTACTTGTCAAGGTAATTTGCTGTTGGTTTATCTCATTGCTATGCTTTTGGCATTATTCTGGAGCTCTTTCGGACTCATTGTCTCCAATTACAGTGATACCATGCAGCAAGCCATCTTCGTCATGTGGTTTTTCGTGGTATGTATGATGTTGCTCAGTGGACTTTTCACCCCAACGCGTTCTATGCCATCATGGGCATATTTGACTACTTACATCAATCCCATGCACTATTTTGTGGATGCCATCCGCACCGTCTTTATCCGAGGAGGTGATTTCCATAGCATCTATCACCAGATATTAGCCCTCCTCGCCATCGGCTTTTTTATGGCTGCTTGGGCTGTAAGGAGCTATCGTAAGAATAGCTGAAAACAGTTGACTTGCTTCAAGCAAATGACTCATTTGCTTAAAGCAAGTGGGCTTATTAGTTGAAGCAAGTGATTAAATTCTCGAGAGAATTTTAATGTTTGCTTGGAGTAAACGGGTCGTTTACTTGGACTAAAAGACTAAATTCTCGAGAGAATTTTGGTGTCCTCTTGGAGAGGAAAGAAAGCCCTCTCGGAGAGGGAGGTCGGTTTAGTTGGAGAGGACCGACCTTCAGGTCGGAGCTGAAGGCTTTTCAGGTCGGAGCAGAGTTTTACCACGTATCATTGAATTATAGCTACTTAATGCATTCCTAAACCAACGGAAAAGAATTTGTCGCCATTAAAACAAATCATCCTTCAATGACCACCTTATATGTCATACTTTTTCACCAAAGCACAAGCTCCAAGGGTGGCGATGCAGCAAACCATAATCCAGCAGAAAAAGAAGGTGTATCCCATCTGCTCTTGCAACCAACCAGCTATCATGCCAGGAAGCATCATACCCAAAGCCATAAAAGCTGTACAGATAGCATAATGTGCAGTAGCCTGATTACCACGAGAGTAGTGAATGAGGTAGAGCATATAGGCAGTAAAACCAAAGCCATAGCCAAACTGCTCTACAAATACTGCCAATGAAATTAGGAACATGCTTTCTGGTTGGTAGAAGCTGAGCAAAATATAAACAAGGTTGGGCAATACCAAGCTTAGTGCCATTGGCCACAACCACTTTTTAAGTCCACCTTTCGAAGCGCAGATGCCACCAATGATGCCACCAATTGTCAAGCCAATGATGCCCACAGTTCCGTATGCTACACCCACTTCAGAGGTAGTGAGTCCGAGACCTCCTTTATCTATTGGGTCGAGCAAGAACGGATTGATGATTTTCACTAACTGAGCCTCAGGCAAACGATAGAGCAACATGAAGAGAATGGCTATCCAAGCATGTTTCTTGCGGAAGAAAGATACGAAGGTACCAAAGAACTCCTGTACTATATTCTTCACATTAGCCTCAGCCGAACGCTTATCAGCCAATGGTTTAGGCAAGATGAAGCGATGATAGACAAAGAATCCAATGAACAGAGCGGCAAGCACATAGAAGGTGATACTCCAAGCTATGTTGACATCCATCCGATTCTCCAACTCGCCTGCTAAGATAACAAGCAGACCTTGTCCGGCTATGGTGGCTATGCGGTAGAAAGTGCTTCGGATGCCCACAAAGAAAGCTTGATCTTCTTCATTGAGCGCCAGCATATAATATCCATCGGCAGCAATATCGTGGGTAGCTGAGCTGAAAGCCACTAACCAGAACATCGCCAATGACCAGGCAAAGAACGAGTTGACAGGTAGAGTGAAAGCTACACCTGCGAATCCTGCACCAATCAACAACTGCATTGCAGTAATCCACCAGCGTTTGGTCTTGATGAGGTCCACAAACGGACTCCAGAAGGGCTTGATGACCCAAGGCAGATAGAGCCATGAAGTATAGAGGGCAATGTCAGTATTCGAGATGCCCAGCTTTTTATACATGATGACAGATATCGTCATTACTGCCACATAAGGCAGTCCTTCAGCTAAATACAGGGTTGGAATCCAAGACCAACCACTTCTTCTATTGACGATTGACGATTGACGATTAACCATTTTCTCCATTTTTATTCTTCATTGTTCATTCATCATTATTTCAGTACATTCTTTCAACTTTTGCTCCCTTGTAATAGTGCAACAGTATCTCCTTATATTTATAGCCCAACTCACCCATCACTGCAGCTCCTATTTGGCAAAGTCCAACTCCGTGTCCCCAACCTGAGCCATGCAGAATAAACTGTTCAGGCACAGAGCCATTGCCTTGTTTTTCTACATCGAAAGCCGAACTGAAAAGATGAGAAGTAGAAAGTGTCTTGCGAATCTCTAATTCTTTACCGATAATCAGAGAGCGTTTGCTACCCACAATCTTCAAGCGGGAAATGCGTCCGCTAGTACCTCTGGCCAAAGGCTCCAAATCGAGGATATCACCCAAGTTGATGCCCGTATTGGTGAGGATGAGGTTTTTCAGTTCCTCTTGTGAGTAAGTCACTGTCCAGCGATAAAAATCGGTGGTTTGCTGGTCGTAGTTCACCATCACCTGACTCAAGATGCTTGGTTCAGCCTTGCCGCAGAATGGATCTTCCACGCTGGTGAGATAAGGATAATCCTTGTCTTCCCAACAAGTACTGAACACTTCAGTAACTCCACCACAACACTTTGAAAATCTAGTGTCGCAAATGCCGCCATTATAGATAAGTACCTCGCCACACGTCTGTTCTACAGCCAGTTGAGCATTGGGAGACGTCACTTTGTTGAGTCCTTGGTAACGCTGACAATGATCATCGGCACACACGTCGAAATGCTGGTGAGCTGACCGATTGTACCATTTCACGATTTCACCTTCTGAAACATGACCACAAGATTCATCATTGTCATTCTTCTGAGCCGTAAGCTGTGCCAATAGCCAACTGCGAGAAATCACCGCATGCGCCTTGAGTAGTTCTAAAGAAGCTGTGGCACTCATCTCACTCGAGATGACGCTGGTGAGGTATTTCTCTGTACTGATGAGGTTGATGGCAGTAACCTCATTGCCCTCAATGATAAGTCGAAGTCCTCCCTGGAAACTCTGATCCTCATGCTGTTGCCAATGGAAATGCTTGCCAATCATCACATCACGTAACTCAAATAGATTTTTCTCTGGGTCGTCTGTGGGGATGAAAAACAGTTCGCTATAACTAAGTTCGTGCCATAAAATTCTACCATCCTTCCAACTAACTTGTTGCTCCCCTTCAACGATTTTCTTTACAGGGGCAGGGTTGCCTTTGGGAGTTACCACATGATAGATACCATGCAAAGTAAACGAAATCTCATGGCTCGACAATAATCCAACTTGTATTTCAGGTTCTTGCATTTATTTGTGTTTTAAAAGTTTCTATTTCTGGTTGTTGCCAACATACTTCTTGAAGAATGCCTTCCAAAAGAGTGCTGTCAAGTCGTTCAAAATCTTGTTCCCTCGCAGTGATGAATACACCTCCAATGTCCACAGAAGCAGGACTGATAATCATTTGCTCATCGCCTGAGGCAAAATAGCAGGCAGGGCGATGCTTGGTGCGAGGGAAGATGAAAGTAAACCATTGATTGTTTTCGTAATAGCATAAGACGTTGATCATAGGTTTAGGCAAAGATTCACATATCTTCTCAAACAAACTCACCGCATCAGCCTCATCCTCTGCAATCATCACCAAAGTATTGCGAGGGTCATTAGCCATAATATGCAGACGAGCTTGACCACAAACAGCTAAATGTTCACCTATGCGTTCTTGCCATTCCTGCTCGATAGGCATAAATCGACGGGTGCCAGCTTGGAAATGCATGTGATCAGGTGCTGAAGCCCCACATTGTGGGCCATTATAGAATATGGTGTAGGCAGGTAAATCTTTTGCTAAAGCCAACATATCGCCAAATCGTCCTTTTATGCGCTGAGGGATATGCTCGTAGGTAGGGATGGTGAGGTGTTGTGGAAAAATGGGGAAGGGGTTCTGCAACAACTCATATTTGCCTCGCCAATCGATGCTCTCCTGCTCAGGAGGTCTGTTTTCTTTGCACAAGAAACAAGGCCGTTTCGCAATACTGGCAGCATCGGTTTTGGCAGCAGATGAACGAATACGAGTAGGATTATATTGACAATTGACCATTAACAATTGACCATTAACGTCAATATACAATGTCTTAGTTAATATTTGGTTTCTTGTATTCATAAAGTTTATAATGGTCAATGGTCACCGATCAGAGGTCAATCGAGATTGAAGTTCCCAACTACGGATGCGATCCTTGTAAAGGTTATTGGCATTCACCTGGAAAGCATTGAGGGCAGCATCGGAGTTTCCACTCCAACGACGGCACAGATACACCACATCATACACGCGTCCTATCTGATAGTGTCTGCTGATGGCCAAACCTACAGCATAGTCCTCTCCATAACTTGTATTGGGGAAACCAATCTGCCGAATGATAGGAGTAAAGAAAGCCCTGGGTGCCCCCAAACCATTGATGCGGAGGGCATTGTTTCGTCCATTTTCTGGTGTCCACTCGCGATGGTCGATGATGCCAGGAGGCAAAGTGTTTAGGTCGAAATCCGTCATACGATAGGTACCCACCACCATCGCACATTGCTGTTCGTAAAATGCGTTTACCATTTTGGAAAGCGTGTGTTCATCGCTGTAAAGGTCGTCGCTATCCAGTTGGATGGCAAACTTTCCACACATGGGATGATGAATACCCATATTCCAACATCCACCTATACCCAAGTCTGTGCGTTCAGGTACCACATGTACCACACGCTGGTCAGTTGCCAGACTCTCAATGAGTTCATTGGTTCCATCTGTAGAGTGGTTATCCACTATAATCACATTAAAAGGAAACTCGGTTTCCTGTTTTAACACAGATTGAATAGCATCGGCAATGGTCTTAACACGATTCTTTACTGGAATGATGACAGAAGCCTCATAAGTAAAAGCTGCTTGATTAAAATCCACCGACTTAAATAGAGGCTTTAGGTATCCGCCTATCTCCTTCAGATGTTCTGTACATGCTTGCTCCATCTCAATCTGTCGTTCCCTGTTGCGAGGATCCACATAGTCAAATTGCTTCTGGCCACTCAATCTCAAGTCACGTTCCTGTTCGGTATAAAGATATTCGTTAATATGAACCAATTCATATTTCTGCGACAACTTCAAACGCAGGTCATAGAAACCAGCAAAGCGATAGTCGGCATTCATACGACTTGCAGCCTCTTTCAAAGAAGATGTACGAAGCATTACCACAGCTCCAAAGTCGAAGTCATCACGCAAAGAACCAAACTGGTAGTCGATGGTAGGTGACTTTTCCGTCTGTCCGCTCTTTACAACATACCTGTCGGCATACACCATAGCAGCACCTGTATTATCCATCACTTGTATCATCCGCTCTTCAGCCAGGTAGCCCCATACCACCTCTGTATCCTTGATATATAGCAAGGTATAAGTGCCAGTTGCCTTTTCGGCTATGCGTTTAATCTCTGCCGACGGCACAGCATTAAACAAAACCCTTTCTATTATTTTTTCCTTATCAGACATAAACCTATAAAGGTAAACAATGCATTCATAATTAATATCTCATAGCTGAACTGATAGCCATTGAACCACTCCACCGAGTTCTTGTCCAAGATGAAGCATAGTAATGGAGCCAAGATGGCTACGAATGGAATCAGTTTGTCACGTACCTTCCATTTTGTTAAGATTCCAAAGGCAAACATACCCAAGATAGGACCATAGGTATAGCTTGCCAGAATGTACACAGCATCTATCACACTGGTGTTATTCAAGAGGTTAAACACCACGATGCTGATACCCATCACTACAGCCATCCCAATATGAACTCGCTCACGAGTCTGCTTAACCACCTCCTCCGCTTTGCCTTTGATGCCCAAGATATCTACCGTAAACGAAGTAGTAAGAGCTGTCAGAGCTGAGCCAGCTGCTGAATATGCCGATGAAGTCAGACCGATGATAAAGAGGATGCCTACGATAAGAGGCAGATAGCCTCCAGTTGCTACTATGGTAAACAAGGTGTCGCTCTTCTCTACCACAATGCCTTTCTGTCCTACGAAGATATATAGCAGAGCACCCAGCATCAAGAAGATCGAAATCACCACAAATTGCAATACCATACTCACAATCATATTCTTTTGACTCTCCTTAGAATTCCTGCAACTCAGGTTTCGCTGCATCATATCTTGGTCGAGTCCATTCATGGCAATCTGCGTAAACACACCTGCCAGGAATTGTTTCCAAAAGAATTGCTTGCTATTCACATCATCGAAGAAGAACACACGACTCAAACTGTCATCATTGATAGCTGTCATCATAGCTCCAAAGTCCATACCCAAGCTTTTGGCGATGAACCAGATACAGAGTACCACTGAAACGATGAGGCAGAGCGTTTTCAGAGAGTCGGTCCAGATGAGGCTCTTCACACCACCCCTGAAAGTATAGAGCCACACAATCAACATAGACACGATGACATTCAAGATGAAAGGTAGATGCAAAGGCTCGAAGATAAGCAGTTGGAAGGTGAGGCAAACCAGATACAATCTTACTGCTGCTCCCAACATCTTGGAGATGAAGAAAAACCAAGCTCCAGTGTGATAAGAACTCATACCCAGTCGTTGTTCCAGGAACTGATATACACTCACTAACTGCATGCGATAGAAAAGGGGAGTCAGCACCAAGGCAATGACCAGCTGACCAGCCATGAAACCCATAACAAGCTGAAGATAACCAAACTGTGAAGCTCCAACCATTCCAGGCACTGACACATAAGTCACACCAGAGATGCTGGCACCTATCATGGCAAAAGCCACCATATACCATTTTGACTGCTTGCCCCCTTGGAAGAAGCCTGCATTGTCTGCTTTGCGTCCAGCCCAGTAAGATACGCCGAATAATACGGCAAAGTAGGCTGCTACCGTGATGATTACTATTAATGGTGTCATACAAAAACTATAGTTTGATGACAAAGATAGTGTTTTTCTGCATTAGTCGCAAACAGCCTGCGTTTTTTTCCTGTGAAATGTTATCCAGCCCAGTCTTCTCTATCCAAGTTGCGATAGCTGATAGCTTCTGAAAGGTGGTGTGAACGAATGGTTGCACAGCCTTCTAAGTCAGCTATGGTACGAGACACTTTTAAGATGCGGTCATAGGCTCTTGCACTGAGATTGAGGCGATTCATCGCTGAGCGTAGCAATGTCACGCCTTCGTTATCAGGTTGTGCAAACTGTTGCAATAGCTTAGGAGTCATTTGTGCATTGCAATGCACCCCAGAGAATCCACGATATCGTTCTTCTTGAATCTTTCGTGCCTTGATAACTCGTTCACGAATGAATTTGCTGGGTTCTCCGTTTCTTTTGGAAGATAGCTCTTCGAAAGGTACAGGGGCAACTTCGATTTGCAGGTCTATCCTATCCATTAAGGGGCCTGAGATACGACTCATGTATTTATGCACCTGACTGGGTGAGCAGACGCAAGGATGGGTAGGGTGATTGTAGTAACCACACGGACATGGGTTCATAGCTGCTACTAACATAAAGCTGGCAGGATATTCCACATTACATTTCACACGACTGATGCTGATGCGTCGGTCTTCCAAAGGTTGGCGCAGCACTTCCAAAACGTCCCTACGGAATTCAGGTAGCTCATCCAGAAAGAGTATTCCATTATGGGACAGACTAATTTCGCCTGGCAAGGGGAAGCTACCACCTCCCGTCATTGCTACCGTAGAGATGGTGTGGTGCGGATTGCGGAATGGGCGATGGTATATTAAACCTCCTTCCCTTCCCAATTTCCCAGCTACAGAATGAATCTTGGTGGTTTCTAAACTCTCTGCTAAAGAAAGAGGAGGTAAGATTGATGGCAATCTTTTGGCCAACATCGACTTACCACTACCAGGGCTGCCGACCAAAAGCAGGTTATGGCTTCCTGCTGCAGCTATCTCCATAGCACGCTTCACTTGTTCTTGTCCTTTCACATCGGCAAAGTCCCAGTCAAACTCCAGCTGATGGCTGAAGAATTCCTCACGCGTGTTCACCACCGTAGGCTCCAGGCTGTTTTCCCCCAAGAAGAAATCTGTCACCTGTTTCAAATTCTCAGCACCATAAACGATGAGGTTGTTCACAACAGCTGCTTCATGTGCATTTTGTTGGGATACAATCATGCCTTTAAATCCCATCTCTCGCGCCATGATGGCGATGGGCAAAGCCCCTCTTATGGGCATTAATGTGCCATCAAGTCCGAGTTCACCCATCAGCAGAAAATTACCCAATTGCTCTGTAGGCAAGAACTCCAAAGCAGCCAGAATGCCGATAGCCAACGGCAGGTCATAGGCCGACCCTTCCTTACGAATATCGGCAGGAGCCATATTTACCACGATGTTGGTGGTGGGTAATTTGAAATCTAATACTTGAAAAGCGGTTGTTACTCTCTGACGACTTTCGCGAACGGCAGAGTCGGGGAGTCCTACCATAAAGAAATCACAGCCTTTCTGGCTGTTCACTTCCACTGTTATCAGTGTAGCGTCTATGCCCAACAGGGCAGCAGCATATACCTTAGTCAGCATGTTATGAATGATTTAAGGGTCAATACTATTATTTCTTTTTGTTATTATTTTTCTTCTCTTTCTTTTCTTGCTCCTGGAGTTCCTTTAGCTCTTTCAGCTTTTCCTCCAGTTGCTCTTTCGTTACGTTATATGCTTTTATTTTGCCATCAGGAGAAATCAGTACATTAGCTGGTAAATATCTAATGTTGAATATCTCCACAGTCTCTGTCAGCCATCCTTTGGTATCGCACACTTGTTCCCATGCCAAAGTGTCTTTGTCCACCGCATTGCGCCATTGCTTTTTGTCAACGTCTAATGAGAGTCCCAGCATGCCGATGTTTTCCAGTTTTTCCTTTTCAATCTCCTTATATAAAGGTTTGTAGATGGTGCGGTTCTGTTGCTTACTTGTCTCATTCCACGAAGCCCAGAAATTAATCAGCAGCCATTTTTTATTGAAATCGGTGCGTGACACCCATCTGTTTTCCAAGTTTCTCACACGGAAATAAGGCACTTGCAGACCTGTGTCCGCTTTGATTTCATTTGTTAGTTCCTGACTCAGGTTGATATATTGTGGATGGCGTTTCAGGTCTTCGTCAAATTTATCCAGCAAAGGCTTCACGTCTCGTCTGTGTTCTGGTTCAACCTCCATCAAATACTTGTTGATGAGGTAGAAACCAACGGGAGAATCAGGATGATGGGTGATAAAAGTATCTACCGCAGCAATCGTAAAGGCTGAATCGTATTCTTGCAGGAATTGGCCCAGCAGATGGTTCTCCGCCTTGTCTTCTATCTGCAGATTAGCCAGCGAAGCCGTGTCGCCCTTGATTTTAATCTGACTGCGTTTGGCGAGAAACAGAGGCACCCGTAAGCCGTCCTTGAACATCATCCAGGTTTGTGCCACCGTATCCACGGGGATGAATCGTTTGAACTTATCTTTCTTGACAATAATTGTATCAACCTTGTCGAACATCTGGTCAGTTCCATATATAATAATGGTGTCATTGCCCAAACCCTTGATGGTGCCTTCCACACGTGCACGATTGCCCTGCTCCTCACCACAGGCGATGAAGATCAGTGCCATTAACAGGTATGTTAGCAAACGTTTCGTCATAGGGCAATATTTTCGGCTTCAAAAGTAGTGCTTTTTTAGCGAACTAAAAAACAAATGCCTGACTGTTTTAGGTCAGGCACTTGTTTTTCTATGAAAAATCTCTTTTTATCTCACGACACTTGCAAATTCAGCATTGGTAGAATATTTACTGAATTCCAAGTCTACAGCAGCCTGCTGCCTCAGCGATGGCTCCTTATTAATGGCACTCTGCAAATTTGAGGTCACCATCTGCAAATTATTCGTGCGAGCTCCCACAATCGCTTTCAGATAATCCGTATAGGCATCCGGACGCTCCACAGCATCCAGTGTATTACGTGCCTTGTTGTAATCCTTTGCCAGAATCTGAGCCAAAGCTGCGCTGTTGGTCTTGGCTTCGCCAAAAGCATTCACGGCGCGGTCATACTGCCCCTGAGCCACATACAGGTTACCCATCGTTTCAGAGAGCTCTTTAGCACCTGAGGCCTTACCTAAATACTGCTCAGCAGCTGCTCTGTCTCCCTGGGTTAATGCTACCAATGCCAAATTGTTGTTCACCTCAGGTGCATCCTGAATACTTGCAGCTTGTTTGAACAGTCTTTCTGCCTTTGCCAAATCGCCAGCTTCGTAAGCCAGTTTGCCTAAGTTATTGAACGCACGGAAGTCATTGGGGAACAACTGAGTTGCCTGTGTATAGATAGACTCTTTCTCAGCAGCATTATCCGTCAGTGTAGCAGCATACAGCAGCTCTTCCACTGTGAGTTGGCGGGCATTATTCCGAGCCAAAGCGGCAATCTCTTCATCGCTCTTGCCGATAATCTCATAGTTCAGGGTAAGGCGAGAACGACGCAGCTGAGGCAGGATTTCATCTGCCAGTGTACGATAAACCGATGAGATATTCTTGATTTCACGCTCTCTCTGCTCCGGGTCAGAATACATTGACAACACACGTAGGATGATATCCTTATCCTGGATGTTAGATTTCGACACCAGTTCCTGGAAACCCTCCCAGTCCTGAGCCGTATAACGTGTATCGATGTCGGCATCAATCTGGTTCTTCTTCAAGTTCTTCTCAATCAGCGAAGCCGTATTGTCCTGACGTTTCTCAGCCAATCCCCTGTTCAGGTTCACACCACCATCTGGAGAAGCATAAGCTGAAATCTCGATGTTGCTAATTCGCTGGTTGGCTGTGCCATCCACATTCTTCACTTCATTGGTAAAGCTGTTGGCAGCCCCCATCTGGTTAGAACGGATGTTAGCCTGCTGAATCAGGAACATAATCTGCTCCTCTCGCTTATCCTTGATGATGCGTTGGAAAGCGTCGGCACCCAGTGACACGTTGGCATTCTCCAGTGTATGACCTACCAGCTCAGCGGTAGCTATCACACCATCCGCCACCTTCACTGATGGAATGCTGAATACCTTGCTGCCCATACGCACCTGGAAATCCAGATATAGCTCGCTCTTCACCATCTCTGGACGATAGTCGAAAGAGGTTCGCAAAGTATAGTTTCCCCCCATCTTATAGTTGATGGTCTGGTAATTAGCTTCCACCTTCTCACCTTGGAAGGTAGCTGTTTGGCCTTTAGCTTCTCCACCTTGCCAACGCAAAACTGGAGTCACCTCTACAATGGCTTTCTTATTGAAATATTTCTCGGGGAATTTGCCGTTGATAGTAGCTGGCACCTTGCCACCAACAGCCTCCAGCACTTGTGGTGTTACGGTGAAATATTCAGGTGACAACTCGCCCATTTTGCTGGCGCAGGATGTCAACATAGCCAGCATAATCATTACAATTGGTAAGTAAAATTTCTTCATAATCCTTTTATTTTAGTATTTGCACTTGCACAAAGATAGTCAACAATAGTGTAACTTGTACACAGATTGGGATATTTTATAGCTGATTAACTTATTTTTTCTGATGATAACGGATATTGCGTGGGTGATGTTCTATGATTTCAGCCCTTAACATCGACCTGTCTATGTGAGTATAAATCTCTGTGGTAGCGATGGATTCGTGTCCCAGCATGGCCTGTATGGCACGCAGGTTAGCTCCTCCTTCCAGCAGGTGGGTGGCAAAGGAGTGACGGAAGGTGTGTGGACTGATGGATTTCTTGATCCCTGCTTTCTCTGCTAGTTCCTTGATGAGGTGAAACACCATGATGCGTGAGATATTCTTGCCCCATCGAGCCAAGAACACATAGTCTTCGAAGCCTGGCTTAATCTTACCGCCGATGCGGTCTTCCAGCCAAGAGAGGATTTCATTGATGGCACGCTGGCTGATGGGCACCAGCCTTTGCTTGCTACCCTTGCCTTCCACCTTGATGAACCCCTCGTCGAGGTAGAGGTCAGAGAGTTTGAGGTTACACAGTTCACTCACACGCAACCCACAGCTGTAGAGTGTTTCCAGAATGGCACGATTGCGTTGTCCTTCTGCCTTGCTCATATCCACCGAGGCGATGATGCGGTCAATCTCCTCCACTGTCAGCACCTCAGGTAATCTGAAGCCTATCTTGGGACCCTCCAACAGTTCTGCAGGGTCGTCTTTACGGTAGTCGGCTATCACTAAGAACTTAAAGAACGATTTTACCCCACTCAGCACCCTGGCTTGAGAGCGAGGGTGGATACCGATGTCGTGCAGGCCAGCCATAAAATGCTGCAAGTTCTCTAACTTCACATCCAGGATATCGATGTCCTCGCTATCCAGGTAGTTCAGCAACTTCTCCAAATCCGTCAAGTAGGCATCATAGGTGTTGGGCGACAACCCCTTCTCCAGCTTCAGGTATTGGGTATATTCCTTGATGATGGCAGTTCTGCCACGAATTTTCTCAGGTATTTTTGCTGATTTCTTCATGAAATTATATAACTTTAAGTAAGATAAGCTGCGTCCCAACATAAAAAATAAACAAGTTTATTTTGTTCTGTTTTCGACTTGCATTATCTTTGCAGCAAAGTTAATAAAAAATATGCAATGAAGATACAAATTATCAACGGACCTAACATAAATTTGTTGGGAAAACGTGAGCCAGGCATCTATGGCAGTGAGTCGTTCGATGACTACTTGCTCCGTTTGAAACAGCTTTACTCGCAGGTGGAGATAGCTTATTTTCAGTCGAATCACGAGGGTGATTTGATAGACAAACTGCATGAGGTGGGCTTCGATTATGACGGCATCATCCTCAATGCTGGTGCCTATACCCACACCTCCATCGCCTTACAGGATGCCATTCGTGCCATCAAGGCTCCTGTGATAGAGGTGCATATTAGTAATGTACACGCACGTGAGGAGTTCCGCCACAAGTCTATGATTTCTTGTGCCTGCAAGGGTGTCATCCTTGGCTTTGGCTTAAATTCCTACAGACTTGCGATGGAAGCATTGTTGGGTTAATGGAAGAATACATCCTGAATCATATTGACCCAGAAGGCGACTACCTCAATGCTTTATACCGAGCCACCCATTTGCAGTTGCTCTATCCCCACATGGTGTCAGGGCATTTACAGGGTCGCATCCTGAAGATGCTCACCCACATGATCCGTCCCAAGAACATCTTGGAGATAGGCACCTATAGTGGCTACTCCGCCCTCTGTATGGCAGAAGGCCTGCCTGCCGATGGCAAGATTTACACCATCGAAATCAACGATGAGCAAGAGGAGTTCACTCGTCCTTGGTTCGATAACTCACCTTACTCCCGTCAGATAGAGTTCATCATCGGTGATGCCATGCAGGTAGTGCCTACTTTGGGTATTAACTTTGATATGGCTTTTATCGATGGTGACAAGCGCAAGTACTTGGATTTCTATGAACTGGTACTGGCTCATCTGAACCCTGGGGGCTATATCTTGGCAGATAACACTTTATGGGGTGGTCATGTGACAGATGAGCATGTGAGAGAGAGCGACTTGCAGACGCAAGGCATCCTGCATTTCAACGACTTTGTTGCTGCTGACGATAGGGTGGAGAAGGTAATCCTCCCTTTGCGTGACGGCTTGACGATAATAAGGAAGACGGATTGATGAAGAAGATTCTATCACTGATAGCATTTGTGGCAATCATAGCACTTGGCATCCTCTGCTACGTACGCTGGGATGTGTGGTTCGGCAACCTGCCAGAAGAACCCTACACCACCCCTAACGTGCCCCATCGCATCCTCCTGACCTTTGGCAATGATGGAGCCAACAGCCGTAATGTGAGTTGGATTAGTGGCGAAAGTGTGCAAGCGTCATTCTTGCAACTGGCTGATGAACAAGATACCTTGCAGATTCCAGCTGATGGCGAGGTTTTTCAATCCAGGGGAGGAAAGGCTGCCTACTATGTAGCTCGCCTCAACAACCTGCAGCCCAACAAAAACTATAGCTATCGGGTCTGCTCAGGCAATCAATACTCCAGTTGGTATCCATTCAGCCTTTCCGACCAGCGACAGACATCCTTCCTCTATGTGGGTGATGTGCAAGATACCATTGCCGGCATCGCCAACCAACTGCTCAAGGCTGCCTTCCGTCATCACCCCGATGCACAATTCCTGGTTTGCGGAGGTGACCTCACCGAACGTCCTATGGATGCCTACTGGCAAGAAACTTTCGAGGGCTTGGATTCCATCGGACAAACCCTGCCCATTCTCACCGTCACAGGTAATCACGATTACCTCAAAAGTTTGATATACAAACTGGAGCGACGCTTCTCCCTTATCCATTCTTATTTCCTCAACACAATGGTGGGTGAGAATCAGGTCTATACCCTCAAGTATAATAATGTGCAGTTCTTCCTGCTCGACAGTAATCGTGAGTTCTTCTACCTTTATACCCAGCGCAAGTGGCTCCAGCAACAACTGGAGGCGAGTGATGCCCAATGGAAGATTGTGGTGCTGCATCATCCGCTATATTCCATCCGAGGCAAGAACAACAACCTGGTACAACGCTGGATGTTCGATGACCTAATTCGCGACTATGGTGTGGATTTGGTGCTGCAAGCCCACGAGCATGCATACGCCCGTATGACGGCACATGATGAGAAACTATTAATACCTGTTACCCCTGTCTATACGGTGAGCCATTTGTCTCCCAAGAATTATCGTATCGAATTCAGTGATCTGTTTGACAAATATGGTTCTGGCAGTCGTTATTACCAGAAAATCACGGCTTCCTCCGATGCCTTGACACTCACCGCCTACGATGCCATCACCCAAGCCCTCTATGACTCCTTGGTCATCACCAAGTCAGCTATTTTGGATAAGGGTAAGGATATCCCCGAAGTAATAGAGTTTACCCCGGTACCCGGCAATAAGAAAGATGCCCAGTTTGCCGAACGTATAGAGGCGTATAAAAACAAAGAAAGATGAAATTGAAGAAATCTGAAATATCAAGCATCGTTGCATTTGTATGCAACATGGTGTTGGCCTACATCGCCTACGCCATCTGCAGAATAGCCTATCTATTAGTCAATTATTCTACATTCTCAGAAGGTTTGGGAGCCCTTTCGTGGCCCACCGTCCTTAAAGGCTGCTGGATGTTCGACACCTCTGCCATCCTCTACACCAATCTGCTCTTTGCCCTCCTGATGCTGCTGCCCTGCCATTTCAAAGAGCGACCAGCCTGGCAAACCTTTGCCAAGTGGGTGTTTGTGGTGGTCAATAGCCTTGCCATCATTGTCAACCTTGCCGATGCTGTCTATTTCCAATATACGGGTCGCCGCACCACTGCCTCCGTCTTTCAGGAGTTCAGTCATGAAGATAACCTCAGCGGTATCTTTGGCGTAGAAATACTGAATCATTGGTACTTGGTTGTCTTGGGCATCCTGCTTATTGTAGCCCTTATCTACCTCTATGTCAATCCACAAGGTGTATTCCAACTATTCAATAGAAAGCAATTTATCAGATACTACGCCATCCAAACGGTCTGCTTCCTGGTGTTCATTCCACTTGCCATCTTTGGCATGCGTGGAGGAGCTACCCACGCCGTTCGACCCATCACCATCAGCAACGCCAACCAATATGTGAACCGTCCTACTGAGGCTGCCTTGGTGCTCAACACCCCTTTCTCGATGATTCGCACCATTGGCAAGCACGTATTCAAAGACCCACAATATTTCTCTCGCGAGGAGATGGAGCAGATTTACACCCCTGTTATCCAGCCGTCTGATACCTTGCCAATGCAGCAGAAGAATGTGGTG
Organism: Bacteroidaceae bacterium; assembly: GCA_017534535.1. Taxonomy (GTDB): domain Bacteria; phylum Bacteroidota; class Bacteroidia; order Bacteroidales; family Bacteroidaceae; genus Bacteroides. The sequence continues at coordinate 115,981 of JAFXVZ010000019.1, read as the reverse complement.
GTACTGATATTGGAAAGCTTCAGTCGTGAGTTTATGGCTGCCTATAATGACATTTGGAATGACCCCACCTACAAGGGTTATGCCCCCTTCATGGACTCTCTCCTGCAGCGTTCCCTCACCTTCGACTATACCTTTGCCAACGGGCGTAAGAGTATAGATGGTATGCCGTCCATTCTCTCCAGTATTCCCCATTTCATCGAGCCTTTCTTCCTCACCCCCGCTTCTTTGAACCAAGTAAGCGGAATTGCCGGTGAATTGGGCAAAAAGGGCTATTATTCGGCATTCTTCCATGGGGCAGAGAACGGCTCGATGGGTTTTGAGGCGTTTGCCAAGACCACAGGTTATGATGACTATTTCGGACGTACGGAATACAACCAGGACAAGCGTTTCCACGGTGATGACGACTTCGACGGCATGTGGGCAATCTGGGATGAGGAGTTCCTGCAGTTCTATGCCCTGCAGATGACAGACATGCCACAGCCTTTCGTCACCTCGGTCTTTACTGCCAGCTCACACCACCCCTTTGCGGTGCCTGAGAGATATCGTGATGTCTATACCGATGAGCCAGGCGATGACAACGTGCTGCACAAATGCATCCGTTATGTCGATGAGGCTTTGCGTAAGTTCTTCGAGACGGCTCAGCAGCAGCCTTGGTATGAGAATACCTTGTTTGTGATTACTGCCGACCATACCAACCTTAGTTCTCGACCAGAATATCAAACGGATTTAGGCGTTTTTGGCGCTCCCATCATCTTCTTCGACCCCTCGGGCGAGATAGTCCCTGAGCGTCGGCATTGCATAGCCCAGCAGATTGACATCATGCCTACCGTCTTGGGCTATTTGCATTACGACGAGCCCTATGTGGCTTTTGGCACCGATTTGCTGCACACCCCTGATGCCGAAACGTGGGCAGTGAACCACACCAATGGCATCTACCAATACCTGAAAGGCGACTACCTGATGCAGTTCACGGAAGATGGACAAGTGAAAGCCCTCTACGATTTCAAGCACGACTGGTTCCTTCGCCAGAACCTGCACGGCACACTTGATGCCGTTGAGGCTGAGATGCAGCAAAAGCTGAAAGCCATCATCCAGCAGTATATGCAACGCATGACGGAAGACCGCCTGGTTTACCAATCCACCAAATAAGTGCGGTTATCAGGGAGTCTGTTCTTGACTCTCTTCAATATACGCCTCCATATTGATTTTCCAGCTACTCAGTCCGTCATCTTCGGCAAAATCATCTATCTTCCATTCGCCCTGCTCCTTCACCATCGTCAGTATCACGGGTGTCTTATTCCCACAGTTATGCAGCAACAGGTTCACCACAGCGTGGCTGTCATCCGTCACCTGTGCTTTCACATCACTGATGCCTAAGTCCTGCCAGTCTTGCCCCATAATCCAGTAGTCCGCATCGAAGAAACCGATGTCATCGGGGTGGGCATCATCAATCTCCACCACGCGGTCCACCAGCCTGTTCCACTCCTCTGAGCAATACAGTCCATCCAAGTCAATATCGGGCCTGTCCTCATCATTCAGTTCAAACAAATCTTCGGGATAAGCCTTCACCACATCGGCATAGATTGCCTTCACACGCTCCTCAATCACGCGATTCTCCTTTTCTTGTGCATTCGCACAACTCACGATGGCCATCAGCAACCCCACAGCCATCATAACCTTTATCAAAGCACAGTTTTTCATATCCATATCAATAATGTAAACTTGCCACAAAGTTAAATCATTCCCTACAATCTTTCAAAAAAAATGCAGCCATTTCTGACTGCATTTTAAGAATTAGTTGTGCCAACGGCCATATCATCGCCAAGTTTTTCTTCTTTCACCCCAACATAAACCGAATCTTCTTCCGGTTATTCTCAAGCCTTACCGCAAAGTGAATCCAGTATTCAAACTTAGGTGGCTTACCATCAGCCTGTCTTGTACTGAAATAGGTTGACTCAATGATGCATTACCCCCCCTGCCCCTCTTGTCAATTACTTGAAGCAAATGCCCCGATTAATTGAAGGAAATGGCTCGATCGCTTAAAGCGATTGAGAAACTTGCTCCGCAAGTTATGAGAATTGAGCTTTGCCCCAAGTTGGCCATGAGGGGCAAGCTCCTTACCTCAAAGGTTCATTATTCACTATTCATTATTCATTAATTTATTGAGCTATGCGAAACAAAGAGACTTGGAAGATGGTGATTCAGTTCGTCATCTCATTCCTGACAGCAGCATTGACTGCGATGGGAACGACCTCGTGCATGGGTCATGGACCTATCTACCTGTAATCATTGTATTCTAACCAAAGTCAAATGACAAGGAGTTATGAAAGATTTCAATTTCCCACACAGGTGATGTTTGGCTGGTGCGAATGAATAAAGAATAAGAGGCTGCATCAAAGCGATGCAGCCTCTTAAAATTCCTATATCTATCCTCTTTATTTCAACTCCTTGATGCGGATATTGCGGAACTTCACGGGTGAGCCGTGACCCAGGAAGCCGATGTGACCAGACTTGTTGAACAAGCCCGGGTGCTCATGCTTGTCGGCTGTGCCGTTCTTGGTAGCCTCACGGATGTTACCCTCGTTGATGACCTGTCCGTTCACCGTCACACGGATGTAATCACCCTTGGCATAGATTTCCTCCTCGTTCCACTGACCTGCAGGCTTGAAAGCGCTGTGGTGGTCGGGCTTGGCTGGGATGATGCCATATACTGAGCCGTGATGCTGCAGTGGGGTGATGTAGCTATAAGTAGGATGCTCGCAGTCCAGAATCTGAATCTCCATACCCACGTAGGCAGCATCGCCCTCCATTGGGGTGCGGATGCCCACACCATTGTTGGCTCCAGGGGTCAGACAGAACTCGAAGCGATAGATGAAGTCGGCATATTCATCCACGGTGTAGAGGTTGCCGCCAAATGCCTTGCTGGGGTTCATGCTGATGCAGCCGTCCTCGATGGTATAATCCACTGTGTTGCCCGTCCACTGATACATATTCGTACCATCGAACAGCACCTTGAAGCCTTCTTTCTTCTCCTGCTCGCTGAGCTGGAATGGCTCTGCGCGCTTCAGTTCCTTCACGTAGATATTGCGGAACCATACCTTGCTGCCGTGAGCTTGCAACTCCAGTTGTTCGATAGGGAAGATAGGCTGAGAACGGTCCCAGTAGTTCTCGAGGATGACGTCATCTACCACCAGGATGCCATTCAGCTTCACCGTTACGCGGTCGCCCACCATCTTGATGTAGAATGAGTTCCACTCACCCAATGCGTTGTCTGCCACTACCAGTGGGGTAGAGCGGTTAACCTTGTTGTTATACAAGCCACCAGAACCCACTTGAGCACCCACATCCACACGGGCAGTATCCCAAATCTGTACCTGAGGCGCACCACGCAGGTAGATGCCGGCATCAGGCTCAGCGCCGTTAGGGTCGAGCTTCCAATCCACCAACATCTCGAAGTCGCCATACTGCTTCTCGGTGCAGAGGTTGTCATAGCCTGTGCCAACATAAGCCAGTGAGCCATCCTCCACAATCCAGTCCTTGCGCATCTGCTCGTCGGCCTTGATCTGCTCCTTAGCCAGCTGTGCAGGCTTCATCTTGCCACGTTTGATAGGGTCTTCCACAAGGCCCTTCCAGCCCTTCAGGTCTTTGCCGTTGAAGATGCTTACGAAGCCCTGCTCATCTGCTGGATTCTCCTCTAAGTACTTCTTGATGTTCTGCTTGAAGTAGTCGGCATCGCCACCACTCAGCACTTCCACCACCTTATTCAGTAATGCGCGGGTGTTGGCACCATTATATTCAGGATGAGCCACAGCGATGTCCATCACAGCGGTAGCGGCTGCTTGCTGCAGGGCAGGGGTGTTGATGTATTCGCCTGCCATCATCATACCTAAGAAGGTGCCTGTCTTATCCACCTTTTCCAGAATCTTGTTGCGCTGCTGGTCGGTCTTTGCCAGCTCCATAGCCTGACGCAGGAACTGCAACTGGTTCTCGCCTGTGAGACTCTCAGAAGAGCCAATCTCGATGTAGCGGTTCAGTGCCTGCTCGAACTGCTCACCTGAAGCGCTGCGGGCGATGTTGTAAAGGATAGGAGCTGCCTCGATGCCATCCCACGTGAGGAGAGCCTGGAAGGCAGACTGTCCGTTGACAGACTGTGTGTTTCCAGCCAGAGCGTTGGTGATGAGCTGCAGGGCTGAAGGGTCGCCCGTAGCAGCCAGGACGGGGTAATACAGATAGCCCTTACCTGTGCCGGCTTGGTTCATGCGCTGACTGATGGCCTGTACCTGCTGAGCTGGAGTCTGACCAGCCAGGGTAGCCGAGATGGCTTGCTGCATAGCGGGGTAAGCGTCAGCAGGAGCCTCCTCGAGCAGGCCACACATCTTCACGAAGTCCTGTGGGCTTACCAAGTCCTTCAGCGCCTTGAAGGCAGCGGTCTTGACGTCAGGATTGGCGTTGTCAGTCAGAGCTAACACAGAGCCCAGGTTCACCGTTGCCTTGCGTCCTGCCAACAATTCTATAGCTGCTACTTTGCCTGCAGTGCTTGCATTGCCGATGACCTTTGCCACATCGCTGTTGATTTTGCCATTGAAAGCTGCAAGTGCAGTTTGTGCCAAAGCCACCAGCTTGTTGTCAGTCTTGGTCAGCAGAGAGGCGATGACAGGGATGGAAGAGGTGTCGCCAATGTTGCGTAAAGCACCCACTGAAGCCTCCACAATGTCGAAGTTGCCGCTGTTCTTCACGAAGTTGTGCAGGATGCCCAATGTTGGGTTATCCCATTTAGCTTCAGAGGTACGCACCATCTCACGCTTCTCGGCACTGGCATCAGCCTCAGAAGCCAGGAAGTTGATGATGTCAGTCTGCACCTCAGGCTTAGCCTTCAGCATCGTCTTGACAAGGGTATTGTAGAAATCTTTGTCGGCTTTAGGAGATACCGCATACAGCAACGCATTGCGGTAATCCTTGTTGTTGTCCTTCAGGGCAGCGAGCACAGTCTTCTGTGCATCCTTGGCAGGCAACAGGCTCAGTACCTGCAGCATTGCCTGTATGCGGTCTTGCTGCTTGCCACTCTTGAGGGCAGCTTTGGCATTGCGCTGTGCAATGGCCAGGGCTGGAGTAACGGTTTCTGCCATTGCATAGGGACGGCTCAGCATGCTTGCCTGGTTCTCTAAGAATGCCTTTACGGTAGCGTTGGTAGCCTGTGCTGCAGCTTTGGTAAGTGCTGCTTCCACCATGGCTTTCTGGGCTTCACGGCCAGAGGCACTGACGAAGGCTGTCAAACCACTCAGCGCATATTCTACTTGGGCATTGCTGCCCTGTCCTGGAGCCTTGAGCATCTGTGTGAGGGTTAGTACTGCTTCCTCGCCACTCTCTGCCAGGTCGTTCATCAGACTGTTGAATGTCTCTTGGTTCTGGGCAGGCATCTGTGCCAGCACATCAGCTGCCACCGTCTTTGCTGTACGGTTAGATGGACCTTGGGCAAATAAGCAGCAACTTAACAAGAGCGATATTATTAAAAGAGTATGTCTTTTCATAATGTTCATTCTTCGTTATTCTTTATTCATTCTTCATTCTTCATTATAAACTCCACTCCCCACGCATTGGCTGGTTGATGAGGCGGTTAGCTGCATCGTCATTGATGAACTGCAGCTTCACTGGGTCGAACTCCAGCGTGCGGTTCAATCTAAGCGCACAAGCACCCATGTTCACGATGGTAGCCGAGCGGAAGCCCTTGGTCTCGTTCAAGGCGAAAGGCTTGCGGGTGCGAACACTCTCCATGAAATCGGTTACCTGAGGTGCTGGGTCTGGATAGTCTGCCAACTTCTTCTCCCAGTCTGGGATGTCGCAGACGAAATTCTTATATACATTGCCCTTCGGACCAGCGATGTATGGCGTGTTAGGATTGCCATAGTCGCCACCCCACAGCACGATCTGACAGCCGTCAGCGTAGGTGTAGGTGATGCTTCGCCAAGTACCCACAGCATCGGGGTGCTGCTGAGGCGCATCTACCTCTACCTTCACAGGACTGGTGTCGTCCTTGCCCAAGATATACTGTACGGGGTCGATGTAATGCTGACCCATATCTCCCAAGCCACCTGCATCGTAGTCCCAGTAGCCACGGAAGGTTTGGTGTACACGATGTGGGTTGTAAGGTTTCTCTGGGGCAGGACCCAGCCACAGGTCATAGTCGAGCTCTGCAGGGATAGGCATAGGTTCCAAGTCTTCCTTGCCCACCCAGTAGAACTTCCAGTCGAAGCCCGTATATTTGCTGATGGTTACCTTCAGTGGCCAGCCTAACAAGCCACTCTGTACTAATTTCTTCAATGGTTTCACAGGGGTTCCCAGACCATAGAACTGGTCGGTAAAACGGAACCAGGTGTTCAGGCGGAACATACGTCCGAATTGCTGTACGGTCTCTACCACTCGTTTGCCTTCACCGATGGTGCGTGTCATAGGTTTCTCGCACCAGATGTCTTTGCCAGCCTTAGCCGCCTCGATAGTCATCAAAGCATGCCAGTGGGGAGGAGTGGCTATGTGGACAATATCCACATTGGGGTCGTAAATCAACTCGCGGAAATCATGGTAAGTAGCGATAGACTCTTTGACGAGGTTCTTGCCCGCATCCAGGTGATTGCGGTCAACATCGCAGATGGCTACCAGTCGGGTGCCACCATAATTGACGTGTCCTCGTCCCATGCCGCCTACACCGATAATGCCTTTAGTCAGTTGGTCAGATGGTGCCATATAGCCCATACCCAACACAGGACGCGGTACAATGGTGAACAATGCCAGTCCGCCCAAGCTTTTCAGGAAATTCCTTCTGTTTGTTTTCATATCCTGCAGGTTTTTAATTTTAAGGTTATTAGTGTCACAAAGGTAGTGTAAAGGAAACACAAAAGCAAGATTTGGCCATTTTTTTTGGCACAAACCTTGCTTTTCAGGAATAAAAAAAGGCAAATTTATAATGATGCTATATAATTAACTCAGCAATTCCTTGACTTTTGCAGAGATGGCACGACCTTCAGCCTTACCACTGAGGGCCTTGGTGGCAGCTCCCATCACTTTACCCATATCTTTCATGCTGGTGGCACCTGTGTCGGCAATGATTTGACGGATAGCTTCAGTCAGTTCCTCGTCTGATAATGGCTTAGGCAGGTAGCCCTCCATCACTTTAACCTGTGCCAGCTCAGCCTCGGCGAGGTCTTGGCGTCCCTGCTGGGCATAGATTTCGGCAGCATCCTTGCCCTGCTTCACCAGTTTCTGGATGAGTTTCAGGGCATCTGCATCTTCCAGGGTGTCATTGGCTCCTGGAGCGGTCTTTGCCTCCAAGAATACTTTCTTCACATTGCGCAGGGTCTCCAGCGCTACTTTATCGTGTGCCTTCATGGCAGCGATGATGTCTTTGCTTATTTGGTCGAATAACATAGTTTTAATGAATTAATGAATAATGAATAATGAAAAATTAATAATTAGTTAATGGTTAACCAAAAGTAATCACTCCGTTATCCTCAGCTGGGGCTTCGGGTTCAGGCTTGTTGGCCTGTGCCGATTTATCCTTCAACTGATTCAGCGTAGTGCGGTTACGCAGGTATGTAGGACTGCCCTCAATGGCCTGCAGAAGGTCATCATTGTCGAAGTCCTCCTCCTCGAGGATATAAGGCAGGTGATGTGGGCGCTTCTTCTGTGTATTGCGTCCATAGATGCGGTCTATACGCTCCTGCTCCTGTGCCTCACGTTCCTCTTGTGCCTCAATCTCTTCCTTCGAACGCTGTTGTTGCAACTGCTCCATTCCAGGAATACTGGACGAACCAAAGCCTGTAGCCAAGACGGTGAACTTCACATTCTCGCCCAAACTTGGGTCTTCTGCCTCGCCCCAGATTACCTCGATGTTCTTATCGAGGCTCTCCATGAAGCTATCAATCTCATTGGTCTCTTCAATAAGCAGAGGAGCATCCTTGCACCAAGAGATGTTGAACAGAATCTTCTTTGCCTTCGAGATGTCGTTGTCGTTCAAAAGCGGAGATTTCAAGGCATCGTCGATGGCATGTTTCAAACGTCGCTCACCTTTGGCGATACCTGTTGACATAATTGCCACACCACCATCTTTGAGAATCTTCTTCACATCACGGAAGTCAAGGTTGATGTTACCTTCCATAGTAATCATCTCAGCAATACTCTTGGTAGCTACTGACAAGATATCGTCCGCCTTGGCAAAAGCCTCACGCATGGTGGTGATGCCGTCAGTATAGATTTCACGCAGACGCTCGTTGTTGATGACCAGCAGGGCATCCACGTTCTTCTGCATCTCCTCCACACCTTCCAGTGCCTGCATGATTTTACGGTTTCGCTCGAAAAGGAAAGGAATGGTAACGATACCCACCGTCAGCTTGTCCATCTCCTTAGCCACACGTGCCACCACAGGGGCAGCACCCGTACCAGTACCACCACCCATTCCGGCAGTGACAAATACCATCTGAGTACCGTCATTGAGCAGGCTACGGATATCTTCGATACTCTCTTCTGCGGCCTCACGAGCCACCTTAGGGTCATTGCCTGCACCCAAGCCACCAGTGGTATTGGGACCCAACTGAATCTTTACAGGTATTTCCGACTGACGCAAAGCCTGCATGTCGGTGTTACAGAGGGCGAAGGTAACATCATGGATACCTTCCTGATACATGTGTTTTACGGCGTTACCGCCACCACCACCCACACCGATGACCTTGATGATTTTAGGAGTCTCGTTAGGGTCGGAACCGAAATCAAAGTGTACTATATTTTCCATAATGCTTGTTTTTCTTTAATCCATTTTATCACTGGTATCGTCAGAGCCGAAGAGCTCACCTGAAAGACTGTCGAACCCCTTCTTGAAGCGGTTGAAGAAATTGTTCTTCTTGCGTTCACGTTCCTTACGCTTCTTTTCAGCTTCCTCAGCCTTGCGTTTCTTCTCCTCCTCTGAGTTCTTGAGCGCACGCTGACGCTCTTCCTCAGCAGCTTTCTCTGCCAGAATCTTAGCCTCTTGTTCCTTTAGGTCCTTGTCGTCGGCAAACATGTCAGGTTGCTGATTGATGTTTGGAACAACTACTTCTACCTTAGGCTCTGGCTTCTCCAAACTGCAATTCTCCTTGCCTTTCAACAACAAGCCAAACAGGGTGCAGAGGGTACCATTGCGCTTGATGTCGTTGCCATAGCCCCTCACTACATCAGGGATGAACCTGATGGTTTTCACCTTCAGACGGTCATCACGAACCATCTTCTTGAATGCCTCCTCCAGGTTCTTCAGGTTACTACCCCCACCTGTGAAGAATACACCTGATGCCAGCTTGTCGGCAAAGCCGGAGAGCTGAATCTGGTTCCATACATTCGCCAGGATCTCTTCGATACGTGCAGAAACGATGTCATTCAGAAGCTCTTTTGAGATGCGTTGTCCGTTGTCCAACTCATATTCCTCATTCTTTTCGTCCTCCTCCTCAGGCACCAAGGCATCACCATAGAGCACCTTGAACTGACGGGCATCCTCATCGCTCATCTGCAAGGAAGCGATATCTTGGGTGATGTTTTCACTACCCAGAGGGATGACGGAAAGGTAGCGCAGGATGTTATTCTTATACACACTAACCGTAGTGGTCTCGGCACCTAAATCCACCAAAGCGCAACCCAGACGACGGTCTGTTTCCGTCAACACAGCTTCGCCCAAAGCTTTAGGAGCCAACAGCAAATCAGCCACCTTCACATGTCCCTGTTGCAATGACAACTCCAGGTTTTTCTTCACCATCTTCTTGGCGACAATGTTGAGGAAATGAGCCGTAATGTCCTTACCAGCCACTCCAATAGGGTCAGCCACCATGCGGTTATCAATCTTATATTCCTGAGGCTCCACATCCAGGATGTCGAAGTCATCGTAAGGAAACGCCAGGTTCTCGTCGCTGATAGAGAACACCAGGTCTTCAGAAATCTTCTCCTCACCTGTTACGGTGCGACTTACCTGGTTCTCTATTGTACGTAACGACCTACCACCAACGCCAACATATACTTTGGCGATAGAAGAATTACGAAGCTGGGTTTCCAGCTTGATAATGATGTCATTGAGTGCAGTCGCGGCTTTGTCGATATTGAATATCACACCTTTATGCACAAATTGTGAGGAATCATCCTGCGCAAAGGCAAGCACGGAGATACTGCCATCAGTATCACGTTTGCCAGCGACACCTGCAATCTTGGATGAACCTAATTCAATAGCCGCGATAAAATCTGTTGTTGCCATATATCTAAAATTTTATTTTCTCTTCGTACAAATAATCTGATTGCTCAGCTCCACGTTGATACGTTCATACTTGTTCCAACCAATTTTGTTCAACGCCTTGGTGTAGAACTTCTCCACACGTCTGAGTTTTTTCTCATAGTCAGTTAACTGACCCAAATAAATAATGTGGTTACCCACTCGGGGTACAATCTCTATGTTATTTCCTGCCAACACGTTGATTTGTTCCACCTGTGCATTCCAGAACGGATCGTGTTGCAGGAAGACACCAAACTCGTGCAAGGTACTGGTACAGTAGGCCTTGGTGGCCTGTCCCGTTACCACAGGCAGGTGGAAGGCATTGCTCGATACCTGAGGCATGATGCTACCCTTGTCATCAACGAGGAAGTTTTCACCATGACTATTGAATACCCTCAGGACAGGAGTCTTCTGACTGATTTCAATGCGTATCTTTCCACTTGGGGTCTTGTAGCATTCCACATGGTCTATCAATGCGTTCTCACCCAACTCACGCTCTAGCAACAAGGTACTCACACTATCGATGTCCTTACCGATGGGGTTCAGCTTCGCCTGCTTTAAAATGTCGCCTACGCTTCTGGAGGTAAACAGGTCGGAGAATGTGGTATCCTTGGTAGTCACTTCTATGTCTGTGCACAACCTCCCCACCGGCTTCTTGTTGAAGACGGTGAAGGCAGTGCATAGATAAGCAATTATCAACAGCATCGCCAAGGATAATACTATTCTCATCTTAATCCCCATAGTTTTTTTAGTCTTTAATTTCTAGTCGTCAATATTCAACGTTCAGCAGTCAACTGTTTTATGAATTCTGGTATCTGGTTATCCAAGTCACCAGCTCCCAAGATAATCACCACTTGCCTTCCTCCCTGTGCGAGCAGGTTTGCCACTTCATCTTTTTTACACAATGTTTTCTCGATGCCTGGACGCAACAAATCGTATATCAGTTCGCTTGTCACTCCTGGTATCGGTTGCTCACGAGCGGGATAAATGTCTGTTAAGATAACCTCGTCAAACAAAGATAGTGCCTGAGCAAACTCCTTATATAAATCTCGTGTGCGTGTGTAGAGATGAGGCTGGAACACAGCTGTAATCTTCCTGTCGGCATACAACTCACGAATAGATTTTGCACTTGATGCTATCTCGGCAGGGTGGTGGGCATAGTCGCTAAGAAGTACAATCTTGTCAGTCTTGAGCTTGAAGTCGAATCGTCTATCCACACCAGCAAAGCTCTTCATCCCCTTGCGAATCTCCTCCTCCGTCACCCCATTCAAGTGTGCCAATGCCATAGCTGCTACTCCGTTCTCGATGTTGATGCTCATAGGTACACCCAGTTGGATATCCTTGATTTCCACATCAGGTCCGATGAAATCGATGAAAATCTCACCATTGCCGATTCGTTCGTTGCTAGCATGGAAGTCGCCTTCGCTTCTTGCGTAGGTATAAGTCTTTACTCCCTCTTGTACATTGGGTTTGAGAGCCAAGCCTGTGTGTACCAAGAGAACACCCCCAGGTTGAATCAGACTGGTATAATGGCGGAAACTCTCCAAGTAAGCCTCGTAGGTGCCATAGATATCCAGGTGGTCGGGATCTGTTGCCGTTACCACACTCATAAAAGGTGAAAGCCAATGGAATGAACGGTCGAACTCATCCGCCTCAATCACGGTAAACGGACTGGTGGCTGAGAGCAACAAATTCGTGCCATAGTTTTTCGAGATGCCACCCAAGAAAGCCGTACATCCGATGTGTGACTGATACAACAAGTGAGCCAACATAGTGGATGTGGTGGTCTTGCCATGTGTACCTGCTACACAGAGACCTTTGCTATCGTGGGTAATCATACCCAATACCTGTGAACGTTTCTTCACCTCGAAACCCTCGTTGTTGAAGTAGCACAACTCCGCATGGTCTTTCGGAATGGCAGGGGTATAGACCACCAGTGTTGTTTCTTTATCTTGACAAATAGATGGTATCAGCTTCACATCCTCCTCGTAATGAATCAGAGCCCCTTCCTCTATCAACCTTTGCGTCAGCTCAGAAGGCGTACGGTCATAGCCTGCCACCACCTTGTCTTTCGATAAGAAATAGCGGATAAGTGCACTCATGCCGATGCCTCCGGCACCCACAAAGTAAACGGCTTTTATGTCTTCTATCTTCTTCATTTTCCAATCAGTTTTAACACCTCGTTCGCAATGATTTTGGCAGAATCGGGCAAAGCCAGTTTGGCGATGTTCTCCTTGAGTGAAGCCAACTTGTCATCATCCCTCACTGTTTCCAAAGCCATAGGTATCAGCTTATCGTGTGCCTCGGCATCCTTCACATAGATAGCGGCATCCTTAGTCGATAAGGCTAGTGCGTTCTTCGTCTGATGGTCTTCTGCCACATTAGGTGAAGGTACCAAGATGACAGGCTTTTCCAATAAGCAGAACTCAGAGATGGAGCCTGCACCTGCCCTGGAGATTACCAAGTCGGCAGATGCGTATGCTTTATCCATCGATTTGATGAAGTCGGTAATGAACAGGTTCTCTATCTTCCTATCCCCTTCGCCATACACCTTGTTCCTTACCTCATCAATGTAAATCTTACCCGTTTGCCAGATAAACTGGATATCGGGGTTGGCTTGGATGGTCTCAATGGCATCCATCAATGTTTGGTTGATGGTTCTTGCCCCCAAGCTACCACCCAAGATTAGTATAGTTTTTTTGTTTGTGTTGAAACCGAAATCCTGCAAGGCCTCGGCTTTGGTATATTTGTTAACCAACAGGTTCTGACGCACAGGGTTACCTGTGAGGATAATCTTATCAGCCGGGAAGAATTTCTCCATACCCTCGTACGCTACGCAAATCTTCTTCGCCTTCTTTGCCAACAACTTGTTGGTGACTCCAGCATAGGAGTTTTGTTCTTGAAGCAGGGTAGGGATGCCCATCATCGAAGCCGTTTTCAGAAGCGGACCACTGGCATATCCTCCCACGCCTACGGCGATGTCGGGCTTGAAATCCTTGATGATGCTACGGGCTTTCCACTGACTACGAACAATTTTTACCAACACGGCAAAGTTTTTCCACAGATGTTTTCTGTCGAAGCCTGCTATTGGCAAACCGATGATACGATAGCCCGCATCGGGTACTCGTTGCATCTCCATCCTTCCTTCTGCACCCACGAACAGAATCTCAGCCTCTGGCCTCAGTTCCTTGATGGCATTGGCGATGGATACAGCTGGGAATATATGCCCTCCTGTGCCACCTCCACTGATAATCACTTTTGGAGGTTGACTGTTAACCGTTGACCTTTGATTGTTATTTTCCATATTTTTTACCATTATTCTAGCAAACTATCATCATTTGCCTCAGCAGACGTAGGCTCCATAGCTGTCTGCGCCTCACTGACAGGCACCTCAAGATGAGCCTCTGCAGCTTCGTTTTCAAATGCATCTCCTGTCATAGGTTGAGGCTCCAGTTGAGCCGTTGCTTCCTGCATCGCTTCTCGCTCTTCCTCCAACTTAGCTGTATAACGGCTCACACTCAGAATCATGCCAATATAGGCACAGTTGATCCAAGTGGAGGTACCACCCTTGCTGATAAGAGGCAAAGGTTGACCCGTTACTGGTACCAAGCCCACTGCCACACACATATTAAAGGTGGCTTGCATCACCAATAACAAGGCGATGCCTAACACCAAGAAAGCTGGGAACGTTCGATCACACTTCTGCGCTATTTTTCCAGCCCTAATCAATAGGCAAATATACAGAAATACAACGAACATTCCACCTATCAAGCCCAATTCCTCGATGATAATGGCAAATATAAAGTCGGAATAGGCCTGTGAGAGGAAATCACGCTCTACTGAGTTGCCTGGTCCCTTGCCTACTATATTACTGGTGGCGATGGCAATGCGTGCATGAGCTACCTGTGCTCCATCACCTTGTATATCGTACTTGGCAGCTGGTACTTTCTCATCACCAAAATTCATCAGACGATGCTTAACAGTGGTGAAACGATGGCCCATAGGTATCTGCTCCAACACTGGGTCGGGGGTAAATCGCAAGAATACCACAAACACGGCCACTATGGCTAATAACGTTCCACCCAACATGATAATCTTCTTCCACTGGATGCGTCCAATAATCATCATGAGGAATACAGTAGCAAATAGCAAGGCTCCTGTAGAATAGTTTTCTGGTACAATAAGCGCACAAACAAAGGATGTGATGCCAAATATCCACTTGAATGCTTGAGGACTAGCACCTTCTTCCGTCTGTCCTTTCGACAAGAAGGCGGCTGTAAGGATGATTACTGCCATCTTCGCCAATTCCGAAGGTTGGAAGGCTATACCAAAGAAAGTAAGCCAGCGAGCAGCTCCGTTCACACGATCGCCAGAAATGGCACCCATGAGCATCACCACCACCAGCATGATGACGGAACCTAATAAGAGTGGATAAGCTAATACACGGAACCACTTGTAAGGGATGCTATGCATGAACCACACGATGAAGACGCCAAACATCAACAGGATGCTATGTTGGGTGATAGGTCCCCAATGACTCTGACTCCCATACGTCAGGGTGCTCGAAGCACTGAACACCTCGGTGATGGAAATCAAACAGAGCATCAGGAATATCATCCAGATAACTTTGTCGCCTTTGAATATCGTATTAAGTAAGTTCATAACGCCATTGCAAATTCCCTAAATTGGTTACCTCTATCTGCCATATTCTTAAACAAGTCGAAGCTTGCACAACACGGACTCAACAACACCGTATCACCTATGCTTGCCATCTTGAAGGCGGCTTCTACGGCATCCTTCATGCCAGTATGGATATCAGCAACAGGCAGACCCAGGTGGTCGAAGCTTCTATGCAACTTCTCGTTATCCACACCCAGATATACCAGACCCACACATTTCTCCTTCACCAAATCCTCAATCTCTGTGTAATCGTTTCCCTTATCCGTACCACCCAGAATTAACACCGTCTTGGTAGTCATACTCTGCAATGCATACCAGCAAGCATTCACGTTGGTAGCTTTCGAGTCGTTGATAAAAGTCACACCCCTCACTTTTGCCACAAACTCTAGACGATGAGGCACACCCTTGAAGTCGCTCAATGCTTGGCGGATGTGTTCCTTACTGATACCAGCCACACTGGCAGAAATACCAGCGGCTAATGAGTTATACAGATTATGAACGCCTCGCAAAGCCAATTTCTCCTGCTCCATGTTGAATTCGATGGGCTTGTTGATATACACCTGTCCCTCATCGGCGTATGCTATCACACCCTCTTCCTTGATGGCAGAGAATGGATAGAGTTGCGCTTTCAGTCCATATTTTTCCAACTCACGGGCGATGATAGGATCATCCTTCCAATAGATGAATGCATCATCCTCAGTCTGATTTTGTGTAATTCGCATCTTGGAATCCACATAGTTCTGCATCTTGAAGTCGTAACGATCCAGATGATCAGGCGTTATGTTTAGCAATACGGCAATGTTGGCACGGAAGTCGTACATGTTATCTAATTGGAACGAACTCAGCTCAATCACATAATAATCGTGTTGCTCCGTAGCTACTTGAAGAGCCAGACTGTTGCCAATGTTACCTGCTAAGCCCACGTTCAAACCGGCACTTTGGAAGATATGGTAAATCAGCGAGGTTGTGGTGGTCTTGCCATTAGAACCCGTGATACACACCATCTTTGCATCAGTATATCTGCCTGCCAACTCAATCTCCGAGATGATAGGGGTGCCTTGTGCTTTCAGCTTCACGATGATGGGGGCAGTGTCAGGAATACCAGGACTCTTCACCACCTCGTCGGCATTCAGAATCTTCTCCTCGGTATGATGTCCTTCCTCCCATTCAATGCCATACTGATTCAACAGCTCTTGATATTTCGACTTAATGGATGACATGTCTGAAACGAATGTCTCAAACCCTTTCACTTTGGCAAGTACGGCAGCTCCTGCACCACTCTCACCTGCTCCCAATACTACAACTCTCTTCATAACTACCTTATCTTCAAAGTTATTATTGTAATTGCCGCTAACACAATCGTCACAATCCAGAACCTTACGGTAATCTTTGCCTCATGCAACAACTGCTCAGGCTTCTGAAACTTCACCGTACTGCCTTTCTCCACTAAATCCATACTCGTACGGAAATGGTCGTGGATAGGTGTACGCTTGAACAAACGTTGCTTCACTCCATGTTTCTTGCCTGCCTTGTAGTAATATCTCTGCAGGATAACCGATAGATTCTCCACTAGGAACACACCACAAAGGATGGGCACCAATAACTCCTTGTGGATAATGATGGCGATCACGGCAATGATACCACCAATGGTCAAGCTACCTGTATCACCCATAAACACCTGAGCCGGATATGCATTGTACCATAGGAAACCTATCAAGGCACCCACAAATGCCAGAATATAGACTACCAACTCCTCAGAACCAGGTATATACATAATGTTCAAATAGCTGGCGAACTCAATATGCGATGATACATAGGCCAATATGCCCAACGTCACACCTATAATTGCCGAGTTGCCTGTCGCCATACCATCCATACCATCATTTAGGTTGGCACCATTCGATACCGCCGTTACCACGATGATGGTCATCAATACGAACAAAATCCATCCTCCTGTCTGGGCATAGTCACCCAAGAAGCCCACCACATCGGCATAGTCCAAGTTGTTGCTCTTAAAGAACGGAATGGTGGTCTGTGTGGCCTTGATTTCCTTAGCGGCATGTACCACCACTTTCGATTGGCCAGGTCTGTCAAGCTCGATGTTCTGACGAATCACCACTTGTGGACTTAAATAAAGTGTCAAACCCACGATGAAACCCAAACCCACTTGACCTATTATCTTGAATTTGCCATGCAAACCTTCTTTGTCTCGTTTGAAGATCTTGATATAGTCGTCGGCAAATCCCAATGCTCCCAACCAGATGGTGGTAATAAGCATCAGAATCATGTACACATTACTGAGCTTGCCCAACAACAGACAAGGTATCAAGATGGCGAAGATGATGATGACGCCACCCATACTGGGTACACCCACCTTCTTCACCCCAAACGGGTCGATGTCAGCACTACGTTGTGTTTCTGTTATCTGCTTCCTCTTCAGTAAATTGATAAATTTTACACCCCAGATACTGGAGATGAGCAATGACAAAATCACAGCCATCAATGCCCTGAAGGAAGTATAGCCAAATACACCTGCTCCAGGAAAATTCAATTCTTTCAGCCAATCAAATAAATAGTATAACATTTTCTTATATTTTATTGACTATTGACCTTTGACGATTATCCATGCGGATTATTATCAAGGTTAATAGTCAATCGTCAATCGTCAATTGTCAATTTTGAAGATTTCCCTCAACACTTCTCTGTCATCAAAATGATGCTTCACACCCTTAATCTCTTGATAATCCTCATGACCCTTACCTGCCACCAGTACCACATCACCCTTCTGGGCCAACATGCAAGCCGTGCGAATAGCCTCCTTACGGTCGGCAATGCTCAAAGTCTTCTCCATGTCCTTGGCATCCAGGCCAGCCAACATATCATTGATGATGTCCTGAGGCTCCTCGAAGCGTGGGTTATCGGAGGTAATAATCACCCTGTCGCTACCCTTTACCGCTTCTTTTGCCATGATAGGACGCTTACCCTTGTCGCGATTGCCACCTGCACCCACTACGGTAATGATATGACCCTTTCCATTCATCATTTCCTGCAAAGAACTCAATACATTCACCAGTGCGTCGGGCGTGTGCGCATAATCCACTACGCCTGTGATGCCATTAGACGAGTGAATGGTGTCCAATCTACCTGCCACGGGGTAGAGGGTACTCATAGCCACCAGTACATCCTCTTCGTTCTTGCCCAACAATACAGAAGCACCAAACACGGCCAATAGGTTGCTGGCATTGAACTTGCCGATGAAGTGAACTGCCACCTCGTGGTTGTTGATATCTAATAACATACCCTCCACATGGCTCTCCAGTACCTTGCCCTTGAAATCAGCCAGGCTACGGAGTGAGTATGTGAACTTCTTCGACTTGGTGTTCTGCAACATCACCAGTCCGTTCTTGTCATCCAGATTTGTCAGGCTGAATGCCGACTTTGGCATATCGTCAAAGAACTTCTTCTTCGCCTTCAGGTAATTTTCCACCGTCTTGTGGTAATCCAGGTGATCACGAGTCAGGTTCGTAAAGATACCCCCTGCGAAATGCAGACCACTGATTCGCTTTTGTGCTATCGAGTGTGAGCTCACCTCCATAAAAGCATACTTGCACCCCTCATTCGCCATCCTACCCAACAGACGGTTCAGTGTTACAGGGTCAGGTGTGGTATGGTCGGTAGGTATCGCCTTGTCATCGATGTAGTTGCAAACTGTAGAGAGCAATCCCACCTTATAGCCGAAGTAACGGAACACCTTATATAATAATGTGGCGATGGTGGTCTTGCCATTCGTGCCTGTCACACCCACCAGCTCCAACTGCTTCGTGGGATAGCCATAATAGGCATGTGCCACCTTGCCAACGGCATCTTCGCTATCCTCCACCTGAATGTAAGTAACCTGTGGATTTACCTCTGTGGGGATATCCTCACAAAGCACAGCTACGGCACCTTTCTCAATGGCACCAGGGATATAAGCATGTCCATCTGTTTGTGTGCCTCGCATTGCCATAAACAGATGTCCCTCTCCAATCTTTCTGGAGTCGATATTTACTTCCCGTATCTCCTTGTCCACATCCCCCACCACCTGCAGAGGCTGGATAGCTTTCAGTAAATCACCTAATAACATATTATTCATTGTTCATTGTTCATTCTTCATTAATGCAGTTGCAACGCCACCGTCTGTCCTTTCTGGTATTTATTACCCGAAGGAATCGACTGCCTCGTCACCTTTCCCACACCCGCAATATTCACCTTCAGTCCAGCTCTTTCCAACAAATAAACGGCATCCTTGGCACCCATGCCCACTACACTTGGCATGATACCAGATGCCAAGTGTTGTTGCTCCAGCTTCACACCCACAGAATCCTCTTCCGCCTTGCCCCAACTCTCACTGGATGTCCTACCCTCAGTAGGCACATTCAGTCTGTTCAGCACATAACTCGTCTCTGCCAATTCACCTGCCTTCACATCGGGAATCACCACCGACGTACTGTCGATGGCATTCTTCAGCTCATAGCTCAGGTTCTTGGCAAACACACGCTCAGCAATCTTGCTGAACACGCTACCAGCCATCTGACCACCGGAAGCAGGCAATCCAGGCTTCTGAATTGACACAATCAGACTATATTTTGGTGCATCGGCAGGGAAGTAGCCACAGAAGCTCACCAAGTATTTTCTACCACCTGATGTATAACCAGCAGCTCCTTGTGAAATCTGTGCCGTACCCGTCTTGCCTGCTACTGCAAACTGTTTGCTACCGGCAGGTTTTGCCAAACCTTGGCTTACCACCTTCTCCAGAATGACGCGAATCTTTTGCAAGGTAGATTCCGATGCTATCTTCTCACGGATCACCTCCGTGGGGTACTCCTGTATAATCTGACCATCCTTCACAGCTGCTTTCACGAACTTAGGGCGAACCATCACACCATCGTTGGCAATGGCGTTGTAGAACGTCAGGATGTTCAGTGGAGGCACCTGTGTTTCATAGCCAATGCTCATCCAAGGCAAGGTAGTCTTGGAGAAATAACGCTCCTTGGGGCCTCGGATGTTGGGCTTACCTTCACCGGCAATCTGCAGATGCAGAGGCTCTGTGATGCCCAGTCGTTTCAATCCATCCACAAACTTTTGTGGATTGTTGTAGTAATGTTCGTCGATGATGGCAGACACCCCCACGTTCGAGGATACCTCCAGGATGCGAGTCACATCAATCACCCCATAGCCACCACGGTTCCAGTTGTGGTCCTTCATGGGTCGGCCATGCATCATCTTCACACCATTACCCGTATCCACTTGGGTGTCAGGTTCTATCATGCCATCCTCCAGTGCCACCATGATAGATGCCGTCTTGAAGGTAGAACCAGGCTCCATCATGTCACTGATGGCATTGTTACGCATCTCATAGTACTTGCCATCATTGCCTCGCGTCATGTTCACGATGGCCTTCACCTCGCCAGTCTTCACTTCCATCAATACGGCTACACCCACCATAGCATTCAGTTCCTGCAACTTATCCACCAGTGCCTTCTCGCAGATATCCTGCATATCCACATCGATGGTAGAAATGATGTCTGCTCCATCTATGGGTTCTATGTCTGTGATGTTCAAGTATTTGTTCATCACCTTCTTGCGATGTGTCACACCTTTCTTACCTTTCAGTATGGTGTCAAATGCCAATTCGATACCATTCTTGGCACCTAATGCCGTATCTGCATATACATCACCGATGGTACGTTGTGCCAATGAGCCAAACGGGCGCTTACGATTGTTGGATGCCACACCCTGTAATCCGCTACGGTTTCTACCTAGGTTGAAGAAAGGCAATTTCTGCACCTCTTTATATTGTATATAGCTTACACGACGAGGGTAGATTCTGTAATAACGACTCTTGCTGTTCCGTCCACTCAACAGGTGTTGCTTGAAAGAAGCTGCACTTCTGTCGGGGAAGATGTTATGCAAGCCCTCACACAAGTCATTCAGGTTCGCCTTGAACAATGAGTCTTTTTTAGCTTGCTCCTTCGCCTTGCGGTTCTCATCGGGGTCGCTCACCATGAAGTCCATGTACAGGGTATATTCAGGTAATGAGCTTGCCAGCAACTTGCCGTCGGTGGAGAGAATATTACCACGGTTAGGATCCACCAACACATTCTCCTTTACAAACCTGTCTGCTACTTCGTTCCAGTACCCCCTTTCCTTGAACATAATAATGGCAGCTTTGACCACAATACAGAGCCCGACGGTGGCGAATAACACCACTATCAGGAAAAACCTCGTCATTATGCTCCTTTTATTTACTGCCATTTCTTTTTAATATTGACCATTGACTATTGACCATTGACCATTATCCATGCGGATGATGTTCAAGTTCAACCTTCAATGATCCCTTTTTATTTTATTAATCATTAATTCATCTAATTGTCAATTGTCAATCATTTTATTAAGTACGGAGGCGTAGTTGCAATCTCCAAGTCACTTTGCTTACTCTCGATATACTCCTGAATCTTCGACTGGCGACTCTTCTCCATCAACTCAGAGCTACGCGTTAGTGCATCATACTTCACATCCGTCAGCTCCACCTTCAACTTATCCAGTTCAATCAACTGTTGTTGGCAAGAGTATCTATTGTCGATGTAGAATAGAATCAGCACCATGATCAGCACCATCAGCTTCCATTGCTGACGAAACACATCGTTCGCCAGAATGTCGCCTCCCAGGATGCTACTCAACCAGCCACCCTTCTTCTTCTCCTTCTTTTTTTCACTCTTTGCCATTTTATTATAAATAGTCAATCGTCAATAGTCAATCGTCAATAACCTCCGCAATCCTCAGTTTCGCACTTCTACTTCTGGGGTTTCGTTGTACCTCCTTCTCATCCGGAACAATCACCTTATTATTCACCAATCGGAACGGAGTAGATACCTTGCCAAAGAAATCCTTATCAGCTTTCCCCTCCACATTGCCCGTTCTCATCAGGTTCTTCACCATCCTGTCCTCA
This sequence comes from Bacteroidaceae bacterium, assembly GCA_017534535.1. GTDB lineage: Bacteria > Bacteroidota > Bacteroidia > Bacteroidales > Bacteroidaceae > Bacteroides. The sequence goes on along the minus strand of JAFXVZ010000019.1, from coordinate 94,040 downwards.
AGCGAGTGATACGTAATTACCACCAAACGGCCACCAGGTTTCAGCACCTCCATTGCTGCTTGCAACATCTCCTTCAGTGCCTCCATCTCTTGATTCACCTCAATGCGCAATGCCTGAAACACCTTTGCTAACTCCTTTTTCTCACGCTCCTTGCCAAACAACGGCTTAATCACCTCTAAGAACCCACTGATAGTGGTAATCTCCTGCCCAGCCCTTGCCTTGCAAATCAGGTTAGCCAGTTTCCTGCTATTCTTCAGTTCTCCATACAGGTAAAACACATCAGCCAACTTATCCTCGGCATACGTATTCACCACCTCCGAGGCGGTTATGCCTGCACGTTTGTTCATTCGCATGTCTAATGGACCATCGGCACGGAAGGAGAAACCTCGCTCCTCCTCGTCGAAGTGGTGTGATGACACCCCCAGGTCTGCCAAGATTCCATCTACCTGTTCCACCCCATAGTATCGCAGAAAATTTTTCAGATATCTGAAATTACTGCGTACAAAGGTAAATCGTTTATCATCCACGATGTTTCGTTCCGCATCGGCATCCTGGTCGAAGCTCAGCAATCGGCCTCGTTCATCCAGTCGCCTCAATATCTCTTTGGAATGCCCCCCACCGCCGAAAGTTACATCCACATAGATGCCCCCAGTACTGATATTCAGTCCGTCAACGCTCTGCTCCAAAAGCACAGGCACGTGGTAGGTACCGGCATTCTCCATCATCGTTCGTCAAAATCAGTATAATTATCCAAGAAAGCTCCGCCAGGGTAACTGCCCAATGTCTCCTCCAGTGCACTACTGAAGTCCTCATTTGTCATGAACGGACGGTCGGCCACCTCCTTCGCCCAGATCTCGATTGTGTTATCCATACCAATGAATCGCACATCGCTCTTGATGTTTGCCATCTGCAGGTAACGCTTTGGGATTAAGATGCGTCCACTGCCATCGGGAGTCATCACTTCTGCCTCACTCACAAACATGCGGAAGATGGCCTGTTCGCGTTTGCTCCATTTGTTCAGGTTCTTGCGTAACTGGTCTTGGGTCTCCTTCCACACACTCCCTGGATACAGCACCAGGCAGTCCTGGTGTACGTCTTTACGCAAAACCAGCCACTCCTCGCCCTCTGCCTGAAGCAGTTTGCGGAAGTTTGAAGGGATGAAAACTCGCCCCTTCGCATCTGTTTTTGCCTCAATATTGCCTAAAAATTGTGCCATATCTACCTATTTTATGCTATTCGGCGGTAAAATTACATAATTCCCCACAATTCCCCACATTTTTCTCTAGAAAATTTTCAATAAAGTTTTCAACAAGGTTGTTAATAACTTATCAAGTTGAAAATGAGCCTTCTTTTCCAAGTGGGGTTTGGTGGGGCATTTTTTGCGTGTCAACCCGTAAACAAACCGTTAAAAAACCTTTCAGAAACGGAATTTAAGTTCCGTTTTATGGCAATAATCGTTAAAAAAAGCCCCTACATTTTCTTTGAAGAGTCTTCTGTTCATTAGAAGTCTTTTTTTATTTGCACCTGCCATTCCTTCCGCTTCAAGCAGAAAAGCCGTCAGCTTCAAATAGATGGGCTGCCTGCTTGTGTCTTGTACTGAAAATGTTGACCTTATTCATCTGACATAGTCTTATGAAGAATCTCTTTCCAATGTTTGAAGAATTGGAAAGGTTTATTCTGTTTTCCTAAGTTATTGAATAGATGAGTTACTTTGTCCCTTAAAAGCTCAAATTAATTTGGCTTTTCTCTCTACTTTTCTTAACTTTTTGCAACAATTTCTTAAAAAATCCTTTTAGATATCCAAAAGATAGATTAAATTTGCACCCAAATCGTGTTTTGAAAAAGAATGGCTGAGGATTCTGTCTTTTTGATTGACATAGATAAGGTGCTACGGGAGAAAGCTCCCGACAAGGCGAAGTATGTGCCAAGGTTCGTGGTTTCGTACCTGAAACGTATCGTGCATCAGGATGAACTGAATGATATTCTGCGAAGCCTGGGCGATAAGCAGGGCACGGAGTTTGCCAAAGGAGCACTGGAAGCACTGAACGATAAGATTGTGGTGCAAGGCGAAGAGAACCTGCCAAAGGATGGCAGGCTTTGTACGTTTGTGTCTAATCATCCATTGGGAGGACAGGACGGACTGGCGCTTGGAGCCGTATTGGGGGAGCATTACGAGGGCAAGATCAAGTTTCTAGTGAATGATTTGCTGATGAACTTGCACGGATTGGCTCCTTTCTTTATTCCTATCAATAAGACGGGCAAGCAGGCGAAGGATTTTCCACGTAGGGTGGAGGCAGGGTTTGCCTCGAAGGAGGATCAGCTGATTATGTTCCCCGCAGGCATCTGTTCCAGAAAACAACATGGGGTGATCAAGGACTTGGATTGGAAGAAAACGTTTGTGTCGAAGAGCGTGGAGTATCAACGCGATGTGGTGCCTATCCATTTCGACGGTCGCAATTCAAATTTCTTCTATAACTTGGCAAACACTTGTAAGTTGCTGGGCATTAAGTTCAACATCGCTATGTTATATCTCGCCGACGAGATGTTCAAGAATAAAAATAAGACGTTTACGGTGACCATCGGGAAGCCCATTCCCTGGCAGACGTTCGACAAGAGCAAGACGCCAACAGAGTGGGCGCAATATGTGAAAGAAATTGTTTATAAACTGAATATACCTCAGTAGGCTCTCAGGAGTTTGCTGTTAGAAATAGGAAGATTATGGTAATAGAGGATATTATTCAGCCCATCAGTAGAGATTTGCTGAAAGCTGAGCTGACGGAAGACAAGCGTTTGCGCATGACAAACAAGAGTCATAACCAGATTTATATCGTGACGGCTCACAATGCGCCGAATACGATGAAGGAGATTGGCCGATTGCGTGAGATCGCTTTCCGAGCAGCTGGTGGTGGAACGGGTAAGTCGATGGATATCGACGAGTTTGACATCATGGAAAATCCTTACAAGCAGTTGATTGTTTGGGATCCTGAGTCTGAGGAGATTTTGGGAGGATATCGATATATCTTGGGCACGGATGTGCAGTATGAACCCAATGGTCAACCTAAGTTGGCCACTGCCCACATGTTCCACTTCTCTGAGAAGTTCCTGAAAGAGTATATGCCTACCACCATTGAATTGGCTCGTTCATTTGTGACGCTTGAGTACCAGGGCACCAGGGCAGGTAGCAAGGGTCTTTTCGCCTTAGATAACTTGTGGGATGGATTGGGTGCCTTGATGGTGATTAAGCCGAACGTGAGGTATTTCTTTGGTAAGGTGACGATGTATCCTTCGTATATCCGCAAGGGTAGGGACATGATTTTGTATTTCCTGCGAAAGCATTTCGGTGATAAGGACAATTTGATTACACCGATGAAACCACTGGTGATTGAGAGTGATGAGGCTGAGTTGGCCAAGCTGTTCCCTAACGATACGTTTAAGGAGGACTATAAGGTGTTGCACAGTGAGATTCGCAAGATGGGATTTAACATTCCTCCGTTGGTAAATGCCTATATGAACTTGAGCCCTACGATGCGTATGTTTGGTACGGCGATTAATTATGGCTTTGGTGATGTGGAGGAGACTGGTATCTTAATTGCCGTGGATGAGATTCTGGAGGAGAAGCGTATGAGGCATGTGGAGTCATTCTTGAAGAATGAGCCCAATGCCGCAAGGTTTACTTCTGGACAAAACAAAGTGATTTACCCAGAGAAAGATTAAACTGCCGGTAAGCTATTACCGTTCAGTTTACGATAGAGGTCGAGGGCAAAGACATCGGTCATGCCTGAGACATAGTCCAATACCGCCTGTATTCTTTCAAAGAGTGCAGGCGATTTCATATTATACTGGCTCGATACTCGATTGATAAGCAACTGGGAATAAGCTTTTTCTGGAGAGAGCACCGCCTCGGTCATAAGGTCTATCAGGGTGCCGATGATTCGGAAACCTGCCACCTCGATATCCACTACATCACGAGACTTGTAGATACGTTCGTAAGCAACCTTACAACAATGTTTGTAGGCATTGGCAGGCAACTCAGAGATATGACTGATGAGTGAGCCTTCGAAGGTGCCATCCAGGATTTTCTGTTCGTGGTCGAGAAAGGCTTGGGTGCACTCATGTGTGAGCAAGCCGATAACATTTGAACGTAGATAAGCAATCTGTTCGTTGTGGTCGCTTACCAGGTTCAGGGTCTTTTCCATCTTCACCCTTCGGTCTTCTGGGAAGTAGCCCAGTAAGAGGTCTTTGGTTTCTTGCAGGGAGAGAATTTTGAGTTTGAAAGAATCCTCGATGTCCATTATTTCATAGCAGATATCATCGGCGGCTTCTACGAGATAAACCAACGGGTGGCGAGCATAAATTTGGTCGCCCAGTTTCTTCACACCCAGTTTTTCGGCAATGCGTTCGTAGCTTTCACGTTCAGTAGTAAAGAACCCAAACTTGCCTTTTTTGTTGGCGTGGCTCGATGAATACGGATATTTCACGATGCTGGCCAGGGTGGAATAAGTAAGTACGAAGCCACCTTTACGTCGTCCTTCGAACTGATGGGTAAGCAGGCGGAAGGTATTGGCATTGCCCTCGAAGTGGGTGAGGTCGTTCCATTGCTCCTCTGTAAGCTTTTCTTTCAGAGGCAGTCCATTGCCTTCAGAAAAGAAGGTGGAGAAGGCTCTCTCACCAAAATGGCCAAAAGGAGGGTTCCCAGGTCGTGTGCCAGGCATCCAGCCGATACGATGGCACCTATCTCTGGTAGGTTGGTGGATTGAAGGGCTGGCTCTTTTTCCAAAATGCCACGAGCCACATCGTTGCCCAAAGAACGACCTACACAAGATACCTCAATGCTATGTGTTAGTCGGTTGTGCACGAAGATGCTACCCGGCAAGGGGAACACCTGTGTCTTGTTCTGTAAACGCCTGAAAGGAGGCGAGAAAATCAGTCGGTCGAAGTCACGTTGAAACTCCGTACGGTTCTCATGTCTCTCCTCATGAAACTCCTCCAAGCCGAATCTTTGGGCGGAAATTAGCTTACTCCATTCCATTTTTTTATGCTCTTAGTTTAAATTAACTACAAAAGTATAAAATATGTGGGAGAAAAACATTATTTTCGCCACTAATTAGTAAAACTTATGTATTATGAAGGTAAAAATCATCAATAAATCGCATCATCAGTTGCCTCAATATGCCACTCCACAGTCGGCTGGCGTGGATTTGCGTGCCAACCTTAGTGAGCCTGTAACATTGCAACCCTTACAACGTGCTTTGATACCCACAGGCCTTTTCATTTCTTTGCCTGTAGGTTATGAGGCGCAGGTGCGCCCTCGTAGTGGACTTGCCATCAAGAAGGGCATAACAGTGTTGAACTCGCCTGGTACCATCGATGCCGATTATCGTGGTGAAATCTGCATCATCCTGGTAAATCTTTCTAACGAGCCTTTTGTGGTGAATGATGGCGAACGCGTGGCTCAGATGGTGATTGCTCGCCATGAGCAGGCAGAATGGGTCGAGGTGGAGACGTTGGATGAGACAGAACGTGGTGCAGGTGGATTTGGACACTCTGGAAAGGATTGACAATTAACGATTATGAGAGTTTTTTTTAATGATAAAAGATTTAAGTATTTGTGGCTATTTTTGGTGTTGCAGTTGATTAATTGTCAATGGTCAATTGTCAATGGTCAATTGTCAACGGTCAACGGTCAATTGTCAACGGACAGGAAGTACGACTATTACTTCCACGAAGCCACTCGCCTCCGTATTCAGAAGAAGTATGATGCTTCTTTTGATATGTTGCAACACTGCCTTGCCATTCGTCCTAACTCACCCTCTGCTCTCTATGAATTGGCACAGTATTACATGGTGTTGAAGCAAACGGATAAGGGTATTGCCACTATGGCGGAGGCGGTGAAGTATGCCCCTGATAATTATTGGTATGCACAGGGATTAGCAAACCTTTATATGCAACAGAATAAGTTTGAAGAAGCCGGTAATCTGTTGGAAGATATGGAGAAACGATTCCCTACCAAGATAGATGTAACCTACAGTTTGTTACAGATTTACAATCGTTTGGGCAAATTCGACAGGTCTGTGGAATTGCTCGATAAACTGGAGGTACGATTGGGAAAGAATGAGCAGATATCCATGCAGAAGTTTGCCATCTATGACCAACAAGGCGAGGAAGACAAGGCTATGGCTGAGTTGAAAAGCTTGGCGGATGAGTTCCCTACCGATTATCGTTATCAAGTAATCTTGGGTGATGCCTATTTGCAGAAGGAGAAATATGATGAGGCATACGATATCTATCAGAAGATTCTGAAGGCTGAGCCAGATAATGCAATGGCTATGTATTCATTAGCCGCTTATTATGAGCAAACGGGCCAGACGGAGAAATATGACCAGCAATTGAACACAGTGTTGTTGAACCGTAAGGTGGATGCCAGTACGAAAACGGATGTGATGAGGCGACTAATCATCCGTAATGAGAGTAGTCAGAAGGATAGTACCATTGTGATTAACCTGTTTGACCGTATCATGGAACAGGAGCCCGAGGAGGCTGATATCCCCATGCTCTATGCCCAGTATCTGTATTCCAAGAAGATGGATGACAAGGCGATACCTGTGTTGAAACAGGTATTACAAATTGAGCCTACTAACACAGCGGCTCGTATGACACTCTTGGGAGAGGCGGTGAAGCAGGAGGATTATGATGGTGTGATTGACATCTGTCAGACAGGTACAGAGGCTAATCCTGATATGTTGGAGTTCTATTATTACCTTGCCATTGGCTATAATCAGACGGCACGTTCGGATAGCGTGATCAGTGTGTGCAAAAGGGCTTTGACGCATGTGGATGATGAGAGCGATGTGAATGTGGTGAGTGATTTCTATGCCATCATGGGCGATGCTTATCATAAGAAGAAGATGATGAAGGAAACCTATGAAGCGTATGAGTCGGCATTGGAATATAATGCAAATAACATTATGGCTCTCAATAACTATGCTTATTACCTCTCTTTAGAGCGTCGCGACTTAGACAAGGCAGAGGAGATGAGCTATAAGACAGTGAAGGCTGAGCCAAACAATGCTACTTACCTGGACACTTATGCTTGGATCCTATTTGAGAAGGCTAATTATGAACAGGCGAAGATTTACATCGATCAGGCTTTGCAGAATGATGATGGCCTGAGTGGCGAGGTGTTGGAGCATTGTGGCGACATCTATTTCCATACAGGTGACACAGAAAAGGCATTGGATTTCTGGAAGCAGGCTAAGGAAAAGGGTAGTGAATCGACTACGATAGAGCAGAAAATTAGACAAAAGAAGTATATAAGATGAAAAGATACATTCATTTATTACCAATAGTTTTTTTTGCATTGCTCCTCGCCAGTTGCAAGAGTAGCAAGAACATAATCAAGACAGATGGCTTGTCACCTTATTTGTCATCTAAAGTTGAACTGACAGTGCCTCATGGCGAAACCACATTGACAGTTAATGGCACGATGAAGATGAAAGAAGGTGAGTTGGTTCAGATGTCATTGCTGATGCCTCTGTTCAGAACAGAGGTGGCACGTATCGAGGCAACACCCACCTATTTATTAATAGTTGATCGCATGAATCGTCGCTTCGTCAAGGCTACCCCTCGTGAGTTGAGGGATTACCTGCCTGCCGATAGCTATAAGCGATTGGAAAAGATGATCAAGGATGCCGCTAAACCAGGAGGCAAGGCCACCCTTACTGGACAAGAGTTGGGTATTAAGCAATTGGCAAAGGCAAAGATTGAACTCTATGATTTCTCTGACGAGGAAATCTCGATAGAGCCTACAGAACTGTCTTCTCGTTATCGCATGGTGACGATGGAAGAAATCCTTCAATTACTGATGAGTTTATGAAGAAACTTGCCTCCATATTGCTACTGATCTGCCTCCCAATGTTGTTGTTGGCGCAAACCAACAAACGCATCAAGGAGTTGGAGTTGAAACGCTCTGACTTACAGAAGCAGATTGCCGAGACGGAGGCTCTCTTGAAGACCACCAACAAAGATGTAGGTAGTCAGTTGAATGGTCTGAATGCCTTGACGGGACAGATAGAGGAACGTCGTCGATATATCGACAATATCAGTAGTGATTTGCAGGAAGTGGATAGTCAGTTGGTTTATATCGACCGACAGTTGGATACACTGAATCTCAGTTTGGAGGAAAAGAAACGCAGGTATGAGTCATCGCTGAGGTATCTTTATAAGAACCATAGCATCCAGGAAAAACTGATGTTTATCTTCAGTGCCGAGAGTCTTTCTCAAACTTACAACCGTTTGCGATATGTGCGTGAATATGCCACCTATCAGCGTTTGCAAGGCAATGAGGTTATCCGTAAGCAAGAGGAGGTTACGCAGAAGCAGGAGGAATTGCAGGGGGTGAAAGAAGAGAAGATCCGTCTGTTAGCAGCTCGCGAACAGGAGAAGCAGAAGTTGGAGATTCAAGAACAAAAAGCTCAGCAGGTAATTAAGGATTTACGCTCGAAACAGAAAGGATTGCAAGACGAGATTACCAAGAAAAGACGTGAGGCAAATCAGTTGAATAATCAAATTGACAAGCTGATAGCCATTGAGATAGAGAATGCTCGCAAGCGGGCAGAGGAAGAGGCTCGCAGGGAGGCCGAGGAAAGGAGGAAAGCAGAGGAAGCCGCCAAGCGTAAAGCTACTGCCAGTGCTTCGTCTAAGCCTGCCACCACAAATAAGCCTGCTTCTTCTACACCAGCTTCCAAGCCTGAGGTGTATAGCATGAGCAAGGCTGATCGTGAACTATCCGCCGACTTTGTTTCCAATCGTGGCAAGTTGCCTATGCCTATCACCACCTCTTATATTATAGTGAGCCACTATGGGCAATACAATGTGGCAGGTTTGCGGAATGTCACTCTTGACAACAAGGGCATTGACATACAAGGTCAGCCTGGGGCTCAGGCTCGTGCTATCTTCAACGGCAAAGTAGCTGCCGTGTTCCAACTCAATGGTCTCTTCAATGTCTTGGTGCGTCATGGATCCTACATTTCTGTGTATTGCAACCTTGCCAGAACCAATGTGAAGCAGGGCGATGATGTAACTACCAAGCAAGTCCTTGGCACGGTTTTCAGTGATGCCTCCGACAATAACCGTACCGTTCTTCACTTCCAACTCCGCAAGGAAAAGGACAAACTAAATCCAGAAGCTTGGTTAAATAAGTAGTTTATGCATTCATTCTCATTTATATAAACAACCCATTAAGTCATGAAAATACTTCACGAAAGAATCCTGCAAGACGGTCGTTGCTTGGAAGGTGGTATCCTAAAAGTAGATAGCTTTATTAACCACCAGATGGACCCTAACCTGATGAAGCAAGTAGCCGTTGAGTTCATTCGTCGCTTTGCCGACCTGCCCATCAACAAGATACTCACGGTGGAGGCATCTGGTATCGCCCCGTCTGTCCTGTTGGGCTACCTTCTGGAACTACCTGTAGTGTATGCCAAGAAGAAAAAACCATCTACCATGAAGGAAATGTATGTGACCGAAGTCCGTTCGTTTACCAAGCAGCGTGACTATACCATGGTGATAAGCAAGGAATACCTCACTCCTAAAGACCATATTCTTTTCATCGACGACTTCCTGGCTTATGGTAATACCGGATTGGGTATTATCGACTTATGCCAGCAAGCAGGAGCTACTATTGAGGGCATGGGCTTTATCATTGAAAAGGCTTTCCAGCATGGGCGTGAATTACTGACCGAGAATGGTGTTTATTGCATCGAATCACTGGCCATCATTGATTCCTTAGAGGGCAACCAAATCAAGTTGAGGAAGTAGGATAGTAAAATGTGCTCATCTTACTCCATTCGGAATGGAATCTCTCTATGACTAGTGTATCCACCAAAGTTCACTGGATTGGCAAAAGTAATCTCACTTTGGGCATCATCCAAAAGGTACATTCGGTCAGTTTCCGGGATGAATTTGTTCGTGGGGTCATCAGTCAGAGTGATGGGGACAATGGCTGTTCGCCGAGTACCCACCTCGCTGTTGCTCTCATGCACATGAAACACATAATACCAGTTGCCGTCGGCATCCTGGAAAAGATCTCCGTGACCAGAGCCGTTGATGCCAGTATTGTGACGAGAAAGGAACGGATTGCCCACTTTGGTCCAGGGTCCTGTAGGTGATTCAGCATAAGCATAGCCTACTGAATAATCAATATCACGAAAATGATTGGCAGAATAGAGAAGATAATAGTAACCACCATCTTTAATAACCGTTGGGCCTTCAGTAATCTTACTGTTATCATAATTCCAGGCACATTCCCAAGTACCTTCCTCCGCACCTAAGCAACGTGTAATGGAGTTTTCGTCTATACTTGAAAAATCATCGCTTAACTTGGCCACATATAAAGTGTTCCCATCAACAAAGCGGACGTAGTACAAGTATTTCGTCCCATCATCATCAATGAACACATAAGGATCAATCTGACCAGTTGAATGAGGCAACTCATGGATGTTGTCCTGTTTGAAAGGCCCCATGGGACTGTCGCTCGATGCAATGCCAATCAACTCATCGGCAGCATAAGCCATGAAGTATTTCCCCTCGTACTTGAAAATCTGAGGAGCCCAAAACCTGCCAGTTCCAAACGTATCATCCTTCCACAAGGCAAAGCCGTCATGCGCATTTCCAACAGGCGTCCAATGCACCAAGTCAGTCGAGCGATACATAGTGAAGCCACTGTTTATCTTGTTCGTCCCAGTCAGATAATAGTAACCATTCTCATAGAAAATGGTTGGGTCTGCCAGCGTAATGGTAGCAGCTTGAGTACATAGGAGCGATAGCATCAGGGCCATCAGAGATATAATTCTTTTCATGTTAATGTTTTTTGTCTCACAAAGATAATTATTTTCTTTTATATTTTTCCTCACCTTTCAAAAAAACTCTTTTCATAGATTATTTGCAACTATCTTATTTGGGATTCAATCTTTAAAAGCATGGTTTTTTGCAGAAAAAGGGCATTTTATCCCAAGTAAATGACAATCCAGTGTTTTCAGTGGAGCTTTTTTGCAGGCAATTTACGCTTATTTTTAAAATAATCTCTATATTTGCAATTACTAATACTAATTCTTTTATTCTATGAAGCACATTTCTATTGGTAAGCCGGGGGCGATGATAGTTGGCATAGCCCTGATGATGGCTGGATGTACTGGCGGACAACAACCGTCGCAAGATGGGATGAACCGAAAACCAGGCAACTATCCTGGTAATCCCGAAGAGTGGTTTGCGCCTCAGTTGGTGACGGACAATACGTATCGTAATGTGGCAAAGCTCAGAGCTGCTTATGCTTCTTCGAGCATTGACTATAACCTAACGGCTCAGTTGGCGACAGATGGTATTGTGAGTGAGACGATGCCACCTACTACTCAGTTGTTTACACAAGCTGGCGAGGTACCTCGCATCCAGAAGGAGATTATCTTCGACTCCAATGATGTGACTTCATACGTGGTCAATGGTGATGACATCTTTTTGCAGTACAATATGGCCGATATGCAATTAGATATCGATCAGATAGCTCTGCGGGGCAGGGTGGTCTTAGACACCCGTAAGGCACGTGGCTATGAGGTGAGGACATTAGCTTCTGTGGATGGTACCAATTGGGAAGAATTGGATGCCCAGAAAGGCAGTAACTATATTGGTGTTGAAGGTGGTGCAAGGGCAGGTTATCCTCCTCGAAAGGTAGCTACGGGTGAATCACCAGTTAGATTTTTGTATGCGCATGGTGCTCCCAAAAATCCCCCTGTGGTAGATGCAGGTGGCAATGCCGGTCCTAACCCCTTCATGACGCGCACCATCAATTATGTGGTGAAACTACCTATAAATAAGGCTTATAACCATTTCAAGATTGAACTGAAGATGCCGAGTGCCCAGAATTGGACCATCACCTCTTGGGATTTCTTGAAGGCTGGTGAACAGGTGTCAGCATTGCCCTCTTTCCGCTTTAACAGTGCTTGGATGAGTGCTTCGGCAGGCAATGAATGGCTGATGGTGGATTTAGGCACACAGGCTCAGTATGACAAGATTAACCTGCATTGGATCAACAAGGCGGTTAAGGGTGTGATAGAGGCTTCTGATGATGCTAAGACCTGGAAGCAAGTGGCAGAGTTGCCTGCTAGCGAGGGCTTGAATGACGAGATTGATTTGGGCAAAAAGGTAAAGAGTCGCTATGTGCGATTGAACCTGGCACAAGCAGCTAATGGCAAGCCTTATGTGTTGAGTGAGATAGAGGTGATGGGCAAGGGTGGCTTGACTGCTCGAAATCAAGTGGCAGAGCCAAATTGGGCGAACCTGCATAAAGATAATGGCCAAATCCTGAACGGAAAGCTCTCTTTGGATGGAGGCAATTGGAAGTTGCAACGCGCTTCTGAGGTGAATGCTTCTGGTGAAGCAATTGCAAAACCGGGCTTCAACGATGAGGCTTGGATTCCTGCTACAGTGCCAGGTACCGTATTGTCGAGCTATGTAAATATCGGTGCCGTAGGCGACCCTAATTTTGCGGATAATCAGTTGCAAGTGTCTGAATCGTTCTTCTATTCCGACTTCTGGTATCGCCATACATTCAATGTGGAAACCTTGGGTGAGCGTATGTTCCTTGATTTCGACGGCATTAACTGGAAAGCTGAAATCTTCTTGAATGGCAAGCAGATAGGTAATATTGACGGTGCCTTCATACGAGGCAAGTTTGATGTGACGGATGTGGTGAAGCAAGGCGAGAATGTGCTGGCTGTGAAGATTATCAAGAATGCCCATCCTGGTGTGGTGAAGGAGCAGACGGCTTGGTCGCCTGATTATAATGGTGGTGTGTTGGGTGCAGATAACCCAACCTTCCATGCATCCATTGGTTGGGATTGGATTCCTACCATTCGTGGCCGTAACATCGGTATTTGGAATGATGTCTATTTGACTTATGCAGGTAGCGTAACCATCGAGGATCCATTCGTACAGACCGACCTTCCATTGCCAAGCATAGATTGTGCAGATATCTTGGCTGAGGCTACCTTGAAGAACCATAGTGACAAAGCCGTAAAGGGTGTGTTGAACTTCAATATGGATAAGGACGGAACTGGTGTCACTGAACAAATGGAGGTAGAGTTGGCACCTGGAGAGAGCAAACTGGTGAAATTGCCTTCTGCTCGATTGGATAATCCAAAGCTATGGTGGCCAGTGGGTTATGGTGAGCAGAACCTATATGATTCTAAGTTTACCTTTATCGTAGATAATAAGGAAAGTGATGCTAAGACCTTCAAGACGGGTGTACGTGAACTGACCTTTGTGGATGAGCCTTATGTGCAGGCAGGTGGTGTGTTGCGAGGCAAAGAGCAGTTTAAGAATCCTATCCGTCTGACCGTATATATAAATGGTAAGCGTGCCGTAGGCTTTGGTGGCAACTGGGGTATGCCTGAGTCTAACCTTAACTATCGTGGTCGTGAGTATGATGCAGCAGTGAAGTATCATGCCGATATGCACTTTACCATCATTCGCGACTGGGTAGGCATGGTAGGTGACGAGGAATTCTATGAGGCTTGTGACAAGTATGGAGTGCTGATTTGGCAAGACTTCTGGTTGGCTAACCCTGCCGACGGACCTAATCCTTACTACGAGGATATGTTCATGACCAATGCTCGCGACTATGTGAAGCGTATCCGCAACCATGCTGCTATTGGTATCTATGTGGGTAGAAATGAGGGATTCCCACCTGAGACCCTGGATGGTCAGTTGCGCAATCTGGTGGCTGAGCTCCATCCGGGCATGCGCTATATATCTCATTCGGCTGATGGTGTGGTGAGTGGTGAAGGTTCATATAACGCATTGGAGCCTATCGAGTATTTCCGCCACTATGGCCATGACCGTTTCCACAGCGAGCGAGGAATGCCAAATGTGATGACCTACGAGAGCATGAAGTTGGCATTTGGCGAGGACAACTTAGAGCCAGTAAGCACTTTGGCAACACCAAATCATATATATGGTTTACATGACTATGCACTTGGTGGTTCTGCTGGTCCTTCTGCTCAACAGACAGAGACTTTTAACAAGATGATTGCCAAGATGTTTGGTCAGCCCAAGAATGCTGAGGAATTTGCAGAGTGGGCACAATGGGTGAACTATAATGGTTATCGTGCTATGTTCGAGGGTCGCAGTGAGCACCGTCGTGGCATCTTGCTATGGATGAGTCATCCAGCTTGGCCGTCAATGGTTTGGCAAACCTACGACTATTACCTCAATCCAACAGCAGGTTACTTTGGTAGTAAGAAGGCTTGCGAGCCTATTCATATCCAGTGGAATCCTGTGCGTGATGACATTGAGGTGGTAAACTATTATGCTGGCGACTTTGCTGGTGTGACAGGTACTGCTCAGCTAATCAGTCAGGATGGCAAGGTAGTATGGGAGAAACAGGCATCGTTCGATGTGAAGAATGATGAGACAGTGGCTCTGTTCCTCTTGGAAGAACCTGCTGAACTGAGCGCTACTTACTTTATCAAGCTGACGCTGAAACAGGGCGATAAGCTGTTGTCGGAGAACTTTTATGTTAGAGGAAAGGAAGATGGTAACTACCAGTCTTTGCTCGATTTACCTATGATAGGTTTAGGCAATGATATCAAGGTGGTACGTGAAGGTGACGAATGGGTGTTGGATGGTACTGTGAAGAACGAAAGCGAAACACCTGCCCTGATGATTCGCTTGGCGGTGAAGGGTGACAAGACGGCTTGTATGATGGCACCTGTGATGTATAACGAGAACTACTTCAGCCTGATGCCTGGCGAGAGTAAGCAGATCCATATTACCTTGAATAATGCAGATACGCAAGGCGAAAAGCCAACGCTTGAGATTACTGGTTTCAATGTCACAAGTGACAAAGCCAAGTTTGGTAAGAGCCGAAGGAGCTTGAGATAACCCATTCAATTATAACATATTTAGGAAAAAGACTACAGGCCTTCTATCTGTTCTTTGGTCAGATTCGAGGCCTGTTTGATAATGCGCTGATAAGGCAAATGAAATCACCAATGCTGCCAAGAAGCAACTGGGTGAGCAGAAATATTTTTTTTAAACTTTTCTTACGAATTACGAAATTTCCACGATAACGTATTAGAATCATTGGTTAATGCCTTCGTAAGATATTCGTAAGTTCGTAAGAAAAAGTTCCGAATGGGGAATAAGCCAAGTTAATCCAGCGTAAAAACACAATGCTAATCCAATCACTTCATCGTGTTGTGGCGGCATAAGTTACGGTGCTGATTATCAGTAGTAATTGAGTCCGCACCAGTCCTATGGTATCGGACTGCCAGTCAGACACTGAAGGACTGCTGGTCAGACACCAACTGACTATTGGTCTTATAGCATCAGACCAGCTGGCTTATGCCATAGGACTGATTGTCAATTGCTTTGTGACTGACAGGCAGTTGCCGTTTGACCAACTTAGCTGGCAGTATAGAGCCTTATTGGTAATTTGTATTGAGTGGCGTTAATCCTTATTGTGCAAAATAACAGCCTATCCATAGGTGCTTTCATACACATTTTTGAGGCTTTCCGCTTCATTTTCTTACGAACTTACGAACATCTTACGAAGAGAAAGAACATTATATTCATTTCCTATTAAGAATATTCGTAAGATCGTAAGATATTTTATAAAGCGAAGTCTATCTTGGCAGCTTAAGAGAAGTTCAGGCAGGGCAGCAGCACCCTGCCTGAACGGCGTCATAAGGAATGGATTACATTATAACCCAAAATCCAGTATTAGTTACCATAATAGTCAATGAAGAGAGGAATCATGGTGTTTGCTCTACATGGTATCGCTTCTGCACATGCGCATCAGCATTGGCCATGTCATCAGCTATGGCCCTCAGCAATGAAACGGCACTGTCAGGAAGTACAGAGCACAAACTATCAGCCTCCTGCAGCACAGGAGGATAAGTGTAGTGGCGGTGGCAGGAACACACACATGCCAAGCAGAACACGGCTAATATATAGATAAGGTGTCGCTTCATGAAGACCAACAAATCTTTTTCGTCTTGGGTGCAAAGATATAGGATTTGTTTAATAATGCCAAATAAAAGCAGTATATCTTACTGCAACACAAAATATATGGGTGTTATCTTTTCATTATATTCAGTTGCTTGATGGAGAATGCCAGCAACAAAACAGCTAAAGCCAATACAATGAAGTAGAGAGTCAGTCCTAAGATATCGTAGAAATTTTCTGCATGAGGATAAGCTTGGGAGAAGAAGACCGAGCAGCTGTTGTTGAGGATGTGAACTACGATGCCAGGTATCATGCTACGAGTCTTATAGAATAACCACCCTAATAATAGACCCAGCAGGAAAGCTACCAGAATCTGCGCTGGATTGAGGTGGAAAACGCCAAAGATGGTTGCCGAAATGATGATGGCTTTCTTGGGATTGTATGCCTTCAGCAATTCCGTCGTGATGACTCCTCGAAACAGCATCTCCTCCAGGATGGGACCGACGATGGCTATAGCCAGAATACCGAGCCAGTTACTTTCTATGTTGTTGAAGGAATCTTCCAGCCAATCAGGTAGAAAACCGGCAATGGATGAAATGGCATCAGCAACGATAATGGCACTGATGCCGGCAATCACTGTCCACCAGAGGAAGTGAGTACTTGTTGGGTTCCACAACTGTTTCTCAGAGAGATAGCCTCTTTGCAGTAAGAAACCTGCCATTACGACATCAGCTACCAACAATGCGATAATAGTGGGCCATTCTAAATTCATCACTTCATGGGAACTGGCTGTCCCTAATCCGAATGCCGCACTGATGACTAAGGCTGCTATGGCTTGTAGCAGCAGATACAAGAGAACGAGGATAATTGATTTTTTCATAACTCCAATATTTTCCTTATTTCTACTTCATCTTGTCGTAATTGTAGCATGAGCTGCTCCGTAGAGGCAAACTTCACCTCGCCGCGAGTACGTTTTACCAATGACAGACGCAACATCTTATTATATATGTCTTCGTGGAAGTCAAAAATATGAACCTCAATGCTACGTTCATCTCCATTAGCTATGGTAGGACGGGTGCCGATATTCAGCATACCTTGAAACTGATGCCCTTCCTGCTCTACCCATACGGCATATACTCCATTAGCAGGAATTAGCTTATCTTCTGCTACTTGTAGGTTAGCGGTAGGGAAGCCCATAGTGTGGCCAATATGAAATCCGTTGATAACCTTGCCTTCTAACATATAATGATAGCCCAAACATTTATTGGCTATAAACAAGTCGCCTAAGAGCAGTAATTCCCTGATTTTCGATGAACTGACGGCAGGATACTCTGTTGCTTGAATCACGTCAATGCCCAACTCTTCTCCATATCTCACATAGTCTTCAAAACCCTCGGAACGGTTATGTCCAAAGCGATGGTCATAGCCAATTACCAAAGCCACTACCTGATACTTGTCATGTAGCAACTGCATGAACTCGTATGCTGTAAGGGAAGCCAATGCAGAGGTAAACTCCATTACCTCACAATGGTCGATGCCTGCTTTTTCAAGTAGGTGAAGCTTTTCGCCTATCGTAGTGAGCAGATAGAAACGCTTGGTCTCATGGCTCACCACATGACGAGGTTGCTGGGAGAATGTCACCACCATAGATGCCAAATTTCGTGCTTGAGCCACCTGATTCACTTGCTTCAAGAGATGCAAGTGTCCACGATGGACTCCATCGAAGAAACCGATTGTTGCAACTTTTGGCAATTGGCCATTGACCATTGACCATTGACTATTGACCATTGACCGTTGACCGTTATTTTCCATACCTCCTCCTGATAAATCGTTCAACTTCTCCGATCAAAAGCACGCAAGAAGTAGCAATAATAATGGTGAACCACTCAGTCATACTGAGAGGTTCCGTACGGAATACGGGACCACCTACTTCTACAATTAAAATCTGTCCTACCAATATTAGTAGTGCTACTCCTATCAAACCAAAGGAGTGACTGAGATTCTTAAAAGTTGACTCAGCAGAGCCGAAAGTCTTGGCATTGAATAGATTCCAGAACTGCAACAACACAAATACTGTAAAGAATATGGTGAGACGATGCAGATTCATACCTCCTTCGGCATGGTTATAATAATAGAGCAACCCCATTAGCGTAACAAGGAATAGCAGACTATAGCCTATGATGAAATGTCTCATACCGTGTGTGATGATAAATTGGGAAGGCTTGCGAGGCTTCTCTTGCATCACACTCTCGCTGGGTGGCAAACTGGCTAAAGCCAAAGCTGCAAAGGTGTCCATGATGAGATTTACCCATAGCATCTGTGTTACTGTCAAAGGTAATTCTGTGCCAAAGAAAGCCCCCAATAGTACGATGAGCAGTGCCACCAGGTTGATGGTAAGTTGGAAGAGGATAAAACGTTGGATGTTGCGATAGAGTGAACGTCCCCACATCACAGCTGTACCAATACTGTTGAAAGAATCATCCAGCAGGGTGATATCTGATGCTTCCTTGGCAACAGACGTGCCTGAGCCCATAGATAATCCCACTTGAGCATGATTCAGTGCTGGGGCATCGTTGGTGCCATCACCAGTTACTGCCACTACAGCTCCCTTTTGTTGCAAGAGTTGCACTAACCGTTGCTTATCTGTAGGACGAGCTCTCGACATAATCTTCAAGTCGAGTACTCTGTCTAAAGCTTCCTCGTCACTCAAGGCGGCAAAATCAGTACCCGTAATGCGGTTACGCTCAGTATCTTCTTTTGTCCATAATCCAATCTGACGACCAATCTCTGTTGCCGTAGCAGGAGTATCTCCAGTTACTATTTTAACCTGAATGCCTGCCGACTGACAACGTTTTACAGCTGCTGGTACATCTGGGCGTACAGGGTCATTGATGGCAACATAGCCTAAAAAGGCAGTTATTTCATTCATTTTATAAGCGAAACCGAGCGTTCGCATGCCTTGGCTTTGAAAAGCTAATAGGTCTTGCTCGATGGTCTGCTGGTAATTCTCTATTGGCTCCAAACCTTTAGATGTTGCCACTTGCGAACACATCTTCGCCACAATCTCAGGCGCACCTTTTATATATAATACATCCTTGCCCAACAAAGCGGAATGTACCAAAGTAGTCATGTATTTCCTTTCGGTAGAGAAAGCCAGTTGCTCAATTACCTTAGCATTCAGACGGAGTTTAAGATAGTCGATTCCTTGGGCATAAAGCCACAACAGCAAGGCTGCTTCTGTAGGATTACCTATACTGATCGGCTTTCCTTCATCGGTGGGAAACTCCAAGAAAGAAGTGGAGTTGGCACTGATGCCTTCCTTCACTAGTGCACTAATCTCGTCATCTTTCAGTTTTCGTTCCCCTCGCAAACCAAAGAAACAAGCATCTTGTACTTGCATTTGATTCTGTGTTAAGGTACCCGTCTTGTCAGTGCAAATCACATTGATAGCACCCATCGTTTCACAGGCATGCATCTTGCGCACCAAGTTGTTAGTGGTCAGCATACGCCTCATATTCAGCGCCAAGCTTAGCGTTACACTCATGGGCAATCCCTCAGGAACAGCTACCACTATCAGGGTAACTGCCATCATAAATATTTGCAAGGTGTCTTTGATGGGAGCCAGCCAATCCTCAAAAGTATGCAGGTTGCCAAAGTCATACACCAGAATTACATCTTTGATGAAGAATACAAGGAAAGCTAAACCTGCCACAGTGAAGCCCACTTTGCCTATCAGTTTGGCAAGTTTTTCTAATTGTTGGTTTAAAGGTGTTTCTTCGTGTGTTTCTTCCGTACTTTGTCGAGCCACTTTGCCAATCTCTGTGGCATCACCCACAAACAATACTTCCATAACTCCATGTCCATCCAGTACAGTGGTGCCCCGCATCACCAAATTATCTGCGTAAGTGGCATCCTTGTGAAAATGAGCAGGATTTGTTGTCTTAGATGCCGAAGGTTCTCCCGTCAGTGAAGATTCATTTACTAACAGTGATGTGGCTTCCAATAACTTACCATCGGCAGGAACTTCTTCGCCTGTTTCCAAAAGTACGATATCGCCCACCACAACTCCTTTACGAGGAACTTGACATACATTACCATTGCGGATTACCCTCACGGCATTATCGTCATTCACCGTGTTCAGCAAATCAAACTTTCTGTTGGCATCGTATTCAAATAAAAAGCCCACCCCTGTTGCCAACAAAATAGCGGCAATGATACCGATGGTCTCGGCATATTCGTTTTCAAAAATGGAAATGAACAATGAGAGACAGGCGGCTATTAAGAGAATCCGAATCACAGGGTCTTCAAACTTTTCCAAATATAACCTCCACATAGATTTACGTTTGGGAGGGGTAAGTACATTCGTGCCATGAGCTTCACGACTACGCTGTACTTCTATATCTGAGAGACCTTTAAAAATAGGGTTGTTATCTGTCATATTGCTTTTTCTACTTTAGATATTCGGCTGCAAATTTACATAAATAATCCCTTATTTCCTAAACCTTGCCTCAACAACATTCACGATATTATCGCCTAATTTCTCGCATTCATTGATGATACCCATATACATGCACCTTGTAAATAGCTATAGCAATGCTTGTTCTTGTCATAGTGAAACTTGCTAGGATAATCCAGGCGGTAAGTGTGCTTTTCTATGTTGACATGCCCGTGCCATTTTCTGTAAGGTTTCTCTCATGATTTAATACATGATATGAGAAAAAGATAAGGCTCCCAGAATTTAGGAGCCTATCAATAGTTAACCATCGTTCATGACAGTATCTTACCTTCTTCTGAGACTTTTAGTTTGATTTCCATATCCATGAAGCCTCTTTTCTCAATCTCTATTATATAATACTTTTCTGTAGGCGTTTCTATCAGATCAGCATCGTCAATATGATATTCAGGATAGGTAGAATTCACTATAGATACTACAATATCAGGTAGGTCTCTTGACGTGAGGTCTGTTACCGAACGCACCCATGTACCATTGCTCTCGAACCATGCGTCAACGTCTTTCCTATTTTTTCGGAACTCAGCTTTCAGCATACCTCGTTCGTTCTCCCATGAAGCTTTTGTATTAGGGTACTTTTGTTCAAAAGAACTAATAACTGCCTGAGGCACAAACATTCTTGGGATATCGTCATCAAAGTCCAAAGACTCTTCACAGCTTGCTCCAATCATTGAGGAGCAGAGCAATAAGCTTGCCAGTAAAAGTTTCATTCTTTTCATAATTTATACTTTTTAGTTGTATTCAACATTAAATACGCTACAAAAATATGAGGTAAATCTGAAAAGAATCTGAAATGGAAGTAATAATTAATAAATTATCGGCTGCTGACAATAAAGAGATGTCTCCCCTCACCAAAGCGATATCTTATATGTAAGTTATATTGCGTACAAATAGCCTTGGCGATAGACAAACCTAACCCTGTAGATGTTTTCTTACCTGAATTGTAGAACCGATTGAACACCTTCTTTTCATCCAAAGGATAAGAGCCTGTGTTGGATATGCGTAGCTCGTTGTGGTTCATGCTGATACTGATTTTGCCTCCATCAAGATTGTGGATATATGCATTCTTAATCAAATTTGATAACAAAACTGATGATAAAGACTCGTCCATCTTCACGATGAATGGCGCTTTGACTTGCATTTCCACCGATATTTGTCTATGTGAATAAATATCCTCATAATCAGCAAGAAGAGAAGCCAATTGTGCGGAGAGGTCAATGAGCTTGTTGTCGTTAAACTGACCATTCTCTATCTTGCTCAACAGAAGCAGCGAACGGTTGAGGCGTGATAAATTGCCGAGTGTTTGCAGGGTCTTGCCTAATTCCTCAATCTGGTGTTCACTCAAAGTGTCGTCATCCAACATCATTTCCAGACGGTTAATGCACACAGCGATAGGGGTCTGCAACTCATGGGCGGCATTGCCAATGAACTGCTTTTGTTGCTCGAAGAGCTTTTCATTGCGTGCCATGCTTTGAACAGCTGCCTCGTTGAGTTTTATAAACTCTGAAATATTGGTAGGGTTATCAAGCGGTTGGTTATCTTTTCCCAATCTATAGGCATCCAACCATTTAAGTAGGTTCTGCAAGGGTCTCATGCTGTTTTTTATTGCCCATACGTTCACCACAACGATGACCAGCAGGATGGCAGTCAGCAGGAACATCAACCACGAGAATATTTCTTCACGCAGTTCTTCCTTATCAACATGGGGTGTAGATACCTCAATCTCGTTCCATGAGCCATCAGAACCTTTATAGATATATGTATAGATACGGGCAGGAACATATTCATTGGTTTCCTTTACATATACATCCCTGTCCTCAAACTGTGTCTTTGGGTGGCTATCTGCATATTCCTCGGTTACTTTGCGTAAAAAGAACTGGTTGTTTGAACCGTTGGAAACACTTGGGAGTTCTTCGCCTCTTGACTCTTTGATGATGATGCTTTCTGCATAATCTTCAAGTGCATCGTCAACCTCATCGCTTATTTCCTGCATGATACTCCGATAGAATAGAACTGACCAAAACGCCAGTACCAAAGTGGTAAAAAACAATAAACGGATTCCTATTACATGTAGCAGTTTCATATTTCAATCAGTTTATATCCGAAACCATAGACGGTCTTTATCTCAATAGAGGCTCTAGCTTGGTTGAGTTTCTTGCGCAGGTTTTTTATCTGGGCATATACGAAGTCGAAGTTGTCGCTTTGGTCAATATGGTCTCCCCATACTGCCTCGGCAAGAGCTCCTTTCTCGATCATTCGGTTAGGACGGCTTATCAGATAAAAGAGTATATCATATTCCTTTCTGCTGAGTTCAATATGCTGTGTTGCTACAGACACTTCATAAGTAACAGGGTTCACTCTGACATTGCCAGCTTGTAGAAATTGTTCACCGCTACGTTGGTTGCGTCTCAGCACACTTTTGATGCGGGAGTGTAGTTCTAACAAGTGGAAAGGTTTGGTAAGATAATCATCTGCTCCCAAATCCAGACCACTTACTTTATCTTCTATGGAATCTTTGGCAGATATGATTATTACATTCTCACGCTTGCCTTTATCATACAGCTCTTTCAGAAGATGCAGTCCGTTGCCATCGGGCAGCATGATGTCAAGTAGCAAGCAGTCATACTGATAAATGAAAACTTTCTGCCGCGCTTCCTCCAGGGTGGCTGCAGCCTCGACCACATATCTTTCTTTCTGTAACGAGCGTATAATTATCTCACGCAAGTCGTCGTCATCTTCAATCAGCAATACTTTCATGGCGACAATATTACATAATTATTTGCATTCGCCCAAAATAATAATAATTAATTTTTTGTTTTCGCCAAAAGATTTGGTATCTTTGCATAGTGAATAAAACAAATTTGATTAGCTAACATTTAAATTTTAAAGATTATGGATAAGTACATTTGCTCCGTTTGTGACTATGAGTATGACCCTGCTGTAGGCGATCCAGATAACGGCATCGCTCCGGGTACTGCATTCGAAGATCTTCCAGAAGATTGGGTGTGCCCCATCTGTGGAGTAGGTAAGGATGAATTCAACAAGGCTTAAGGCCTTATGAAGCATTATGGGCTTTTGACAATTGCTTTCTTTCTGCTTACCGTCACTGTCTCGGCACAAGAGACAGGCAGTAAGTTTAGGTTCTATGGGCAAGTCAGAAACGACTTTTACTATCAGAACCGTCAGGCTCAGGAGTCGTCAGAGGGTTTCGTGATGCTTTTCCCGAAGGACAAACAGATTGACGAGACTGGCAGGGATGTTAACCGAGCCAGTTCCGCCAATCTCTTTAACATGCACACCATGATGGGAGTCGAAATCATGGGGCCTAAGTGGGGAAAGGTGCAGACCTCCGGGCAGTTTGACATTGATTTCAGAGGTTCATTGAATGGCTCTGGAGGCATATTGCGACTGCGTAATGTGGTGATGCGTTTCCGTTGGGACCATTGGTGGCTGTCTGCAGGTCAGTTGGGACACGACATGGGTCATTCGCTCTACAATGAAACGATTAGTCTCAATGTTGGAGCTCCCTATCAGCCTACCGGGCGTGTGCCACAGATAAAAATTCAGTATAATGACCCTAGAAAGTTTTTGGCAGCCTTTTCCTTAGTTTGGCAAGCTCAAGGTGGGTCAGTCGGGCCAAATGGCAGGAGCCGCGAGTATCTCCGTAATAGTGGGATTCCTGAGATTAGTCACAAAGCAGAGATTCATAATGCAGAAGGCTCGCTGTTGGGTTATGTTATCCATTTCGCTTCTATTCGCCCCCGATTGCAGTCGGATGAAGGCTTTAAAGTGAATGAACGTGTCAGTGCTTTTAACTTCCAACTTTATGGCCGTTATCGCAAAGGTTTATTTACTTTTGCAGGGAAGACCATCTTGAACCAGAATTTCACACAATCTAACACATTGGGTGGTTATGGAGTGACCAAGAAAGATCCTATTACAGGAGAGCAAGAATATGCTCCCCTGCGTTTGTGGCAAAGTTGGGCAAATGTGCTGTATGGCAGCAAATGGCGTGGTGGCATGTTTGGTGGCTATATCAAGAATTTTGGTGCTTCGAAGCCTGTGACTGGACTTATCGGTACAGGGACGAATATCGACCAGATGTTCACTGTTTCCGCTTTTCTCAGTTATAACATACCACATTGGCGCTTTGGCATTGAATATAGCCTTACAACAGCCTATTATGGAACCAACGATGCTTATGGCAAGGTGAAAGACACCCATGCCATTGTGAACCATCGTCCTTATGCCATGGTGATGTATTCATTTTGATAACTTTAAACTGATATAACATGAAAAAGAGATTATTTACTTTCGCTCTGTTTGCGATGATAGCCCTGCCTACACTTTGGGCGCAAAAAGAGGGCTTTACCTATAAGATTTATGGACAGGTTCGAACCGACTTTTATTTCAACAGCCGCCAGAACAACGAGAGTGTGGATGGTGCTTTGTTGTCTTATCCCAAGGCGAAGGATTTGGATCCTTCTGGCAAGGACTTAAATGGTGTTGCTAATCTCAATATGTACAACATGCATTCCCGATTGGGCGTGGATGTTACGGGACCTTCTTTAGGGGGATGGAAAACTTCTGCCAAGATTGAGTTCGATTTCCGAGGTAACAGTACCAACTTAGGTATCATTCGTATGCGTCATGCTTATTTCCAACTGGCAAAGAATGGCTTCTCCTTTTTGGCAGGTCAGACCTGGCATCCGTTACAGAACACAGTGACTCCTGAGTTGATGAACCTTAACTCTGGTGCACCTTTCCAATTGTTGTTACGTACTCCTCAATTACATTTCCAGTATCAGGACAATCTGATTAAGGTTCGTGCTGCTATGGTTTGGCAGGCTATGGTGGCATCTATGGGACCTGGCAATACACGCAGTCGTGAATATTTACGTAACAGCAAAATTCCTGAACTCTTTGCCAGCATTGACGTACATCAGGGAAGCAACACTATTGGTGTAGCTGCCCACTTCATCTCATTGATACCAGAAATTAAGACCGAACTAGGTTACAAAACCAATGCTCGTGTTAACGGCTTGTCATTAGAGGCACATGGGAAATACTCTAAGGATTTGTTTACCATTGCTGCCAAGACCATTTTGAATGAAAACTTCAACCATGCCAATACTTTGGGTGGCTATGGTGTTTCCAGTATTGATACTCGTACTGGTAAGAAGAAATATGCTCCTTTACGTGTTTCACAAAGTTGGGTGAATATTATGTATGGTAGCAAGTGGCGTGGTGGCCTATATGCAGGCTACCTAAAGAATTTAGGAGCTAGCAAGAATGTAACTGATTTAGTGGGTGTAGGAACTAATGTTGACCAGATTGCTTCTGTCAGTGGTGAACTGACTTATAACATTCCAGGTTGGAAGTTTGGCTTAGAATATAACTTCACCTCAGCGTGGTATGGCACACCTGATGCCAAAGGTAAAGTGAAAAATACTTACGATGTAAGTAATCATCGCCTGCTCTTCGCTGCTATGTTTATGTTCTAAGTGCTACACTTCGGACATAATCCTTTAATTAAGTAATTAATCGTACTCATACGGTAGCCTTCAGGTAGGGCTACCGATGGTACGGCTATATCATTTAGGCAAAAAGTCTGCCCGCATCGCTCGCAATAGAAATGGGCATGGATGTCTTCGTCATGCCCTTCTTCATGACTATGGCAAAGCTCATAACGCACGGCATCTGCCCCATCCTGTAACACATGCACTAAATGATGCTCACGAAACAAAGCCAAAGCCCTAAACACATTCGACTTGTCGATGGTATCCACCTTATCCTCTAGTTCCATCATTGTCAGCGGATGCTCAGCTTTTCCTAATGCCATCAACAAAACAATCCTATTAGCCGTAGGTCTTATGCCATGCTCCTGCAACATCTCTATACTTTTTGCCTCATCCATATTTTATACCTTTCTATTGTTTTTCTGCAAAGATAGTGCATGGTAAGTGAATTACAAAAAAAGAAACGACATAATTGTTAGAACTAACATGAGAGAACCTTTCTTTTTCACCAAATGCGATGAAGTATGTTATCTCTAATTAAGTTATACAATTCATACCACAGGTCGGTATTCGTCTTTTTCTGCCACCATTGTTTGTGGCATTCTTATTGAATAAAGTACAAAACCTTGAAAATATGAGTCTGATTAGTGGAAGGAAGAATTGATGAAATGGGCGTTTTTTGTTACTTAAGTTAAAAAAGTTGGGGGTATTTTGATATAATTTCAAATATTTGTCATATCTTTACAAGTTGAAACCAAAAATAAACGACAAGGAGTAACTATGGTACAGATATTTTGTGTCAATAACAACAAGTCATTGGAGTTCCCTACAGGTTGCGATTTGCAGGATATCTATCCTGCTACAGGGGTGGAAATGCCTTATCCTGTAATCAGTGCCAGGGTGAACAATGTGTCAGAAGGACTCGACTACAAGATATACCAAAACAAAGATGTGGAGTTTCTGGATGTGCGTGACCCTTCCGCTATGCGTACATACGTACGTTCTCTTTGTTTTGTGCTATATAAGGCTGTTAGCGAACTGTTTCCGCAAGGGGAACTATTCTTAAGACATCCTGTGTCGAATGGATATTACTGTTCACTGCATATAGGAAGACCGCTTACAGTGGAGGATGTAAACGCCATCAAAGCAAAGATGAAAGATGTCATAGCCGCCAATATACCTTTCAAGCGTGTGGATTGTCAGGCCGCCGAGGCTATCAGGCTTTTCCGTGAAAAAGGACGCTTAGACAAGGTAAAGTTGCTGGAAACGTCTGGGAAACTCTATACCTATTATTATATGTTGGGTGATACCATCGACAGCTTTTATGGCAATTTGGTACCTTCAACGGGCTTTTTGAATGTTTTCGATATTGTAAAATACTATGACGGATTGCTTTTAAGGATACCGAGCCACCGGAATCCCAATAAGATAGATGATATCGTGAAGCAGGAGAAGATGCTGGATGTGTTCCGTGAACATCTGCATTGGAACCATATTCTGAATATGGAGACGGTGGGCGACTTGAACAATGCCTGTCAAAAGGGTTATGCCACACAGCTGATTAATGTAGCGGAGGCTCTGCAAGAGAAGAAGATAGCGAAGATAGCCGATCAGATATACAATCGCACTCAGGAAGGAAGGCCAGTAAAGTTGGTGCTGATATCAGGTCCGTCATCATCTGGCAAAACTACCTTTAGCAAACGTCTGTCGGTACAGTTGTTGACCAACGGAATCATTCCTTACCCCATCTCTTTAGACAACTATTTCTTGCCCCGTGAACAAACGCCTAAAGATGAGAAAGGAGATTATGACTATGAGAGTATCTATGCCCTTGACCTGGAGCTGTTCAACCAACAGATGCAGGCCATTCTTCGTGGTGAGGAGGTGGAACTGCCTTACTATAATTTCCAAACAGGTTTGCGTGAGTATCGTGGTCAGAAGCTGAAGTTGATGAACAATATGGTGCTGGTGATGGAAGGCAACCACGGATTGAATCCAGAGTTGACCCCTCAGATTCCTGATGAGAATAAATTTAAAATATATGTTTCGGCCCTGACAACTATCGCGCTGGATCATCACAACTGGATTCCTACTACCGATAACCGACTTGTACGTCGCATTGTGCGCGATTTCAACTATCGAGGTTATTCTGCTCAGCAGACTATAGCTCGTTGGCAGAGCGTTCGAGCTGGCGAGGATAAGTGGATTTTTCCTTTCCAGGAGAATGCAGACGTGATGTTCAATTCGGCTTTATGGTTTGAGTTTGCCGCTTTCCGCAGTCATGTGGAGCCCATATTAAATATGGTGCCTCAGAATTGTCGAGAGTATGCCGAGGCTTATCGACTGTTGAAGTTTATGAAGTATTTCTATGCCATTCGTGACAATGAGATTCCATATACTTCACTGATTCGTGAGTTTATTGGAGGGAGTAGTTTTATTTATTGACGATTGATCGTTTATCGTTGTTTTTTGGGGAAATAAAAGAATTAAAGATATGAGTAAAAAGGTATTAATCTTATTTTTAGGTATGCTCTTCAGTTGTGTAATTACCTATGCACAGGAAGGGCAGAAGAGTAGTTTGCATCAGCGTGCAGAAACTGAAGATGCAAACAACAACATTGCAGCTGCAAGGTCGCTGTATATCCGTGCTTTCGACGATTATGCCACTAGAGGCCAGATAGAACCGGGCGTGGAGTGCGGAGCCAAGGCTACGGCGTTGTATTACAAGGAGAATTATTTCAAAGAGGGCTTTGAATTGTTACGTCGAGTTGACCAAGCCATCACTGCCGAGGAGCAGAAGGGTGGTAGCCTTAAACCTGCATTGCACTACCAAGTGACAAAGGAACGCCTGCAGATGTATATGAAGATGAGGAATTCTGCTAGGGCACTAGAGCAGATCAACACAATGGATAGTCAGGCGAAAGCTGCTAATGATGAGAATTTGAAGAATGACTTGTTGTATAACAAGGCGATATATTACTATTCTTTCGGACAAGTCTCTCAAGGCGATGCTGTGTTTAAGGAGATGGCCGATAAGCTCACTGCCCAGAAGGAATATGATAAGATTGACGAGGTCTATCAGACGCTGATTGCCAACGGGCGCAAGAGCAACAATGCTAATTTGGTGGCTCAGACTTATAGTAACTATATCATTTGGAAGGACTCAGCCAATGCAATGAAATTAGCAGATGAGACAGGGGCACTGAAGCAGCAGATTGCCGACAATGAGGCGATTATCGCTGAGAAGGATAGCTCGCTGGGTACTCGTCAGATGATTATCATTGGTTTATGCGTATTGGCTGCTGCCTTGGCTGCTGCGCTCATTATCGGTGCCATTGTGTTACTTCGTTACATCTTTGTTACACGTAAGCAGAAGAAAGCCATCAAGTTGGCTGAAGAGAACAATGCATTGAAGGCTAAGTTCATTAGCAATATCTCTGCTCAATTGGATCCTACATTGCAGAAACTCGATAGCCGCATACCAGAGGTTCAGGCATTACTAACTTTTTCAGATCATATCCAGACGTTGTCGGAGTTGGAGAATATGCCAGATAATTCTGTGGAATTGGAAGATACACCTATCCAGCAGTTCTGCGAGGAGCTAATGGACGAGATTCGTGATAAGGTTGAGCCTGAGGTAACTTTGATGGTGAATGCTCCTAAGATGAATGCTAAGATTCATAAGGAATATGTTTCGCATATTTTGCTGCATCTATTGTATAATGCTGCTGAATATACGCCTGCTGGTGGCAATATCTGGTTGGATTTCAAGAAGCGTGGCGCGCATGTGCAGCAGTTTGTAGTGGCTGATACAGGTTGTGGTATCCCTGAGGAGAAGATTGAGGATGTGTTTAAACCTTTCTTGGAAATTAAGGATTTGACTACTGGCGATGGTCTGGGTTTGCCTATTTGTAAGGAGATGGCGAAGAAGATGAATGGTGATCTTGAAATTGATCCTAAGTTCACAAAAGGCACTCGTTTCGTTCTAGACTTGCATACATAAAAAGATTATCCCCGACCTGTTGGTCGGGGATAATCATTTTATCTCAGTTCTTCAACCTCTTCTGGAGTAAGTGGAATCTTCTTACCTAAACGTCGTGCACCAGTTTTGGTAATCAAGTAATCTTCCTCATTGCGGATACCACCGAAGTGGCGATAATCCTCTACCTTGTCGTAGTTGATGAAATCTGTAAACTTGTTTTCTTTGCGCCAGCGGTCAATTAATTCAGGAATGAAGTAGATACCTGGCTCCACGGTATGTACGAAGCCTGGTTGGAGAGGAATGGCCAAACGTTGACTCTTGCGCCCAAATTGTGTACTCTTTGGTTTGCCATCATAACCTACCCAGATTTCACCCAGGTTTTCCATATCATGTACATCCAAACCCATCATGTGGCCCAATCCGTGTGGATAGAACAAAGCATGGGCACCCTCGCGTACAGCATCTTCGGCATTTCCCTTCATCAAGCCCAGATCTTTCATGCCTTCTACCATTACTCGTGCAGAGAGGTCATACACATCCATATAAGGAACGCCTGGACGCAAAGCTTTTACACTCTCTACATGCATGGCGTTTTGAATCACATACACATCCTTTTGCTTCTGCGTGAACTTTTTGTCGGCAGGGAAGGTGGATGACATATCTCCACAATATCCACTCTCCAATTCAGCACCGGCATCAATTAGGAACAAGTCTCCTGGCTTTACCAGATTTCCGTGATAATGGTTATGTAAAGTCTCACCGTGGATGGTGGCGATGGTAGGGAATGACAGTTCGCAGTTGTTTAAAGATGCAATGCGCTCAATCTCAGCTGCTACATCATACTCATGCATACCAGGGCGGAGGCACTTGATGGCAGCAATATGCATATCGGCTGTCACGTTACAAGCCTTTTCAATCTCAGCAATCTCCTCTGCTGTCTTGATGTTACGCTGCTGCACGATGGCGCGGATGAAAGGCACAGAACCTTCTTGCTGACTTGGAGCAATGCACAACCAATCCATCAGCTTCAACTTGTGCTCAGGGCGATAAGGAGGCAGGTAATGAATCTGTTGTCCTTTCGCTTTTGCCTGCTGCAGATAATCAACCACTTGTAAATATGGGCGGGTATCGCTGATGCCTACCTCAGCTGCCTTGTCGTGGATGGTTGGAAGGATACCAGCCCATACGATGAAGTCGATGGATGCCTCATCGCCAAAGATGATCTCCTTGTCATTGTCTATGTCAATGATTGCTGCCAGACCTGCCTGAGAGATGCCAAAAAAATAGAGGAATGAGGAGTCTTGGCGATAGCGGAAAGCATTATCCTCGTAATTTAGTCCCATGTCGTCATTGCCTAAAAAAAGCAACACACCAGAGCCAACGGTTTTCTTCAGCAGGGCTCTGCGCTGCATGTAGGTTTCTTTTGCGAACATATTATTCAAGTTTTTTTTAGTTATAATGGGCAAAGATACAAAGTTTATTCGTAAATTTGCAAGTTGAATAGATAAAAAGATGGCTCAGAACTCTAATCAGATTCAAGTGCAGTCGCAACAGCAGTTGCAGACCCTCTCCCCGATGCAGATTCTGGCAGTGAAACTGCTGGAACTTCCAACTTTGGAGTTGGAGGATCGTGTTAAGTCGGAACTGCTGGATAACCCTGCCTTGGAAGAAGGAAAGGAAGAAACGCCAGAGAATGTGGCTGATGAGTTGGCTGCACCTGAGGATGAGGGAGATACCAGTTACAATGCCTTGGACGACTATCGCAATGACGACGATATCCCTGACTACCGTTTGCAGGAGCATAATTACTCTCGGAATGAACGAATGGAGGAGATTCCTTTCAGTGACACTACTTCTTTTTATGAAACGCTAAAGGATCAGTTGGGTGAGCATGAGTTGGATGATCATCAACATCAATTGGCAGAGTATTTGATTGGTTCGTTGGACGATGACGGTTTGTTACGCAAGCCACTTGATGCTATTGCCGACGAGCTATTAATATATAATGGTGTAGAAACCTCGGTGCAGGAGTTAGAGGATGTATTGCACATCATCCAGGAATTCGACCCTGCTGGCATTGGTGCTCGCGATTTACAAGAGTGTCTGTTGTTGCAAATCAGGCGTAAGGCTCAGACGGCTGAGGGTAAGCATGATGCTTGGTTGCCGTTAGAGGAGAGAATTGTCAGTGACTTCTACAAGGAGTTTTCTACCAAGCATTGGGATAAGATTTGCCAGCAATTGGAGGTAAGTGA
This sequence comes from Bacteroidaceae bacterium, assembly GCA_017534535.1. Lineage (GTDB taxonomy): Bacteria > Bacteroidota > Bacteroidia > Bacteroidales > Bacteroidaceae > Bacteroides. Next base: position 61,781 of record JAFXVZ010000019.1, on the reverse strand, counting down.
GGGTGATTGTCAGCAAGCCATCAGGGAAATTACTCGTCTTAATCCTCGCCCTGGAGCATCGATGGGCGAGGCTATGGGTAAAAACCTACAACAGATAACACCTGATTTTCTGGTTGATACAGATGATGATGGGCATGTGACTTTTAGCCTCAATAATCCCAACTTACCCGAATTGCGTTTGAACAGCGACTTCCGTCGCCAGTTGCAAGAACAGGCTGAAGGGAGTCCGAAACAGACACGCCAACAGAAGGAGGCGGCAGTCTTCCTCAAGCAGAAGATAGATGCTGCACAGGGTTTCATTGATGCCATCCGTCAGCGTCAGACCACCATGATTAGTGTGATGCAGGCAATCATTGACCTACAGTTACCTTATTTCCAAGAGGGGGACGAGTCGTTGTTAAAGCCTATGATTTTGAAAGATGTGGCAGAACGCACCAAGCTTGACATCTCCACAGTTTCGCGTGTCTGCAACAGCAAGTATGCGCAGACTCGCTTTGGCATCTTCCCACTGCGTCATTTCTTTACCGAGAGTTTTATGAGGCAGGATGGTGAAGAGATGTCTGCTCGTGAGGTAAAGAAGATTCTAAAGGAAGTGATTGACCAAGAGGATAAATCTAATCCGTTGACAGACGATGAGTTGACGAAGCTGATGGAGGGAAAGGGATTCCCAATGGCAAGGCGTACGGTGGCTAAATATCGTACGCAATTGAATATCCCAGTGGCAAGGTTGCGTAAAGAGTAGAGAAAAGAGTTTTGAGAGAATAGTATTACTAAGAATGGAAGAACATAGCAAGACTGAGTTGGTGTTAAAGCGGATGGCCAGAGTGATATCGGCGTTTTTCTCGCCGTATTACATTGCCTTTGTGGCTTTCCTCATTCTGTTCATCTTCTCCTACCTTCGCATTATGCCCCTGCAATACAAACTTATCGTGTTGGGTGTAGTCTATGCCTTTACCATCCTCATTCCCCATCTCACCATATATATTTTTAGGAAGGTGAATGGTTATACCCCCGATGATATGGCATTGCGTCGTCAACGTTATGTGCCCCTGTTCCTCTATTTGATTTCATATGTATTTTGTTTGATCATCATGCGTCGACTCAACATCCCTTGGTATATGACAGGTATCATTTTCACAGCTTTGCTTCTGATGACCGTTTGTCTTATCCTAAACTTGCGATGGCGAATTAGTGAGCACATGGCAGGAGCTGGTGCTACCATTGGCGGACTGGTGGCATTCAGCATGCTTTTTGGCTATAATCCTGTGTGGTGGCTCTGTGCCCTGATACTCGTGACGGGTGTGGTGGGCTCTGCTCGAATTGTGTTGGGGCACCACTCCCTGGGTGAGGTGTTGGTGGGTTTTGCTGTCGGTTTAGCCTGCTCTTTTATGGTCTTACATCCCTTTTACAACGATTTAGTTAGGTTTCTGCTCTTTTAACCCACCAAATATTTGCAAATTATTTCCTTTTTTGATATATTTGCGAGTTGCTATTTGTATAACCTAAAAACAATTGATATGAATTTTCCTGAAAACATCAAGTACACCAGTGAACACGAGTGGATTCGTGTTGAGGGTGACGTAGCCTATGTAGGCATTACTGACTATGCGCAAGATCAGTTGGGCGACATCGTGTTCGTCGATATCCAGGCTGTGGGCGAGACACTCGAAGCCGGTGAAGTGTTTGGCACCATTGAGGTGGTAAAGACCATCTCTGACATCTTCATGCCTGTAGGTGGTGAGGTGCTCGAACAGAACGAGGCTTTAGAAGAACAGCCAGAATTGGTGAATAAAGACCCATACGGCGAGGGCTGGCTCATCAAGATTAAGCCTGATGAAGCAGCTGATTATGATGCGCTATTAGACGCAGAAGGATATAAGAAATTAATTAACGTATAAATCTAAATTCACATGAAAGCATTGGTAAGTATCGTGATGGGCAGCATCAGTGACCTGCCCGTAATGGAGAAGGCTGCCGATTTCCTGAATGAACTGGAAGTACCATTTGAGATGTGCACACTCTCTGCTCATCGCACCCCAGGTGCTGTGGCTGAATTCGCTCAGCAGGCTAAAGGTCGTGGCATTCAGGTTATCATCGCAGGAGCAGGTATGGCTGCTGCTCTGCCAGGTGTTATCGCAGCGAATACCACGCTGCCAGTTATTGGTGTTCCAATCAACAGCGGTCCACTGATGGGTGTTGATGCCCTTTATTCTATGGTGCAGATGCCTCCAGGTGTTCCTGTAGCAACTATGGCTGTCAATGGTGGTCAGAACGCAGCCTTGATGGTTGCTGAAATTTTGGCGTTGAGTGACGCTAAGTTGGCAGGCAAATTGGAGGACTATAAGAAGAAGTCTGCCTCTAAGGTAACACAGGCTAATGAGGTGCTGGCAAATGTCAAGTATGATTGCAGAGTAATCTGATGGACTTGTTTAACTACCAGCGCCGCAAGACCGGCACAGTGAATATAGGAGCCACCCCTTTGGGCGGCTCTTATCCTATACGCCTACAGAGCATGACCAACACTTCCACCCGTGATACAGAGGGCAGTGTGGCGCAAATTAAACGCATTGTAGAGGCTGGGGGAGAGTATGTGCGTCTTACAACACAAGGCGTGGCGGAGGCTGAGAATCTGCAATATATCAATGCTGCCCTGCGTCAGGAGGGATGTATGGTGCCTTTGGTGGCAGATGTGCATTTCAACCCTGCTGTGGCAGATGTGGCAGCTCTCTATGCCGAGAAGGTACGCATCAACCCAGGCAATTATGTGGATCCTGCCCGTAAGTTTGAGCATTTGGAATATACCGATGAGGAATATGCCCAAGAACTGGGACGTCTTCGTGAAAGATTTGTTCAGTTCTTGAATATCTGCAAAGAACAGCATACTGCCATCCGCATTGGAGTGAACCACGGTTCGTTGTCCGATCGCATCATGTCTCGTTATGGCGATACCCCCGAGGGTATGGTAGAGTCATGTATGGAATACTTGCGCATCTGTGTGGAGGAACAGTTCAAGGATGTGGTGATATCCATCAAGGCATCCAATGCATCCGTGATGGTGCGAACTGTACGTCTGTTGGTGGATGTGATGAATCGTGAAGGTATGAACTTCCCCTTGCATTTGGGTGTTACTGAAGCTGGCGAAGGAGAGGATGGTCGCATCAAATCGGCATTGGGTATCGGTGCCCTACTGGCTGATGGCTATGGCGATACCATCCGCGTGTCTCTTAGTGAAGCTCCTGAGGCTGAGATACCTGTAGCTAAGAAACTGCGTGATTATGTGGTGGCTCGCGAGATGCATTTACCTATTAATGCAGAGGTCGCTCCTGTTTTTGACTACCTGCATCCTGTGCGTCGCATGACTAAGGCTGTACACAACATAGGTGGCGAACAAGTACCTATAGTCATTGCTGCTCGCTTTGGTGAAACACAGGAATATAATCCCGATTTCATGCCTGATTATGTGTATGTAGGTCATAATCTTCCAGCTGAGAGGCTTGAGAATGTACCATATATTGTAGATGCCGATGCTTGGACGGGTTTGCCAAATACCTATCCCGCATATAAGAAAGAGTTCTTGCCTTTTATCAGCATGAACCCAGCTACGTTGAAATTCCTCTTTATCACTTATCGTGATTTGAATGACGAGGTACTGGCTTGTCTGAAATATCATCCTGAGGTGGTAGTTATTAGCCAGAGCAACCATATCAATCGTGTGGGAGAACAACGTGCTGTGGCTCATAAACTGATGGTCAAAGGATTGCAGAATCCGTTGGTATTCATCCAGCACTATGCCGAGCAATATGCTGAAGACCTACAGATTCGAGCTGCTGCTGATATGGGACCACTTATCTTTGATGGTCTTTGCGATGGCATTATGCTTTATAACAATGGTCGATTGGCAGATGCTTTGGTAGATCAGACCGCTTTCAGTATCCTCCAGGCTGGACGTTTGCGTATGGTTAAAACGGAATACATCTCTTGCCCAGGTTGCGGGCGTACACTTTATAACTTAGAGGAAACCATAGCCCGCATTAAAGCTGCCACCTCTCATCTGAAAGGCCTTAAGATTGGCATTATGGGATGCATTGTTAATGGTCCTGGAGAGATGGCTGATGCTGATTATGGCTATGTCGGTGCTGGTCGTGGCAAAGTGAGTCTTTATAAACAGAAACAATGCATCGAGAAGAACATCCCTGAGGAGCAAGCCGTTGAACGTCTCTTAGAGTTTATCGAGGCTGATAGGCAGATGTGAAAAGCAAGAAGTAAGATGGAAAATGTATGAGGGCTGAGGGCTGATGCTGTCAGCCCTCCTTTTTTATAAAGTCTTCAATTCTTAAAACTCCTTAAAAAGAGAAGCAATTTGCAATCTATTTTGTATTTTTGCATCAATTTAAGGTGGATTGTGCACTTATGAGTAGTATAGTACATACAGATAGTTGTCCGATATGTGGTGGAAAGAACCTCAAGCAAGCTTTTTCTGCTGTTGACCACTTGGTAAGCAAAGAGACTTTTGACGTGTGGCAATGTGAGGAGTGTGGCTTCAAGTTCACACAAGATGTGCCTGATGAACAAGAGATTGGCAGGTATTATGAATCGCCTGACTATATCTCTCATTCTGATACGGAGCAAGGTTTGATGAATAGGCTCTACCATATAGCTCGAAACATGATGCTCACCGCTAAGGCTGGTCATGTGACAAGAGCTACAGGCCTGCGTCAAGGCTGGTTGCTAGACATAGGTTCAGGTACCGGCTATTTTGCCCACCTTATGACAGAATGGGGATGGACGGTCCGTGCCATTGAGAAAAGCGCTGAAGCCAGAGATTTTGCCCAACAGCATTTTGGTCTGAAGAGTGATGGTGAAGAGGCTTTCAATACCCTGCAAGACAAGTCATTCGACTGTATAACCTTGTGGCATGTGTTAGAGCATCTGCAACATCTCAATATCATGGGTGACAAATTCTATCGCTGGTTGAAGGATGAAGGTGCTTTGTTGATAGCTGTACCTAATCAGATTTCTACCGATGCTAAGCATTATGGTGCTGACTGGGCTGCATGGGATGTGCCTCGTCATTTGTGGCACTTCACTCCTGAAACCATGAAACGTTTTGCAGAGAAACATGGGTTTAAGGTAATTAAGACCATCCCGATGCCCCTTGATGGCTTCTATGTGAGCATGCTCTCGGAGCAACGTATGGGTCATAAGGTAAGCTTCTTACGAGGTTTTTGGCAAGGTTTGTGTGCTTGGGTGAGCAGTTGGGGACATAAAGAGCGAAGCAGCTCATTGATATATGTTTTGAAGAAGCAATAAGACTATGGCGAAGAGGGCAAGATTTTTCAATTTGCAGACGGCTACATCTACAGTTAGTACCACTTTGGTATTGATTGTGTTAGGGGTGGTGGTGTTCTTCGCTTTGGCCGCAAGGAGTGTCTCGGTATATGTGAAGGAAAACGTGAATTTCTCTTTGCTTATTAGCGATGATATGCCTGAGACCGAGATAACCAAGTTGTTGGACGAACTGAATGCAGAGCCCTTTGTCAAGAGTGCCGAGTTTATCTCGAAGGCTCAGGCTTTAGAGGAGATGAAGGCAGAATTGAACACTGATCCAGAGGAATTCCAAGGATATAACCCCTTCCCTGCTTCTGTGAAAATCAAGTTGCAAGCTGACTATGCAAACAACGATAGTATCGCGAAGATAGAACAGCAATTGAGTACCAACATCAACATCCAAGAGGTACTCTACCAGAAGAACTTGATTGAGAGTATGAATCGTCATGTCGCCCAACTGGAATTGATGTTGATAGCTTTGGCCTTGGTATTGGCGTTGATATCGTTTGCCCTCATAAACAACACAATACGCCTCACGGTGTATTCACAACGATTCCTCATCTACACCATGAAATTGGTGGGAGCAAGCCGTTCGTTCATCCGACGGCCTTTCATGGTACGCAATTTCTGGATAGGCATTATGGCGAGTTTGTTGGCTAACATTGCCTTATGGGGAGCTGCTTTCTGGTTGGTGATGAATGAGCCCCATCTGATAGAAGTAATTTCACCTGAAGTATTGCTGATTGTCAGCGTGATAGTACTGATTACGGGTGTCAGCATGACATTGCTTTGTGCCTACTGGTCAGTGAATCGTTTCCTGAAGATGAAGGCTAGTAAATTGTATTACGTTTAAAATAAGATATGGATAAAAGAAATTTCGCATTTGGCAAGAACAATCTGATACTGATAGCCATCGGGATGGTGGTGGTCATCATCGGCTTCCTGTTGATGACGGGTCCCAGTACTACAGTTGACCATTTTGAGGCTGACATCTTCAGTGTAAGGCGTGTCAGAATTGCACCAGTGATTTGTCTCATTGGCTTCGTGATGATGATTTATGCTGTGATTAAGAAACCCAAGGAGGACTAAGTAATGGATTGGTTAGAAGCTTTCATATTAGGTATGATTCAAGGTTTGACCGAGTATCTGCCAGTGAGCAGCAGTGGTCATTTGGCCATTGGTTCAGCTTTGTTTGGGATTAATGGCGAAGATAACCTTACATTCACCATCGTGGTGCACATTGCCACAGTGTTGAGCACTTTGGTCATCCTTTGGAAAGAGATAGGCTGGATTTTCCGAGGACTTTTCAAGTTTAAGATGAACGATGAGATGAAATATGTTATCAACATCTTAATTTCCATGATTCCCATAGGCATTGTTGGTTTGTTTTTTAAGGATAAGGTAGAGGAGATTTTCGGCTCAGGTTTGGTAATTGTGGGTTTGATGCTGTTGGTTACAGCTACCTTGTTGGCCTTCTCCTATTTCGCTAAACCTCGCACCAAAGAACACATCAGCATGAAAGATGCTTTCATCATCGGTTTGGCACAAGCTTGTGCCGTACTGCCGGGCTTAAGTCGCAGTGGAAGTACCATTGCCACAGGTTTGCTGTTGGGAGATAAGAAAGAGAAGTTGGCACAATTCTCTTTCCTGATGGTCATTCCTCCCATCTTGGGCGAAGCCCTGTTGGATGGCATGAAGATTGTGAAAGGAGCTGCAGAGGCTAATACTGATGTGTCACTGATGGCACTCATCGTGGGCTTCCTCTCAGCTTTTGTCTTTGGTTGTCTGGCTTGTAAGTGGATGATTGACATTGTGAAGAAAGGTAAGCTGATATACTTCGCCATTTATTGTGCGATTGTAGGTTTGGCAACTTTGGCTTTCAGTTTGTTTTAATTATTAACGGTCAATGGTCAACGGTCAACTGAATTTCCAGGAGGGAGAGATATTGCATTTCGACAAGCCTTATGGGTGGACATCTTTTCGTGTAGTGAATCATGTGAGGCATTTCATCTGTGAGCGATTGGGGGTTAAGAAACTCAAAGTGGGTCATTCTGGTACCCTCGACCCTTTGGCAACAGGTGTGATGACAATCTGTACAGGTCGAGCTACCAAGCAGATAGAACAATTGCAATACCACACCAAGGAATATGAGGCGACGTTGTGTTTAGGTGCCACCACGCCCTCATTCGACCAGGAGCATCCCATTGACGCCATCTATCCTACGGATCAAATCACCCGTGAGTTGGTAGAGGAAACCTTGCAGCAGTTCAAGGGCGAGATATGGCAAGTACCACCTGTCTATTCTGCTTGCAATGTAGATGGCAAACGTGCCTACCTCTATGCCCGCAAAGGCCAGGAGGTGGAACTGAAGCCCAAATTGCTGGTAATTGACGAGATTGAACTGCTTGACTTTAAGAACTTAGATGAATATAGGCCTTCTCCTCATCGAAGAAGAGAACCTGATGAAGAAGAACTCCAACTGATGAAGAGTGGAGTATTCTATCAAATGAAAATCAGGGTGGTATGTAGCAAAGGCACCTATATCCGTGCTTTGGCGAGAGACATTGGCGAAGCTTTGCACTGTGGTGCTCACCTTACTGCATTGCGTCGAACCAGGGTGGGAGATGTTAGGGTGGAGCAGTGCCTTGACCCAGAACAGTTTGAAGCTTGGCTAAAAGAGCAAATAATTATTAATTAGTATATGAAACTTTCTCAGTTTAATTTCCGTCTGTCAGGGGATAGAGTAGCTCAGTTCCCTACAGAGTATCGTGACGAAAGCCGTTTGTTGGTGCTCCATCGCAAGACAGGTGAGATTGAGCATCGGGTGTTTAAGGAAATCATCGATTATTTCGATGACAAAGATGTATTTGTTTTCAATGACACCAAGGTCTTCCCTGCCCGTTTGTATGGTAACAAAGAGAAGACTGGAGCACGCATCGAGGTGTTCCTGCTTAGAGAACTAAACGAAGAGCAACGCCTTTGGGATGTGTTGGTTGATCCTGCTCGCAAGATTCGTATTGGTAATAAGCTTTATTTCGGCGAAGACGAGTCGATGGTGGCCGAGGTGATTGACAACACCACTTCTCGAGGTCGTACCTTGCGTTTTTTGTATGATGGTCCACACGATGAGTTCAAGCGTGTGCTTTATTCTTTGGGTGAGACGCCTCTGCCTCATGAGATGATTAAGCGTGCTCCTGTACCTGAGGATGCCGAGCGTTTCCAATCTATCTTCGCCAAGAACGAAGGTGCAGTAACTGCTCCTACAGCCAATCTGCATTTCAGTCGTGAATTGATGAAACGTCTGGAAATCAAGGGCGTGGATTTCTCTTTTATTACCCTGCATGCAGGCTTGGGCAATTTCCGTGGAGTGGATGTGGAAGACCTGACGAAGCACAAGACAGATTCTGAACAGATGTTTATCACCCAGGAAGCTGCTGATATCGTCAATAAGGCAAAGGATGCAGGTCGCCAGATTTGTGCAGTAGGTACCACTACTATGCGTGCTATCGAAAGCAGTGTCAGCACTGATGCTCACATGAAGCCATTCTCGGGATGGACCAACAAGTTCATCTTCCCTCCTTACCAGTTCTCTGTGGCAAATGCTATGGTGTCAAACTTCCACATGCCATTATCCACCCTATTGATGGTGGTGGCTGCTTTTGGAGGTTATGAGCAGGTAATGGAAGCCTACCATGTAGCACTGAAGGAAGGCTATCGCTTTGGCACTTACGGCGATGCGATGTTGATAACTGATAAGTGATGCTGTACTTGGGCTTAGGCACTAACTTGGGGGATAAGCCGGCTAATCTCAAACAGGCTATCTCTTTGATTGGGCAGAGGATTGGTAGAATCGTCTGCGTGTCAAACTTTTATGTGACAGAGCCTTGGGGCTATGCCTCTCCTAATACATATCTGAATGCTGCTTTGGGGGTAGAGACTTCGCTCTCACCATTTCAGGTGCTATCCGTTACCCAGGAAATAGAGCGTGAGTTGGGCAGAACCACCAAATCTACCGAGGGTGGTTACACTGACCGCCTCATTGATATCGATTTGCTCTTGATGGGTGAATGGGCGATTCGCACAGCAAATCTGACGATTCCTCATCCCCTGATGCACGAGCGTCTCTTTGTCCTGAAGCCTATGGTTGAAATAGCCCCCACAGTGGTGCATCCTATGTTGGGGAAAACCATTTGCCAAATCTATAATTCTATGAATTTACCATGAAAACCAAGAAATTAATAACTACATTGCTGGCATCTCTTCTTTGCTTAGGAGTTTATGCACAGTCATCCTTAGAGGAGATCACTGCCAATCCAGCAAAAGCAGGTGGTGTCTATTTGGTTTATCCCACGCAGATTGAGGCTCAAACCAAAGCCCCGAAGGGATACAAACCATTCTACATCAGTCACTACAGTCGTCACGGCTCTCGCTATCTCATCTCTAACGAAGACTATACTCGTGCCCTGAACCTGCTTCAGGAAGCCCATGAGCAACATGCCTTGACGTCTTTAGGCGAGGATGTCCTTCAGCGTTTGCAACAAGTCTTTGCTGAGGCTGATGGTCATGGAGGCGACTTGAGTCCTTTGGGTGTTCGCCAGCATCGGGGCATTGCCGAGCGTATGTACCAGAACTTCCCTGAGGTATTCAAGAATAATGCCAACCTCTCGGCTCGTTCAACTGTGGTTTTGCGATGCACCATGAGTATGGTGGCGTTTTGCGATAGGCTTAAAGAGCTAAATCCCACTTTGCACATCGCCTATGAGGCAAGTCCCAAGTATATGTCTTATCTGAACTACCAAACTCCTGAGGCTAATAAGTTTACTGACTCCCGCAATGGTCCTTGGGTGGAGGAATACCGCAAGTTCAGGGAATCAATGATTCATCCGGATCGTTTGATATCAATCCTCTTTACTGACAACGACTTTGTGTTGAAGAAGGTAAACCCCAGCACTTTGATGTACGATCTCTATCAGATTACCATAGGCATGCAGAATATCGAGACCAAGGTATCGTTCTATGACCTATGGCAACCTCAGGAGCTCTTCGACCTTTGGCAAATAGGTAACTTCAGCTTCTATGTAGGTGCAGCTAACCACGCTGATGGTCATGGAATTGTGGCTGCTAATGCCAAGCATTTGTTGCAAAATATTGTGGAGAGTGCCGACAAAGCCATCGCCACTGGCGATGAGGCTGCTACCCTGCGTTTTGGCCACGATGGCAATGTCATCAACCTCTGTGCCCTGATGCAGATTGAGAACTTTGGAGTAGCCATCAGCGACCCTCGCGAGCTATATAAGGTGTGGGCAAACTACAAGGTCACCCCTATGGCGGCTAATGTGCAACTGGTGTTCTTCCGTAACGACAAGAACCCCAATGACATCCTCGTGAAGGTGCTGCATTGCGAAAAAGAGGTTCACATTCCTGTTCAGACAGATATGTTCCCTTATTATAAGTGGAGTGACGTGCGCAATTACTTCCAGGGAATACTGGATAAGTAAGGTATATGAAAGGCGTGAGGATAATCTTAGTAATTGTTATGATGATGAACTTGTTTAACGGACTTTCAAAAGAGCCTGTGGTAAGACCTGCCACGCAGGCCAACCACTTCTACACAGGGAATGCAGATTCGCTGAAGCAGGAGGTGGACGGATTCTTGAAGTTGCATCAAGGATGTGCTCAGTATCAGAATGTTGCAGCACTTATCGTGCCCCATGCAGGCTATTATTTCTCTGGCAATGTAGCAGCATCTGCCTATATGACGCTGGATGCCAATAAGACCTACAAGCGGATTTTCCTGCTGGGACCTAGTCATCAGGAATGGCTCGATGGGGCTTCAGTGAATACGGAGGCCGACTATTACGCCACACCTTTGGGCTATGTGAAGGTGGATAAAGAGATGGCAAAGGAACTTACCAAGGGTGGTGTATTCTCTTACCTCCCAAAAGCCCATGACCGTGAGCATTGCCTGGAGGTGCAATTGCCTTTCCTACAGAGGAAATTTGGCGAGGTTCCTCCCATTGTTCCCATCATCATTTCCACCAATAATTTCCTGAAGCTAAAGCGGATGGCAGAGGCGTTGAAGCCTTATTTCACCGATGATAACCTCTTTATTATCAGTAGCGATTTCTCTCACTATCCCTCCTATGAGGATGCTAATGAGGTGGATTCCCTGACGGGAAAAGCCATTGAAACGGGTGAAGTGGAGGAGTTCATCAAAGTCCTTGAGGCGAATGCCAAACTGAAGAAGAAGAATCTGGCGACAAGTGCCTGTGGCGAGTTCCCCATCATCACATTGATGCTAATGCTGGATGGCCATTGCGAGGTGAAGCACCTGATGTATCAGAATTCGGGTGACATTGATAATCACGACCATTCACGTGTGGTGGGCTATCATTCATTTGCCTTCCTTCGCCATGACAATGTAAGCTTCGCACTCTCTGATGAAGATAAAAAGTTACTGAAAGAGATTGCCCTTCAGAGCATCAAAGATGTATTGGAGAGCAACCCCATTTCTCAAATACTCAATGGTAAACCTTCAACGATCACCACTCAACGCTTAACGCTTAACCAAAAATGCGGAGCCTTTGTCTCACTCTACAAGAACGGTCGTTTGCGTGGTTGCATAGGTCATTTTGGTGAAGATTATCCGTTGTATGAGGTTGTGAAAGAGATGGCTCGTTCAGCTGCTTTCCACGACCCACGATTCTCGCCTCTTAGCAGAAATGAGTTGGATGACATTAAGATAGAGATTTCTGTGCTTACTCCAATGCGTCGCATCCAGAGTTTGGATGAGTTTGAGTTGCATCGTCACGGCATCTATATCCGCAAAGGTCACCGTAGTGGCACCTACTTGCCCCAGGTGGCTGATGAGGTGAATTGGACTAAAGAGGAGTTTGTGAGTCATTGCTCGCAGGACAAAGCCAGATTGGGTTGGGATGGCTGGAAGGATGCCGAGCTTTATGTATATGAAGCAATCGTGTTTTAATGACAATTGACGATTGACAATTGATAATTGACAATTGACGATTGACGATTGACAATTGATAATGGAGTGTAAGTATTATAAGACATTGGAAGATAAGAGGGTAGAGTGCCAGCTCTGCCCTCATCATTGTCATATTGCCGAGGGCAAGACAGGCATTTGCCGAAGCCGTCGCAATGATGGAGGTCTGTTGGTCAGCGAGGTCTATGGCAAGCCCTGTGCTTTGGCTATCGACCCCATTGAGAAGAAGCCTCTTTATCATTTCCACCCTGGCACTCAATGCTTGTCCCTTGCTTGTACAGGTTGCAATTTCCGCTGTCTGAATTGCCAGAATCACGACATCTCACAGGTCTCGCTGTCTGATGTGCCGCACTATGAACTTTCTCCCGAGGAAGTGGTAAGGCTCTGCCAGAAGCACCATTGTCCAGGCATCGCCTATACTTATACTGAGCCACTTACCTATTTAGAATACATCACGGATTGTGCGCGTTTGGCGCATGAAGCAGGACTTTGGAATATCCTTGTCTCTGCTGGCTATGTCTGTCAGGAGCCACTAAACGACTTACTCCCTTACCTCGATGCTGCCAACATAGACCTCAAATCCTTCAGCGATGATATCTACAGACGCATCAGTGGTGGCCATCTGCAACCCGTACTCGACACCATCTTGGCGATGCGAGATGCTGGTGTTTGGGTGGAAATCACCAACCTTGTCATTCCTGGTGTCAATGACGATTTGGATATGATTCGGCAGATGTGTCGTTGGATGGTGGATAACAACCTTGCCGACAACCCCTTGCATTTCAGCCGTTTCTTCCCTCGTTATAAAATGATGGATATTTCTCCTACTCCTCTTCAAACGCTGAAAGCTGCCAAGCAAGTGGCAGAGGAAGAGGGCATTCAGTATGTCTATTTGGGGAATGTATAAAGGAATACAGGACTATCAGACGGGTGGCACCCACAGGTGTTTAGCCATATCCACATAGCCGTTTGAACGGAAACTTACACCCTCAGCTTCCAGTAAAGCACGATGTTGACTCCATCCAGGAGCTGTACGCCCTTCCTTATTGACCACACGATGACAAGGTACTTTCTCTGCTCCCGGTGTATAGTGCAGTGTCCTACCTACCATGCGAGCATGACTTGGCCAACCTGCTAATGCGGCGATAATTCCGTAGGTTGTCACGCTACCACGGGGTATTTGGCTCACGATATTCAGCACATCGTCACGAAAAGCCCGTGCCTGCTCTGGTGTCATTTTGTCTAAGTAGTCTTTCATAGGCTATGTGCTCATCCAATGTTTCCTTTCTGTTTCCGACATCTTTTCTATGGCATAACGAAGGGTAGTTCGTGGCATTTCGTGGGCATGTTGGTGCAGGAAATCACGAAGCAAGTCCATCGATACTCGCTTACCCATCTCTCTAAGCATCCATCCTACTGCCTTGTGCATCAGGTCGTGTGGATGGTGCAGATGCATCTCGGCATATCTCAGGCACCATGATGGATCACCCATTTGTGAAGTCTTCCATGTGCACACCATACTCATACGTTGCTTCCAGAGATTGTCGCTATGTGCCAGTTCATCAACCACTTGCATCTTATAATCCTTGTCACCGAGGAAAGAGGGTAACAATAGCCAATGACCAAGAATCTTGGGAACAGACAGGTCCACCAAGTCCCAGTTATTGGCTTGTTTGGCGTATTGCAGATACATAGTCAGAATCTCATCACGACCTTTCATAGCCTTTTCATCGTTCTCTAATCGCTTGGTGGCCATCTTCTCAAACCTGTCCACCAAAAGCAATAGACCGCAAAGCCTCACCTCATGCCAATGGTTCATCAGCAGTGTAGGTATCTCGTGCAACGGCAGGTCTTTCATCACCGCCTTCACCACCTCGCGAGTTTGTGGCACCTTCAGTCCCAGAAACTCATCGCCCTCACCATACTCACCTGGTCCCGTCTTGAAGAACCCCATCAGCACCTTCCGTTGTTCCTCGTTTTGAAGTGACTCCATATATGCGATGATTTCCTGATCCGTCACCAAATTATACCCTTTCTTCCCCATACTTTCTATTTTTGACCTCAAATTTACACAATATTTTGAGATTTATTTCATATCTTTGCTCTAAACTAACAGAATACTGAAAAGATGACGACTATAAATTCTCCTTCTCCCCGCATTGGCTCCTGTAGCGAGTTGATGGAATTTATCCAGCAAGTAGGATTTCTGCCTTTGTTGGATAGTGGGATATGGGGCTATTCTGCTGAGGCAGTGGTAGATGACGATTGTCGCTATGTGATGCTTCCAGATGGTGGATGGGATTGGCCTTTGTGGAAGTGGAAAGGACCCATTGTGACGGATGGCAACTGCGTGTATGGCAAGTTCTTTGCAGGCAAGGCAGGCTTCATCAGTATGGAGTGGTGGCCAGATTTCTGCAACTATCGTCGCAGTGTTCATCCTGCTCCTCAAGAGGGCTCCATCGAGGAAGCCATTCTGTTGACTTTGCATGAGGAAGGCAGTATGATTACCCGTGAGCTTCGTGCTGCTTGTGGCTTCACGGGTCCCAATATGCGTGGTAAGTTCGATGGCTATGTCACACGCTTGCAGATGGCTTGTCGCATTGTAACGGAGGACTTTGTCTATCCCACCGATAAGCATGGTCATGAGTATGGTTGGGGTTGGTCTCTGCTCACCACACCTGAACAATTGTTGGGTCGTGAGGCTTGTAGATGCCCCAGAACCCCTCAAGAGTCCTTTGACAGACTCTTCCATCATTTCAAGTCCCTTTTGCCACAAGCCAACAACAAGCAGATTATGAGGTTGATAAAGTAGTTTAAACAAATCAAATAAAAAGCTTCTCATAACTTGCACAGCAAGTTTCTCATAATCGCGTTATCGATTTCTCAAAGTCGCGAAGCGACTTCTCAATCTAAACACGTGCCATGATTTTAGATACATCTATTCGCTTCAAGCAATCAAGCCATTCGCTTCAAGTAATTGCAATCGGAGGTGCACATTGCATTATCGAGCAATCTTACATTAGCATTTTTGATTTTCTCTTTCGCGCGGTAAGGAAGTGGGTGACCAATTTCTTTATTTATATATTAATATATGAATACATTAAACTTTCGCAAGTGAATGATTATTCATCAACTTTGCTATCCATCACCACGTCGGCATTAATCTCAGTTGTGTGGATGTTGGAATGCTCCAATTTTTTTATGCAAAAAAGTGAAAACTACCTACATAACTACACAAATCGTCATAAGTTATTGTAAATTAACATCCTGCAAAAACAGCTACCTACACTGAAACTACATTATAACTACACTCAACCTACACTACACCTACATATATAGGCATAAGCCTGATCGCATCCAGTATTGATGCGGTATGTAAACCACTGTTCATCCTCAACCAAAGCGATGTTTCCCAATTTGTTACAGGGTTTGAAGTTATAAGTAACCTTGAAAATTCTCGAGAGAATTTAATCGTTTACTTATAGTAAAAGGCCTGCGATAACGTAGCTGATGACAAAATTCTCTCGAGAATTTTGCAGTATTCCATAAGTAGAGAATCGGCTTGATATAAGCATCATACTCGTGAGGACGAAGCAAGTAACGCTTGTAGTAGCTATGTAGTTTCAGTGTAGTTTCAGTGTAGTTTACATGTTTATTGGAGAGGTGATATTATACTGAAAATATGATATTTACATGAAATCAGTGTAGTTATGTAGGTGGTTTTTGAAATTTTCTATTGTTTTTTTTATTACCGCAATTCATTTCCTATGAATTGAGCAAACTTCGAAGCCTTTTTTATTCCTATATTATGTTAAATTATGCAGATGTCTTTTCCTAATTTCGGTTGACGGTTTTTTGCTTATTACCTAATGTGGTTGACAGCCATTTTACTGGATAGGTTGACAGTCTTCCTGACATAGTTGACAGCGTTCCTGATACCGTTGACATTTTTCTAAAACTTGACACTTGATTTAGGCGAAGCCGTAATATCATGAAAAATACTGCGGTGGTTTGCCAAGCGGCTGAAGGCGCAAAGCCTCCAAAGGAAGTCTTACTTTTTTATAATATGATTTTAACAAATATTATTCGATTTTAAGTCCGTCCATATTTTCTGTTAAGGTTTTTGGTTTGTTTTTAAAACAAGTCATATTTTCTTTTCTTTGTAATTGTTTTGATAAAAAAACTATAATTATGGCGAGTAGAAGCATCATTCAACTTCATATCTTAGCTACCAATGAATATGAATTCTTTGGTTCCCCAGCAGCACTTTATGATTTGCATTCTTCAGAGGAATTGCTGATTTCCCAGAAGTCTCTGAACAACTATTTCAGTAAATGCGGTGATGCCCCCAAAGTGTATCGCAATGCAGTTTGCGAAATCCGCAAGGGAGATATTTATACTAAGGCAACAAATAGAGGTAGGAAAAGGAGTTATGAAATCGTAAATAAATGAAAACGAGATGGATTCAAGCAGAATATTCACAAGGGAGCAGGTCGAACGTCTGCTTACTGCTACTATAGGCAAAACGTTGTTGCAAGTAGATGCCGAACAATTGTTTGCACACCACGAAGGTCGCGACAAGGTAAAAGGAATTGCTGGCGATATCATTGAGGTGTCGGTTCTTGGTTGTAAAAAGGACAGCAGGCAGGATCCTGACATTCTTGTGGATGGCGTCTTGACGGAGTTGAAAACTACCGGTATGATTGAACCGAAGAAGAAAGACTCCCCCTATGTCTATGAGTGTAAGGAGCCTGTTAGCATAACAGCTGTCTCAATTCCTGTCATTGTGAATGAGGAGTTTGAGACCTCCAACTTTTGGCATAAGTTGGCGCATATGCTTTGGGTCTATTATTGGTATAAGTCGCCCGTAACGGTGAAGCTTGAAGGGTATAAGGATTTCCCTATTCTTGGATTCCAATTTTACGAGTTTAGTGATGATGACAAACTGTTGTTGAGGCAGGACTGGCTATTGGTTCGTGATTTTCTGATTATGATTCATCGTGAATACCATTCCCAAAATAAACGAGAAGAACAGTACCCACGCCTTTCTCATGAATTGCGTGGCCAGTTAATGCTGATAGATACTGCACCCAAATTCCCCAATAATCCTCGTTTCCGTTTGAAACGTGCTTATGCTACTGTTATTTCAGATCAATATTTCTCGAAGAAACATTTTGAGAAACTTGGTGAAGCCATCAGTAAATATACCGACATAGACACAAAATGCCAATTAATGACTCTAAAGTATAAGGGCAAAACGTTTAAACAAATAGCCAAAGAACTGAAAGTTGACATTAAGCTTGATGTGAAAAACTTTGCTGAAAGTGCCGTAGTTAAGATGTTTGGAGGGCATGTTTCGAAATTGAATGATATTGAGGACTTCGCTAAGATAGGCATCATTGCTAAAAGTGTACCTTTGTTGTCAGATGGCAAAGGGAAGGAAGATATGAAACTCTTTTTGCCAAATCTTGTTGATTGGACAAAAGAAACAGAATTTGAAGAATCTGCAATCTATGATTATTTTGCAGGACATCATTTCCTTCTAATCATTTATAAACATGTTGGCAATGATGTTGTTTTTGAAGGTTTCAAGAGAGTCTTCTTTGACGAGAAGTTTATAATGGATAATGTAAAGAAGACTTGGGATTACGTGCGTGACCTTATTACAAACAAGAAGCTTAAGATAGAGAGAAAAACAAAGAAAGATGGAACCGTAAGGGTTAATAAGTCTGGATCTTTCATGGAATCACCCAACTTCCCAAAGCTATCTACACACAAAGTGTTTATTAGAGGTGGTGCTTCCAAATCTTTAGATAAATACAAGACTCTTGAGATAAATGGGCTAAAGATGTTGCCGCAATTTGTTTGGCTTGATAAAAAGTATGTGCAAGAACTTATAAAGTAATGAGTAAGAGACATCATATAAAAGTAGTAGAATTATTTGCTGGTGTTGGAGGTTTCCGCATTGGCCTTGAAGGAGCTTCTGATGCTTATGATACCATTTGGAATAACCAGTGGGAGCCATCGACTCAGCATCAGGATGCATCATTGGTTTATAGAGCAAGGTTTGGTTCAAAAGGACATTCAAATAGAGATATCAATCTAGTTCCAACAAAGGATATCCCAGACCACGATTTGCTAGTTGGAGGATTCCCTTGTCAGGACTATTCTGTAGCTGCTACATTGAGTAAGTCTGGAGGTATTGAGGGAAAGAAAGGTGTACTTTGGTGGCAGATTTATCGCATTCTTTCTGAGAAAGGAGAAAATAAACCTAAGTACATTTTCTTTGAAAATGTTGACCGTTTGCTTAATTCCCCAGCCACACAACGTGGACGCGATTTTGCAATCATCCTTGCCTCATTGGCTGATCTTGGCTATGTGGTGGAATGGCGTATCATTAACGCTGCTGATTATGGTATGCCTCAGCGTAGGCGTAGGACATATATAGTTGGCTATCAAAAAGACTCTGTTGTCGCTCAAAAGATTGAGACATTGGAAGATTGGGTGGAATATGATGGCGTGATGGCTAAAGCTTTTGAGTTCAGACCAAAGGCAGGTACCATCTCGCAGTTTAATATCGAAGGTTCTATCAAGGAAGTTTCGGACGGATTCAATAAAGACAAAAAAGATAGTCCGTTTGGTAATGCAGGCATGATGAGGGACCGTTATGTTTATTCTGTTGATGCAGAAGCTGTCTATGAAGGCCCTCGTCAGACACTTGGTGGTAACCTTGTGGATGAAAACCTTGTGCCAGAAGACTTCTTTATTTCTGAGGATGAACTCCCTAAATGGGAATATGAGAAAGGTGCCAAGAAGATTGAACGAGTTTCAAAGGGAGGATTTAAATATATGTTCTCAGAGGGGGGTATGGCTTTCCCTGACTATCTAGACCAACCTTCTCGAACAATCATAACAGGCGAAGGTGGTACAGCTCCTTCTCGTTTCAAACATGTAGTAAAGACTAAATCAGGTCGCTATCGTCGTTTGCTACCAATCGAGTTGGAACGCATGAATATGTTCCCAGATAATCACACATTGCATCCTGAAGTTTCAGATGGAAGACGTGCTTTCCTGATGGGTAATGCATTGGTTTGTGGGATTGTAGAGCAAATAGGAAAGACTCTCTATCAGTTTATATATAATGAAACCCCTGTATCATCTCGTCCTATCTATACAAGCCGTGATGCTAAACCGATGCTCGATTTGGGATTGTTTGCTGACGAGGAAAAGCCTCTGGTGGTTAATCGTCCCAAGAAGCAATATACACTTGACCCTGCAAAACATTTGTTAATTGGTTTAGTAAAGAAGGACAATGAAGATTATTTTTTGAAGGAAGAACCTACCAAGATTTACTATACAGGCAAAACTAAGACCTTCCCATCGACAGTTGCCATTAACAAGTTATACTACTTCATGCCTTATATTAAGGGAAAAGGAGTACGCGATTTGTATCTGATTCGAATAGCACGCATTGGGAACAAGGCAGAGATTCATCCAAATTCAAATGATGAAGAGCCTCGTCTTGTGTTTGAATTGGAATACTTAGAGAGTTTGCCTGCATATCAGATGTTGAGCCTTTCAAGGTATTGGTATAAGGACACATTGTTGGGAAGAATCTTCAAACAAAAAGAAAAAAGGATGTAGAAATGGATAAACTCACTCCACAACAACGGCATAAAACGATGGCGGCTATTCGTGGCAAGGACACGAAGCCTGAGATGGTGGTGAGGCGTGGCTTGTGGAGGATGGGGTTCAGATATCGACTTAATCACAAGCGATTGCCGGGGCATCCTGACTTGGTGCTTACGAAGTACCGTACTTGCATCTTTGTGAATGGGTGCTTCTGGCATGGACACAATGTGACTTTACCAAAAATGAATAAGGATGAATGGATAATAGAGAATTCTGCTTGCTGCAAGATTCCCAAAACAAACACGGAGTTCTGGGTACAGAAGATTGTTAGGAACCAAGAGCGTGACTTGGAGGTAAAGCACAAACTGACTGCAATGGGATGGAACTGCATCACGGTTTGGGAGTGTGAGTTGAAGCCTGCAAAAAGGGAGGAAACGCTTAAATCGTTGGCATTTACCCTGAATGAGATTTTCCTAAACAGATATCGGGTTAGAGCTTATAGAGAGCAGAAGCCTCAAAAAAATATAGCTGCTGAACCCGTTTAATGTTTTTTATTCTTAATATTTGCAACATAAACAAAGCAAGTGAGTTATGAAAGCTGAAAAGAAAACAGGGTTTCCATATGGTGCTATTCTGATAGTATCATTTATTGCGATGATCATATCGTTTTATTTAAGCCCATTTCTTCTTGCTGTCTCAACGATTGTATTTATCATAATAAGTGTAGCTTTTGCTTGCCATCTATACAATAAGTTGCCCGATGATGGATGGGGCCCTTATGGAGGAATATAAATCATTCAATAGCATTTTTTCAAACCACTATGATTGAAGTAGTTGCAGCAATTATTCGTAAGGATAATATGATATTTGCCACCCAGAGAGGGTATGGCGAATGGAAGGATTGGTGGGAGTTCCCTGGAGGTAAGATGGAGGAAGGGGAAACACCTGAGGAGGCTTTGAAACGTGAAATAAGGGAAGAGTTATCTACCGAGATCAATGTGGATGAGTTTCTTTGCACCGTTGAATATGACTACCCAAAGTTTCACCTAACGATGCATTGTTATATCTGCTCATTGCAGACGGAAGCATTACACCTCAATGAGCACGAGGCTGCCAAGTGGTTATCAAAAGATGAACTTGATGGTGTGAAGTGGTTGCCTGCTGATAAGCAGGTGATAGATACGATAAATGAATGTGGCTTTTTCTGATTATATGAAAAGAGTTGTTGTGATTCTTTGGGTGCTGATGCTGGTGCTGACTGCAGTGGCACAGGAGTTTATCGGGTGCCAGGTGGATGGAGGATGGGGAGAGACACCTAAGCTTCGGAAGAGGTTTGTGCTTTCAAAGAAGGAGAGCAAGCAGGAGGCGATGAGGCTGGAGGTTACTTCGCTTGGCTATCATGAGGTGTATGTCAATGGAGAGAAGGTGGGTGAAGAGGTGATGCAACCTGCTGTGTCGCAACTTAATAAGCGGGCGATGACGGTGACATACGATGTGAAGCGATATTTGCATGAGGGGGAGAATGAGATTTTGTTGTGGATAGGACAGGGATGGGGTCGCATTTACAATACGCCTGCGGTTGTGATGGCTGAAATATCGACGGATATCGGCACTAAGATTGTTCGGACGGATGGCACCTGGGAGGCCTCGCCCAGTGGCTATAGCTACACAGGCAGTTGGCAACCTCTGCAGTTTGGTGGCGAGCGATATGATGCTCGTATTCAGGATGATTGGAAACCTGCTAAGACACTGGAGGTGAAGGATGTTGTGGTGACGCACCAAGAGTTTAAGGGCAATCACATTATCGATACACTCAAGCCTGTCAGCATCACACAAGAGACGGACAGCACTTTGCTACTTGATTTCGGGCGTGATTTAACTGGTTGGTTTCAAGTGGATTTCATGCCTATGAATGAAGGCGACGAGGTGAAGATGGAGTATCTCGACCATCTGAAATCAACAGACACGGAGAGTGACATCTTTATCTCAGATGGGACTGAAAAGGGGCATTTCAGCAATCGCTTTCATACGCATTCGTTTCGCTTTGTCAGATTGACGGGATGTAAAGTTATTTGTGAGGCTAAGGCTTTGCAAATCAGTGCTCTCAATCCGCAGGAAGGTGCTACTTTCGAGTGTTCCGATGAACGCCTGAATGCTGTGCACAACTTGATTAGATATACGCTTCAATGCCTTACTTTCAGTGGGTATATGGTGGATTGCCCGCATCTGGAGCGCATGGGTTATGGAGGCGATGGCAATTCATCTACGATGACCTTGCAGACCCTTTGGGATGTGCGGGATACTTATTGTAACTGGCTGACTGCTTGGGAGGATGCGATAGATAGCATTGGTTCATTGCCATACGTGGCTCCTGCTTTCCGTACAGGTGGAGGTCCATATTGGAGTGGCTTTATCATCAAGGCTCCTTGGCGTACTTATCTGAATTATGGTGATAGGACGCTCATCGACCGTCATTATGAGCAGATGAAGCTTTGGTTGAGCTATGTGGAGCGATATAGCCCCGATGGTTTGCTGGAGCCTTGGCCAGAGGAGGGTCGCACGTGGTTCTTGGGAGATTGGCTGGCACCAGATAGTATAGATGTGGGTGGTGAGTCGGCTTTGTTTGTGAGCAATTGTTTCATTGCCGAGTGCTTGTCAGATATGGAGCAGATGGCTATGATGAAGGGTCAAAATGCTGATGCACAAAGATTTGCTGAGTGGAGAACGCGTCTGGTTGCAAATATCCATCATGCATATTATCATCCAGAGAGTCAGACCTATGCCAATGGTACTCCCCTTGACCTTTGTTATGCGTTGCTGACAAATATTCCACCCAATGATGTGATTAAAGAGGCAATAAGGGAACAGCTTTTGGAGGATTCACATCGCAAATATAAAGACCACATTGCTGTAGGACTGATGGGTGTTCCCATCTTTACTGAGTGGGTGATTCGAGAAAGACAAAGCGACTTGATGGCTACAATTCTTCGTCAATCTGATTATCCTGGTTACCTCTATATGATTGAGAATGGGGCAACTACAACATGGGAGGCGTGGAATGGTGACCGTAGTCATATTCACAATTGCTATAATGGCATTGGTATCTGGTTCTATCAGGCTTTGGCTGGCATTTGTCCAGACCCTAAGGCTCCGGGCTATAGGCATTTCTTTATTGATCCGCAACCTGTTGAGGGTGTCAATTGGGTTCGTGCCTCGAAGCCTACAATTTATGGAACCATTCAGGTTGAGATAAATGGCAAACGACTGCATATCAGTGTTCCTGAGGGTACTACTGCCACAATCTTCCCCAATACCCCTCAGGAACGAAATGTTGAGTCGGGAGATTGGGATTTGACTATTGAATAAAAAAGAATGAGCTATGAAACAGAGGATATTGTTTGTGTGTCATGGGAATATTTGCAGGAGTCCGATGGCGGAGTTTGTGATGAAAGAGTTGGTGAGGAAAGCCGGTGTAGAAGATGATTTCTATATTGAATCGGCTGCTACTTCGACAGAGGAGATAGGCAATAGTGTTTATCCGCCTGCCAAACGCAAATTGGCGGAGCATGGCATATCGTGCTTGGGGAAAACGGCTCGGCAGATGACTCGTAGGGATTATGAACGCTTCGATTTGCTGGTGGGGATGGACAAGTGGAACATCCGCAACATGAGGAATATTTGTGGAGGCGACCCTCAGGGCAAGATTGTGATGTTGATGGATTATACCAGTCGCCCTGGCGATGTGGCTGACCCTTGGTACACAGGTGATTTCGAAGCTACTTGGCAAGATGTTCTAGAAGGTTGTCAAGGGTTGTTGGAGGCTTGTAAATAAAAAGAGGGTGTTTTCACACACCCTCTTTCAATATGTGGACCAGCTTGGGCTTGAACCAAGGACCTCCAGATTATGAGTCTGAGAGAATACAATTTTATGAAATTTTCTTTGTTTGAAATTTGGTTGATACACAGATGTTTAGTAAATTTGCACCATCAAACGAAATGTTAAAATACCCCGTAACTCGCACCGATTGTTTTCGCATTGTTTTCGCGAAAACTGAACGAAAATAACGGGAAAGAGTCTGTATGGTTGAAAATAGTTGGATAAAATTGCGAAGACAATTCGCGAAAACATTGATGGGAATATGGCAAAGAAACTCACAACTTCGCTAACTGGTTTCAAAAGAGCGCCAGTGCACAATGGCAATCGTCCTTGACATACGTAGTAATCGTAAGGACGTGACTGAATATCCAGTGAAGGCTCGCTTCACCATTGATCGTCGTTCGTACTATTATCCTGTTGGTGGTAGCTACTCCAAACAGGACTTCTCTGAGATTTGCAATGTTCAGAAAAGCAAGTCGCCCAAATACGAAGAGAAGAAGCGCTTGTTGGAAATTGTTGACAAGTACAAAGAGATGCTTGTCAACCTCAATCCTGGCCATGAGCTGACATTGGATGCGGTTCGTATGGTCGTTGAGGGGAAAGTGGCTTCGCATTCCCAAGAGTCTTTTATTGGCATTTGGGAAGAGATAATCCATAACTTACGCACAGAAAACAATGGAGCCAGATATACTACGGCTGAGCCATATGAAACTGCACTAAAGTCATTCAAGAAATTTCTATGGAATGAGAACATTCAAGGGTTTGGGGTAACAATTGAACACATCAAGAAATGGGAGTGTGGAATGATTAATGGAGGTATAGGAAAGAACGGTGAGCAGTTAAGAGAAAAATCTGACACTACTCGCGGTATCAACCTTCGCCAATGCCGTGCCGTATGGAATGAGTGTCGCCGTAGGGGGTATCTGTTGCAAACAAAATACCCCTTTTCAAATAGTGAGCCAGGGTTGGTCGCAATACCTGCACCTGCATCTCGAAAGGATTGTTACTTGGACGTGGAGAGAATGACTCAGTTGTACAACGTTTTCATTAACAAGAACTATCCTGCTACATGGAAACGTAATTATGTAAAAAATGTCCATGAATCTTTGGGCCTGTTCTTGGTACAATACTTGGGCAATGGCTGCAATCTTGTTGATGTCGCACAGTTAACCTATTCACAGTACTTTTTCGATACCGAGCGTCGCGCCTTTAGGTTTTATCGAAAGAAGACTCGGTTGCGCAGCAAAAATAGCTCAGAGGTAATTATACCCATCATTGAGCCTCTTCGTCGAATTGTTGAAGAAATAGGTGCCCCGCCAAAACTAAATGCTCCCGTTTTCCCTCAGATATTAAATGGCGTGACTAAGGAAAACGAAATCAGAGAGCGTGTAAGCAATGAGAACTCAAATATTCAGGACCGAGTTATAAAAGTCTGTCAAGATGTTCTCCATTGGGAGGTGAGACCATCAGGAACTTGGTGTCGCCATAGCTTTGCAACCAACCTTGACCACGCTGGCATCAGCCGTTCTTATATTAAAGAGAGCATGGGGCACTCAGAAGCGATGTCCGTTACCGACCGCTACATAGCAACTTACCCCTTGGAGAAGCAAATGGAATACAATTCCAAACTGCTGAACCTGACCCCAGAGCGCACTATCACAAAAAGTGACATCAAGAAGATGAGCAAAGTGGAAATGGCTGCATTGCTCATGGAACTGATGGAAAAGTGAGGGCTGAAGCTTGCTCATGAAGTGGCATGCCTCCCAATGAATATATTCGATTGGGGTATTAGGCTGCCCCTTCACAAAAAGAAGTGGCACGGGCAAGCCCTGTGTTTCATTTAACGCTTGAACGGCTTTGTGGCTGCTGCCACCCTTCTACTATGGTTTCAGCAAATTGATGGGTGCGACAAACACACCATCTCACCTTTAATAGAAGTTGTAAAATCCCAGAATTTTCAATATAAAATTCCCAAGATTTTCAATTTCGCTATTGTTTTTTTGATTTGAAATCACATTTTTGAGGTGGGGTACGTTATACCCCTATTTTACACCCATTCCTAGGCTGAGCTTGCTCCATCAAAGCCCGACTTCGAGAAGCCGAAAATGTGTTAACGGAGGTTAACTCTTATTAGGCTTAGAGTTTTTGTAAAACTCACTTCTTTTGACTTTCAAGAAGCCTCACTTCATGAGGCAACGAGCAAGCTCGATGGAGGTGGACGTTTTACACGTTAATGGAAGTTAACGCTAATTAGGCTTAGCGTTTTTGTGGAACGAAAACAGCGAATTGACATCTCGCCTCTATCCATCGAATTACGACACAGCAGGTGTTTGTTGTACATTGCAGATATCAGTCTATAACGTTTATTTTGGAGGGGCTTTGATGAATCGATAATGGTTCCTGAGCTTGCTATTGAAGTGGCATGACTCCCAACGAAAACGTTCGCTTGGGGTATTAGGCTACCTCTTCATGGTAAGAGGTGGCACTGGCAAGCCCGATGCCAATGTTTTCTCACAGTTGATTCTCTCTCTTCAACTTTTGGTATTCTTCGTATGTGATAGCGTTCTTCTTCCACTCCTCATATTCACGTTCTCTTTCCCTTCGTTCATGTTCTTCGTAAGCACGACTCCGGTCGTTCAAGAAATCACGAAGACTAAGAATGATGATGGACGGGTCAAAGTAATTGTAGAAGTGGCGATACTTGGCAGCACAGAAATAGAAGAAGAATAGCTGAAGCTCGTCGACTTTCAGATAGCCGTATTGGACTACGATGATCTTGACCAACTTCTCAATTTGATTGATGTCTGGCATCTCCCTCACTCCCATGAACAAACATGCCTCCTGAATTTCAGCAGAAAGCCATATCTCTGCTGTTCCTTTCTCGTAGATTATGTTTATCGATGCCAGTGTTGGTGAATTACCAAAGAAACATTCTTCAGGATTATTACACACTTGTAGTTGCCGGTTAGGGCTGAAACCAACCAAGAAATCCTTAATTGCAGGATACCTATTCTTCCACTCCATAAAAGCTGGAGCCAGGTTCTTCCTGCTCTCCAAAGAATTTTGAGGCAAGTAACATTGTGTTTTGCTCTGCAATTGCCCTTCTTGTTTCATTTGTTTGAGGACTGTTCCGATAGTTGCTTCCATTATTCAATTCATTTAGGGTTATTGGTTCCGTTTCCCAGGTGCGACATGCGAGGAAATTCTCGAAGTTCTTCCTGTATTTCCTATCTGGTCGTACATGCACATAGATTGGCACATACTTGAAGATCTTTCTTTTTTCGTCGGCAGACAACGCCTTCCATGTTTCCCGTAAAGCTGCCACATTGCCAACCTTCTTGTCATACATCTCCCAAATCTTATCAAATGGGAAGTCTTCTTCCACTATCACCTCCACCACATCTTTATTATCATTGATGATGGGAGTGTTAACACCATCATCAATGTCTGGTTCAGGATTAGAACTTGGATTAGGATTAGGAAGGCATGCGGTCGCATCCGCTGGTATGCGGTCGTATGCGTCTGCTTTTGATAGGAACACACCTTTTTTCTCTAGTTCCGCTAATACCATCTCCCTTATCTCCTGTTCTTTTGCGGCTTTATTTTGTCCCCATCGTTTTTCTGCATTTTGCCGATTCCGTTCACAAGTCTCTTTGTAATTCTTCTGGCAGCGATTTATCTGCCCCTTGAACAAGTTGAAGATGGCCAGCATCAAACCTTTGAACGGAGGAATCATGCCTTCGTCTGCGTATGCAAAAATTGCTTTGACCATCTTTCCGGCATCTTCATCACTCATACTTTCAACGGCTGCTCGTTCATCCGTGAACAGCAAAAATGAGTTCTCTTTGTCATGGGGTGATATTTTTTTTGACTTTTTGTTTGTCATAAATACCTCCTTCCCTATTTAGTTTCCTCACTTTCCTCACCATTAAGCTTCTCCATCACGTCGTTGTATGAATACAACACTCGACGTGGTCCTACTTTCTTACAACAGAGAAGTTTATCCCTGTTCCACCGCCAAAGCGTGGATAAGTCTACATGCAGCAATTCCGCCACTTCTTTACGGGAAAGGAAACGCTCATTATCGTTCACAGCAGAATGAACATCATTACAGATGTTTTCCTCAACTTCACTCGCGGCCTTTGTGTTTGCCGCCTTCTCAACCAGAGCCTCCAAATCAGCTCTGCTCATTACAACCAACTGGTTGCCTAAAATTTGATTCTCACTATTCATTGTCAATTTCGTTTTTATTATTTTAATGTTCTATCTTTCGCGTGTACTTTTATGTATTTCTGATCGGCTGGTGACGAATGTTGTCCCTGAATGCCGATGCAAAGTTATGAGCTATTCCGGGGCTAAACGATGAATCCTTTTACAGATGGGCTCTTTTTCAACCTTATTAAACTTTGAGTATGAAATTGCAGAAAAAATCATACTCGTATTATGCATAAGGTGGCATCATCGCTCTTTCACCCGAAACGCTCTGCAAAGTTACTCCATGCTATGCCATCAACCGAAAAATGACTCTGAAACCAGCCCTTTTCAACTCCATATTTCAAATTTGGTTCTAACGATGATAGCAATTAGAACCAACATTTATGCCAAAGGAGAAAAATTGAATTTGACTTGGACATGACACGTTTTTATTTCATTCACTGTAAAGTTTTGTCATTTGCATGCTAAAATTTGACTTAAAAAATGAATTATTTTCAATTTTTGACGTTATTATTTATTAATTTTACGAATTGTTGGGGTCTATGTGAAAAGTTTTTGTATCTTTGTAGCATTAAAACTATATACGATGGAAGAGAACAAAGATTTAAATCGGATTAAGGTAATGTTGGCGGAGAAGAAACGAACAAACAAGTGGCTTGCAGAGCAACTTGGTGTTAATGCTGCCACTGTAAGTAAGTGGTGTACCAATTCCTCACAGCCATCTTTGGATATGTTAAGTAAAATAGCAGAAGCCTTAAGGGTTGATTATACAGAACTTGTAAGAATTAAGCGTATTCATGGCGAAGAAGAATAACGGTAAATATGATTCTGGAGTCAACATTATGGGTAGTGTACCCAACTACAATGTGATGCTTGACTACATCAGTGACACTTACGGTTTCACTAAAGAAAGTACGGGAGCTTTTGAGTTCAGGACAGAGAAGTCTTTACAGCGATTCATTTCTGCCATTGAATCTTGTATTCTTAAGTTCAAAAGTGAAATTCACAAGAACATGTTCTTTGATGCTTTAGCCAATAAAGAATTCTCCGTACAGGAAAGATTGGTTATTCTGTTTTGGCAGTTGACATATTCCAATCTTCTTTTTTCTAGAATCACAGCAGAGGTGTTCATGAAGGCGGTTTATGCCGGAAGGGTTACCATTACAGCAGAAGAAATAACAAGTTTTCTCCGCCACATAAAAGAAACTGAGAAGGGAGAATTAGATTGGAGCGAAGATACGATCAAAATCTCAGGAAGCAAGTATCTGACTATTATGAAGAAATTGGGGCTTGCAGATGGTGCTATCAAGAAAACCATCCTCCACCCGGTCATTACAAATAACTTGTTTGTCTATTACATCCGATTCATTCAGACAATAACAGACGACAAGACCCTACATAATCCATATATGATATTCTCGTTCAGTGAAGAACAGAATATTATCACTCGATTAAAGAAAATAGAAAATATCCAATACTGGGACGTAACTCAGATTGGGAATGAACTGACGATAGACTTGAAGTAATATGGCATCAACATTTATACAAGAACATAACAGGCTGTTCAACGACCTCACTGCAGCAATGGGACGTGACCTTGCCCATTTGTCTTCTGACGCGAATGGGGGAAGGAGTATCTTATTCGTATATCCTCCTGTTGATGAAGAAAAGTACATAGAAGAGGCAAAACGCAGATATACTGATGGGTATGAGTTTATAGACCTTCGCCAATTGTTCGTTGAATTTGTCGATTCAAAGGGACTTGATAAATTCAAGCGTCAGTTCAAGAACATGGGTACAGAGGTGTTCGTCAGCCAGAACTACACAGAGGGAACGTTTTACAGCTTCCTCATGCAACGAATTGTCAATGCTGCAGAAAAAGGTGTCTCCCCCATTTTAATACATACTGGAGTTATCTATAAAATGGGGTTCTCCAACCAGAACATCATGGAAGATCCCCATGTAATGAAGTTCCAGAAGCCGCTGGTGTTCTTCTATCCAGCGGTATTAAGAAATGAGACGATATATTTCCTCAATCAACAGCCAGCCTCCAAGTATCGCTGTGTGGTAGTCATATAACTTTGATAAATTTACGATTATGACAAAGATAAAAGATATACTTTCAATACGTCTTGAAGATGACATCAAGAGTGTGATTGACCTCAACCAGCAAGATGATCAGAGTATCATCGACGAGTTGGATGGTTTCATTTTGACAGATAGTTTGGCTAAGCATTTAGCCGACTTTTGCGACTTTTTTACCTCCAACACCGCACAGCCAGGCCTATGGTTGAGTGGCTTCTATGGTTCTGGTAAGTCTTATTTCTCCAAAATGATAGGCTTCCTCTTGAAGAATCCTACCATTAAGGGAACGTCTATACGTGAACGATTCAAGAACAAACTCATTGGTTTGCCGAATGCAGGTCTTCTCCAGAACAGCATCAACGAATTGGGACGCACCAATAATCATGTTGTCCTGTTTGATGCTGCCAAGACGACAGGAAATCACGGCATCAGCTATATGATGATGGGTGCGTTTCTCAAATCCCTCAATCTAAATGACGATTGGGTAGGCATCATTGAGTTTAACCTACTGATGAGTGGACGTTACCAAGCATTCTGCGACAAAGTGCAACAGAAATTTGGCGAATCATGGCTACAGCGTCGTAAAAACATGGATGAGGTTTATGACACGCTGGAAGACACTATGCTCGACGGTTTCTGCTCTCAGCGTGCTTACGACGAGATGAGCGATGCTGCAAAATTGCGTATTCAGGACTATGATGCAACAAAACTTCAAGATGACTTGAATCGCTATCTTGAAAAGAATCCAGACATCCGAATCGTCTTTATGATAGACGAAGTGAGCGAGGCAATTGCACAGCAAAAAATAAACATTCTTGACCTTGAAGGTATGGCAGAGGCTATTGCAGCTCTTGGCCGTAAGGTGTGGACTATCGCTATCGCACAGCTACAACTTGATGATGTGATTAACGGTACGAATGTGAATCGCAGTTTGTTGACAAAGATTATCGACCGTTTTAAGAAGCGTATTCCTATCGCTGCCGAGGAGGTTGATATGATTATTCGCAAACGACTTCTTGCTAAGACAGCAGAAGGTGACGAACTTTTGCAGGATTATTACAAAAAGAAGAGTGGGCAGATTTCCGATATTACCAATATTATCGGAACAGGTCTCAATAAGACCACAGATGCGAAGACATACGCAGACTACTATCCCTTCTACGAACATCAGTTCAAGATGCTCCAATACTTCCTGTTTGGAACACAGAAACTGGTCAAGACGCAGGTCGGTACCCGTGGTATGCTGATTTCTGCCTTCGATGTATTGAAGAAAGAGGCACTTTCAGACAGAGATCTCCCCATCCATGTCAATGCCTCACAGCTTTGTCGCCAGGCGGAGGAAGCTGTGGCTGAGTCGCTGCGCATTCGTTACGATCAGGCAGATGAACATCTGAAAGGAATGAACCTACGCTTTGTCGTCGGTCATGATATGCTTCAAACCATCCATTTCCTAACTGAATCTGGAGCAAAGACAACAGTCGAGAATATCAGCCGTGCGTACGTGAACTGTCCTGACGATTATTTCACGGTTCTCGATGAAGTGAAGAAAGCATGTAAGAAACTGGCAGATGACGAGATTCTAATCCTTTCGGGTGATGAGTATCGAATCACCAGCGAAACGCAGCAGCGCATCTTTGAGATGATGAACAACTATGATGGCATTGCCTCATATCGTATTAAAGGTGAGATTACCAAACAGGTTAAACAGATGGCACTTGTCCGTGGAGCGCAGAACATAACCGTTGATGGCATGAACATCGGTTTCTCCGTGCAATCAGATAGTGGTGAAACATTCTCCACAGGTGGTGACCAAGGGATGAAGGTTGTTTTCCATGACATTCTCAGCGTAAAGCCATCGCTGAATGAGTATGTTGATCGCATCAAGGAAGATACACAATCCCAGAAAAACGTTATCAGCATTATTCCTTCCGCTGATTATGCCTCAGAGATACAAACGATAGTTGAAAGCATCTTGCGCATCAACTACATCAAGGAGGTGCCGAACCTCACACCTGAAGAAAAGAAAGTGGTAGATGAGATTGCAAGTTCCTTGGAGGCTAAAACGGTACAACTTGAACAGGCCGTCATTAAGTCATATACGAGTGGTGTGCTCGTCTATCTTTACAACACCAGTATTTTGACAACTCAGAATGCCGCTACGCTCATCAAAGAGGCTGAACTGAAGATGTACGGCAATATCTATACCAAGCGTCTGGGCGGGTATTTGAAAGACAGCATTGCGCTTCAACTATTGAAAGTAAACCAGAACCAGCTTCAGAATGTCATCGGGCAACTCCCTGATTTTCTGTTCTTCGATACCAGCGGTCAGTTTATTGGAGACCAGTTGCCTGTTATTACAGAGATTATGGCTCAGACTGCTGCTTACAAGAATGGTGCCGACCTTGAACGAGATCTCGCTGCAGCTCCTACTGGATATAACTTTGGTACGGTTTTCTCCACCTTGGCCGCTTTGTTCCGTGCAAGTAAGGTCATCATCAAGTACAACAATCAGGAATACCATTCTTGGCAACAGGATGGCGCAAAGGAACCGTTTGCCAACAGCCGCAACTTTCAGCGAGCTTCGTTCAAAGCCATCACCAAGAGTCTTTCCTACAACGAGAAACGTGATATTGTTGATACGTTGAAAGATTGTCGATATAAGGAGCTGACTGGCGGCAACCTCAGTTACAACATGAACGACTTTGAGCTTGTTGCCGCCATCCAGTCACTCGCTGTTACTGAGATTCATAAAGTCAACGACAGGATTTGTAACGATGATGAGCGTGAGCGTATCTTCCGTCGTTCTCTTGCGGCCAAGGATGTACTTCGCCAGTATGCTGGAACTGTCACGGAGTATAATTACTTCAATACTGCTAGAACGTTCCTCGGCGACAACGAGAACGAAGAGTTTTGCAAGGCTGTTGAGAAGATTGAAGCTGACATTCGCTTCATCGACACCAACATGCGTGAGATTGAATATCAGAAGGAATACTTCAATGATGTGAAGAATGAACTAGAGTTTGTGGCTTCGCCAATGCAGACATTCGACCAGATACATGAAGCCTATTTCCAGATGCTTGACAGCGACCCTGTTCGCAACTATCAGCAGATGAAACAGGAGTACCAGAAGGTCAAGGATCTCTACTGCCAGAATATGGAGCAGCAGGCAGAACAGATGCTTAACGGCTATGGCGACCTACTCAACCGCATGGAAGCGGTCAAGAACGAAGCAGACAAGTACCCGAAAGAGTGGAATACACGCCTCTTTTCCAAGATTAGGGAAAAGGAAGAGGTATGCAAAAAATACATCATTTCAAAAATCCAATTGAAGGACTACGAGATTCGATGCTCCAGATGTCATCTTCAGCTTCGCGACATCGTTAGTGCAATAAACATGTTGCCTCAGTTGCTTGTGGATGTGGATGTAATGGAAACGGAAATCTGTACCACAGATTCAACTCCGCAACCACAACCTCAGCCACAGCCCAATCCTAGCACACCCAACCCACAGCCACAACCGAAGCCACAGCCCAAGGAGCGCAAGCTGCGTAGCCAGTTGCCGACGGGTCAGCTTAGCGTTGCCGAATATAAGCAGTGGTTGAAGCAGCAGTTGGCTATGGTCAACCAATTTGATATAAATGACATTCTTAAATTCGACGAATAATGAAACTTATCAATCACGTTCTCGACATACGCCGCCTTATACAACAGGCATTTGACAACCGTTTCTCACGCATGGGACTTCGTGCATCGGAACCTGTACCAGCAGAACAATTGTCGGCAGACCAACAGCCACGGCGTCGCCAGTTGGACGACATCATGCAGAGCCATCTAAGCGAGTTGGGGGGCTATACAGAGGCTCGTCAAGCTGCTATCAATGAGTGTGTCTTTACGCTCTTCAACCGTATAGCTGCCATCAAGGTAATGGAATCGAAGGAACTTTTTCCAGAAATCATTACCCGACGGAAAGAGAATGCTGGACGTTCGTTTGAGCACAATGCATGGTTGGAGGAACATCCAGAGGAACGTAATGCTGAGCGTGAAGGATTGAAGCATTTCCTCACCGACCAATTCGATAAATTGGGAGAACACATCCCGCTTTATCGTAAAGACTACCCATACGCACTGATGCCAACAGCCGATGAACTGAATGAAATCATCGAACAATTCAATGCAGTGGAAGAGGATGCTGACTGTGGAGCAGATGTATGGCGAGGTGATGACATCCTTGGTTGGCTATACGAGAATTTCAATACTGTGGAGAAAGAGGTGTTAAAGCAGAGTGGCGAGAAGACAGAATATAACAAGGTTTCTCTCCAGAGTCAGGTATATACACCGCAGTGGGTGGTAAAGTTCTTGGTTGACAACACGCTTGGCAAGGCATATCTGGAAATGTTCCCAGATAGCCGTATCAAGGAGAAATATCAGATTGCCAATGCACCTAAAGAACAAGTGCGACATCCGAAAGACATCAGGCAGATGCGCCTGCTCGATCCTGCTTGTGGTTCGGGCAACTTCCTGATTTACGCTTTCTCGTTGTTCTATGACCTTTACATAGATCAAATGGAGAACTACGAACGTGACTACAGCCGTCGGGATATTCCAAAGATGATTGTGGAGAACAACCTTTTTGGTGTTGATTTGGATGAACGTGCTGCCCAGATTTCGCAGATAGCCCTTTTCATAAAAGCGCGTGTGCTTGGCGGTCATCGCAGTCATTGGCCAGAATATACCAATGTGGTAAGCACCCATTTCTTCCTTCCAGAATATGAAGAATTGCAAGGAACTTTTGAGATTCTTGGCTCATGGTCAAATAAGCAAATTCAAGCCATTGAAAATATATGGAATGATTTGTGTTCCGCATATAAGTTTGGCTCACTTGTGCGTGTAGAGGAACGTCTGAACGAGATGATGCCTAATGACACAAACCATTCTTTATTCAAAGAGTTCGAAATGGAGAGCCTCTTTGATTACAAGAACAATGTCATTACTCAACTTCGAAATAATGTAAATAAATGGGGAGGACAAGGAAGTAATGCTTATACATTGTCCAAGACCAATGATGCCATTTCTTTCCTTGATATTATCTCCCATAACTATGACGTTGTTGTAGCTAATCCACCATATACAGATAGTGCCGACTTTGGGCCAGAACTTAAAACTTTCATAGAAGGTAACTATAAAAAACCTTATAAATTTTCAGGTAATCTATATTCGTGTTTTATTAAACGCTGTTATGAGCTATCCGCTGATGATGGTAAGGTAGGAATAATACATCCTCATACTTTTATGTATATCAAAACTTTTGAGGATGTTAGAGAGTTCTTGGTTAAGAAGACCCATATTAATGTTCTTGTAGATTATGGACTCGATCGTGTGAATTTATTTGGCCCGGGAATTCTTTTAAATGCTGCTTTTTATACATTTGACAAATCCATATATAATGAACACGAAGATGGTGTTTATTTCCACATTACGGTTGGTCAACAAGAAAAGTTTAAGAAAGACTCATTATTAAAAGCATTAGACGATGTGTGTCTAAATCTTCCAAATAATCGCGTGTATTATTTGGAGCAAAAAAAGTTAGAAAAAATCAAATCAATGCCAATTATATTTTGGATTTCGGATGAATTCAGAGAGAAATTCACAGATTTATCTCTCAGTGACATTGTAGATGTAAAGCAGGGAATTGCGACAAGTAATAATAATAGATTTTGCCGTTTTTGGTGGGAAGTATTAGGCTCAACAAGAACTTACTACCCATATTCAAAAGGCGGTGATTACAATAAATGGTATGGCAATCTATGGTTATATGTTGACTGGAGTGATTCGGCGAAAAAGTATATTGAAAAGAAAGGTCGACTCCAAAACAAACAGTACTATTTTAAGGAAGGCATCACATATTCAGGTAGTAGTGGCGAAAAGGGTACATCATTCCGAATTTTCCCAAAGGATTGTTTATTTGACGTAGGTGGTTCTTGTATTTTCCCCACAGGAAAATACTCTAACCGTTACTATATATTGGCATTTTTAAATACAAAGACGTGTTTCTATCTTGCCAATAGCCTAAATCCAACTGTTAATACACAAGTTGGAGATATTCAGCGTGTACCATTTGTAAAACCTGATGCGGAAAATGAGCAAATAATAACTGATTTAGCGAAATGTAATATCCATATAAAAGAAAAGATAAACACATTCTCTTTAATAGAAAAAGAGTTTGTTTCGTCCCCAATATCAAGAGAGAAAACTGTACCTAATTCAATAACAGATTATTATGTGTATGAGAATGCTCTTAATACTCATATACTGTTGAACGAGGCTTTGATAAACCTTCTTATTTTTTCTATTTACGACTTAAATGAAAAAGATCAGAAGATGGTTTTTGATAAAGAAGGAATACCCGTTGGTTTGCTTTCTCCTTCGGAAAAGGCCAAGAATGCTTATATGCAATGGCTACAACAACAAACTGTATATAAACCATCTGAACGATTATTGGAATTTATAAATAATTTGGGAACAGAAGAACAGCAGGAGTCTATTGATGACTTTGATTCTCTTTATCAAAACAACAAGGGTTGGGAAGAGTTTTGTATTCTCCATTCTATAAGCCCGATTGAGTTATGGTATCAGTTCAAAGGTTCTAATATAAATCCTTCTCAACGAACGCAAATCATTATCTTTGAACTTTTAACAGATGTTATCCGTACTGTATTGGCAAAGGATGATGACGGAATCATCCCACTTGGTGACAAAGTGGGTGAAGAGCGCTTAGCAATCCGCATAGAGCGTGAGATGATGGAGCGTGGCTACACTGCGGCACAGTTTGCTCAGGTATGCAACCTGTTGGGCTGTCCGTTGGAGAAATACCTGCAAGAGCGATTCTTCCAACAACTCAGCGACCATCTGAACCTCTTCATGTATCTGCCCAAGACTCCGTTCATTTGGCATCTGACCAGTGGCGAGCATCATGCCATAGAATTATACATCAGCATCTATAAATGGAATCGTGATGCGCTGTTCCGTGTGCGCAGTATCTATGCTGCCAATCGCGAAGCGGCTATCCGTGACCGCCTAAACTCCATTGACACCAGCAACACCGAAGGCAGACTTGAAGCAAACGAACTGCGAGCCATGCTGACAGAGTTGCAAGAATTCTGTCAAAAGGTAGATGACCTGCTTGCCAGCGGCTATGACCCGAAACTCGATGACGGTGTTGGCAAGAATATTGCTCCACTACAGAAGCGAAAGATGCTCAGCTACGAGGTGCTCAATGCCGGGCAGCTGAAAAAATATTTGAATGCAGATTGGTAAATAAGAAGAAAGATGAAAGAAAACAGCATATACGACAAGAAATCGCTCCGTACGGTGTGGGGCAAGAACGCAGACTTCAATGAATTAGCTAAAGACTGCGTGGCATTCAGCAACGCTGAAGGTGGCAGCATAGACATAGGTATCGAAGATAACCAAACTTTACCACCAAAAGAACAAAAGATACCAGATGGTCTTGCTACAGAAATCGTAAACAAGGTGACTGGTAAAACACAAGGCGTAGTCCTTTCTGCAGAAACTCAGATTGCAGAAAACGGTGGAGAGTACATCAGACTGCATGTACTAAGGAATGCCAACTCACCATCGGCAACCACATCGGGCAAGTTCTTCCTCCGTGTAGGTGACAACAGTGTTCCTGTTGGTCCTGAGGATATTTCTCGCTTGGCAGAAGATAAAGGATGTATCAGTTGGGAAGATACCGAGACAAAGTATAGCTGGGAGGATGCAGACCCAGAAAAGCTGTCTGCGTTTATCAAGCTACTTAAGAAGTCAGACCGCGTGTCGAGTTTTGTTAAGCAGAAGGAAACAAAGGAAGTATTGGACTTCTATTATCTTACAGATCCGGACTCAGACAAGATGACTAACCTTGGTGTACTCTTTATCGGTAAGCAGACACAAAGAGGCAGAATACAGAACGCTCCAGTCATTCAGTGTATCAAGTACGACCAAGAAGGGGAAAAGGTGAACAAATGGCTGTGGGATGACTATATGATGAACCCATATGAAATGATAAGCGACGTGTGGGAAAGAATCCCTGAATGGAAAGAAAGTTCCGAAATCACGGAGGGCATGTTCAGGCGTAACATTCTTGCCTATCCGGAGAAGGTTGTCCGAGAGTTACTATCCAACGCCCTGGTACACAGACCCTATACGGTCAGAGGTGACATCTTCATCAACATTCATCCTGACCATATTGATGTAGTTAATCCAGGTCGATTGCCATTGGGCGTAACGGTGAAGAATATCCTGCATACTACAAAAAAGAGGAATGAGCACATGGCAGCAGTTTTCTACGCCCTGCACTTGATGGAGCGCGAAGGTTCAGGCTACGACATGATGTACGAAACGCTATTGGCAAATGGAAAGCCCATCCCGGTAGTAACAGAAGGTGACGACAGCGTTTCGGTGCGGGTTGATCGTCGCATCATCAATGAAGAGGTTATTAAGGTTATGCAACATGCAGACCAACGATATGACGTAAAGCAAAAACAGCTCATCTGTCTGGGGCTGATTGCATTGCATGAAAGTCTCACTGCATCTGAATTGATAAAGATTCTTAACTTGAAAGATGCAGATGCACTCCGCTCTTGGTTACGTTTGTTAATTGACAAGGATATTGTCGTTTCAACAGATGACCGTTCAAAAGCCAAGGAATACAGAGTCAATCCTAATATTCTTAGGGGAAGCGAATATAAAGGAAAAACTTCTTTGAAAAGAATTGAGGATTATCGTTTGAAGGAATTGATTCTTGAAGATTTGAAGATATACAAGATAGCCTCTCTGGCAGAAATACAAAAAAGAATTGGAGAGGAGATTCCATCAAAAAAGATATGGAACCAGTTACAAAAGCTTGTTACAAATGGAACTGTTCAAAAAATCGGAAAGAATAGATGGCAAAAATATCAAATTACAGAGAAGCTTCTTTAATTTCTATTTTCCACAAAAATGCGTCGAAAACCAATTTTGGAAAATAGAAAGGAAAATAGAATTATCACAAGACATCGTTAGATATGATAGGATTTTGGTTTAATGAAGACATAGGACGCATCCTGAGAGAACATCGCTATTTGGTGGTGACAGATGCCAATGGTGAAGGTGAGTTTCTTCTGAAATATCTTCCAGAAGATATCAAACAGTTACCCATCAGCAATGAGTACAGTGAGATAGAGGCAAAATATCTTGCAGAGTCGAAGTTTGCAGATACTTCTGTACTCTTCTATGCCAGGAAAAAGGCTATACAGTTAACCTTTTTGCAGGAATACGTACAAACAGGAGGATTGTTGGTGCTTGACGACATGGAGGCGTACATCAAGCAGAAACTGTTTGAAGCTACAGGTAAAAACACCAATCTGACCAAAGACCGGCTTCTACTTGCCGCAAAACTAAGTGAGGGCAAGAATAAGAACTGGTGGCAGTCTGTAGCAGATGGCATCACAGAACCATTGAAACTCGAAGATTGGCTACTCAATTTTCTCCATGCACCAGCATCTACACGGCTGAAGATGGATGGCACTGTATGGAATGTGTTCCGAGGTGAAGTCTATCGACTGATTGATAAACCACAGACGGACCAATCTGCTGAGACAATGGCACAGGAAGTGGTGAATGTCATTCTGGAAAGACTGATAGACAACTCCATAGAGGGATTATTGTTGGAAGTGTATTATCAGTGGGCAGATAGCACAGAGAAAGCAGAAACGTTACGTAAGTATGTAGATAACTATGCTCTTCCGGATGACATAGATCCATTGAAGGTGCATCAGGATCATCCTTTCTTATTGTTCGATCAACGAGTGTTGAAACTGCTTAGTAATGCTATGAAGTTCCATAATGAAACATCGACTATCGTTGATTTCATCAAACAGCGGACAAAAAGCAGGAAGGCGAAAGCATTTAAGCCAGAGTGGTTGGAAAGTGTCTTGCTGCTCAGCACTTTTGCCATAAAAGGCCTGAATAGCATAACCAGTTATGAGGATATAGCAAAGTATTATTCACAGCACTTTGCCAAACTTGACACAGCCATGCGAAAGATATTCGTTGCTTGGTTGAATGATCAAGATACTCTTCGTCCTTTACAGGAGCACTATACCATTTTAAATAATGAGTTGCTGACCTGTTGGTATGGGATAAAAGGCAAGTATGAACCAACACAGAAAGGTCTTGTGGTAAAGGCTCTTTCAGATGATAAACGAACCGCCATTATTGTGTGTGACGGTTTGCGCTTAGAGATAGCAGAAGCCATTGTGGGTGGTATCACTGACAAGAACGTGAAAATCGAGCGGAACACTGCATTCGCAGTGTTGCCATCGGTTACGGAGAACGGAATGAGTGCATTGTTTGGATGCTCGGAACCGACAGTGAATGCCCAAGCCAGATTCAACTCTCTGAAAGCTGTTTGTGGGGATGTGGTCATAATGCCGCTTGATATGCTAAATGAAGGAACTACTGCTCAGCATCTTGTGCTGAACTATGGTGATATTGATCAAGTTGGCGAAAAGAAACAGTTGAATGGATTGAAGGACATCAACAACTATGAACAGGAGTTGAGGGAAAAGATAGCGATGCTATTCCGTCTTGGCTACCGCAAGATAGTTCTTACTACCGACCACGGTTTTGTACTTACAGGTATCTTAGACGAGGCTGACAAAGAGCCACGTCCAGATGGAACTCTGCTTAAGTTGGATGAACGATATGTCTTAACGGAAGAACCGTTGAATGCACCAAACTTAATAGAGAGAACGGGACGTTATTTCGACAGCAACTACCAATATTATGCTAAGACTGATAAACCATTCGTTACTAAAGGTGCGTATGGTTATGCTCATGGTGGATTCACACCACAAGAGTGCATTATACCAGCCTACGAGTTGAACATCGATTCAAATGATATGGCTCTTGGGGTGATGATTTCTAATAAGAAGGAGCTGAAAGCAGTAACCGGCAATTACTTTACAGTGAAACTACTTGCAGAGGGGTGTGAATCGGATTTGTTCCGCAGTGAGAGAAAAATTAAATTGCTCCTTTATGCAGGAAACAAGATGGTCATAGGAAATATGATTTATTCCATGAAGCCAGGCGAAACTATCAATGTGGAGTTTGAAATGTCAAATGGCATAGACAAAGTTGTCCTTATAGATAAGGAAACTTCTGCACAGATAGACAGTTGCGAAATCAGTAGGTCTTTGTCAAGAGACATTGATGACTTGTTTTAACGATTAAAGATAACCAAAATTATGATAGAACTTGATTCAAAATTATTAGACCAGTTCAAGGGCTATGTAGTTCGTAAGGACGTTGTACGTTCTGTAAAAGGAGGAGCGAATGTCCCTGTTTTTGTGCTGGAATATTTACTTGCCAATTCATGCAGTACCGATGATGAGGAAAAGATTCAGGAAGGTATAGAAAACGTGAAGCGCGTTCTTCATGACCACTACGTCAATCCTGATGAAGCTACTCTTGTTCAAGCCAAGATACGTGAACAAGGTACATACAAAATCATAGATAAGATAAGCGTACGTCTTGACCCTTCCAAAGACAAGTATTGGGCAGAGCTTTCAAACCTTGCTATTCGTGATGCCAATATCTCGGAAGAGATAATCAGTCAGCATGAGAAAATGATGACTGGCGGTATCTGGGCAATTATCGATATTGACTATGATTCAACACAGATGATAGGGAAAAAGATATTTCCTTTCGTCATCAGCAAGGTACGCCCAATTCAGCTATCCAACTTTGAAGAAGATCGGATTGCGAGAGCACGTGGCATATTCTCCAACGAAGAATGGCTCAACGTCCTATTACGTAGTGGCGGTTATGAGCCAGAGTCAGAAGGCATGACCGAAAGAATGAAGATGCTGTTGCTTTCGCGCTTCATACCATTAGTTGAAGCGAATTTCAACATGGCAGAGCTCGGACCTCGCTCTTCCGGAAAATCTTTTGTATTCAAGGAACTTTCGCCATACTCAATGCTTGTGAGTGGTGGACAAGGTACGGCAGCATCACTCTTCGTTAATAACTCCAGTGGACAGATAGGTGCCGTAGGCAGATGGGATGCTATTTGTTTCGATGAATCTACAGATGAATTGTTCAAAGACAAAGAGGTGGTTCCTTTGATGAAAGACTATATGGAAAGTGGTAGTTTCTCACGTGCAGGAAAAGCCGGCGAAAAAGCTGCTAATGCCTCCATTGTGCTGAATGGTAATATTAACCAGCCAGTTGAGACCGTTCTTCAGACATCACATCTTTTCTCGCCATTCTCAGATAAGATATGCAATGATACAGCCTTTTTGGATCGTATCGGTTTCTTCCTGCCAGGTTGGGAAGTAATGAAATTTGCACCATCCAATTTTACCAATCATTTTGGCTTCAGTACAGACTTCTTCAGCGAGTTTCTACATTCTCAACGGAAGATGACCTACACAGATGCCATTGATAAGTATTTCACGCTTGGTGCGCAGATGAAACAACGTGATACTAAACCTGTGCGCAAGACAGTCTCAGGTCTTATTAAATTGATGCATCCTGATGGTGAGTTTACAAAAGAGGATGTCCGCAAGTATCTGGTATGGGCTATTGAAATGCGTCGTCGTGTTAAAGAACAGTTAAAACGTATAGGTGGCATGGAGTTCTGGGACACCAACTTCTCTTACATAGACAAAGAAACCCAGGAAGAACATTTCGTGTCCGTGCCAGAGGAACGAGGTACCAATCTGATTGAGGATGCTCCACTTCAACCAGGCACTTGTTACACGGCAACAAGTGACAGCGACAAGGTATCTCTCGTAAAAATTGAGGTCATTACTATGCCTGGCAACGGCAGACTTACAGTGACTGGTAGCAGCTCCACAGAAGCCAAAGAGGATATAAAGAATACATACAACTATATTCGAGCCAATGAAAGGGCTATACTGTCTCAAAAGCACTCGTTGATGCACCTTGACGTAACAGTTCAAGTGACTGTGTTGTTGGGCGTTGGTGTTCATAAGGGAATTGGTGGTGCGGTATTCGCGGCTATTGTATCTTCTGTGTTCGGACGAAATCTGAAATCAGGCCTTGGCGTCATCGGCAATATTAGCATTGGAGGTGCTATTGAACGTGCTCTAAACTTCAATGACCGTGTATCAATGTTATCTGAGAATGGTGCAAAGAATGTACTTGTCCCGATGGATAATCTTACAGAAATGGCAACACTTCCAGCAACTATCCTTGGCAAGACTGACATTCCCTTCTATGCGAATACTCAAATGTTGATACAGAAGATGATTTAGACGATTCATAGTTTATCACAGATAAATGAAGATAACAATATGAGTGATAAAGAAGTAGTTGTGATAGTGGATTTTGATAACTATTTTCCTGGGCAGTTGCAAAATTATACAATTCAAGACCTTGAATCGTTTTTCACAAAAATCATTAATGTGATATTTAATGAGCATAACGATACAAATAATATCTGTATTAGACTATATGGTGGCTGGTATCAAGAATATGTATATACTCAAAAGGCATCACTGCTTGCTACATATTTACAACAAATAAATATCTTCCCAATAATCATAAATTCTGGAAAAATAGATGGAAGTATTGTTATTGCAGAACAACAATTTGGACTGGATTTCGTATGGTATAATACATTTCAGAAAAAGGCCGGACTTCAAAAAGTTCTTATTGATCATTCAAAAGAAAGCCTAACCTGTTCTTCAAATTCTGGACTATGCCCTGTTCGGATTTTGCAAAAATTCATTAAGAATAAAGAACGGCTGTGTAATAATATCGGTTGTACAACAAAACATCAAGAAATATTATACAGGAAAGAGCAAAAGATGGTTGACACAATGATGACATGCGATGTTATAACTTATAGTTCAGAGCCAACAGTAAAAGCTATATACATAGCTAGTGATGATGTTGACCTTTTTCCTTGTATAGCAATAAGTAAAGTTCGTAATGTAGACAAGGAAATAACGCTTCTCATGAAAAATGGTTTGCAAGAACCACTATATTCAAATATTTTATCCAATTGTAACGCTAAAGTCAAAACACTAATATGAGAAAGTCACTTCTTAATCAGTACATTCAAGAAATCCTCACATTTGCAGATGATGAAGAGGATGTTGTGATTGAATCAAACAAGATAACGTTTGAACGACTAAATCAGATTATTTCAGTTCAAATAGAAACCATAGATGATGCGGTATTCATCATCTACAACAATTCACGATATCCGTATAGAACTTTTCTTGCGAAGGAATTGGCGCATTTGGATATAATGGCCTCCAAAATTGTACAAAAATACGCTAATGAAGATGAAAGAATTTATGTTGATGCCCAAGCAACAGTTTTTCATAATGCTAAGAGATACGATGGTGGAGCAGAGAAATTGTTGAATGAAGAATGTATCAATAATAATAATTTTGATACACGTATTTGTTTCGTAACTGCAGATGCTGGTCATGGGAAAACAGTTCTTTTAAGACATATGCAATATGTAAATGCCCTTTTATACCAGAAGAGCCAATCAAATCATATATTGTGGCA
Organism: Bacteroidaceae bacterium; assembly: GCA_017534535.1. GTDB lineage: Bacteria > Bacteroidota > Bacteroidia > Bacteroidales > Bacteroidaceae > Bacteroides. The sequence continues at coordinate 17,052 of JAFXVZ010000019.1, read as the reverse complement.
TATTGATCTGCATGGGCGTGATTTGCTTAGACTTAACGAGGCAATGATGTATGAAATCGGTGTACTAAGATTGTCAGGACTTTATTATAATTCAATTATTACTTTAATTCGAAACGGATTAATTGTATTAGCAATAGATGGCTTTGATGAACTTGCAGCAGAAATTGGCGGCGAGAAAGTATTGGGCTCTTTAACAAATTTGGTTGCAGAATTAGATGGACAGGGCACCATAATTGCTGCTTCAAGGAGAACATTCTTTAACACCCAAGATTATCTGAAAAGGTCCAAACTGTTACAAGGAAATATTGGACAAGCATGTGAGTTTAACGAGATTAAATTACATAACTGGAAAAAAGAGCAATGTGTCCAATATCTTACATATTTTTATGACAAGGATGTAGCAGACAAAGAATTTGACAAAATGGCTTCAATGTTACGTGATACAGAAAGCCATCCTGTAATCGAGCGCCCCTTCCTTTTCACCAAACTAGTAAATTATGCAGCCAAAAGTGAACCGATAATAACTCCATCGGAGTTCCTTGTTTCTGGTGGAAGTCAATTTGATAGCATTAATAAAATTATAGAAGCGTTTATTCGTAGGGAGGTTCAAAAATGGACTTATTTTGATAAGCATACAGGTAAACCATATTTGACCTTTGAACAACATGTTGAACTTTTAACAGAGATAGCTCAGGAAATGTGGCACTCCCAGAAGGATTATATTTCTGTGGAAACTATTCAATATATTGTAACAATTTTGATGGAAACATGGAATGTAGAGACTCAATTGAGGCCACAAATATTACGAATAGTCGAATCTCATGCTTTTTTGGTCATTTCTGAAAATGGAGACAACTTCAGACGATTTGATCATGAGGAGTTTAAAGATTATTTTATAGCATGTTATCTTTCACATATATTGAAAGAATCTTGTAAAACACAAAGATTCGACAGGCTAAAATCGTTCTTGTATCTGTCACAAATGCAAGAGTCCGTTGCACGTTATTTGACAAAGATGGTTGATTATATAGACAAGAACAATATGGTTTCTTCTCTTTTAAAAATGAAATCCACTGAGTGGCGTCCGTCGTATTTACAATCGAATTTAGGTATTCTACTTCCATATTTATTAGACAATTGTACCAATACGGGAAATATTATCCTTGCCGATAATATTACATTTTCTAGTATTATATTTGAGAATCGAATACTGAGCAGTATTGTTTTTCGCGATTGTAATTTCATAAATATTAGTTTTAGTAACACTAAGCTTGCGGATATTTCATTTGAGAAATGCACTTTCTCGGATATAAGAATCAACACAAAAAAACCAAACTCTTTCAGTAATGTAAGTATTGATGAAAGCTCGATTATTAATAAGGTTACAAAAGTTGATGATGATAACGATGATGGTTATTCTGAGTATTCACCTGCAAATATTGATGCTTTTTTAATTAAATATGGTATTCATCATATCCATAAGAATAGTGAGGCTACAACAATAACTATAAATAAACACTCGGAATTCAGAAAATTAGTACGGAGGTTTTTGAATAAGTTCATTAAATCTTCTCATCAATATGAGGAAAATTTCAGGGATGATCAAGAGTATTACTCTATGCCATACAAGACATTGGTCGAAGAGATAATTCCACTAATGACGGAATATGGTATCATAACTGAGGTACATAATAAGAACACACAGCAGCGATCGTCAAGAGCATGGGCATTGAATCATTATGACATTTCTGAAATTTTCAAAGCTGAGGAAAACAAGTCCTCTCCACTTTTTAAATTCTGGGAAACGGTCAATAATCATACATAGTTATGACAAAAAATGTTTTCGCAGTCTCATGAGATTGCAAAAACTTGCTTAAAATGGTGTCGAACTCAAACCGATTGTTTTCGCATTGTTTTCGCAAAATAAAAAATCAGCAACTCGAATTTCTTCTAAGTTGCTGATTTTCAGCGTGGACCAGCCAGGGCTTGAACCTGGGACCTCCAGATTATGAGTCGGTTTTGCACATATTTCATGAAATTACAAATAATGTTAAAGCACTGAAAATAAACGCTTTAACATGTTTGACGATTTCTAAGAATTTCGTAAATTTGCAGCAGTTTTCGGGCGTAAAGGTCACCTGAAGGTCACCCTAAATAACAACCGACTATAGTCTGTAAGCCCGATAAAATAAGGACTTTTTAAAGAGTAACGTCATGAAATTGGAGAAAAATAAGGCTGTAAAAGACCAAAAGTTGGATTCTAACGCCACGTCTAAAGGTAGTCGAGGCGAAAAATGCTTGGCAAAATTCACATCCTCCAACGGAAGTGTTTTTGGTTCATTGATTCTTGATATACGTAAGGCTGGCGATTATAGTCAGCCCTTACCCGTTGCAGTTAGGATTGCCTATGAGGGAAAGAAGGTTTTTCTCAGACTTGGCGAGAAATATACGATGGAAGAGTGGATTCAACTCTGCGATTATGAGAAAACAGGAAGAAGAATCCAGATGGCAGAACGGAACAATCTGAAAGCGTTGATGGAGAAAATAAAAGACTTGACTAATCAGCTTATCAGCGAAGGAACTTTCTCTATCAAACGGCTTCAAGACCGCTATCAAGGAAAGAAAGATGACACAACGAGTATTTACCTGATTTGGGACGAATATCTTCAAGAGAAAATAGACAGTGGCAAGGCTGGTACCGCAAGAGTAGGCAAGGATGTAAGAAACAGGTTTGTCAAAGACAATGGTGAGCACGTTGAATTTAGCGACATTGACAGTTCGTTCATACAGAAATGGACAGAAACGATGAAGAAAGACGAATTGAGCGTGACCTATATTGGTATCGTACTGCGCACGTTCCGTACCATCGTCAACATCGCCATCAATAGAAATCTGATAAATGGCAGCACTAAGGAGATGTTCAAGGATTCCGGCTACAACAAGAAGGCGAGCCGAAAACACGAATTCCTTGATGTGGCGACCATGAAGCAACTGTACGACTTCTGGGAGAACGACGAGGCGAAAGATGAAGAAGGTAGAGAGCTCTACCCTCCAAAGGCGAAGCATGCTCTTTTTCGCGACCTTGGTCTATTTCTCTTTATGTATCTCGGCGATGGTCAGAACCTGGCAGACACGTTGCGACTGGAATATGACGAGTGGTACTTTGCTACTCATGGAAAGCAACTGCGTTTTCTGCGTCACAAGACGATGGATCGCAATGAAGATGCCAGCGAGGTCATCTTTCCCGTTACACTTGAAATCAAGAAAATACTCGATAAATATGCTAATAAGCCAAGACAAGGACAACGTGTTTTCTCCATCATGAGCAAGGGCATCACTCCCGATAAAGAGATTTGGGTCATTCAGCGTTACAACAAATACATCCGCAAACATATGGAAATTGTTGCCAAACTTCTTGGCTTGGAACAACTGCCTACACCTACCTGGGCACGACATAGTTTTGCAACGAATCTCAACAACTCTGGTCGCGTACCTTATAAGTATATAAGTGATAGTATGGGACACAGCAGCAGTGGAGACATCACTTCAAACTATATAGGAACATACCCATTGGAAAAGATGTTGGAATACAATGCCTACCTTCTCAATGAAAACGGAGGAAAGAGCAGTAGTGCAATGCTATTGGAACAGCTTCAAGGCCTAAGCGAGACAGAGCGGAGAAAGGTTTTGGATGCCTTATCCAAGTCAATTAAGTGACAACGCCAATTAAAAATGTCGGGCCTGTTGACCCGTTTTAACAAAAAAGCAGTAATTTTGCAGTAAATTAGTATAGACATGAGTAAGTTGATACATATAAACAATGAGTATGCTGAGTGGGTGAAGTCTCTCAGCCTGCGTTTCCGTCAAAGTCAGGTTAAGGCGGCAGTGAAGGTGAACAGTGAAATGTTGAAGTTTTACTGGTCATTGGGCAAGGATATAGTGGAGCGTGACATGGAGAACAAATATGGGTCAGGATTCTTCAAGAACCTAAGTCTCGATCTGAAGGATGAGTTCCCTGATGTGAAAGGATTCTCGCCTACCAATCTTGGCTATATCAAAAGATTCTATTTGCTGTATTCCAATGCTTTTGACTTTCACCCCCAACTTGGGGGCAAATTCGCTCAAACGGTTGATTCTGAAAATTACCCCCAAGTTGAGGGTAATTCTAAACATGCTATTGTTCAGAATGTTGAAGATGGTATCATGGCAAAAGCGTGTCACGATATTTTCTCTACCCCATGGGGGCATCATAAGTTGCTTATAGATAAATTCCTGAAAGCTCCAGAAAAAGCTATATTCTATGTACATAAGACCGTTGAAAATGGATGGAGCCGTGCAGTTCTTGACAATGTCATCGATACAATGCTGTATGAACGTGAAGGAAAAGCTGTTACCAATTTTCAGTCGGCACTGCCTGCCCCATTAAGTGACCTTGCTCAAGAACTCACACGTGACCCGTATTTATTCGATTATACTCAGATTCGTGGGAAATACGATGAGACAGAGTTGAAAGATGCGTTGATGACCAATGTACAAAAGCTATTGCTCGAATTGGGAAACGGCTTTGCCTTTATGGGAAGAGAATATCGAATGGTTGTGGAGGGCGAAGAGTTCTTCTGCGATATGCTGTTTTATAACACTCATATCCATAGTTACGTCATTGCGGAGATCAAGACCCAAAAATTTGAACCATCTTTCCTCGGACAACTTAGTGGATATGTTTCCTTTGCTAACCACATTCTAAAACGCGAAGGCGACAATGATACCATTGGGTTGCTTATTTGCAAGAGTAAGAATGAAGTGATGGCACGTTATGCCCTTGAAGGTTATAACCAGCCTTTGGGTATATCAGAATATGAACTGTCTAAGGTATTCCCAGAGAATTTCAAGAGTTCTCTCCCCTCTATCGAGGATATTGAAAACGAATTGAAAGAGAAGTAGTTATGATGGGTTTTATAGAGGTAAAAGTGGGCGCCCGTAATCATAGCAAGGAAGGACGCCAGTTTACAGTACGTATAAGCCGTCCACTTACTGCCTCGGAAGCAGGGAGTAACACAGATTTGGCAGTAAGTAATAGCGAAAAGGCAGTAAGTAAGCAGGGGTATGTAACCATTTAACAGAAGAGGATGTAAGTGATATGGAAGCATATGATTTTCTCCATGAGTGGGTGAAACCCATCGTCAAGGGCGACTATCAGGATTTCAGCTCAAAGAAGGTCGAGGGTTATTCTCTCTTTGTCTCTGAGTATAAGAAGCCGCATGTGCAAGCTATGGTCAGAGCAGATATTCTGGAACTACTGCAAAACATAGAAGTCAAATACAGCGAGGTGACAAAAGGGGAAGCCAATCTGTTCAAGTCACAAATAAGCCGTTGGTATGTCAACGGCTTTACTGATACTTACAATGGCTGCCGAAGAAATGACTTGAAACATCCTCTTGAACATCACGATTACTTGACCCTGGCAAAAAAGTTTAAGCCAGTAGAGGATTTGGATAGTGGTAATTGGAATAAGGATAAATTCCGTAAATACACTATAAGCCTCGGTCGGTATGAGGGAATTCTGTTCTATATTGCTGAAAGAGAAACAACCCTTTCTACGAAAGACAGCCCGAAAGACAAGGCTAAGGCTCCAATAGACGTTGAGAACAACACTCCAGAAGAAAAAGCAGCTCCAAATCCAGCACCAAAAATTGATTTCTCGACAATGCCCAGCTATCAATCGATAAGGGATGATGGCCCAGATTTACAGTGTTTATATAGTTTCCTTCGAGAAAGCAAAGTCGTTACCAATGCCGATGAGAATCTATTTATCCAATATGTCACTCACGCATATTTCTCTCCTCTTTATCTAAACGGTAAGAAAGTTAATATCCGATATACCATTGCTCAACTAAAAGTTTATTATGATGAGGGATGGCTAAAAGCAGTCTGTGAGAACATCAATGTTACAGAGAAATATATAACACAACGACCACCAAGTGATAATTTCAGGAAAGCATTCCCGTCCCTAACCTTCAAAAAGTAAAAATCCACACTCCACACCACACTTTTTCCACACCTCAAAAGGGTGTGGATTTTTTGTATTATATTGATATTCAGTCCGTTTACACAAATATCCGAATCCACATATTCCATCGTATCAATATCAAAAAAAACACCGAAATTTGCAAAAAATTTCAAGAAATTAATAAAAATATTAGGATTATGGAGAACATCGTTGTACTTAATGAACAGCAGTTCGAAGACATCATCTATCGGACTGTCAGCCGGTGCCTCGCAGAGAAGAACATCGGCAACTTTGAGGATAGCCCTGTTGAAGAGGGCTACTATGATCGCAGCGAAGTCTGCGGTGAGTTACACATCTCTTATCCTACCCTATGGCGAATAGAGAAGTCTGGGCTTCTTCGCAGCCAAAAGGTGGGACGGAAGAATCTCTACTCTAAACAGGAGGTCAATGACCTGATAAAGTCTGGTAAGCTGGCAGAATATAAACCGAGTAAGAAATGACATATATAGGTTATCTAAATCGGTTTTGGAGTGTTCACGAGGAATACATGTTCTCCTCAACAGCAATAGCACTCTATGCTTACCTCCTCAACGAGTGTAACAGGCGGAATTGGAAGATGCCGTTCCCTTGTTCTACGGTTGTAATCTGCGACAAGTTGCATGTGTGCAAAACGGCATTGACTACAGCCAGGAAGCAGTTAGCTGATGCTGGTCTCATCAAGTTCACTGATGGTCGCTCACGCCATATGCCGCCCAAATATACCCTTTTGGAATGGACGGATAACTTGACGGTAAAGCGGACGGATGGCCAGACGCTATATAATACTAAAGATAAAGACGACAGACAAACCGAGAGAGAGAAGGTCGTCCCGACGGTTGCTGATGTCGAGTCTTACATGGCAGCATGTGTGATACCCGATGGATACGAGCTGAAGAATGGACTTCCTCAGCGATTCCATGACTACTACTCATCGAAGGATTGGATGGTTGGTAACAGTCGAATGACCGACTGGCAGGCCACAGCCCATAAATGGACACAGGATTCACAGAATTTAATAAAGAAGAACGATGGAACAGATAAACGTAGCAAGGAATGTGGACGGGTTGATAACCGGACTGAAGCAAGAAACTTTGTTGAAGAACTCGAACAGCGTAGCCTCAGGACAGCTAACGGAGAGTGAGCAGATATTCTTGCAGAGGTTTCCGAGTCTGGATAAGGTCTATAAGGCCTTCGGTCCAGATTCTTGGAGATATGCACTGGAGCATGTTGATAAGGCTGTGAATACTGCCGTTCCAACATTAAACCGTCTTAATCTGATCTATAATACCAAGGATGCAGATATGGCTCTTTTCTTGAAGCATTTCTTGGGATATTACTTGATGGTGGAAAGGAGTGGCAAAGAACTTGGGAAGGATGTCTGTACGAATGTTGCTGCAATATTCCTCGGTCGCAATGGTGCTGAATGTACGCCTGTCAAACTGCTCTGTTACTTCGCAAACTATCCTGAATTCAAGGACACGTTCCGAGAGTTCGACCCCGAGGACATTATCATCCAGTACAACAAGAAGTTTAAAGAATGGTGGGGCAATCAGGTGGCAAAGTATGGCTATACCACGATGAAACCTCAAACTGATGACAAACAACCCTGCGGCCTTGATGCTCTCAAACTCACTGTACGTGGGTGGATAGAGAATGGTGAAGACCTTCGGCAGCATGATTTATACAAGGTCTTTCACAGCATCACCGATGAGATGATTGATGAGATTGAAAAAGAGATCGCCTTGGGAGTGTTCTGATAGCAAGAAGATGAAGTGTAATGTATGATGTGAATAATTTTATAACCCTTTAATTTATTAAGTTATGAAGACAATTGATCGTATTCAGTTTTTATCGAACGTGCTCATCGTAGCATGTACACGTATGAACAACAGTGATGTGGGCAAGTTGGTGAAGGCCGTCGTTACGTATGCTACTGATGGCACACGTCCTGCGATGGATGACCTTCGTTTGGAGACATACTTCGATTTGATTGCTCAGGATCTTGATTCCCTGCGAATGGCAGCTGAGGTGAAGAGCCGTAAGTGCAGCGAGAGTGCAAAATGCAGGACAGCCAAGTCAACCGCTCGGTCTGCCAATGTCACAAAGAAGACAATCGACGACCCATCTCCTTCATCAGCGAACGAAAGGAAGGACAGGAGTGATAGCGATTTCAACGCCAATGACCCCACCTCGTCTTTTGAACGCCTGAAGCAAGTTTATGCCAAGACGGGTAACAACGAGGCGCAGGCATTCGATTCTTGGAAGCAATTGACGGCAGACGAACGAACTGCTGCATTCGCTCATGCACAGCGATTGCAAGGTGACCTCGCATCTCGCTCTTACCTGTTCATCTATCTGCGCGACAAGGAATGGAACAAGACGGGCGTGCCGCAGGGTGGACTACAATAATAGTCCACAACATATTAGGGGTAATAATGACAATTCTGCCATTTTACCCCAATATGCCAAAGGCTGTCTGCCCTTGGAACCCGACCAGGAGTGACCCTCTCCTGGACCACCGCTCAGGGGCTGCGCCCCCAAGACCCCCATATAATTAACGAAAAGAATAAGGCAATGCAAATATGTGAGAAACAATACCAGTCGCTCAATATCTCCGCTTCTCCGTCCTTTGTCACAGCGCAAGGCCGGGAAAATGAGCGACGTGGATGGACTAAGGAGACATACGATGCCAAGAACAGAGAACCGGGAAATCGGTATGACTGGTCAAGAAGTCATCTCAATTTTGAGATTAAAAGAGGTAAGAAGATTGGCAAGAAAAAAGGTAAGCCTATCTATGCCCGTCCCACTATCATCCCTCTCGGTACGCAGAAAAAGTCATTGAAAGAGAGATACGACGAACGGCTGAAAGAATTAAAGTTCAAGCCGTGGTCGCCCGATGCACCTAACCAGCCAAACACTTGTGTTGATTTTGTGCTCAACGGTGACCATGACCGCATGACGGAGATTGCTTTCGGCAAACCGATGGATTTTGACTGGCGCGAGGACAATAGTTCCGTCACGTTGGCAGACGATCCAAATCATCCGGGTTACAAGCAAATCGAAACCTTGGCACTGGAGTATTATAAGTTCCTCTGTCGTAAATTTGGTGAAGAGAACGTACTCGGACTTGAATGTCATTTGGACGAGACTACCCCACATTTCCATGCCTTGGTGGTTCCTGTAGCAGAGCGGAAGCCTCAAGGCAGGACTGGTGGCTATGACCTCGATCCTGATATTGAGCCAGACGGCAAGGAGCGCCCCAAGCATATCATAACCCGTCAGTACGAGCGTTTGACCGAGGAAGAGAAACGCTTTTATAAGCCTGCTGTGAAGAAGAAGGTTCCTATGGTCAGCTATGCCCATTATTTTGGCAAGACCAAGTATCAGGCGTACACATCATATAAACATTGGCATACCATGCTCTACGAGGAAGTCAACAGTAAATGGGGATTGGCACGAGGTGAAGATACATCGCTGATGACACCAGAAGAGCGCAAAGAACATCGCAAGAAGAGTAAGAGAAAGCTGGAGCAGGAGAGGTTGGAGGCATTAAGAAAGGCTGACGAAGCAGAACAAAAAGCAGAATCTGCCACTAAGGAGTATGCCATAATTCAAGATAAGCTCCAGCAGGCTGGACGTATACAATCCCTGGTCGAAGACGACATTCGAGAAGGACGTAAGCAGGTGGCCAAGATAGTCACACAGGTGGAAACTGCCCGCATAGATCTGAGTGATGCCAGAGCAGAGAAGGACAAGGTTCAAAAGGAGAAAACTGTTTTGGAACAAAGAGTCGAAGAGCTGGTTAATGCTGTCGGCGACCCCAAGGAAGTGGCCGACATGGTGAGTTTCGACAAAATGGTGTTCGCTTATAACCCAGAGACCAAAGGAGCCATTATCGATAACTTGAAAGCTAATGGCAAACTTAATGTCACCATCATGGATGTCATCACCGCTGCTTTTGAGGAGATAGACAAAATCAAAGCCCGGAAGATAGGTTTCTTCGATGATCCTAAAGAAGTCAAAAAGAAGCGTGACGCAGACATCAAGTCCGTGATGACCGACATGCAGACTATCCTCCGCTGTTTTGCTTCCGTTCACAAAGACGAGTTGACACGCAGAAGTCGCGCTATCGTCAAGCAGGAAATGCGCCAGAATGCCATAGCCATCAAGAAGATACACCAATACGATGAGATGGCCAAACGGGGCATTACCATAGATTCCTACGAGAAAGCTAAAGAGAAAGCCGCCAACTACGACAACATATCCAACGTACTGGAAACTATCTGGCCAGGGCTCTGGAATGCTGTTCAAGTCATCATCAATCCCCGACTCGACAAATACGTCATGAATGATAGGGAGAAAGAAATAGTGAGGAAGGCACTCGGCGACAAGCCCAAGGAGCGGCTGACCAATGCAGGATGGATGTTGAAAGCTGTTGATGCGATACGCGACATTGCTGTTGGAACCAAGGCCGAAGTCTATCAAATAGGAGCTGAGTCTGCCACAAACTATCTGATGAAGATGGACTTGAATCTGGCTGAAGGGGTGGCGGAGAGAGCCGCAGAGGTTGCTGCTACTACAGCCTGTCTATTCTTTGGCTGTGTTGATGCTGCTACAACTATCTCTCAATCCTGCGGTGGAGGAGGATGTGGCAATGAATTGCCAAGGAAGAAGGATGATGAGGACGATTTGGCCTTTGCCCGCAGATGCCATCAGGCAGCAAAGACAATGGTTCTTGGCAGTCACAAACGAGGCTATCATAGATAGCCAGATTAGTAATCTTCCTGTAAATAGTGGTATATTAAAGTTGAGTCGGAAAGGAAGATTTCACGGAATCCGTACTGAATACCGAGGCTACTGATGGCAAAAGTGGTAAGGTACTAATCAACAAGTGATATGGGTTTCATAGGGAAAATCCCCACAACATTTTAGGGAATCCGTCTTTGCTGAATAGGATATTTCTCTTTCAAACCTCACCAAATTACACTAACTTTGCACCGTAAACAAGAAACAAATGTCGAACCATTTAAAGAATAGGAGACAAGATTATGAAGACAATGAATAAGGTGATCGCAGCCATGATGATGATGGCTATCACAACCGCAATGCCAGCAATGGCCGGTAATAAGAAACATACAAATCACGGCAAGAATACAACCGTTGTGGTAGTTACTAACGACAAGAAGGTTTCGCACTTTGACAAGATGAATAATAGAACCTCTCACTTCGATGCTTATAAGAAGCATGCCTATCGTCCTGACGTGAAGACCTGTACCTTTATGGTGAGCCGTCACGATTCACACAGGAAAGTAGTTGCTAAGGTTGAGCACATGAAGGGCGTTATGGACACCAAGTGGAATCCTCGTACTCGCGAAGTAACTGTCATCTATGATGCCAAGGTTACATCAGCTCGTCATATCAAGCACTTCATGGCATAGCCATTCTACATACAATCCCAAAGAAGTCCCGGCTTGCATCTGCAGGTCGGGCTCTGATTATTAATAAAGTCATGTTTTGGGGGTATAGGAAAAACGTGAGTGGATCTGTTGTTATTAATAACACATTAGGTTATGAACGAAATGTGTTCTCCACAAATAATAATATCCCTAATAATTTATCGTATCCGCCAGCACCATTTATATTCATCCCAGTAAAAGGGTTCCTTTGGAAATAGATCTAGATTTATTAATGAGAGAGGTTTTACTGGCAAAACCTCTCTCCAAGTATCTCCTATTTTTTTGTATTGATTAATCTGGCAATCATTACAACCATAATGAGCTTCTACATAAATAGTCTGCATCTTGTAATTGATGGTCGTATATGCTTTATGAGCTGGACAACAAAGATTAATTCTTATCCAACAATAAGGTATATCGGATGACACGTCTATAACACACTTCCCTTTGTTGTCTGCTTTATATACCAAGATCTCACCATTATCTTTTCTCTCAATCTTTTCTACATTGTTGTCAAAATCCACATCATTGTAATATGTGCGATTATCATCTAACGTTACTTCATTAAATAAGAAGCTGTCATTAGCTTGAGTCATTTTTTGTTCCAATTCCCTACAAATTTGCTCAGACACTTCTTTCCCAAGATAAGCTCTATAGTTCTCACCGTTTTTTGAAGTTCTTATAACAAAGCATGAGCCTTTGCTAGTCATATAGACAGGAAATAGATTACCATGGCTATCTTCCCATGTAAATTTAGTCTTGATACAGCTGTCAGATTTAGTGGTTACAGTTTTTCGGGACGAATGTCCCATATTGGTGACTGGATATAAAAAAACGAGAAACCCACCTTCATCACGATGTGTATTACGTAGCATTATTTCTCCATTATTCCATCTGCACTTTCCGTAATATCTACCGTCGATTACCTCAGTTCCTTCCTCATATTCTTCTAAATCAGGATTACCGTATTTCTTAGAAATAGAGCTTTTGAGATTGTCAAAAGTTGCTTTGTCCTGAAGCGAAGTAAAAAGCACGACGTGTGTAATAACAGTTGTCCCATTTTTCTGCTCAAATTGAATATTTAGACCACAAGGAACACCACAAAACAACACTCGCTTTATCCCTTCTCTTTCATTGCCGAAATAATCAAATTCTTCAGTTTTTTCTACCATATTCTTAATAATCTCATCTTGATTTACTCCTTGCATAGATATTCCAAATAAAGATGGAATGTTTTCCTTTTCTGATAGTTCTGCTCGAGTTTTACTATGACTAGGCCCCCCTTGAACATTGTATAATGATACTATCACTGTTGCAAAGATTACAATTACTACGAATATTTTAAAACTCTGTTTCTTCTCCATAATATCCCTTTTCTTTAGATTGCCTCGTAGTACCAACGTTGACAGAACTTACGCTTATTCCATTCCCATCACTTTTCACACAGACTGCAGAAATAATTACATGACCTTGAATTGTATCCATGTAATAATCCAATTGATAAGCTTTTGGATTAGATTCATGATTACATCCAACACTAGTGATCAAAACCACTACTAACAACAGAACAACAAAAATCTTTTTTCTCATGATCCAAACAATTTAAATAGTAATTTTATTAATCCTTCTCCTAAGTTTTAAGCATTCCTTGCCAGAAAGATCTGCCTTCATAAGTGTCTTTCTGAAATCATCGTCAGAAACATTAGAGTCATTGAATGATAGCATGAGGCTTGCATTTTCTTCATCCTCAGACACTTCGATGGATTTTCCATTCCTTATTGCATCCTTTCTCAGAAGACAATAAGCATCAATACACTCTGGACAGATATTAATCAGTTGTTTGCAAATTGAAATATTGGGATTTCCTATCTGAGCATTAACCCTTGCCTCAAAAAGGAGCAATTTCTTATCAATGGCTTTCTTCTCCTCAGCCTCCTTAGAGGTGTTGATAATCTGATAGTTCATATCAAAAGCCTCGTCGTATCTACATAATTCATACAATGCACGTTCCTTGACAAACATCGCCTCCAAACAATTTTTTCTACTCAGTACCATATCTGCATAACCTATAGCCTCTTCATAACGATTACCATACAGACAGAAAACTGCATTAAGAAAATTACATGTCATACTGCAATCTTTAAGGAGTTTCACCTTCTTTGTACGTCCCATCAAATTCTTGTCATCAAGCATTATGTCGAACATTTTCTTGGCAATTAATGCTGCATTTCTCAGGTCATTTCGTTTTGATTTTGCAACAACCAAGTCTAAACAAACCTTTGCAGCCAAATCATATTCTTTCTTGGCCAGATGTTTATATACCATTTTGCCGATCTCTATTTCATCGTCAATCATGACTGCATCATTGAAGGAATTGGCAAATGCACGAACTTCAGGATTCTGCATGATATGATGTGGCATGATTGGATGACTCAATGTTAAACCCTCTAATGAGCGCATACGGCTGATGGCCACATAAGCCTGTCCTGCTTGGAATGTACCTCTTGACAGATCAAAATGCATGCGGTCGAACGTCATACCCTGTGACTTGTGAATAGTGATAGCCCAAGCCAACTTGATAGGATATTGAGTGAAAGAGCCTATAATGGTAGATTCCATCTTGCGAGTGTCGCGATTGTACTGGCTCTCGACATTCTCCCAACTTACCTTATGCACCTCAATCTCACCACCGTTTTCAAGCCTGACAAGAATCTTATTCTCTTCCAAGGCTGAGACCTTTGCAATCGTTCCATTCATGTAACCAGAATTTGGATTGTTACGACAGAAAATGACTTGTGCACCAACCTTTAATCTGAGTATTTCTGGAACAGGAGCATCATTATTCTTGAATTCATCCTTTATTTCTGCTCGATACAGGAACTCTTCTTCCTCAATCTCATTAAGTTTCTGCTCATTTATCTTCTCTGCCATATAGTTAAATGAGGTAAGGGTTACAGAGAAATCTTCATTATTCTCCTCTGTTCCTACGTGCTTATTAAGCAAAGCGAGATCTTCTGATTTTACCTCACCATTCCGCATTTTGTTGAGAATCGTTAGAAAATCCTCATCGCTTTGGCGATAAACCTTTTGGAACTCGATCTTTGGCAAGTTCATTCTCTTCAGAACGAAAGCCTTGTAGAAAAAAGGGAGTCCTGGCCCATACAGGTCGCGAAGCATTTCTGCATCCGCTGATCCCTGCTTCACTACTGGAGGAAGTTGGAACAGATCGCCTACAAACACTACCTGCTTTCCACCAAAAGCCATATTGGTTTCAAATGCCATTCTGAGGTATCTGTCCATGCCGTCAACCATATCGCTTCTGACCATAGATGCTTCGTCTACAATGATTGTGTCTACTTCCCTTAGAAGCATCTTTTTCTCAGGAAGAACTTCTAATTTTGTATGTGGTCCCATCGTCTGGAAAGGAAATCCAAAGAATGAGTGCATCGTCTGGCCACCAACAGCTATAGCAGCTATCCCAGTGGGGGCAAGAACTAAAAAATTCTTGCTGATCTCAGCCTGTATGCGCTTGATGAACGTTGTCTTACCAGTACCGGCCTTACCTGTGATAAAAAGGCAGGTGTTAGTATTTGCTACCAAGTCGAACGCCTTCTGCTGTTCAACGTTGTTCTTGTCGATTTGAATGTTTAAACTTTCCATATTATTTTTTTTTGTTTCTACCCTTTATGACAGAACAAGTCCAAAAGTTACAGTATGTCGTTCGATGTTTGCAAAATTTAACAAAAAAGCGGATGGAGTGTTTCACAACAGTCCATCCCATCTTACAACTATGAATATTACCTTTATATTATGGCTACAAGTGTTCTATTGTAATTGTTAGTTTATTGATGGCCTATCCGAGTATTGGTCAATCAATTTTTGAAACTTTTCCTTATTATAACCCATATCATTTGCAATGTTATATAAGAATTCATAAGCTTCCGCTTTGCCAGACATCTTGGTGAGATCATAGCAAGTGAGGAGGATGAACTCTCTTGATTTTGTATCTTTGATGGTCAAAACGGTGTCTATTAGCTTGTCTGCGTCTTGATATTTAGGTAAGGCAGCTGTAAGAGTTTCTTTATAATTGCCAATTCCGAACCAGATGGCTGATTGATATGAAACCATGTAAGCTGCTCCATCAGTTGTCAGGTCGTCATTATAACCAGCGAAGAATGCTATTAAACAGAGAGCCGCTTCTTTTTGCTCAAAAGTAACGGATGTTGTTTTCTCTAATGGTTCTGTAACCATGCTCATTTCTTTTTCTATTGGTTTTATAGATTCCTTCTTTACCGAAGGAACTGAACCGGAACTATTTTCTTTGTTTTCTTCACGTTCTCTCTTTAAATAAAGTAATACTCCACCGATTCCTATCCAAAAAAGTGGACCAAATACGCTATTACCTTTTGATGCAGCACCTAAGAAAGCCAGTGCGCCAATTACGATAAATACCCAACCTGCTGTTCTCATAATTCTTTTCTTTTATTTATTTGTTATCTTCTAGCTTCTTTGAACATGCTACGGCTATAATGCCTACAAGCAAATTAACCAGTGAAAGGACAAAAGCCAGTCCAAAACCAATTTTGCGAGTTCTACCCCAGCAACCAACTGCGTATGCTAATGATACTGCAATAACTAAGAAAAATATAGTCTCCATAAATCAAAATTTAAATTGTTATTAATGTTTGTTTCTACCCTTAATGACATATAAAAGCAAAAGGTTAACAGTATAGATGAATTTTTTAATTTGATTGTAAAAACAACTCAAAACTCTCAAACACCTTTTCATCCTTATTGGCAGGGAAAGTCCATACTTTCTTCTGTTTGCCAGATGCTATCACTGTAATCGTTAGTGGTTTGTGCTCCGTGATTGGGGCGTTTAGTCTTACTATTACATTGACTTCATTTCTTCTGTATATTGATTCAGGGAAATCCGTATTGTAAGTGTTATGTTTAACCAATTCAAATCCTTTATTCTCAAAATATCGGTTAATCCACCTGGTATGTACGAGAAAATCAAACGGGTATTTCGAACGGAATCCTAATTCTAAGAGGATGGCAAAAAGCAATAGGAAGTAAATAACACCTCCAATAAGTATTACTATTATCAACCATGTCCACATCTCGTAATATATGAGAATTCCAAGAAGTCCAAGATGAACTAATGCTAGTATGCACGATTTTCGCATTTCCTAGGTGAATTATCAGTGAATGATACTATAGAATTATCCATTTTCGCTAATTAAATATTGAAGCAATGCCACTGATGATGGCTACAAAAAGAAGGAACATAATCACTCCTAATACTTGTGCCAAGATTGTTGATCCAATAAAACCTAAGAAGCTGTTAGAATGATAGATTTCCTCTCCTCTCTTGTTTACCATTGTGTAACGAGTCTTTGTTTCCATAACTATGAATATTTAAATTGTTATTAATGCTTGTTTCTACCCTTTATGACAGAAATAATGGAAAGGTTAACAACTCATCGTATTCATTTTCGAAAAAAAAGATGGCGTGTTTCTCAACAGACCATCTTTCTAGCGCCGTAT